>JBDTOT010000013.1:0-101279 GCA_039933105.1 Gammaproteobacteria bacterium | reverse complement strand
CTCCTTTTCGAGAAAGTCTCCGGTGATCGCACAGCACGCCGCCTCGGTCTACCTGCCCCGCGACAGGCTCTCGCCAGTCCGTGATGCCAAGTTGCCCCGCGAGACGCTCTCGGGTTGCTTGGTCGGCTGGCCAGCTACGGTCGCAGTTAACGCAGTAGTGCTTAATCTCTGCGCCGGTCTTCAGCTGGTCGCGCAGGACCGTCCTGTATGGCGCCTGCTGCGGCAGGTTGCCGCATGCTGTGTACTGCACGTTGAATCTATGAATCCCGTCAATTACGGCCCTCAATTTCGCATCGTAGACGGTGCGTCGCGTACGGTTTTTTCCATACCAGGGGAGCGGCGAGGTAACAACAGTCAGCGGCGCTTGACCGGCGGCTTCGTTGGGCCAGTGTTGTACGGGTTGTAGCCGGACTTCAGGTTCGGCTTCGGCTCGTCGGGCTTCGCGCCTTCGATTACGAGCGCGTCGTTATCGAGTGCCTTGAGCTGATTGAACGTCTTGTTCGGATCGCGCGATGACGGCACGACGATCCAGCGAGCCTGTCCGCGTTCGTCGCGCTCGACACCGCCGGAAACGAAATCGCTGACGAGTTCGGGCGCGTCAATTCGATCCGTCCGCGTCGGCTCGAAGTGCAGCGCTTCCTCTTCGCCAGTCGAGGCGTCGTCGGTCGGCGTTCGCTTGTCGCGCGGGGGCATCATATGCGGCAGGCTAGGGGCGTGGCAGGCGGACTTCTGTGACCGTGGTCTCGGTGCAAAGACGTCGATGGTTTTTCTCGATTCGCGATGCGGTTCGTCGTCACTGTTCCTTAACGAAAAGTAAGAAAAGTGCGAAGGGGATAGGCCGTATAGTCCATGCCTACGAGAGCCGAGATCATCGACCGCCCCGATCGATTTTCACCTCGCGCGCTCGCTGCGGCGAAGGCGAGCACCGCCTACCGACCGTACGATCTCCTGCCGCCGCTGCCCGCGGCGCCGTGCACCCGACCGCATCCCTTCTTTAGGGCACCGGTTTAACGGCACCGTTATGTGACCTGCGTCACAAGATTCGGCCTGTAGCGATACGGCGCGACCGGGGCCTCGAACTCCGGGAAGACTCTAATGGGCTCGCGTTATACCGACGCATGAGGGCCCGGCACATGAACACGCAAATTGCCGCAGTGATTGGGATCGCGGGTCTGGTGGCGCTGACGGTCAGCGACTCCGCTGGCCCGGCTCCCCGCGCAGAGGCGACCGCGCAGCACGCCGATCGCTATATCGTTCAGGCCTCGGATCTCCTAACTTCTCGCGCCCGCGTCGCAGAAGTCGGCGGATCCGTCCGACAGGAACTCGGAATCATCCGAGGGGTGGTTGCGGAGCTGACTCCCGGTCAGGTCGCACAGCTGCAACGCATTTCGGCCCTTCACGTTTTCCGCGATGCGTCCCTGGAGACCTCAGGTCCGGCGCCACCCGACGCCGCGACGAGGTATAACTTCATCGATGGCACGGCGTTCAGAGCGGAAAAGCACTTCGAGACGAATTACCCGCAGTTGGTCGGCGCAACGGACCTGCAGAACAGCGGTATCAATGGCCGGGGCGTCGCCATCGCGGTCTTGGACTCTGGACTTTGGGCCGGCGGTACGGGCGAACTCCAAAAGCGCGTCGTTGCAAGCGTCGACCTGTTGGCTGATCGCAAGCCCGTCAAAAGCGATCCGTACGGCCATGGGACGCACATTGCCTCGATCGCAGCAGGCTCGATGCCGGGAAAGGACGGTCGCCCGTTCGGCATCGCGCCAGGCGCCAACCTCGTGATCGTTCGCGCGTTCGACAGCAAAGGTGTCGCCTCATACGCAAATGTGATCGCTGGCATTGAATGGGTCATTGCCAATGGCCAGAAGTACAACATTCGCGTGCTGAATCTGTCCTTCGGCGCGCAGCCCCAGTCGAACTACTGGGACGACCCGCTCGATCAAGCCGTGATGGCTGCGTGGAAAGCGGGCATCGTGGTTGTCGCTGCCGCAGGCAACGAGGGCCCGGCTCCGATGACGATCGGCGTTCCCGGCAATACACCGTATGTCATCACCGTCGGCGCGCTCACGGACAATTACACGCCGTACGACGCGAGCGACGATCGCCTTGCCTCCTTTTCTTCGGCGGGACCGACCTACGAAGGGTTCGTTAAGCCGGACCTGGTGGCGCCCGGTGGCCACATGGTGGGCACGGTGTCGCCCGACAGCTACTTGGCGAACCTTGACCCAGGTTCGGTCAAGAAAGACCAGTCACTGTTCATCATGTCCGGCACCTCGCAGGCGACCGCAGTCACCTCCGGTGTTGTCGCTCTGATGCTGCAGGCGAATCCAGCACTGAAGCCAGACGACGTGAAGTGCCGCTTGTTGGGTGCATCGCGCGCCGCTGTGTCGCCGGACGGCGCACTCGCCTACAGCATTTTTCAGCAGGGTGCCGGCCTGGTCGATGCGGTCGCCGCCGTGCGCGGAACGGATTTCGGCTGTGCCAACCAAGGCCTCGACATCAGCGCTGATCTGGCGGGTACGAGGCACTTCGGAGGACCGGCCAATCAGGATGACAATGGCGACTTCTATGTCATGGATATGGAGGGCGCTGGGTGGCCGCGGGAGGTCACGGGCGATGGCTACACGTGGTCGCGGGGATACACGTGGTCGCGCGGGTTTACCTGGAGTCGTGGATCTACGTGGTCGCGCGGCTACACGTGGAGCCGTGGTTACACGTGGTCGCGCAATCAGACGTGGGCGTCGGGGTATACCTGGAGCCGAGGCTACACGTGGAGCAGAACCTTGCCGTGGTGGGATGGCGCGACGGGCAGTTCGATTTCAGCTACGAAGTCGGCGTCTGTCGGCTGGCTTATCTCCAACGAGTAACAGTTCAGGCGTCGCGAAACGAGACGACGTCGCAAATGTTGGCGCGGTCTATGGGAGTGGGGGGCACGCGATGGCAAAAGATTCCCGCCTCGTCCTCGAGCGTCTGCACAACGAACTGGTGACAGCAAATGCCGAGGTCGACGCCCTCATGGCAGAGGGGCGCGCCAGTTGGGTTGCCCCAGACATGCGAGATCGGTACTACGCTGCGCACGGGAAGGCTTTAAGACTCGCGCAGCAGATCGTAACGCACAGGGAGAAGAGCGGCGTCTAGCATGGATGCCGTATTTCGCGACTCGTTTGACGTCACCGCGCTCCCACTGAAGCCCTCCGCCGGCGGCGCAGCCTGGCGGGCCGACCGACGACGCGCATGACGCGAACCCAGCTGCCGCCAATTTCGTGAAGGCGCTGTCGGAGGACCTCAGTTCTAAATCGTTGCGCTCGATCATGCCTGTCTCGCGGCTGGGCCCGGGTCGTATCCAAGTCAGGCAGTTCGTGCTCCGACGTGGAATCGTCGTCGACCCGGGGCCGTTTGTCGCGCGGCGGAGGCATCAGAACACGGTAATAGCAGAAAGCGCGTCAGTGCGTGACGGTCGTCCCAAGGAACAACACGCTTGATGATTTTCTGGAGCTAATGCACGGCGAACCAGTACAGCGCCCCGCCGACGATAGCGCCAAAGACCAGGGCGATGAGCGACACGCCCCACGCCGTCGTATGCCACTCTTTTTCTACCAGTAGCGGATCTTTCTTCTTGGGGTTGTAGCTGGACTGCACAGATGTATTTGGCACTAGGGCGATTGGAAAGGCAACAACACAGGTCTTCGGTCGGACGACCTCCGTCCTCTGCACTAGCGTTCCCAAGTGGTCTGTCACCATGTAGATGTTGCCGACCTGGGTGACGTGGTGCCCAGCGCGGCGATGGGCAGTGAGGTCCCGCTCGAGCGCCCTCGAAGCGGCCGCTTCGGTTCTATATTCCGCGGCGTGCTCCTCACCCATCGCGCGTCGCGTCCGAATCGTGATGCTCACTACAGCGACCTCAGCGCTCAGTGCTTCGTGGCCGTGGGGGGCCATGTTCCGAGGGACGGCGGGTCAGGCGCGATGCGAGGACCAGCGCGATTCGCCTCAAGTAGTTTTACGTTCTGCTCCATCGCGTACAAGTTGTTCTGCAGATACATCGCCTCAAGAAACGACATCTCGATCTCATAGTGCGCACCGTCCGTTCCGACGTAGCGCACCTTGCATGTTCGGTCGTCTAATGTTGCGTGCTCACCGAGGATGATGCATTGCAACTGATCAATGGGCGGCAGCTTGGTTACCTTCATGGTGCCTTCTCTTCGCCGCAGCAGGTGAAGCTGCGGCCTATGTTGGGAGACGCGCCCACTACGCTACTCGCCCGAAAACTAACCGCCGGCCGGTCGACTCAGTGGCGTAGGGTCGGAATCGTCCGACACGTCGGCGGAATGAAGGGCCAGCTGCGATAGCAGTTAACGCACTAGTGCTTGATCTGCGCTCCGGTCTTCAGCTGGTCGGCCGGCTGTCACGTATGCCGCCTGCTGCGGCAGGTTGCCGCACCCTATGCACTGCACGTTGAAGCTGTGAACCCTGTCAATCATGGCCGGCAATTTCGTATCGTCGGCGGTTCGTCGGCCATGGGTTCTTCCCCCTAGCATTTGTGACTTTCGACGCAAAAAAGCCCCCCCGACGCGGGGCCTCTTGCGTGAGCAATCGTGACCTCACTTCTAGTCTTTCCAGAACCCGTTGAACCGCTGCGGCGACAGTTCGGTATAGCGCACGGTGTGCGTGATATTGCGATGCCCGAGGTACTGTTGAATCGCGCGCGTGTCTTGCCCGTCGTTGGCCAGCTTGTAGCCGGTCGCGTGCCGCAGCATGTGCGGAGGGACACGGAAGAGGATTCGCGCCGCGAGGCCTGCTCGAGCGACCATCTTCCGCACGTTGGAGTCGGTCATCGGGCCGCCGCGCTCGGTGACGAATACATAGGGCGTCGCAGGATAATCGCGGAGCAGTCGTCGGAGCGCGCGGAGCTCGGGCCCGCGCAGCGGGTGCACGCTTGAGCTGCCGTTCTTCAGCCGGTTGACGTGGAGCACGCCGGTCTTTAGGTCGATCTGATCCCACCGGAGGGCGATCAGTTCGGACACTCTGAAGCCGTGCCGATTCGGGCGTGAGGTACTCGCGCGTGCGAACCTCAATGTTTCTTTTCCGGCGAGGGGGGTGTACCTCGGGGCCGAGAAGCGATTTCTTAGTTCGACTATCACTGCGCCCGTCGCGCGGCGTGGGGTGAATGACATGTGTTCTACTCCGGATCTTCCTCACGCGACGCTCGGAGGGGTAAATGTCGGGGTAACTATGCGAGCAGAGCCTGTAAGCCAGCAGTGGCGTGGAGGCCGGACGCTCTTTGGGAGTCGCTCCTAGCCTCCAGCCACTCACGCACCGGCACTTACCCGCGGTCATTGATACCATCGCGCCTTTAGCGTTTCAGGGCGAACCATGGTCAGCTCAAGCGCCGCGGCGCAAGCATCCGCCGATCCATCCGCGGGTGCGCATGTTTTTAAAGTCCAGCTCTCCGCCGGCCGCGCGTTTTTCCTAAACACCGCATTCGTCGTCTCACTGCTCGTGCTGAGCCAGCTCCCGGTGCTGGAGCAGCGGCCCATGGTGCGGCTCTCCATTGCGGGCGTCGCCATCGCGTTGTTCGCTTGGAGCGGGTTGCTGTTCGGAGTCCTGCGACGCGGGCAAAGCGTGATGCTCGAGGTGGCCCTGCGTCGCCAGCATTACCTACAAGCGTGCCTCCAGGGTTCGCTCATTGTTTATTGGGGGTACTACTGGCCGGAGGTGTATCACGCGCTGCCGCTAATCATCGCCCAGCTTCTGTTCGCCTACGGCTTCGACAGCTTGTTGTCGTGGACGCACCGTCGCAAATTCACTTTGGGCTTCGGCCCGTTCCCCATCATTTTTAGCATCACGCTGTTTTTCTGGTTCAAGGACGCGTGGTTCTACTGGCAATTCGTGATGGTAGCGATCGGGTTAGTGGGCAAGGAATTCCTGCGGTGGGAACGCGATGGCGTGAACACGCACATCTTCAATCCCTCGTCGTTTCCTCTCGCGGTGGTGGGAGCAGTGCTGTTGCTCGCCGACGCAAACGACATGACGTGGGGGTTCATGGTGGCCCAGACCGTGTTCTATCCACCGCACATCTACCTCGCAATCTTCCTCCTCGCGATACCGGGTCAGTTTCTGTTCGGCGTCACGCCGATGACGCTCGCGGCCGTAACGACGACGTTCGTCTTCAGCGCGCTGTACCACGCCGCTACCGGCAGCTATTACTTCGTCGACTCACACGTGCCCATCGCGGTGTTTCTGGGCATGAACCTGCTGTTCACCGATCCGGCCACTTCGCCTCGTACTCTCGCCGGGCGCATTGCGTACGGAGTTCTCTACGGAGCTACGGCGGTCCTCTTGTACGACCTATTGCTGAGCGCGAACACGCCGGGTTTTTACGACAAACTCCTGCAGGTGCCGCTGCTCAACCTGTCCGTCAAGTCGCTCGATCGACTTGCGAGGTGGCCCGCGCTGAAGGCGCTCGATCCCTCGGTGTGGGGACGAGCATTGGTGCCGCGCCGCCGTCACCTCGTCTACATCGGCGTGTGGGCCGTCGCTTTCGCAGCCATGAGTGCGTCAGGCAAGCTCGGCGACGAGCACCCGGGGCAATGGACGCCGTATTGGACGAAGGCGTGCGAAGCGGATAAGCGCGACGCGTGCCTGAACCTGTTCTTCCTGCAGGACGGGTTTTGCACGGACGGCTCGCCGTGGGCGTGCAACGAAGCCGGCATCGTGCTCGCCGAACGTTATGGGAATACCGGTCGCGCCGCGGCAGCGTTCGATCGCGCATGCACGCTGCAATTCGCGGCCGCCTGCACCAACGCTTCGGCCTTGGCGAAAGGCGGCATGCTCCGCCATGACGCGCCGACCTACGTGGACTTCCCGTTCATTCTTCGCGGCAGCAAGGGGCCGATCGAGGAACGAGAGCCTGCGCGGCTCTATGCGCGTGCGTGTGAGCTCAACTGGCCGGGCGCCTGCGGCACGGGTTGATCCAAAAAAAGCTGGGCGGACTCGCGTCCGCCCAGCTCGTGAGGCGCGGCAGAAATCTACTTCGCCGGCGTCGTTTCGGCAGGCGTCTTGGTCATCGGCCCGTCCTTCTTCATGGATAAGCCGGCCTCGCCATCGGCGCTATTCGCGATCCCTGAACGATTGACGCTCGTCTGCGAAGCGGCCGCGCCGTCAGCGGCAACGGTGCGCCGCATGACGCGTTGCTCCGCGCTGGCTTCGCCCGAGCCGTTCAATGCGAGGCCGTTGCTCGGTTGCGCACTGGTTGCAACGACACCGTCTGCCGCAGTCGAAGTGCGTGCGCGCTCCGCGGCACGCGCCGCACGACGGCCGGTTTTGACGCTCGTCGAGCTCGCGGTTTCGACCGACGCCTGGCTTGCGCCGCGGACGGACTCGATGTGCGAGCGCGTCGTGCCGACGGCGCTACCCCCAAGCTCCCGACTTTTGCCTCCAGCTTGCTGCGTACGATTGCGCACCGCACCGAACGTGTCGGAGGCATCGATGCCCGCGTTGGCGTTGCCAGCCGCCGAGCCGGCGCCGTTGATACGGCCCCCGCCCAGCGCGCCGCCGAGCGTTCCGTTCGCGGCCCCGCCGAGGCTACCGCCCAGTATCTGGGCGCCCGCCGGTAGCGAAGCCATCAGCAGCGCACCAGCCACGATCTTCAGGACATTGCGATGGATGTTCATGTGTAGCTCTCCATGAGTGGGTAGAAAAACGCATCCCTCACTGAGCTCTACGTGCCCACTAATGCAATCCATCCCCGCCGGCGAAGAAAAATGTCGTTTAACCTAACGTGGCGCCACGCGACCGGCGAAATGCGCAGGATCGGTGCGTAGCTCCATGCCGACGAGGCCGTAGGTCGAGTGGCGATTCCGCCGGCCCGAGCTGGGGTTCGCGCTCGTTGCCGCGAGCTGCTGCACGATCTGTTCGACGCTCGTCGTGTTTTCGCCTCCAAGCAGTCGCGCGATGAGGCCTGCGACCAGCGGCGACGCATACGAAGTACCGCGAACAGCCGAGAACGTTCCTTTCAAGCTCGCAGCAAGCATGTCTGCACCCGGAGCCGCGAAGCGCACGTGGTCGCCGCCGCTGGCTTCCATCAATACTCTCTCGTGCGCATCGACCGCGGTGACGGCAACCACGCCTGGATACGCCGCCGGGTACAACGGCGCCGCGTTCGGGCCGTCGTTGCCGGAGGCCGCGACGATCACGATCGACTTCGCGAGGACCTTCCGGACCACTGCGGCGAGCACCGCGTTGTCGGGGCCGACGACACTCATATTAATGACGCGTACGTTCGCCGCCATGAGCTCGGCCAGTGCTACGACGATGTCGCGCACGCGGCCGCCCGGTGTCGCGGCTTCGCAGTACACGTCGACCGCTACGAGCTGCGCTCCGGGCGCGGCGCCGCGAAACTCCCGCGAACGGCCGACGAATAGCGACGCCACCGCCGTGCCGTGCTCGCTGGCGACCGGTTTGCCGCCGCAGCCGAAGAGCTCCGGACGACGCGTGGCGAAGACGGAGTGCCCGGCATCCACGCCGCCGTCGATCAGCCCGACGCGCACGTCGATGGCTTGGGGCAACGCATCGATAGCAGAGGCCGCACCGGCATCGAGCGGCGGCGTCGCTTGCATCGACGTGAAGAGGTGATCGAAGTCGTAGCGGCCGCCGGGATCTGCAGCGCGAAGGTCGCGCAGCGCGCGGCGCGTCGCGACGCCGGCCGGTATCACCAGCGTGACCACGCGATCGCCGAGCGGCTGGAGCGTCTGATCGCTTTGGATCTGATAGCCGCGCGCCAGTGCTTGTTGCAGTGCCTGTTCGTCCGGCGCAAGCGCCAGAATCACTGCGCGGACTATCGGTGCACCTTGGGGATCGCGCTCGACTTGCGCCGGATAGCGCCGCACCAGCTCGCGTGCCCGAGCACGCACGGACGACAACGCGGGCTGCGCGAGGCCATCGACTTCGCGAGCCAGTGGCGCGGGCAGCTGAATCGGCAGATCGCCCGTCGGCAATGGCGGCAGGCCCGGTACTGGTAGCCGCGGCAGAGCGATCTGCGCCGACGTGGGCGCAGCCGCGTACAGCAGTGCGAGCAACAACACGCTGCGGACGATCGCGTTCATGGGAGTAACGTTAGCGCCGGCAGCGTGAACTGCCCACCGATATTTTCTCATTTTGTGATGGATGATAATGCCGTGCGGAAGCGTAGTACCTCTGTAGGGCATTCGATGAACGACCTATGACCGACAGCGTCACAGTGCTCCGGCAGACGTTGCCGATCGTGTTGCCGCGCTTGCGTAGGTTCGCGCGCACGTTGACTCACCACGTGCACGATGCGGACGACTTGGCGCAGATCGCTTTGGAACACGCGCTGCTGCGCGCGGCGCAATGGCGCGCGCCACCGGCCGGAGCCACAGCGGAGCAGATCGAAGCTGCAGTGAGAAACTGGATGTTCGGCATCGTGAAAAACGCATGGATCGACACCCTCCGTTCGCGCAAACGTGAGCGCGCCGTGGTGAAGGGCGATGAAGGTATGGAGGATATTGCCGATGGCTCGCACTCCGCGGCGGAAGACAGACTGTCCATTGCTGCCGCGCTGCAGCGTCTGCCGGACGAGCAACAGCTTGCGGTATCGCTGGTGCTGATCGAGGGTCTCTCTTATCAGGAAGCGGCTGACATCATGGAAGTGCCGATCGGAACGCTGACGAGCCGACTGTCGCGCGGACGCGAGGCGCTCGCGGCACAGCTCGGCGGCAAGGAAACACCTTCATGAGCACGCAATCCTCCTGGAACGACGAAGCCATCCACGCCTACGTGGATGGCGCGCTCGACATCGACGCTTCTGCGCGCCTGGAAGCCGACAGCCGCGCAGACGCCGCGCTGGCGCAACGCATCGCGGAGCAGCGGGCGTTGCGCACGCTGCTGAGTGCCGAGTTCGATCCGGTGTTGAACGAGCCGATCCCACAGAGGCTGCGGGATGCGTTCGCCGGTCCAGCGTCTCGCGCTGCCATTACGCCGATCGGCTATGCGCGGAAGGAAGGCGCTCGCGCGCGGCCGGGAGTGGCGCTGCGCGAGTGGGGCGCGATTGCCGCCGCGCTCGTGCTCGGTTTCCTGGTGGGGCAGCTGACGCTGCGCGGTCCGAGCAGCGCGCTTGTCGAAACGCAGCAGGGCAGGTTGGTGGCCGCGGGCTTCCTGGATAAGGCGCTGTCGACCGAGCTCGCGGGCGCCGCGTCGGAGAATGCAGCCGCGCGCATCGGCCTCAGCTTTCGCGCGACCGCGGGCGAGTACTGCCGTACGTTCGGACTGCGGACCGGCGGAGGGGGTGTCGCCTGTCGGAGCGGCGGCCGCTGGTCGGTGGAGTTGCTGGACGGCGCGGCGGCCCAACCGGCCGCACCGGGGGGCTTCCGGCAGGCGTCCTCGGCGTTGTCGCCTGCCATGCTCGGCGCGATCAACGCCCTCGGAGCGGGCGATCCGTTGACGGCCGAGGAAGAGAAACAACGCGTCGGAACCGGGTGGGATGCTGGGTCGCGCTAGGCTCGCCGTTGCGGCACGGACGAGCTCGCATCTCGTAGCGATTCGGTGCGCGGAGGGTGGCATGGCGCCACCCTCCGGCTATAGGCCTAGCTTGCTTTGCGGCGATGAATCCGCCGGCTCTGATGATTCTCGGCGCGCTGTACGCCGGCCTGCTCGCGCGGCCCCACGTGGCCGGCGCTCGCCGCGGCCGCCTCGCGCCTATCGACACGCGCCTGGCCGCGCTCCAACGAGCCGGCTTCGCGGTTCGTCAGTGTGCCGTTCTCGACGCCCTGGTCGATGCGCTGCTCTTGCCGCGCGTTGCGTGCGACGTCGGTTTGCATGCGCTCTGACGACCGCGAGTCCGGGTTTCCGGTCTGACCATCATGCTTCTGGGCGGCGATGCGGGCGCTCGTGCGGTTCTGCATGCGATTGATTCTCGCTTGCTCCTGCGGCGACAGCTTGCCGTCCTTGAGGTCGCGAGCCTCGGTTCGATCGATCCGCGTTTCCTGACGCTCGAGCTGACCCGCTTCGCGCGTGTTCAGCTGGCCCGATTGCAGGCCTTGCTCGATGCGCTGCTGTTGGTTCACATCCCGGTCCACGACCTCATCGGTTCGCCGCCCTGCGGCATACGCACCGGCGGCCAGCGTGCACAAAACGAGTGCACTAAATGCGGTAATCCTGTTCATCTGAACCCCTCCTGTTGAGATACCAGCGAGCCGTCCATCCATTCGCGTACACGTCCGGCTCTTGCTAGCGAACAACGCGCTCGACGGGCTGGCGATGACAATCGGGACGTGACGGAAGTCGCGGCAGGCCAGTTTTCGGTGCAGTTACCTGGCGGACGACGCGGCAAACGGGTGCTTGGTCTATTGGCATGCCGGCTGCTTGCGAGTGCGTACCGACGTGTTCGGCGCGTGTGGGGCCGAAGCTCCGTCGCTGGTATAGTCAACGAACCCGGTTCAACCGGAACAATACGAACGATCAGTCACGGGGGAGCCCACGATGAAAGTACTTGCCGTTGCAGTCGCCGCCTTTGCCATAACCGCTGTGGTCAACGCCGCCGAGCCGGTGGTTGCCACGCCCGCGAAGGAGCAGCTCAAATTTCTCGAGAGCAAAGATCCGCAGCTCGCCGCCAACAAGAAGCTCGTGTGGGACATGTGGCGCACGTTCTTGAGCGCACATCACATCGATGCGGCGGATCAGTATCTTGCGCCCGAGTATCACCAGCACAACCCGAATGCCGAAACCGGCCGCGACGGCGTGAAGGCGTACTTCACTGCTCAGAAGATGGCGCCGATCGACGTGCCGGATCATATCGACGGGCTCATCTCGATGGTCGCGGAACGCGATCTCGTCACGCTCGCACTCAAACGCGAGTACAAGGACAAGGACGGCAAGCCGTACACCACCACGTGGTTCGACATGTTTCGCATTGCCAACGGCAAGATCGTCGAGCATTGGGACACTGCGCTGAGGCAGTAACAACGATTGAGCTCTGAACGTCAACGAAGGGGAGGAGTCATGTCCATGTCATCTGTTTTTGGCCGCCATTCCGTGGCTGCCGCTTTGCTGCTGCTCGCAAGCGCTGCGTTTGCGCAGGCGCCTGCGCAGGAAGCGCCGAAGAACCTGAAGGTCCTGCCGAAGGATTGGACGCGCGGGCAGGTCATCAATGTGATGCAGAACTTCACGGCCGCGCTCGGCGTCGGCTGCGAGTACTGCCACGTCGAGAAGGAAGGCGCGCCGCCGGATTTCGCGTCCGACGACAAGAAAGAGAAAGATCGCGCGCGCGCAATGATGAAGATCGCCGGCGATCTGAACATGGCTCTGCCGACCGCACTCAATGAGCCGGCCGACCAGCTCACGCGCGTCGGTTGCATTACGTGCCATCGCGGCGTGCCGGAGCCGAAGCAGATCGGCGAGATCCTCGCGAAGACGTCGAAGGACAAGGGCTTCGCGGCCGCGTCTTCGCAGTACACCGAGCTCAAGACGAAGTACTACGGCGCGCAAGCGTATGACTTCAGCGAGCAAGGTTTGATTGCGACGGCTCGTCCGTTGATCGCGCAGAACCGCCAGGACGAAGCGATTCAGTTCTTGCAACTAAACCTGACGGTGTTCCCGAAGTCCGCGGCTAGCTACGTCGCGATCGCGCAGGCGCAGCAGGGCAAGAAAGACGACGCCGCTGCGATGGACAGCCTCCATAAGGCGCTCGCGATCGACCCGAAAAACGCTGCGGCGACGCGCATGATGGCGCAGTTGCAGCCGAAGAAGTAACGGCTCGTAGTACGTGTTTGCAAACAGGGGGCGGCCTAGTTAGGCCGCCCCTACTTGCGAGTGTTACCCTTCCGCGCCAACGCACACGCCCGGGTGGCGGAAGGGTAGACGCAGCGGACTTAAAATCCGCTGGCCGAAAGGCCGTCCCGGTTCAAATCCGGGCCTGGGCACCAATACGACAGCAAGCCACGAGCGCGAAACTGCGCAATGGAATTCGCGCGTTAGCCCTCGCTGGCCGACATAGTCGTGAGCAAGCGTTGCACTACGGCGAAGTCGACCGGCTTTGTGAGGTGGGCGTCGAAACCTGCATCGCTGGAGCGCGCACGGTCGGTTTCCTGGCCCCAGCCCGTCAACGCCACGAGTAGAGCTCGCCGGCCCCATTCCTTCTGCCGCATCAGGCGGGCGGTCTCGTACCCGTTGAGCTTCGGCATTCCAATGTCGAGCAACACGAGCTGCGGCCGAAACTCGTTGGCGATTTCGATGGCTTCGATGCCGTCGTTCGCCGTTCTCGTCTCGTGGCCTTTCATACCCAGAAGCATTGCGAGACTCGTCGCGGAATCCTGGTTGTCGTCGACCACGAGGACACGCCGGCGAATCGAAATGGGCGCGGCGTCGACGTCGGTCGCGCGCGGCGTGTCGATCGATGTCGGTCTCTTGGTAGTGGGCAGCCGCACGACGAACTCGCTGCCCGCACCGACACCTTTGCTGTGCGCCTCCACCGTGCCGCCGTGCATTTGAACAAGCCGCTTCACCAACGATAGGCCGACGCCGAGCCCCCCCTGGGTTCGTTCGAGGGAGCTGTCGACCTGCATGAACATGTCGAACACTCGTGGCAGCATTGCCTGCGGAATGCCGATTCCACTATCGATGACGCGCACAGTGGCCAAGTCGTCGCGCTGCTCCACTCTGATCTGGATGCTGCCGCCGCGCGGCGTGTACTTCGCGGCGTTGTTCAGCAGGTTGGAGAACACCTGCGTGAGCCGCGCGACATCCGCGTCAAGCGTGATTTGCTGCGCGGGCATGTCGATGCTCAGATTGTGCTGCGTCGATTCGATGATCGGCGCGCTAGTCGCGATTGCCTGACGCATCACCTTGTCCAGCGAAGTGAGTTCCTTGTGCAGCGCGATCCGATCGTTGGTGATGCGGCTGACGTCGAGCAGGTCGTCGATGAGCCGCATCATCTGCCCGAGCTGCATGTCCATCATTTGCCACGTGCGGTCCGTCAGGCCACCGTCGTCGTTGGCGGGTTTCAGCAGCTGCAGACCGTAACGCAGCGGCGCGAGCGGGTTGCGCAGCTCGTGGGCCAGCGTCGCGAGGAACTCGTCCTTGCGCCGATCCATGACATTCAGCGCCTCGCCGCTTTCCTTGAGCACTTTGTTGAGCTCCGCCAGCGCGTTCGCGCTCGCGCGGGATTCGCGTTCCCTGTCGCGAAGTGCGATCTCGGCGTCACGCCGGTCGGTCACGTCGCGCAAGATCGCGGTGATCAAGAAGCGGGTCCCGTCCTGCCAACGGGCGGCGGAGACTTCAAAGTAGCGCAGCATGCCATCCTTGCGGCGGACGCGGACATCTGTCGTATAGCCGGAGGCGCCCGCGCTCACCGACCGCCAGACGTCGTACCACGCATCTTCGCTCTCGAAGAGCAACGTCATCGGCTTGCCGATCAGCTCTGCGTCCGGATAGCCGAAGTGCTGTTCCGCCGCGGGGTTCGCGAGCTGAATGATTCCCTGGCTGTCGACGTTCAAGATCACGTCGGGCGCGCTTTGGACCAATGCGTCGTAGCGCGCGTTCTGGCGATCCCGCAGAAAGTGTTCGCGCCGCGTCGTGTCCGTCACGTCCGCAATCTGGACGATACATCGGCGGTGCGGTGCGTCGCCGACCGGAGATATCATGATGTCGTGCAGCAGGGGTCGTCCCGCCAACGTGTGGAGCGGCAGCAGAGTCGCGTGCAGCGCGTGAGTCAACAGAGTGGAAGCGCCGGCATCGATGGCAGACTCGACCGCTCGGCCGACCACTCGGAGCTCGGAGCTGGTGAAGACCTGCTCGAGCCGCTTGCCGATCACCTCCGATTCGTGCCGCCGGCTGGCGGAAGCCATCCATGCATTCCACTGGACAATCGTCCGATCCGAGCCAACGACGATCAACCCGGTTGCAACCGCGTCGAGAATCGAGTGTTCGTGTTCGGTTCCGGACATGAACTACTACTCTTGCGGCGTTCCGCCCATTCGTCGGATCCATCCACGCAGCAGCCCTTGCAGGGCGGTGAGCGAGGGTAGGTCCATCATCATTGCCAGGTAGCCGTCGACTTCGCGCTTTCGTAGCGCAAAATTGATGTAGATGAACATGATCGTGGTGCCCCCCGCAGGCGGCGGCTCCAACGCGAAAAACCGCGAGCCTTCGCCTCGCAGGACTTCGGGCAGCGAGATTGTCAGGCTGCTCTCTAGGGAGTTTGCGATGGTGGCAAGGCAGCTGTTGAGAATGACGTTGCCGGTCTCTGCGAGCGCTTCTTGCTCTAGCTCAATGATGTCTTCGAGCGAGAGTTCGCTGCCCACCACCGATCTCACGAGCTCGAGGCTCTGCTCCTCCGGGAAGATCAGGAGCGCTCTGCCGGCGATGTCACCCTGGAAAACCTGGTGCACCGCTACGAGATGTTTGGATTCGCGTTCGCTCAGCGCACGAATCGCCTCCTCTCGAGTCAGCAGCGCGACCTTCGGCACGCTCAAGATGACTTCCTCGTGCACCATGAGCGCCAGATTCGCGGCGGCACGACTGACACCGAGATTGACGAGTTCAGTCAAAGCGTCGAGCTCGAGCTCCGATAGCGTCAGGTCGTTCACGAGACGGCGTCCTGTAGCTCGCGCGTAGCCGCTTTCAAGAACGCGCTCAAGTCTTTCTCGATCACCGGCTTCGATAGAAATGTCGCCCCGAGGGCCGCCGCTCGGTTGACAATTTCCTGCTGATGATTGGCCGACACGATGGCGATCGGCATTTGCGGGCTGAGCTGGCGCAGATCCGCGGCAACGAGCAGGCCGTCCCGTGCCGGCATATTGAAATCGACGAGTGCAATATCCGGCGTCTCGTTCTGCATGGCGCTCAACGCAGCGTCTGCGCTGCCGGCTTCCACGATCGCGCCATCTGGATAACAACTCTTTAGGGCTTTCACCACCGCCATGCGGGCGAGCTTACTATCGTCGACGACGAGCACTTTATAGGTCATTTCGGCTTCCTAGCTAGCAACGGTTCGACGTGGCTTCTGAGAAAGGGGTTGGACGGCACGCCACGCAGGCGCGGCTTCGCTATCAGCAGCACTTGCAGGATGGCGGTGTGCAAATGTTGGCAGCCGCTCCATTCTACGGTGGATTCCGGAGCGGCCAATAGGTGGTGTTGTAAGACTTCCGCGTCTTCCACCCCGCAGAGGCCCAATAGGCTTAGCGTGCCGTCGGCGGCGAGTCGCACCGTCATCGAAGTAGCTCCGCCACGTCGAGAACCAGGAGCACGCTGCCATCCCCGAGCAACGTGGATCCCGCGATGCCGGGCAGCCCCCCTAAGAGGCCGTCGAGGGGCTCGAGCATGATCTCCATGCGCTCGCCGATCCTATCCACTTGCAATGCTCCGAAGTCGCCATCCACTTTCGTAATCACCACCGGCGAGGCGTCGTCGCTGTCGTCCCTCGATCCCGCTCCGAGCGCCTGGCTCAGGCGGACGAGGGGGATTGTCTTGTCGCGGAATACGATCGCCTGCGCCGCTCCGATCCTGAAGACGCTGCTACGCGGGACTCGAATGGTCTCGATGACCGCGTCGAGCGGGATGCCGAATTGTTGGCCGCCGGCTTCGACGGTCATGACCCGAGTCATCATCACGCTGAAGGGCAGAGTGAAGCGCACCGTCGTTCCCTGACCGGCAACGCTGGTCGCGGTGACGTGTCCGCCGAGTCTTTTCACCGCCGTGCGCACCGCATCCATGCCAACGCCGCGGCCCGACAGCTCGGTGACTGTCGTTGCCGTCGAAAACCCCGGCGCGAAGATGAGGTCTATGACTTCCGCGTCGCTCATGGACGCGAGAGTTTCTTCTGGGGCCACCTTGCGTTCGTTCGCAACCTCGCGAACACGCGACACGTCGATTCCGCCGCCGTCGTCCACGACTTCGAGCGTGACGTGCTCGCCAGCGCGGAACGCGCGTATACGGATGGTGGCGGTGCCCGGTTTGCCGGCGGCTGCACGCACAGCCGCAGTCTCGACACCGTGGTCCATCGCGTTGCGCAGCACGTGCACGAGCGGCTCGACGAGCACCTCGACGATTGCTTTGTCCGCCTCCGTGTCTTCGCCCTCGAGCACGAGCGTGGCGGGTTTTTCCAGGTCTACGGACATTTCGCGTATCAGGCGGGGGAAACGCTGTAGCGCAACCCGCAGCGGAAGCACGCGCATCGCGACCACCGAGCGCTGCAGCTCACCGACCAGCCGTTCGAGCGCGGCATGTCGGCTCTTGAGCGTCGCAGCCAGTGCGGCGCCTTCGGTTTCCGCGAGGCGAACCGAGTGCCCGATGGCGTTTTTCGCCACGATGAGCTCGCCGGTCAATCGGACCAGCGCGTCGATTCGGGCAGCATCGACGCGCAACGTCTGGGCGCCACCCTCGTCGCGCCGCGCTTGGGCCGGCTCTGGCGGCGCCGCCGGGGCCGGCGGCGCGCCCCCAAGGGCCGCCCGTATCGCTTGCTGCAACCCCGCGAGATCGTGCGCCGCCACGCAGTGGGCGGCTGTGGCGGCCATGCGGTCCGCGTCTGCGATCTTGCCGATGTGGCGCAGCACGTTGGCGGCCACCGTGCCGGCCGACGCGATGAGGCTGGGCGCCTGGCGCTCACCAATGCCAGCGAGCAAGCTCAGTTGAGCTTCGAGCACTTCGTGTGCCTGCTTCGACAGCGAGTGATCCATGGACGCGCCCGTGTGGGTCCGCAGCGTCGCGACGTCGCAGTGATGGGCCTCACTGCCGAGCGCTGCGAGCGCGTCGCCGGCGGAGATGGCGAGCAGCGCGGTGACCACGACGTTGCAGGAAAACGGGTCGAGCTCTTCCAGCATGGGCCATGAGTCGCGCGGACCGACGTCGAGGGCGAGCAGGCCGGGCAAGGCACCGATGCGCGCAAGAGGGTCTTCCTGGCGGAAGAAGCTCCTGGAATCGGGTCGATAGCGAATCGCGGTTTGCGCCTGCGCCGCTGCATTGCGATGCGCAGTCATGAGTCCCTGCACCCACACATCCGTGACATCAGCGGGCGGCGCGCCGGCTGGCGGCCCCGTCGTCGGGCGCGCGAGGCGCGCGATCACCGCCGCGGCGCTCGCACCGACCGGCACGACGCCGGTGCTCTGGATCGCGTCGAGCCATTCGACCACCTGGTCGAGACACATCAAGCAGTTGCTGATGTCCTGCGTCGACATCGGCGCCGATGCCTTGCGAGCTGCCGTGAGCACGTCTTCCGCGCCGTGCATGGCGTCGGCCATTGCGGTGAACTCCACTATGCCAGCGCCGCCCTTCAGCGTGTGAAACGCGCGAAACGCGTTGTCGAAACGCTCCGCGTCATTCGGCGCTTTCTCGAGTGCCAGCAAATCGTCGGTGGCCTGGTCTACGAGCTCACGCGACTCGATCAGGAACTGCTGCAGGAGCTCATCCATGCGGAGCTCCACAGAGTAGCAATGCGTACTGCACCAGCGCTTCTTGGGTAAGCGGTTTCACGATGTAGAAGTTCGCGCCTGCCGCGCGAGCTGCCGCGATACGCATCGCGTGCGCCTCACTGCTCGACATCAATACCGGAGTCGAAGCCATTGGCGCGCTCTTGCCCCGGAGGGATTTCACAAAAGTGATCCCGTCCATCTGCGGCATGTTCACGTCCACTACGAGCAAGTCGTAGCGCACCGTGAGCAGCTGCTCTAGCGCTTCGATTCCGTTCAGTGCTTCGCCTACGACGAGGCCAGCGTTCTCCAGAGTCGTGCGATAGTACAAACGCACGAGGCTTGCGTCGTCCACGATGAGAACTCGCTTGCGCGCGTCGTTGGCCACGGCGTTACTCCGGAGGTCTCTGATACACGATGGCGTCCGCGAAGCGTGCGACGTCGAATAGCGGAGAGATACGGCTCATGGATTCCGTGTGGCCGAGGCAAATGAATCCGCCCGGGAAGAGGTTCTCGTAGAGGTTTTCCGCTGCTCTTCGCCGCGACGTCTCGTCGAAGTAGATCAGCACGTTGCGGCAGAAGATCACGTCGAACCGTCCGTGTGCGTTCGTCTGCGTCCGATCGACGATGTTGGCGGTGGTGAAATGCACGGATTGCCGTAAGTCGTCGATGATCTTCCAAGCGTCGTCTTGCTCCGGCTCGAAGTACTTCTCCAGCAAGTACGGCGGCAGGCGCATGAAGGCGCGCTTTACGTACATTCCGGCGCGCGCTGCTGAGACTGCGTTCGTGTCGATGTCTGAGCCGACTATCTCGATGTCATGCTGGTCGACGAGCGGCCAGTTTTCGAGCAGCCAAATCGCGATCGAGTAGGGCTCCTCGCCCGTGGAGCACGGCACCGACCAGATCCTGATCGGCTCTCCGGGCGGCTTCATCTGTAGCCTCGCCGGCAACAGGTCCGAGGAGAGGCACGCAAGCTGATGCTCTTCTCTATAGAAGTACGTTTCGTTGACCGTGAATGCGTTGACGAAGTGCTCGATCTCTCCGTACACGTCGCTTCGCAGCCGGCCGAAATAGTCTTCGAAGGAATCAGACCCTGTTGCGGTCATGCGTTCCACTACGCGGCGCTCGACGTAATACCGTTTTGCTTGGGTGAATGTCATTCCGGTGCGTCGGTAAAGGAATTCGCAAAGCCTGCGAAACTCATCCTCCGTGAGGGTCGCGAACTCAGGCACGTGGAGAAGCGGATTGCGCACGGATACGATCGGCCGCGATCGTAATTGCGAAGGCGAGAAACGGGGTCGCTCGAAACCGCTCGTGGCAGCGCTCGAGCACCGGCAGCGCTTCGGGTCCTCCTATCTCCGCGAGCGCGTCGATCGCCGCGGCGCACACGTTCGCGTCCGGCTCGAGATTCAGCAGCTCGCAGAACAGCGGCACTGCCACTTCACTCGGCATGTTGCGGACGAGGCCGCAGGCGAGCGCGCGAACGTCTGCGTCGTGATCCCGCAACAGAGTTCCGAGGTAGGGCCAGGCGGCCTCTCCCATTGCAATGAGAGCGTCGCACGCGTCCGTGCGCGCGTGCGCGTCGTCGGAGCGCAGGTATCCGCGCACGACGTCAACGCTCTGTGGCGTGGCGATGCGCGCCAGGCTCGTGAAGATGGCCTGGCGAACCCGCGTGCTCGTTTCTCGAGCCAGCGCTTCGCCGAGCGCTGCGACGCTATCGGGCACGTCGGCGGCCGCGCGCGCGGCGGACCAGCGCTCTTCGTCGCTACCGCCAGCGAGCAACTGGAGCATCGCCGCCAGATCGGAGGCCGGTGCTGTGGTCGGTGGCGGGCCGGGGGGCTTACGAACGAGTGGCATGGCGTGGCGCGATGCGAACCAAACGATCGGCGATCTTGTGCAACGGCTCGATCCAGTCGGCGCCGCCGGCGCGCGCGAGTTCGCCTGGCATTCCCCAGACGACAGCGGTCTCCTCTGATTCCGCGATGGTTCTACCGCCTTGTTCGTGCAGTGTCGTCATCGCGGCCGCGCCGTCGTTGCCCATCCCCGTCATGAGTACGCCAATCAATTGCTCCGCTGCTAGATGGACCAGCGCGGATCGCACGAGCCGATCAGTGCTCGGATGCCACGGGTAGTCGCGTTCGGCGGGTGCGGTCAGGGCCACCAGCCCCGTAGCTCTTCGCGCGACGATCAGATCCGCGTCCCCGCGCCCGATGTAGACGCAGCCGCCGCGCACGGGCGTTGGACCAAGCACTTCGACCACTTGAACCGCGCAGAGATCGTCGAGGCGCCCGGCGAGCGGGCCGGTGAAGGTCGCGGGCATGTGCTGCGCGACCAGAATCGGCCACGGAAATCCTTTCGGCAGCGGAGCGAGCAAGGCTTCGAGCGCGCTCGGGCCTCCGGTGGACGTGCCTACGAGCACGAGCCCCTCGCCAGCGGCACGTCCTGCTCGGCGACGTGGTCGTGCGACGGCAGGTGTTTGCGCCGTTCGTGTCCGGTGCAGCACTCGCTCGCGCAGCCGGGAGCTGTTCTTGATCCGCGCGGCCGCAGCCGCGCGGATTTTAGCGACGAGTATCGGCGCGAACTCGTCGATGCGCAGAGACACGGCGCCCTCGGGCTTCGGCACGAAATCGACCGCTCCGAGTCGCAATGCCTCGAGCGTGGCGTCCGCGCCTTCGGCGGTCAACGAGGAGACCATGAGCACCGCGCAAGGCCGCTCCACCATGATGCGATCGAGACACTCGAGGCCGCCCATCTGTGGCATATGCACGTCGAGGGTGATGACCGTGGGACGGAACTCATCGAGCTCGCGCAGCGCCTCCACGCCGTTGCGAGCGAAGCGGACCTCGAAGTCGGGCTCGTTCTCGAAGACGCGACCGAAGAGCTTGCGGACCAGGGCAGAGTCATCGACTACGAGGACCTTTATCACGCATTCGCCCGGCTGGCCTTTTCAAAGGCATCGAGACGCCCGCGTTCGGCAGGCGTGAGCAGTTCGGACGGATCGAGCACGAGGACCATGCGCCGCGATTGCTCGAGATTGATTACACCGCGAACGAGGCGAGCGATCTGATCAGTGAGATCTGGCGGCGGTTCTACCGAATTCGCCGCGACTCGCAACACGTCGGAGACGCTGTCGACGATCAGCCCGGCGCGATGCTGTTCCGTGCGTACGACCACGAGACGGCGCCGCTCGGATTCGCCGAGCGCGGGCATGTCGAACCGACGGCGTTGATCGATCACCGGCAATACGTCGCCGCGCAGGTTCACTACGCCCTCGAGGAACTTCGGTGTCTTCGGCAGCTTCGTGATCTTGGCGGGCATCTCGCCGACCTCGTCGACGGCCTCGATGGGCAGCGCGAACTCGTCATCGCCGAGCCTGAACACGAGAAACTGAAGCTCGCTCGATCGAAGCGAGTCGCTGTGTTCGCCAGGCGCATTCTCGCTCTGGCGGTTTTCCGTGAGCCGGCGCATGACATCCTCCCTGAAAAGCTGCTCGGGCATGAGGATCGAGACGAGCCGGCGGCCTTCGTCACCGCGATAGATGGCTCTGATGCGGGCTTCGCCGCCAGTGCGCGCGGCGAGCACGGAGGGCATCGGATCGATCGCAGAAGCCTGCGCGGCCAAGATCGCGCGCGCGCGGTCGACGACGAGCCCGACCTGCGTGCCGCCCACTCGCATCACGACGACCTTCTCGCGTCCGTCCGCGGCCGCCTTCGGGGGAAAGCCCAGTAGGCCTCTTAGCGAGAGCAGCGGCAGCAAGCGGTCGCGCAACGAAGTCACGCCGAGCACGAGCGCTTCCGCGCGAGGTACTGCTACGAGTGTCGCCGGCGCCGGCAGAATCTCCTGCACCGACTCGAGATCGAGTGCGAACTCTTGGCCCGCGGCATCGAAGGTGACGAGCATCGCCGCGGGCGTGGCATCCGCCGCTGGCTCTTGCACCGTCTGCGCCACGTCGGTGCTCACACGTAGCGCCCGTTGCGGGCGCTCGCGCTGCGCGAACGCGGCGGTGAGCAGGGACTTGATATCGAGGACCTTTGCGACTTCCGCGTCCGCAGTCGATTGAAACGTGCCGGTGAGCTTTTCTCCGGCCTGCGCGCTGAGCTCTGCCTCGCGCACTTCGATGCGGTCTGCTGCGACTGCTGCGAGAGATTCGACGGATTCCACGGCGAGGGCCACCGGTGTTCCAGCGTCGAGCACGATGGCTTTCGAAGCGGAGGTGACTTGCGTGTCCGACAGGCCGAGCAGCTCGCGCAGCCCCACGAGCGGCAGCACCGTGCCGCGCAGATTGGCGAGGCCGAGCAACGCCGACGGACTATGCGGAACTCGGGCCGCTGCCGGGATCGGGATCACTTCGAAGACGAATTCTGCCGGCAACGCATACAGAGTGCGCGCGAGGCGGAACGTCAGGAAGCGACGAACCGCGCCTGTGTCGGCCGTGGTTTCAGGCATCGGCCAGCTTCAGCTCGTCGGCGAGCGAGGCCACTTCCTCGATCGCTGCGGCCAGGTCTTCCGCCCCGCGTGACTGCTCTGTCGCGGCCGTGGACGCCTGCCGAGCCGCTGCACTGGCTTCCTCGGACGCGGCCGCGATCTGCCGAGCGCCGGTAGCGGCCTCCACCGTGGCGGTGAGAATTTCGGCCGCTCCCCGGATGATGGCCTTGTTGCCAGAGCGAATGTCGTCGACGTCGGCACCGATTTTCGTGATCAACGCGGAGACGGCGCGGTTGTTTTGCACTTCCATGTCGGAAGATGCAGAGATCTGCTCGAGGTCGGTCCGGAGCAGCGCGATCTGGTCGAGAATTCCGCGTACGGTGTCCTTCGCACGCTCGACATTCACCGACGCCTCGCGTGCGAGGGAGCGAATGTCGTTCGAGACAATTGCGAATCCGCGTCCGGAGTCGCCCGCGCGAGCGGCTTCCACTGACCCGCTGACGGCGAGCATGCTGGTTTGCACAGCGATGAGTGCGATGGCATCGACGACTTTTTCGATCCTGCGACCAATGCCACCGAGCTTGCTCACGGCAGCGACACTCGACTGCGTCTCGGTGAGCCCCATGCGCACACCAGCAACAAGGCGTTCGATCGAGTCTCGGCCGCTCTTCAGCGCGGCATCGAGCGTATTCACGCGCTCGTCGGCTGCACGTACGTTCTCTTCCGCAACTCGCGCACTCTTTTCTATGCGGGCGAGCGCAGCCGAAGTCTGGTGGGTTGCGGACGCCTGGAGACGGGAGGCCCGGTCGATTTGTTCGACTGCCGCCATGACCTGGCTCGCGGCGCTCGATAATTCCTGAATCGTGGCAGAAAGCTCCTCGGCCGAAGCGGCCATTTGGTCGGAGGCGGCGGAGCTGCCCTTGCCGCGGCGCGAGTCTTCAGCGAGGACGGCGAGGGCTTGGGCTGCCATTTGCGCCTGATCGAGCGACTTCGCTTGTTCCTGCACGGCCGACTGCGCTTCGCTGGCGCCAGCCGATTGTTCCTCCGCTGCGGTGGCAATTTGCTCGGCACCGGCCGCGGCTTCGACAGCGGCCCGTTCTGCCTCCGCGGCCGCCGCGACAATCTCTCGGGTGCCTGCGGCGAGCTTGGCAACGTCGTCGCGCCGAGCTTGCAGGTCGTCGACCACGGCCGTCGCGACTCGTGTCTCGTTCGCTGCCGTTTCGGCCGCTTTCTTCAATGCGGCGACAACTTGCTGAACATCGCCGCCTATGGACGATGCAAGCTCCTGTACCTCGCGCGCGTTCTTATCAGATGTTTCGGCGAGCGCGCGCACTTCGTCGGCGACCACCGCAAATCCGCGGCCGTGCTCGCGCGCCCGAGCCGCCTCGATCGCTGCGTTCAGGGCAAGCAGGTTGGTCCGATCCGCGATACGGCTGACGGCCTGCGTGATCTCACCGATATCGTTCGCTTTCAGCTCGAGATCACTGATGACGGCAACTGACGTCATCTGGCGTTCGGCGTTGCGCTCGATCGAGCGAACCGACGTGACGATCTCCGCGGAGGCTTCCGCCAGGGTGACGATCAATGTCTCCGAGCGACCGCCGGACTTCTCGGCTTCGACGCGAGCTGCGCGGAAGCTCGCCACGATGCGAGTAATGGCCGCCGATTGCTCTTGCGACGCGCCGGCTGCCTCTTGGGCGCCAGCTGCGATTTGCTCCATCGATCGGCCGAGCTCTTTGGTAGCCGCCGCCGCTTCGGTGAGCCCACTCACGAGCTCCTCGGTTGCGGCTCCCGCGCGATCGACCACCATGTGCTTGGATGCTGGCGCGCGCCCCGCTCGAGGCTTCGATGATTTCGTGGGCTGGGGTGGCGGCGCAGAGGCAGGGGTCGAGGTAACGGTGGCTATTTTCGATTTTTTTACTAGTGCCATAAGTCCTCGGAGGTCGACCTCGATACCACGAAACGTAGACGCAACGCGCCCGGCCACGCACGGTACCAAACGTGTGATGGTCGCCTTTTCTCGTGTCCGGACGCGGCGCGGTGCATGAGCCGTACGGCCTATGGGTGTCCCCCAACGGAACCGTTAACAAACTCGTGCAAAGAGCGGGTGTTTGACTGCCTCGATGGGGAAGGGCTAGGTGTTTGGTCGCGACGAGCTGTTGCGCCGGGCATGGCGGCGTGCGATCAAGGCCGGTCATCGGACGGTCGACGTGCACTCCGGCGGCTGCGAGAGCGCCTCGAGCCATTCCGTCTGGACGAGCTGATCCAGACTGTTCGCGGATTCGGTTATCGCTTCGGGGAACCCGGCGCGTGCGAAATGGCCGAGCGCAGCTGCCGATGAACGAACCGGAAGCGATCTCGCGTTGAGCGCGGCAGTTACGGCGAGCTACTTCACGCGCCAGATATTCGTCGAAGATTGTGCGGCCTCGCGCGGCATGACCGCCGTATCCGCGAGCGACTCTGCTTCCGGCAGCGGGCTACCCTGAGCCAGCCACTCCGGAATTTGCACCTTCATACGGAAGGGACCTACGGCCAGCAGGTCTTGATCGCAGAGCACCGCACGTTCGACGGCGCGCCCGTTTACCTGCAGGCCATTCACGCTGCTCAAGTCCACTACGTAATAGCCTTGCGGCGTTCCGACGATCACGGCGTGATGGCGGCTCAGGTAGGGGCTCGGCAGGCAGACGTCGTTGTGTTCGCTGCGACCAATCAGAGTTCGCTGACCGAGCGTCACTCTCGTGAGCACCTTGCCGCCGCGGCTGATTAGCAAGTAGCCCTGCGGCGGAACGTCGACGCCCTGATCCGATTCTCCGTCTCGTGCCGGCTCGAGCTTGGCGGCTTGGCGTGTCGCAAGTGTAGTGACGGCCTGACGTGCGACGCGCGCGTCGACGCGCTCCAGGCTCAGTTGACGCAGCAGCAGAAGCGACATCTGGCACAGCACGTCCACTGCTGCGTAGCGGCCGCGCGCGAGGCGCGCGATCATGTGCCCCGCCACGGGTGTCACGACTGTGCCCATGTCGAACCGCTGCAGTCGCCACGTGATGTAGTCGACCAACTCCTCCGGCGTCGGCGTTTCGAGTCGATGGATTAGTACATCGCTCGGTGCCAACGCCGGCGGCAGGATTTCGAACTCCTCGCCAAGCGACGGAGGGCCCGCCAGCAAAAGCTCGATCGCCGGGCGGTGGTCTACCTTGAACGACAGCAGCCGCTCAATCTCTTCCCACGCAGCAGGGCGGAACAGGTGAGCATCGTCGATCACGAGCACCACGCGACGGCCCTGCGACCGGCGCTGCTGAACGAATACTGTAAACAGATTCCTTTGATCGGTTTCCGACAGCTCCCATGGCCCGAGCTCGGCGCTCAGCAGCAGGCTCGTGAGGACTTGGCTCGCATGGTCCTTCGGACCACGGCAGACTAGGAGGACGGTGTCGCTGCCAGGCCGCGCGGCCATGTGGTTCAGCAAGGAACTCTTGCCGCTGGAAGGCGGGCCGATCAGGAGGCGTGCGCGCGCCGGCTTAGAAAGCTGGCTCAGGGCCGTCTGTTGGGACGGCCCGAGCCAAATTTGGTCCGCCGTTGGTCGCGCAAACACTCTCGCGGGAGACACCAAACGATGCGCTTCTCCCATAGCCGTTTTCCTTCTTTATACAAATAGTTATTGAGGAATCGTGCTTTTCTTGTTACGGCCGCTAGAAAGTTTATGTCATGAGGAAAATTATGTAAACCTCTGGTTTCTTTTCGTATTTCGTCGCGGAATGCGTCTGCCCTCGTGCACGATGAGCTGATATTTGTTCGAGTAGAAATTTGTTACTACTTGTTGTTTAAGGATAAATGTCTACTTATTGGCTTGCAAAATCTCGGTCGTCGGGCACAATCCGCGCGGTCACTTGAGGCTTGGGCCAAGACATTGACGAACGAGGGAAGGGGACTGCGCGCGGAAGACGTGGCGATCTGGCGCGGCGATCGTTGTCTGTTCGAGTCCTTGAACTTCGAGTTGCGGCCGGGTCAATTGGCATTACTGGTCGGGCCAAACGGCGCCGGCAAGACGAGCTTGCTACGCGTGCTGGCGGGTCTCGCCAGCCCCACCGTCGGGCGAGTGTCATGGCAGGGAACTGCGGTCGACGCGCTGCCGCCAGAGCTGCGCGGTGCGATCGCTTATCGCGGGCATCTGGACGGCTTGAAGAAAGACCTGACGGTGGCGGAAAACCTCCATTTTTTCGCCGCCATCTGGGGCGGGACCGCGGATCTCTCGTTGCTCGTGGAGCTCAAGCTCGAAGCGCAAGCGCACACGCGTGCGAGGCATCTGTCGGCCGGTCAGCGGCGACGTGCCGCGCTCGTGT
Organism: Gammaproteobacteria bacterium; assembly: GCA_039933105.1. Lineage (GTDB taxonomy): Bacteria > Pseudomonadota > Gammaproteobacteria > Steroidobacterales > Rariloculaceae > FEN-1219. The sequence continues at coordinate 74,101 of JBDTOT010000013.1, read as the reverse complement.
CGCTGCGCGTCGCAGCGTCGCCTGTATGGATTCTCGATGAGCCGATGACGAACCTCGATGCCGAAGGTCGAGCGATAGTTATGAGGTGGCTGACGGAGCATCTTGCAAGTGGCGGGTGCGCGATCGTTGCGACTCACCAACCGAAGGACTTCGAGCGGCCCGGCGCGTTGGTGATCGAGCTATGAAACGCGCGTTCTTCGCCATTCTCCAACGCGATTTGCAGATCGCATTTCGGCGAGTGAGTGAGATCGCGAATCCGCTGTTGTTCTTCATCATTGTCGCGTCGCTGTTTCCACTGGCGGTGTCGCCTGACTCGGAGCATCTGCGCGGCATCGGCGGCGGTGTTCTGTGGGTGGTAGCGCTGTTATCCTCGTTGTTGGCGCTTGAGGGGCTATTTCGCGCGGATGCGGAAGACGGCAGCCTCGAGCAGTTGATGCTGAGCCCGGTGCCCCTCGGCGTTGCGGTGCTCGCTAAGGTCACGGCGCATTGGCTCGTGACTATCGTGCCGCTCGTTCTTCTAACCCCCGTGTTGGCACTATCGTTCGCCTTGCCGGTCGGAGTATTGCCCGTCATGGCGTTCGCTTTGTTGCTTGCGACCCCGACACTGAGTGTGCTCGTGGCCCTTGGTGCTGCGCTGACGCTCGGGTTGCGGCGGGGCGGAGCCATCGTGGGGTTGTTGGTGCTGCCGCTGACAGCGCCGCTTTTGATTTTCGGAACGCGCGCGATCGATCTTGGTGTGTACGGCGAATCGGTTGCCGCGCCGCTGTATTTGCTCGCGGCGCTTGCAGCGCTGGCTGTCTCGTTGGGCCCGGTCGCCATCGCGGCCGCGCTACGAGTGGGCGTCGAGTAGGCTGCGAGATTGGGCTTTGAAGGAGACTCAATGAAACTGCCGCGCTGGTTTCACTTGTTCGGCTCGCCGCCGTTCGTCTACCGGCTGGCGGGAGCGTTGATCCCGTGGCTAGGTGGCATCGCCTGCACCCTCTTGATCGTCGGTGCTTACTGGAGCCTCGTCGTGGTTCCGCCAGATGCCGTCCAGGGCGAGGTCTACCGCATCCTCTATATCCATCCGCAAACCGCTTATGTGTCGATGATGGCGTACGTCGTGATGGCCGTCACGGCAGGGATTGGCTACATCTGGAGGATCAAGCTGGCACACGCCGTCGCGGTCAGTGCAGCGCCGATCGGCGCTTCATTCACTGCGTGCGCACTGGTGTCGGGCTCGTTGTGGGGCCGGCCGACGTGGGGAACCTATTGGGAATGGGGCGATCCCCGCATCATGTTCGAGACCTTGCTGCTGTTCTTGTTCTTGAGCTATCTCGCGTTACGGGCAGCCTTCGAGGATAGGGACAAGGCAGACCGTGTCAGCGCGATTCTTGCGGTCGTTGGGGTCGTAAACGTGCCGATCATTCATTATTCGGTTCTTTGGTGGAACACGTTGCATCAGGGTCCCACCATTTCGAAGCTCGACAGTCCGTCGATGGCGACCGAGTTTCTAATTCCGTTCCTGATCATGATGGCGGGCTTCACTTTCTGTTTCTATTGGCTCCTTCTGAGCCGTTTGAGGGCCGAAATCGTGGAGCGTGAGCGGGACACTCGCTGGCTCCAGGATGCGCTGCAGGGAGGCCGGGCGTGAACGACCTCCTCAGCATGGGCGGTCACGGCGCTTACGTCTGGCCTGCCTACGGGATTACACTCGCGGTCATCGTATTTAACGTTTGGGCGGCGCGGCGGAAGCTTGCCAGCGCGCTAGACGAGGCTCGCCGCTCCGTCGGCAAGGACCAGCCCCGAAACCAGCCGAGAGTGAGGCAGTTGCAATGAAGCCGCGGCAGCAACGGATGGCTCTGATCGCCGGGGTTCTCGTCGGTGTCGTCCTGGCGGTCGGCTTCGGTTTTCGCGCGTTTCAGGAGAATCTGTCCTATTTCTTCTCGCCGTCGGACGTTGCCGCCGGCAAGGCGCCCGCGGGTCGTTCGTTTCGATTGGGCGGCATGGTGGTCAAAGACAGTGTGCAGCGCGAGTCCGGCAGCCTAACCATCGCTTTCGTCGTGACCGATTTCGCGAACACCGTGCCCGTTCGTTACACGGGTGTGCTCCCTGACCTGTTCAAGGAAGGCAAGGGCGTCGTGGTTCGCGGACAGGTCGGGGCGGATGGCAACTTCGTCGCGCAGGAAGTGCTTGCCAAGCACGACGAGAACTACATGCCGCCGGAAGTGAAGGATGCGCTCGCGAAGTCGCGTCAAGCGGAGAACAAGTGATACCCGAGATCGGTCAATTCGCTTTGGTCTTGGCCCTGTGCCTTGCGTTGGTTCAAGCGACGATGCCGCTGCTCGGCGCCTTTCTCGGTCGCACGGAGTGGATGGCGCTCGCGAGACCGGCCGCCGCAGGGCAGTTCGTGTTCGTGGCGATCGCGTTCGGCGTTCTCGAGTACGCTTTCCTCACCAACGACTTCAGCGTCGAGTTCGTTGCGCAGCATTCGAACAGTGCGTTGCCGGCGTTCTATAAGTTCACGGCAGCGTGGGGCGGTCACGAAGGCTCCATGTTGCTCTGGATCACCGTGCTCGCCATCTGGACGATGGCCGTAACCGTGGGCAGCCGATCGCAGCCCGAGCAATTCGCAAGCCGCGTGCTCGGCGTATTGGGGATTGTGAGCGCGGGCATCATCGCGTTCTCGCTGCTGACATCTAATCCATTCGTGCGACTCGCGCCGGCGGCGCTGGACGGCAACGATCTGAACCCGCTGCTACAAGACCCCGGCATGATCTTTCATCCGCCCATGCTGTATCTCGGCTACGTGGGCGTGGCCGTGCCGTTCTCGTTCGCGATCGCTGCGCTGCTGACTGGGCGGCTCGACAAAGATTGGGCGAAGTGGACGCGCCCCTGGACAGTCGCCGCATGGCTCTGCCTCACGATTGGCATCACCCTCGGCAGTTGGTGGTCGTACTACGAGCTCGGGTGGGGCGGTTGGTGGTTCTGGGATCCGGTCGAGAACTCATCGTTCATGCCGTGGCTCATGACGACGGCGTTGCTGCACTCGCTCGCTGTCACGGAGCGCCGCGGCATCTTCAAGAGCTGGACAGTTCTGCTGGCGATCGCTGCATTCTCGCTGAGCCTCCTCGGTACGTTCCTCACGCGTTCGCCCGTCATGGTGTCGGTCCACGCGTTTGCGGCGGACCCGACGCGCGGCATGTTCATCCTGGCGTTGCTGGGGTTGATCTCGGGTGGCGGGCTCCTGCTGTATGCGTTTCGTGCACGCGAGCTCGAGGCTGAAGGCGGGTTCAAGCTCGTTTCGCGCGAGGCGTTTCTGCTGGCGAACAACATCTTGCTGGTGATCGCGGCATCGGTGGTGTTGTTCGGCACGCTGTATCCGTTGTTCATCGACGCGCTCACGGGTCAGAAGATTTCCGTCGGGCCTCCGATCTTCAACTTGTTCTTCCTGCTGCCTGCGTTGCCGCTGTGCGCGTTGCTCGGCATTGGCATGCACTCTGCGTGGCGCACGATGTCTGCCGACACGCTGTTCCAGCGGTTGAAGTGGCCGGCGGTAGCGGCGGTTGCAGCGGGTGTGATCCTGCCATTCGTGTTCTATCGCGCGGCATCGGTGCTCACCGTCATTTCCGTTTCCGTCGGCATCTGGGTGTGCGTGAGCTCGATGCTCGATCCCGCCCGGAAGCTCCTACTCCGCACGGGCGCGCCACTGACTCGCGGTCACTTCGGGATGTGCCTCGCGCATTTCGGCATTGGCGTATTTATTCTCGGTGCGACGATGGCGTCTGCCTACAATCTCGAGGTCGACGTCAGCGCGAAGCCTGGCGACACCGTGAACGCCGGCAACTACGAGTTCATGTTTCGCGGTATGAAGCGCGTCGAGGGGCCCAACTTCGTCGCAGACGAGGGCGAGTTCGAGCTGCGGCGTGGCGGTAAGCTCATTACGGTCATGACGCCGCAAAAGCGTGTGTATCGCGTGCAGCAGAACCCCATGACCGAAGCCGCCATCAACGTCAACCCGACGCGCGACGTGTTCCTCGCTCTAGGCGATCCCCTCGGCGGTGGCGCGTGGAGCCTGCGTATTCAGGTCAAGCCGATGATTAGCTTCCTGTGGTTCGGATCCGGTTTCATGGCATTGGGCGGAATCTTGGCGATCACGGATCGACGCTATCGGCAGTTGCGTCAGAAGCAGACCGTGCGTACCGAAGCCGTAGGGGCTGCCTGATCATGTGGCGCTACGCACGCTATGCCATTCCGGTGGCGATCTTCGTCGCGATCGGCGTGTTCTTCTACCGTGGCCTAGCGCTGAATCCTAACCTGATTCCTTCACCGCTCGTCGGCAAGCCGATGCCAACGTTCTCGCTCCCGACGGTCGCCGACCCTGATGCGATGCTGAGCTCGGACGCGTTGCAGGGTAAGGTCGCGCTCGTGAACGTATGGGGCACGTGGTGTGTCGAGTGCCGCCACGAGCATGGTTTTCTCGTGCAACTCGCACAGGCGGGCGTGCCGATCTACGGCTTGAACTTGCGCGACGACCGCGCGAGCGCGCTGAGCTGGCTCGCGACGCTCGGCAACCCCTACGTGACGTCGGGCTTCGATCCGAAAGGTGTTGCCGCGGTGGATTGGGGCGTGACGGGAGCTCCGGAAACGTTCCTGATCGGCCGTGACGGCAACGTGATCTTCAAGCACATTTCCCCGATGACACCGCAAGTCTGGCGCCAGGAATTCTTGCCGTTGATCGAAGAGCAGTGCCGCGCAGGCGGCTGTGAGTTCCTCGCCGCGGCCGGTGGGCGATGAGACGCTTGCTGCTCGTGGGCGTGGTGTGGCTCGCCGGCGCCTCTTCAGCGTTTGCGATCGACCGGGAAATCGCGTTCAGCGATCCTGCACTGAACCAGCGTTATCTCAGCTTGATCCATGAGATCCGCTGTCCGAAGTGCCTGAACGAAACCATCGCGGATTCGGATGCGCCGGTCGCGGCGGATCTGCGCCGCGAGGTCCGCAGGCTCATCGGTGACGGTAAGTCTGACGATGAGGTCAAGGATTTTCTGTCGGCACGCTACGGTGACTTCGTGCTGTATCGGCCGCGTGTGAATCAGACCACTTTGGCGTTGTGGGCTGGACCGTTTGTGTTTCTCGTGATCGGCGGCGTCGTCTTCTGGCGAATCATACGATCGCGTCTTGGACAACCTCTTGAAGACGAGGAGTCGGAGGCGTGACGCTGTTCTGGTGGTTTGCCGCGCTGCTCTGCGCCGTCGCCGTTGGCATTTTGGTGTTGCCGTTGTGGCGTGCCAAGCGGAGTGGCGGCCAATGGTCGCCCGTCGGTATCGGAATGGCCGTCGCGATTGCGATCGTGCCCGCCGCGTTTGGTCTGTACAAACACGTAAGCACTTGGGACCCGAGCGTCGCCGAGCGCGCCAACGAAGGCGCGCGTCTGGTGGCCGTCCTTGCGGCGCGGTTGCAGAACATGCCCGACGACCTGGATGGCTGGCGCTTGCTGGCCAATAGTTACATGGCGCTCGGCCGTTACGACGAAGGGCAGGCCGCGTATCAGGAGCTGTGGAAGCGTACGCCGCAGCCTGACAACGAGCTCAAGGTGGCCTATGCGGAATCGCAGATCCTCGTGGATCGCGGCACGCTCACGGGAGACGCCGGCAAATTGATCGAAGAAGTGCTGGCTGCCGAGCCTCGCAATGCGAAAGCGCTGTGGTACGGGGGGCTCGTGGCGCTCGATCTCGGGCGCGAGGACCTTGTACGCGCGCGCTGGACGAGCCTGCTTGCGTTGGATCCTCCGGAACAAGTTGCGGAAGTGGTGCGGGCGCAGCTCGCATCGCTCGGCGGGTCCGCAGTGGGCGGCGCCGACGGGCAAGCGGGCGGTCCACCGGGTGCTGACGCGCAGGCCGCAGAGGCGAGCGGCCCTACTATCAAGTTGAACGTTACGCTCGGCGCCGGCCGATCCGCGCAGCAACTCGGACCTAACGCCCAGCTCTTCATCTTCGCGCGCGCACCGGAGGGCGGCCCGCCGCTGGCGGCGGTACGGCGCCCGGCGAGCGCAGTGCCTGGAGAATTCACGCTGAGCGCGGCCAATAGCATGATTCCGGGCCGGACGATTGCGAACTACCCGGAAATCACGGTCGTCGCGCGGCTATCCGCGAGCGGTCAGCCCACGGAACAGCCCGGCGATTTGTTCGCCCAGGCTGTCGTCCGACCCGCGGACGGCGCCGCGGTGGCGCTCGTGATCGATCAGGTGGTCCAATGAGCAGATGCCGGAGCTCCCGGACATCACGCTGTATTGCGAAGCGCTCGAGCAGAGGATTCTCGGCCGCCGCTTAGAGCGCGCGCGCCTCAATACGCCGTTTCTGTTGCGCAGCTTCGAGCCGCGGCTCGACGCCGTGGTTGGCGCGAGCGTTGCTGCGATCGAACGTCTCGGTAAGCGTATTGCGCTCGGCTTCGACAATGACCACTGGCTCGTCTTTCACCTGATGATCGCTGGGCGATTGCACTGGCGCGACACACCTTCGGAAACGCTACCAAAGAAAACAGCAATCGCGCTCGACTTTGCGAACGGATCGCTCACGTTGACGGAAGCTGGAACGAAGAAGCGGGCGTCGCTGTATGTCGTTCGTGGACGTGCGGATCTTGCGCAGCATGACCCCGGAGGTCTCGAGATCCATGCGGCTACCCCTGCGACGTTTCAGGCCGCGCTGCAACAGCGCAACCACACGTTGAAGCGTGCGCTGACGGATCCGCGTTTGCTGAGCGGTATCGGCAATGCGTATTCCGACGAGATTTTGCATCGCGCACGAATGTCACCGGTGGCCCTGACCAGTAGGTTGTCGGTCGACGACTGCGAACGTCTACTGACCGCGACGCGCGAGGTGCTCAGGGAGTGGTCCAAGCGCCTGCATGAGCAAGCCGGCGGCAACTTTCCAGAACGCGTGACCGCCTTTCACGACGAGATGGCCGTGCACGGCCGCTACGGCAAACCGTGCCCCGTGTGCGGCACAAAGGTGCAGCGGATCCGCTACGCCGCCAACGAGACGAACTACTGTCCGCGCTGCCAGACGGGCGGGCGCCTGTTGGCCGATCGCTCTCTGTCCCGGCTCCTGAAGAGTGACTGGCCGAAGTCGATCGACGAGCTCGAGCGGTTGCGCGGATGACTGCGCAACGTCGCGAGTGGCCGCGCACGATCGTGCATGCCGACATGGATGCGTTTTACGCTTCGATCGAGCAGCTCGACGATCCTACGTTGCGCGGGCGGCCGCTACTCGTGGGGCCGAACAGCGCCCGCGGTGTGGTGTTGACTGCGAGCTACGAGGCCCGGCCCTTCGGCGTCGGCAGCGCTATGCCGATGCAGCGCGCGCGCCGACTGTGCCCGCAAGCGCTGATCGTGCCGCCACGCTTCGAACGCTATCAGGAAGTGTCGCAACAGGTCATGGGCGTGTTCAGCGCGTTTTCGCCGCAAGTCGAACCGCTGAGTCTCGACGAAGCATTTCTCGACATGACCGGCAGTGAGCGGCTGTTCGGTCAACCGGCCACGATCGGCGGGCGAATCAAGGCCGCCATTCGCGAGGCGACCGGCGGTTTGACTGCGTCGGTGGGGATTTCCGGCACGCGTTACGTCGCGAAGATCGCGAGCGGCTACCGCAAGCCCGACGGATTGACGATCGTGCCGCCTGAGCTGGCGCGCGAGTGGCTCGCTCCGCTAGCAGTGGAAAATCTCTGGGGTGCGGGTGCGAAGACATCGAAACGACTGCGCGAAGCGGGATATCAAACCATCGGGCAGATCGCGGCTGCAGACGCCAAGATTCTGTCGCGACTCTTCGGCGCCATGGGCGAGCGATTCTACGCGATCGCCAACGCGGTCGATCCACGCACGGTGTCGACTGCGCGCAGCGCGCGTAGCCTCGGCTCAGAACGAACGCTTGCAGAGGACGTCAGCTCCCCCCGTGAGCTGCGGCTGTATCTGCGGGCGGCCGCAGAAACGGTCGCGCAACGATTGCGGCGTCGCAGCATGGTGGCGAGCGGGGTGCGCATAAAACTGAAGCGCGCGGATTTTCAGATCCTCACGCGCCAGGACACGCTTGCGGCGGCAACGGATGTGAGTGCCGTGTTGGCCACGAAAGCCGCAGAGCTTTTGGCCCATGTCGAGGACCCGGGTCCGTTTCGCTTGGTGGGACTTGCCGTGTTCGACATCGCACTGGCAAGCGCCGAATCGCAACTCAGTTTGTTGCCCACCGCAGGCAAGCGCGACCGTGTGCTCGAGACCGCTATCGATGCGCTCGAGAATCGCTTCGGTGCCGGTGTCGTGCAGCGAGGAGGGGAGTTGTTCGGCGACCGAGGCGTAGGCGTTGCAGCGAACCTCGATTTCCTCGATACAGACGACTAAGGTTCCGCCGTCCTTCCGTTGTCTGCGACATCGGTCGCAAGTTGCTGTGGTTCGTAGGCTCATCGAGCAGCAACAGCTCGGGATTCGATACCAGTGCTTGCGCGAGTGCGACACGGCGGCGCCAGCCGCCCGACAACTCGTTCATTCGCCGCTCAGCCGGTAAACCCAGCTCGCTGATCAGGGTGCTGACGCGAACGTCGATCGACCAGCCGCCGCCGGCCTGGATCTCGCGTTCCAGTTCTTCGATTCTTCGCAGCACAGCGCGATCGAGGCTACCGAGGGCCGAGAGCCGCTGAAACTCCGAGATTCTTTCTAGCTGATCGGCCATGCCGCGGGCCACGAAGTCGCGAACGCTCGTTGCCGACTCTTCGGCGAGGTTTTGATCCAACACGCCGAGACGCAGGGTTCCGGGGCGTTCGATCGTGCCGTGATCCGGCTCCTGGGCACCGGTGATGAGCTTTAGAGGTGGACTTGCCCGCACCGTTACGGCCGACGAGGCATACGCGCTCGCCGGGCTCGATGATGAGCGTAGCTTCCGTGAGGATCTCTTGGTCGCCGAAAGCAACGGAGACAGCGTCGAAACGAATCAAGGGCGCCATTGAACCAGGAGCCGTCGCACGCGATGGCCAATTTGAAGGAGGCCGTACTGTACACGGGCGCTCGACTGGGAAAACGACGTCGGCGAGAAGCCCTATGATCTCTAATAAGACATAATATACATTATGCGCAGTGTGGCACGCTGCTTGGGCGGAGTGAGGTAATCTCCCACGTGCGCTAGGAAAACGATCGGGCTCCCGTCGAGTGTTGCAAGGACCGCACTGCTCGACGCGCGATGGTAGCCAGCTCTTCCCCAGAGCTACTGCGGAAGCCAGCTCCAAAGTGAGCAAGGCCAGCAGACCGGGCTAGCTGCAACACGTGGAAAGTCCGCGGGGTTGTGGTGTCCGAGACCGGCAGAAACAAGTCGCACTCTAACGTCGTCAGCGGTACGTTTTTCGGCTACTCGGCCGAGCGTGTGGCTGAGTGGTGCTCGGTGTCCGTGCGCACCGCGACCCGCTGGAAACGCGGGCTCGCGATGCCGTCTCCGCAGGCGTTGCTGCTCTTCGAGCTGCACCGCGACCGCAAGATCTTGGCCAGCCCCGAGTGGGATGGCTGGATCGCCAAGGGCGCGCTCCTCGTCGACCCCGAGGGCAACGAAACGACCCAGGGTCAACTACGTGCCTACTTTTCGGTGTATCAGCTCGTCCGGGAACTCACGCGGGGTAATTCCCACCTCGCGGCGGTCGTCGACGAACTGATCGTTCGAGCGGGTTGAGCGTCTTAAGGCGAGCGCAGCGAGCCTGGGCTTGTCTCTCCAGAAACAAGTCAGAAGCCGGGGGCCGGCGCAACGTCGGTAACAGCGAAATAAAAGCGTTTTTGTGTCGAGGCGTAGCGGGAGCGGATGGGGTCAAAATGGGGTCACATAAGTTTACGGTGCGGCTGGCGTCGGATCTGTGGGAGCAAGCGGCCGGCGACGCCAAGACGCTCGGTCTTAGCCTGAACTCGCTGGTGGTCCTGGCCCTTCGCAAGTACGTGGTCGGGATGCGCCGCACGAGTGCGAGGGGTGATCGTCACTCGGTGGTGTACGCGTCGATGCGGGATGCACGGCTGTCGGTGAAGGTCGGCCGCAACGAGCTGTGTCCGTGTGGATCGGGCGTCAAGCACAAGCGGTGCTGCGGAGCGCCAAGCCCGTAGCCGCTTGCAGCGCGCCCGGCAGCGACAAATCCGCGACGCGGTGCGCACTCGGCCAGCGAGCGTAGCGAGCTGCCGAGCTGCCGCGCGTCGGGCTAGCGCCCTTCCCCCTTGCCGAACCGTCTTTCGTCAAAGCAACCACGGCTCGTATGGTCGGACAGACCTCTATCGCTCGCTCACTGGCACGTGCAGCGGCTGCGGGGCTGTGTAACGTCCTGAGGCGGCTCAGTTTCCTCCGGCCGTCAACTTGACCCCTTTATACATTATCCGCAATTGATGAGATCCCGGGCAGGCCTTCCGCTGAGCTCGTCGACCCTCTTTACAGACCGCCGAGAAATCTCATATAAGCCATTGTTTCGTATAACTGGCACACGTCTTGCTCTTTGCTACGGCATGACGACAACTGCGTATTCGGGATGGCTTGCCGCGGCGCTGTTGATGTTGGCAGCGATCGCCGGTAACGCTCAAGCTCAGGGCAGCGACTGGGACGTCGTCGTCAACGGGCGCTCCGTTCACGTCGCCTCCGCCCACCGCTGGAACGAGGAAAACTGGGGCATCGGCGTCGAGCGCGAGTTCAATAGCCGCGGCCGTTGGGTGAAGGTCGCCTTGGCGAACGGTTTCAAGGACAGCGCCGAACATCCGTCCTATATGGCCGGCGGCGGCATGAAGCGACGGTTTCGCATGTTCTCCAATCAGGCGTATTTCGACGTCGGGTTGATCGGGTTCGTGATGACGCGCGAAGACGTTCGGCACAACCAGCCATTCCCCGGTGTGCTGCCCGCCATGACGTTTGGTATCAAACGGGTTGCTGTGAACGTTACATATCTGCCGGAAGCCGCCGTCGAGCGCGTCACCAGCGCTCAGCTCGTCGATCCGAACATGAAAGGCGTGTTCTTCATTCAGTTGAAGCTCGACGCAAGCCTGTTCGGCTTTAGCGGTCGGCGCCAGCACTTGTTGGCCAACAGTGACAAGGGGTCCGGCCAACAGCAATAACGGGCAATAGAGCCCCTCAGATTCTCTACGAGCGCCCCCGCGGCCGCGTCCTGGCCTTTGTGTTATCGTCCGGGCGAACGAATGGCAAGGCCGACGTTCTAATCGCATGGATCAAGCCTCAGGACGACTCGACATGCTCCGGACCGCATCGTTGCTCGTTGCGGCATGTTTGGCGTTGACCGTTAGCACGATCGCGCGCGCGCAGTTGATCGTGTCCGAGAAAGAGGTTCGGCGCGAGGCGCGCGTCGAGTGGCTATCGATGAAGCGCCACCTTTCCCTGGTGCACGATCAGCGTATCCAAAACTACGTTCAGTGCGTCGCCAACGACCTCATCGCGACCTTGTCACCCGAGCAAGCTCAGGCAGATTGGGAAGTCGTCGTGTTCGACGATGACCAAATCAACGCGTTTGCCGACCCGAACTACAAGATCGGAGTGTTCACCGGTCTTTTGCGCGTCGCAGACACACCGGATGCCTTGGCGGCGGTCATCGGCCATGAAGTGGCTCATGCCACGGAAGGCCACGTCATGCAGCGAGCGCGTAAGGGTGCTCGAAACAACGCGCTCGTGCTTCTGGGCTCGGCGGCTACGGGAATCAGCCCCGATCTGTTGAACGAAGGCGCAATGCTCAGTCTCGGTCTGCCGTACGCGCGCGATCAAGAGACTAAGGCCGACCTTATCGGCTTGCAATCGATGGCGAAGGCGGGCTTTGATCCGCGGGCCGCGCTGAGCCTCTGGAAGAATATGGCGGCGGCAATGAGCGGCAAGGGCACCCCGCCGGAGTTCCTATCGGATCATCCGGCCGATGACACGCGGTTGGACACTATCGTCAAGCAGATCCGGCCGGCGCTAATCGCCTACAACCAAGCGGTCGACGCGGGAAAGCATCCAAACTGTCAGGCGATCGCCGCGCCCGATCGATGACGGACACCTAGGTTTCCCTGCTACTTCTCGTTGTCCGACGGCGCGGGTTTCGAATTTTCCCCGGCCTGCTTCCCGATCTGAATGTCTGCAGCCCCCATCGGTGGCAGCGGAGGCGCGATGCGATGCGCCACGTATATCTCCACCACCTGATCGTCCGTAATGGCCGCGACACTCGACACCTCGCAGGCGGCTTTTGCGCGTCCGAACCGGTCGCGAGGGACCGAGGGGTCGTTTGAGCTCACGGTGGGCTGCTCGGTGAACGCGCCGCCGCTGACTTGAAGTCCGAGGTTGTTGTCACAGACTTTGAGGCTTGCACGCCCGCGCCTTTGACCCGGGAGGCTCAAATCTTCGGGCTGCCCGAAATCGAGCGGCAGGTCCTTCGGGTCGCTGAATACAAGTTCCGGCGCGTAAGTAAGGTCACAGAACGTACCGCGTAGTTCGACCTTGAACGCGCAATGCTGGGAGCCGATGTAGACGATGACCGTGCTTTTGTCGATCACGTCGAAGCTGCGTACATCGCGGGCGCTGAAGCAATCCTTGACGTTGCACGCGCGATCGCCGGCTTGCGTGTCACCCGTCGGATGCGCAACGCACCACACGAAGAACAAGACGGAGGCGGCTGCGCCGATTCTCATGTCCCTATCCCCTCTTCCCGTTCTGAATTTACTCTAGGTCAGTTTCCAACCTCTGTCTATTGAGCTTCGTTCCCGCGATGAGTCATTTTGTTCAACGGGAGCCGAGCCTATCGCGCACGCGGGCGGCGACGTCCGGGAAGTCACAGAAGACGCCGTCTACGCGGGCATGACCCAGGAAGACTTCCAGCAAATGCTCGAGGGAGGTCGCGTAGCCGGGCAGCTCCTCGCGGCGGAAGGTATAGGGATGGAGCCGCAAGCCGACCTCGCGGGCGCGGGTCGTGAGCGATGTAATGTGCGGTCGCCCGCCTTCGTCGGCCACGAGTTGGCGGTGACTCGGCCCCAAACCAAATGCGTAGCGCGCCACGCCCGCGAGACCTGCTGGCGTCAGCAGCTCCGTGAACGCAGGTTCGTCCTCGACGAGCTGTATGAGCCGCAACCCGCAGCCTAGGTCATCCCGCACGCGGCGCAACTCGTTCGCATCGAAACACTGGACGAACGCCGTGTGCTCCGGCTGAAAGTAGCCAAAGGCCCGGAGTTTCGCGAGCAGCAAGCGAGTGAGATCGACGCCGTGCTCGAGGTGCCACTGCGGGTCCTTGATTTCGGAATAGACGCCGACGGATCGTCCCGTCGATTGATTCAAACCCTGAATCAGCCGCAGCTCATCGTCGAGTGTCGCAATTCGCGCCACCCCGATGCCTGCCGGGAACCGGTCCGGATACTTCGCAGTGCTGGTGCCGGGTGCACGGCGTTCGAACACGGTGAGGTGTTGCAGCTCCGCTAAATCGAAGTCGATGGCGTAGTGAAGCCCGTCCTTGCGATGTCGCCCCGGGAAGCGCTGCGCGACGTCGCTGACTTCGTCGAGATGCAGGTCGTGCAGCACGACGAGTTCAGCATCTCGCGTGGCGACGACGTCCTGCTCGAGATAGTCGGCGCCGAGGCCATACGCCAGTGCCTTACCGACCAGTGTGTGTTCGGGTAGGTAGCCGCTCGCACCGCGATGCGCGATGACGATGGCGCGTTCAGTCAAGCTTGAATTCGATGGTGTCCCAGCGCTGAGTGTCTTCATGACGCGCCTGGCTACGGACAGTATCGACGATGACCCGCTCGTTCCAACCGATCACCTCGGCACAACGTTTGACGAGCTCCGGAGGCACTTTCGCGTTGCCTCCGAATGGCTCGATCGCGACTAACGGCAGGTTGTTGGCTTGGGCCACATCCATCTGGTATGTCGTCCAGTATTCGTTCTCGGTATACAGCGAGCTCAAGACGACGACGACTTCTGCGGTCTTCAGCTGTGTCCGATATTCCTCCTTCAGGGCCTCTTTGCCGCCGGCAGTGGGCGGGTGGTCCGGGACGCTGCAGTTGCGGTAGAAGAAATTCGGCGAGGCTTCCAGGTATTCGAACACCCGGTGATAGTCGGTGTGGCTCGCGAACGCGTGCGTGACGAACAATCGGATTGGGTTCTTGGCGGACATATCGCTGCGATTTCAGGGCCGATCAACTTTCCCGGAAGCTACTACTGGAGCCCCATATTTGCAACGAACGCCATCCGCCTTTGGGGCCAAGCTTCGCCTCGCGAACTTGTCGATCGTCCCGCGCTCTGCTCCGGTACACTACTGAAGTAGATGCGGTTACTGCTGTACAACATTCGCTACGGACTCGGGCTTGGCTCCGCTTTGCACTGGCCGTTGCCCGGTATGGGCTACCTGCTCGGCAACCGCACTAACCTGCAGCGCATCACCGACTTCATCAAGTCGCAAGATCCCGACATCGTCGGTCTCGTCGAGGTTGATACCGGTTCCATTAGGACGCGGAGCATCAATCAAGCCGACGTCATTGCTCGTTCTCTCGGTCACTATTCCGTGTACCAGTGCAAGTACGGGATCGAGTCGCTGAATCAGCACCTACCCATACTGCGCAAGCAAGGCAACGCGTTCCTTGCCGCTCCGCGGGTGCATGGCGAGAGGTTTCATTACTTCGAGAAGGGCATCAAGCGGCTCATCATCGAGCTCGAGCTCGAGGACTGCGCGGTGTTCCTGGTGCATCTGTCGTTGAAGTACCGTCACCGCCATACGCAGTTGCAGCACTTGCACGACCTCGTCGTGGCGTCACGAAAGCCGGTCATTGTTGCCGGGGATTTCAATACGTTCTGGGGCGACCAGGAGATCTACCTTTTCACGAAGGCGTGCAAGTTGCGCAGCGCCAATGAACGCGGCCTACCGTCGTATCCCAGCCGCTCGCCGCGCAAGGAGCTCGATTTCGTCCTGTATGGCGACGGCATCAACGTGACAGGCTTTTCTGTTCCAGCGGTCAAGTTCTCTGATCATCTGCCGCTCGTCTGTGACTTCGAGGTCGAGCGCGGCGCGCGTGTGGCCGCGTAACGGCGACCGATGAGCTCGCAACTGAAACACTGGCGCCGGGAGATCGATCAGCAGGCCATCTGCTGGTTGACGCTCGACCGCGCGGGTGCGACGGCCAACACGCTGTCTTCTGAGGTGCTTGCCGAGCTCGGCAATCAGTTGGACGAGATCGAGCGCCTCGAGTGTCGCGGCGTCGTCATTAAATCGGGCAAGAGCAGCGGTTTCATCCTTGGCGCGGACGTCAAAGAGTTCAGCCAGATTAGAACCGCGAACGAAGGCACCGCATCCGCGGCTCGGGGGCAAGCGCTGCTCGCTCGCATCGAGAATCTCAATGTACCGACTGTTGCGGCAATTGACGGCTACGCTCTTGGTGGTGGCCTGGAGCTTGCGCTCGCGTGCCGCTACCGCGTGGTTGTCGAAGCATTCGAGCGCACGCTTGGCCTACCCGAAGTGCAGCTGGGCATTCACCCGGGGTTCGGGGGTACGGTGCGTTGCGTGCAGCTGGTCGGCGCGCCGCGCGCTTTGGATCTGATGCTGACGGGCCGTTCACTGTCACCGCGAGAAGCTCTGGCCGCGGGGCTCGTCGATCGCATCGTCATGCGTGACGCACTCGACGCCGAAGCCGCTGACATGGTGCTGAAGCGCCCCGCTCCGCGTCGAGCGCCGTGGTATTTGCGCGTGGTGAGTAGCGCGCCCATTCGCCCTCTTCTCGCCGCGTTTCTGCGCAGGCAAGTCGCGCGCCGTGCACGGCGCGATCACTATCCGGCGCCGTACGCAATCATAGATCTGTGGCAACGCTACGGCGGCCACGGTGCGGCGGCGGAGCGCGCGGAAGCGCTATCGATTGGCCAGCTGTTCGCGACGCCGACATGCCGAAATCTAGTGCGTGTGTTCGAGCTACGCGAGCGCTTACGAAATCTCGCGCCGAGAGGCACGAAGGTCGAGCACGTGCATGTGGTCGGTGCCGGAACGATGGGCGGCGACATCGCGGCGTGGTGTGTGGTGCGCGGTCTGTCGGTCACGTTACAGGACCGAGCTCTGCAGTACGTGGAACCGGCGTTGACTCGCGCGCGTGAGCTATTCAAGAAGCGCTTACGGGCGCCGGGTGAGGCTGGTGCGGCAGCGGCGCGCCTCCGCGTGGATCTCGAAGCGGCCTCAGTCGGTTCGGCCGATGTCGTGATCGAAGCCATCATCGAGAACGTTGACGCGAAGCGCGCATTGTTTGCGAGCCTCGAGCCGAAGCTACGACCCGATGCGTTGATCGCCACCAACACCTCGAGCATCGTGCTGGAAAATCTCAGCGGTGCATTGCAATCCCCGGGGCGCCTCGTCGGATTGCATTTCTTCAATCCCGTTGCGAGCTTGCCACTCGTCGAGGTCATTCAGGGGCGCGACACGACGGCCGAGGCGGTGCAGAAGGCGCTGTCGTTCGTTACCAGGATCGGCAAACTTCCCCTACCTTGTCGTAGTGCGCCAGGGTTCGTCGTCAACCGTCTGTTGACACCGTACATGCTCGAGGCGCTCTACGCGCACCTCGATGGCAACGCACTCGAAACGATCGATTCAGCAGCGAAAGCATTCGGCATGCCTGTGGGGCCGATCGAGTTGGCGGATCGCGTAGGCCTCGATGTTGCCTTGCATGTGGCGGAAATATTGAGCGAGGTTCTCGCGGCGAAGCCTCCGGATCTGTTGCGAGAAAAGGTCGCCAAGGGCGAGCTCGGAGCGAAAACACACCGCGGTTTCTACCGGTACGACGAGACGGGCAAGGCCATCAAGAATCGCTCGGCGCCGAAGGGTGATGCCGAACTCGCCGATCGTTTGATCCTGCCGCTCCTCAACGAAGCCGTCGCTTGTCTGCACGAAGGCGTAGTGGCCGACGCGGACTTGTTGGACGCGGGTATCGTGTTCGGCACGGGTTTTGCGCCATTTCGGGGCGGGCCGATGCGCTACGCGCGAGAGCGAGGAGTTGCCGCCGTCGTAGCCAAACTAGAGAGCCTCGCGCAGCGATTTGGGACGCGGTTCACACCCCATGCCGGGTGGCGCGCGTTCGTAGGCGAGGCGTGAATCCGTCGGCAGTGATGCTCGAGCACGCTATGTTAGACTGCAACGGCTAACAACCTCGCTGGTTTCTCGCGCTGTCCCAACCCTGGATGAGCAAGCAAGTCGAAATCGATCGATTAAAGGCGCTGTCGCCGATTGACAGCCTGAAGAAGGACAATCTTCATGCGTTGGTCAAGAAAACCAAGGTTCGCGACGCGCAACCGGGCGAAGCGCTGTTTCGCGAGGGCGATACCGAGAAACGCACTGTTTACGTCCTAACCGGCACGGTCGAGCTGCGTGAAGGCGACCGAACCGTGGCGAAAATTGTCGGCGCGTCCGATAACGCCCGCAATCCGCTATCACCCAAGCTGCCACGCCAACACACGGCGATGGCCACTAGCCCGGTCGAATACCTCGCGATCGACAGCGACTTGCTCGACGTGATGCTGACGTGGGACCAGACCGGCTCTTACGAAGTGTCGGAGCTCCGTGGAGAAACCAGCGGCAGCGACGACTGGATGACCACCCTTCTGCAGACAAAAGCCTTCCACAAAATTCCGCCGGCGAATATCCAGGCCATCTTCATGCGCCTGCAACAGGTTAACTACCGCGCCGGCGACGTGGTCATCAAACAGGGCGAAGAAGGCGATTAC
Organism: Gammaproteobacteria bacterium; assembly: GCA_039933105.1. GTDB lineage: Bacteria > Pseudomonadota > Gammaproteobacteria > Steroidobacterales > Rariloculaceae > FEN-1219. The sequence continues at coordinate 56,405 of JBDTOT010000013.1, read as the reverse complement.
TTCTACGTGATTACGCGCGGCAAGTGCGTTGTGACGCGCGAGACGCCACTCAACAAGGAAGGCATCCGCCTCGCGGAACTCCAAGTAGGGGACACTTTCGGCGAGGAAGCGCTGATCTCCGAAGCCAAGCGAAACGCGACAGTCACGTTGGAGACCGAGGGCTCGTTGATGCGCCTCGGCAAAGAGGACTTCCGCACGCTATTGAACGAGCCGATGCTGGACTGGGTGGATACGGCGCAGGCCGAGCAGGTCATCCGGGATGGCGGTCAGTGGCTCGATGTTCGATTGCCGTCGGAGTTCGAGGCCTATCACAACGAGGGCGCCGTCAATGTCCCGCTGTACTTCATCCGTCTGAAACTCAAGACGCTCGACCCCGCGATCAGATACGTCGTGTGCTGCGACACAGGTCGGCGCAGCTCGGCCGGCGCGTTCATTTTGAGCGAGCGTGGATTTCAGACCTACGTCTTGAAGGGCGGACTGAACCGAACTGGCTTACCGGGCTAGTGGACTAGAGGGTGTGGGTCGGCTTATCGCCGCCCAACGCGCCAGCGAGATAGGTCTCGATGCGTTTCTGCGTGTTGCCCTGATCCTGCTCGCTGAACTGCACGCCGATGCCCGCGGTGCGCTTGCCCTGCGCTCCCTTGGGCGTAATCCAGATGACGCGTCCGGCGACGGGGATCTTCTCTTCCTCGCCCATCACATTCAGAAGCATGAAAACTTCGTCGCCGAGCTTGTAGCTCGAGTTCGTCGGGATGAAGAGTCCGCCATTCTTGATGAACGGCATGTACGCAAGGTACAGCGCGCTCTTGTCCTTGATCGTCAGTGTCAGGAGACCCGGCTTGCTCACGACTGTCCTCGATTCACCACAAAACCGACCAAAAGCGCCTGAATCGCGAGCTCCAGATTGACTCCGGAGCCGAGCTGGTTCAGGAGTCTCTCGGCTTTGTCGTACTGCTCGAACAACGTCTTAAGTGTCAGTAGGCACCATGCATTATGCAACGTAGCGTCTGGGCGAACTGTGACCGCGGTCGAACCCTCGGCATCGACGCGCTGACGCACCTCCGCGTGCAGTTCGTGCATGAGCCAAACCAGTGCTAGCTCCGTGTCACCTTTGGCCCACGTGTCAGCGACTGCCATCGGGTCTCTGGCATCGCTAGATATCGCCGAAAGATCAGTACGTAACTTGTTGTTCCAAGTGGAGTCTGCCTGGGACGTTAGCTGGGCTACGCGGAGCGGCGCTCCACCCGTCATCTGCCACGCATCCGCGACCGCCGCGGCATCGGTCACGCCGAGCCATGCCGCGAGCGTCGCGGGTGCGGGGCGGACGATATCGAGGCGCTGGCAACGACTTCGGATCGTGGCGGGGAGTCGGTTCGGCTGACTACTCAACAGGAATAGGTACGCGGCGCCAGCGGGCTCCTCGAGGGTCTTCAACAACGCATTGGCCGCGGGCGCTGTCATCGCGTCCGCAGGTTCGATAATGACCACCTTGGCGGCACCATGTGCCGTGAGGCTGATCGCGTCGATCAGGTCGCGTATCTGCTCGATGGAGATCGTGTTCTTCTCCTCCTGCGGATGGATCCAGTGCAAATCCGCAGCATGGTCGGCCGGCTCGTACCGTGCCGCAAGCGCCGCCAGCGCCTCCGCCGGACCCAAGGGTTGCGGCGGCGCGGCCGCGTCGCGCAACAGCTGATGCGCCGCGACCAAGGCGAGATTGAGCTTGCCGATCCCCGCCGGGCCCGCGATGAGCCACGCGTGGCCTAGCCGTTGCGCGCGTCGTGCCGCCTGCAAACGTTCGAAAGCGGGAGCGAGCCATGGGCAAAGCTTCGTTCCCAGTATCTCGATCGGTGAGTTCGTGGTCATGGCTGAAACCTAGCGGCCAGTGCATCGAGTTGCACGGCGATTTGCGTTTGCACTGCGGAGAGCGGCTGCGACGCGTTGACGATCTTGATCCGTGCCGAATTCTCCGCGGCCAGCTGTAGGTATGCATTGCGCACGCGTTCGAAGAACGGGCGCTGCTCGCGCTCGAAATGATCGGGTACGCGCTCGGCGATGCGACCAGAACCCACGTCGAGCGGCGCATCGAGCAACAACGTCAAGTCCGGCTCGAGGCCCTGCTGGATTTCCGCGCGCAGGTTACGCAGCAGCGCAGGGTTCGCACCCCGCCCTCCCCCTTGATAGGCAAACGTGGCATCCGTGAATCGATCACAAACAACCCAACGGCCGGCTGCCAACGCCGGCCGAATGACCTGCTCGAGGTGCTGCGCGCGCGCGGCGAACATCAGCAGCGCTTCTACTTCGGCCGACAGACGGCCGTGATCGCCCTCGAGAATCCAGCTGCGAATGCGTTCGCCGAGCGGAGTGCCGCCGGGCTCGCGTGTCGTGAGCACGTCCCGCCCCGTGGCCTTCAAGGTGTCGGCGACGAACGAGAGATTCGTGGACTTGCCAACGCCTTCGCCGCCTTCGAGCGTGATGAATGCGCCGCGCATCACCGCTCCGGGTTTCGCAACTGCCGCAAGTAGTCGCGCACTGCGCGGTCATGCTCTTCGAGCGTCGCCGAAAAATGATGACTGCCGTCGCCTCGACCTGTGGCTACGAAATACACGGCACCGCTAATTTCCGGCATCACAGCTGCCTCGAGCGCCCCGGCGCCGGGCAAGGCAATCGGTGTCGGCGGCAGCCCGCCACGCGTGTATGTGTTGTATGGCGTGTCGCGCTCGAGATCGTCACGGCGCAGATTGCCGTCGAAGGCTTCACCGAGCCCGTAAATGACGGTGGGGTCGGTCTGCAGCCGCATGTTGCGTCGCAAGCGCTCGTGAAAAACGCCTGCGATCAAACGTCGCTCCGCGGGCAATGCGGTCTCCTTCTCGATAATCGACGCCATAATCAGGGCTTCGTACGAACTCTTCACCTGCGATTTCGGCGACCGCGACTGCCACGCCGCCTCGAGGTGCGACAGTAGCGCTTGATGTGCCTGTCGTAACACGTCGAGCTCCGTTGTCCCCTTTGCAAACCTGTACGTATCGGGAAAGAACTGACCTTCCGGATGCACTCCGGGTTCGCCTAGCGCCGCCATTATGCCGGGCCCGTCGAGAGCGCCTGCAACGATCGCCGGGTTGGAGCGCAGTGTGCGCAGCAGGTCTGTGAACCGCCAGCCCTCGACGATCGTCATTTGATGCAGATACACCTGACCGGACACGAGCCTCGATAGCAGTGAGAGCGGCGTCGTGCCCGACGGCAACTGGTATTCTCCGGCGCGAATTCGCGTCGCATCTCCCGTCGCGCGTGCGTACGCGGTAAGCAGCCACGGGTAAGCCAATACTCCCCGCTCCCCGAGTTGTGTAGCTACGCGCCGCAACGACATTCCGTTCTCGACTTCGAGCCACGATCCCTCCGCGGGTAGCGCTATAGCGGTATTCAGAGTGCGCCACGCGAACGCGGTCGCAGCGCCCCCGGCCGCGACGAGCGCGATCACCGTCAGCAGCGACAACCAAACGCGGCTACGCATCGGAACCTACGCGTAAGTGCTGCATGAGTTTCCGCGTAACGGGGCCGGGCGCCAGCGTTCTGTTCTCGAACACGGCGACCGGCCAGATGCCGAACAGCGCATTCGTCATGAAAAGCTCGTCGGCGTTCGCGACTTCCGCAAGCGTCAAGTCGCGCTCCGCGGTTTGCAAACCAATCTCCGCGGCGGCCGCGAGCACGACACGGCGCATGACACCTTTGATCCCGGCTCGTTCGATGGCCGGCGTGAGCAACTGCCCCCGTTGTATGGCAAATACGTTACTGCTCGTTCCGCCGACGACGTGCTCGCTCGTATCGAGAAGGAGCCCCTGCTCTGCATTGGTGCCGCGCAACTCGAGATGCGCAAGCACGTGCTCCAAGCGATTCAGATGCTTCACACCGGCGAGCACCGGATTCGTCGCGAGTCGTAGGCGACACACGCACACGCGAATGCCGTTTGCGTAATGGCTGTTCGGATAGTCAGGCCAGGCACCGATCGAGACAATCCGAGTCGGTACGGGAGTCGCCGGCGGCGCATAGCCGCGGGTACCGGGGCCGCGTGTCACGATCACCTTTACGACGGCGCGGCCGCCGCGCGTGCGGTGGTTCGCGATTTCGTTTGTCAGGACGTGCCGCTCCGGCGGAGGAATCTCGAGGCGGCGGCAACCCTCCTCGAGACGGTCGAGGTGCAGATCGAGCCAGCGAATTTGGCCGTCGCGCGCGGCCATTGTCTCGAAAAGCCCGTCGCCATACGCGAGCCCGCGGTCGGCGGGATCGACGCCGGTTCGCTGTCCATTCACGAGCCAAAGGGTTTCCACGACGATTCAATCGCTGCGGCCGAGGTCAGCCTGGTTTGTAGCAGAACGGTCGTTGCCCGTCATGTCGACAGGCCGGACGTTTGGCGGCCCTCAGCGGGCTCGCTTGAAGACGACGGTGCCGTTGGTCCCGCCGAACCCAAATGAATTCGACAGCGCGTACTCGAGGGTCAGGCTACGTGCGGTGTTCGGCGTGTAGTCGAGATCGCAGGCGGGATCGGGATTCTCGAGGTTGATGGTCGGCGGAACGACCTGATCGCGCAGTGCCAAAATCGTGAAGATGGCTTCGGCGCCGCCCGCGGCACCAATCATGTGCCCGGTCGTGGACTTCGTGGAGCTAACTGCAACGGACTTGGCGGCGTCACCGAATGCGCGCTTGAGGGCTACGGTCTCCGCGACATCGCCGAGTGGCGTCGAGGTGCCGTGAGCGTTCACGTAGCCGATTTGTTCCGGATTCAGCCCAGCGTCGCGCATGGCGTTGACCATGCATTGGTAAGCGCCTTGGCCGTTCTCTGCGGGCGCGGTGATGTGGTGCGCATCCGCACTCATGCCGAAACCCACGAACTCGGCATAGATCTGTGCGCCGCGTGCTTTGGCGTGCTCGTATTCCTCGAGAGCGATACAGCCTGCTCCGTCGCTCAAGACGAAGCCGTCGCGATCGCGATCCCATGGTCGGCTCGCGCGCTTCGGGTCGTCGTTACGCTGCGACAATGCGCGTGCCGCGCAAAAGCCGCCCAGACCCAACGGTGTGGCCGCAAATTCGGCGCCGCCGGCGAGCATGTAGTCGGCGTCGCCGTATTGAATCAGGCGCGCAGCGAGACCGATGGAGTGCGTCCCGGTAGTGCATGCAGTGACAATGCCCAGGTTCGGACCGGTCAATCCATGGTTGATCGACACGTGTCCGGAAATCATGTTGATGATGCTTGCGGGCACGAAGAATGGCGAGATTCTGCGCGGGCCGCCTTCGAGCCATTTCGAATGGTTCGCTTCGATCGTGCTGATGCCGCCGATGCCGGATCCCATTGCGACACCAAAACGGTGCGCGTTAGGTTCCTTCACTTCGAGCCCCGAATCGCGGAGCGCTTGCACACACGACGCGATGCCGTAGTGCATGAACGGGTCGCACTTGCGAGCCTCTTTGGGCTCCATGTAGTGCGCAGGGTCGAAGTTCTTGATCGTGCCGGCGAAGCGCGTCGTGAACGCGCTGGCGTCGAAATGTTCGATCGGACCGATACCGCTGATGCCGTCGCGGACGTTCTTCCACCCTTCGGCAACGGTGTTGCCGACCGGGGATATCAGGCCAAGGCCTGTGACTACGACGCGCCGTTTAGACACGGTCGGGGTCTCGGACTGCGGAGGAAGAGATGGCGGGGCTCGTGAGCAGACGCCTGTGGCTAGGCTGCGGTCTGGCGGGCACGAATGTAGTCGATGGCCTGCTGCACGGTGGTGATCTTCTCGGCGTCGTCGTCAGGGATTTCGGTTTCGAACTCCTCTTCCAACGCCATGACGAGCTCGACGGTATCCAAAGAGTCAGCGCCCAGATCATCGACGAACGATGCATCGTTCTTGATTTCGTCGGCTTTGAGACCAAGCTGCTCGGCAATGATCCCTCTGACTTGCTCTTCGACGCTACTCATATTCCTACCCCTTATTAATTGACCGGCCGGACCAAGGGGCCCGGCCGATGTGGCGCGTATTGTATTGGAATCGATGGGGCCATTCTACAGATGCCGGACAGTCGGCCCCAAGGCCGCAATCCCCCGATTGTCAACGAATTCTGCTACGGCTTAGTGCATCGACAGACCGCCGTTGACGTTCAACGTTTCACCCGTGATGTAGGCGCCCGCGTCGGAGGCGAGGAATGCGACAGCTGCGGCCACATCAGCGGCCGTGCCGAGCCTCGCGAGCGGAATCTGCGACTTCAGCGCTTCCACCTGCCGTTCGTCGAGCGCACGTGTCATGTCGGTTTCGATGAACCCGGGTGCGACCGCGTTCACGGTGATGTTGCGCGACGCAATCTCGCGCGCCAAAGATTTCGTGAAGCCAATCATGCCTGCCTTCGCGGCCGCGTAGTTCGCCTGCCCCGGGTTGCCGATCAGCCCAACGACCGAGCTGATGTTGATGATCCTTCCGTACCGCGCCTTCATCATGCCGCGAAGGCTCGCCTTACACACGCGATACACCGACGAGAGGTTCGTCGACACGACGTCGTTCCACTCGTCCGGCTTCATCCGCATCAAAAGGTTGTCGCGCGTGATGCCTGCGTTGTTGACGACAATCTCGGGCGCACCTTCGCGGCCGGCAAGGTCGGCGAACAGTGTTTCCACCGACTGATCGTTGCCGACGTCGAGCGGTGCGCCGCGGCCGCGCAGTCCGAGCGCCGCGAGCCATTCGCTGATCGAGGAGGCTCCCTGCTCGCTCGTCGCGGTTCCGATCACCGTGGCGCCCTGTCGCGCCAATGTTTCCGCGATCGCTCTACCAATGCCCCGTGAAGCGCCGGTGACGAGGGCTACACGTCCGGCGACGCCGGGTAGAGCAGGTAGCGCGGACAGATCCATAAGTTCTCGAGGGTTGAAATGCGACGCGCGATTATACGCGCGCCCTGCGCACGCGAACGATGTGAACAACCGCTGCAGCCGCGAGCCCGCCGGCGGTTCCATATAAGTGGGATGCGACGACGACGGGTCCGCCGACCGCGGCAGCCGTGAACGGGACCGGCCCGACCGTCTGTTCAAAAACGAGCTTGGCTGCGAGGCCGAGAGCGAGCGGCCACCCGATCGACTGACCGCGGACGCAAGACGTCAACGCGCCCGCCGCGACGAAGCCGTGTAATACACCGGACAGCCCCACGTACCAGTCGACGTCCCGGTCGAGCAGCAATAGGCCGAGATCGATGGACCCAGCGGACGCCGCGGCTAGCAGGAGCCACATTCCTGCATCGAACAGGTCCTCGAACAGTGCACCAATCAACAGCAGCGCTGTCAGATTTGGCCAGAGATGGCCCCAACCGAGGTGGACAGCGTGAGCGGTGATGAGACGCCAGTATTCGCCCTGCATGATCAGAGCGCCGTCGTACCTGCCCCACAGCCTACCGGTGTCCCCGGCGACCTCCAGCGTCAGGCTCGCCAAAGCCAGTGCGAGGAGGGGCCACCCGCGCCGCAGTCGCCAATGAGCGACGTCTTTAAGTTTCGCGATAAGGCCTTTGTTCACAATGGATATCTCAATGACTGTGCTATCTTCGGCGCCGAATCCGGCCGCAACCGAAGGTAGCCTTATGGACCCGATCAGAACACCTCGCCGCGTTGGGCAGCAAGGGTTCACGTTGCTCGAGATCATGGTCGTCGTCGTGATCATCGGCCTGCTCGCAGCGATCGTGGTGCCGAACTTCATCGGTCAGCTCGATACGGCCTCGAAAAATCGAGCCAAGCAGGACCTCCGCGGCATCGAGACAGCACTGAATCTGTATCGGCTCGACAACTTCAAGTATCCGAGCACCGCCGATGGACTCCAGGCGCTCGTGACAAACCCAGGTGAGGCATCCGCGCCAAACTGGAAGCAGCAATTGCCTCGCTTACCGGTAGATCCGTGGAACAAACCGTACCAGTACGCCTACCCGGGCCAGCATGGCGAGTTCGATGTGTTTACGTTTGGAGCCGACGGCCAGGAAGGCGGCGAAGGCGTCAATGCCGACATCGGCAACTGGGAATTCTAGCCGAGCACCTTTGCCCGGCGCGTGCCGCGGCTTCTCGCTGCTCGAGCTCATGGTCGTCGTCGCGATTATCGGCATCATCGCGGGTGCCGTTGTCCTGGCGATGGGCGGCCTCGGCAACGATCGAGACATTAACGAAGAGACGAATCGCCTGCGCGGCCTGTTGAGTCTTCTGCACGAAGAGTCGTTGATGCAGAGCCGCGATTACGCATTGCTCTTCACGACGACTGGCTATCGCTTCTATCTCTACGACTACACGAAGCTCGCGTGGGTGGAGGCCGCCGACGACAAGCTCCTCCAGGTCTATGAGCTGCATCCGCGCTTGACGATGGCTCTACTACTCGACGGACGTGAGGTCGAGCTCAAGCGAGATTTCAAGAACGTCGACATCGAGAAGCCCGAGCCGCAGGTCATGTTGTTGTCGAGCGGCGAAGTGACGCCGTTCAAACTCGAAGTGTCGCGTGAGGGGCGCCCCGGCCGATTCGAGCTCACCGGCGACCTCGACGGCACGCTGAAAGTGAGCGAAGCAGGCTTCGATGGGCGCTAACGCGTCTAGTACGCGAGGGTTCACGTTGCTGGAAGCGATGGTCGCCCTCGTGATCGTCTCGCTCGGCATGATGGCCGTGAACACGCAGCTGAACCGCTACGCGGCGGCAGCGGTCTATATAGAGCAGAAAACGCTGGCCAGCTGGATCGCCACGAACAAGCTCACGGAGCTCAGTGTGGGCTCCACGTGGCCGGCCATCGGCGACTCCGACGAGGATGTCGAGTTCGCGGGCCAGAAATGGCGGTGCGTCATCAAGGTTCAAGAGACGGGCGTGAAGAATCTGCATCGCGTGGACGTGTCCGTGTCATTTGCAGCAGACCCCAAACGTGTCGTGCACAAAGTGTCTGGGTTGATCGAGCCGCCCGCTCCTCCCGGGTTCCTGCCACCGCAGTGGTCTTCGCCGCGGGCCGGCGGCCAGCGAGGTTGAGCATGCATAAGCGTTTGGCCCGCGGATTCACGTTGATCGAGATGCTCGTCGCGCTGGCGATCGTCGCGGTGATTGGCGTGATGGCATTGACAGGGCTCACGCAGGTCATCAAGCAACAGACACTCGCGCGCGAGCACACCGAACGTTGGCAGGCGATCCAGCTCGCAATGCGGCTCGTCACGCAGGACCTGTCGCAGTTGCAACCGCGCGAGACACGCGACGAGCTCGGTGCGACCTATCTGCCGAGCATGCTCGCCGATCCGAACGCGCAATTCGCACTCGAGTTCAGCCGCGGTGGTTGGTCCAACCCCGGCGGGTTCCCACGCGGAACGGTGTTACGCGTCGCCTACAATTTCGAGAACGACAAGCTCGTACGCTTGCATTGGCCGGTCATGGATCGAACGGTATCCACGCCGCCCGTACGTACCGAGCTGCTCGACGGCGTCAAGAACGTCCAGGTTCGGTTCCTCGACACGGCCGGTCAATGGCATCTCGAGTGGCCGCCGGTCGATGTGCAAGGTCCGCAGCGTTTGGTCTTACGGCCGCGCGCCGTCGAGTTCGGCCTCGAGTTGAAAGATCTGGGCCGCGTGTGGCGCCTCGTGGAGACCACTGGATGAGCCCGCGCGGTAGGCAACGCGGAGTCGCCGTGCTGACCGCGATGCTGGTCGTCGCAATCGGGACGATCATCGCCGTGAACTTGATGTGGCAGGCTACGCTCGACCTGCGCCGCACGGAATCCGCGCTCGCTGCCGATCAAGGCCTCATGTTCATGCAGGGTGCAGAAGCGTGGGCGGCCGACATACTGCGCCAGGATCTCGTCGACTCGCCGGCCAGCGACAACCTGAGCGAGCAATGGGCCACACAGCTGCCGCCGCTGCCCGTCGATGGAGGCACGATCATCGGCAAGCTCGAGGATCTGCAGGGGCGCTTCAATTTGAACAACCTGGTCAAGGCCGACGGCACGGAGAATACGCTGGCTCGCCAACAGTTCGAGCGGCTGCTGACATTGCTGCAGATCGATCCCGGGCTCGCCGGAGCGGTCGTCGACTGGTTGGATGCGGACAACGATCTGCGGTTTCCTACCGGCGGCGAGGACGTCACTTATGCTGGTGCCGACCCGCCCTATCGTGCGGCCGATACCCTGATCACGTCTGCTTCGGAGCTCATGGCGGTGAGCGGGTTCAAGCGGGAGATCTACACGGCGCTGGCGCCTTACGTCACCGCGTTGCCCATCGGTACAAAGCTCAATGTGAACACGGCTTCGGCCGTCGTGCTCGCGTCTTTATCTGAAGACATCGACATCTCCACTGCCGAAGGTCTCGTCGAGCAACGCAACGACGGGGCCTTTGTCGACATCGACAAGACGTTCGAGGGGCTAGTCGATCCAAAGGTACTAAAAGAAATCGACGGTGTGAGCCGGCACTTTTTGTTGACCGGAACTGTCACCCTCGGTACAAATCAGCTCACTATGCGTTCAATCCTGCAACGCGATGCGAGCGGCGTCACCCGGGCGCTGTTTCGGAGTTTTGGAGTCGAGTAGCTTGGCTGAGACATTATTCATTCGACTGGCCGGCGGCGAGACCGCGCACTGGGCCACCTTCGATGCGAACGGCGCGCTCGCGGGCTCGGTCAGTCGTGGCTCGCTGGCAAGCGCGACGGCAGCGGCGCACGGCAAGCGTTGCTGCGTGCTCTTGCCCGGTGTCGACGTGACCACGGCCCTGGTCGATTTGCCAGCGGCGAGCCAAGCCCGCTTGCGGCAGATTCTGCCGTTCTCTCTCGAAGAATCGCTGGCCGACGACGTGGAGCATCTTGCCTTCGCCATTGGCGCCCGACGCGCAGTCGGAGGCACGCCCGTTGCCGTTGCGTCGAAGCAGCTCGTCGACAGTTGGCTCGGGCGTCTGCGAGAGGCTGGCATCGCGCCGGCGGCATTGTGCTCGGAAGCCGATGGTGTGCCGGATGTTCCCGGAACTCTCGTGTTGCTCGTCGAAAGCAACCGAATCTATGGGCGGCTCGCCGAGAGCGCGCCGTTCGTGCTCGAGGGGCTGACGTTGCGACAGGCGCTCGATCTGGTGCGCTCGCCCGGCGGAGAGGCCGAGCGGCCGCATTTGCTCATCTACACGGAGGCAGCCGACTCGGAGCACGTGCGCCGGGAAGTCGCGGCACTGGGAGACGAGTTCGCCAGCGTCGAAATCAAGGTGGCCGCCAGTGGCGTATTCCCGCATCTCGCCGCCACGCTCGCTCAACGTGCCGGCACGAACCTTCTGCAAGGTGCGTATGCGCCGCGATCGAACTGGGTCGCACTCCTTCAGCCGTGGCGATTCGCGGCCGGCCTGGGCGTAGCGACCCTCGTGCTGTCGTTGTTGGCGCTGGGAACTCAGTACTGGCAGTTGCGGCGCGCAGATCAGGAGCTCAACGAGCTCGTAGCATCGACCTGCCAGCGCGTCGTCGGTGATGCGCGGCTGTCCGCATGCCAGCGCGAAGTACAAAAGCGAGTCAGCACGAGCGCTGCGGGTGCAGGTGGCGATGAGTTTCTCTCGACACTTGCGGCCGTGTCGGCCGCGCGTGACTCCGCGATGCACATCGACGCGCTCAGCTATCGAAATAGTATCCTGGATCTGCAGCTGCTTGCGGCCAGCGTGCCGGCGCTCGACGAGTTCGCGCGCGCGCTCGAGCAGACCAAACGCTTCGATGCGGAGATCCAGGCCGCCAATCAGAAAGACAACGCTATTGAAGGCCGGGTTCGCGTCGTCGGGGTGAAACAGTGAGAGCGTGGTTCACCAATCTGCAGCCGCGCGAGCGCTGGATACTGATCGCCGGCGTTGTCGTCGTTCTCGGCGTCGTGCTGTGGGCCGGTGTGTTGAGGCCGTTGCGCGCGCAATCGGCCACACTGCAAGCCTCGGTCGCATCGAAACAACGCCTGTTGCTCGACCTTGGAAGGGTCGGCGCGTCCGCCCCGGGGCGCGACCCGGGTACGTCAGCTCCCGAGCAAACGCTCGTCGTGGTCGTCGACAGCACGGCACAAGTGCACGGTCTGCGCATCGCTCGCTCGCGTCCGAGCGGTCCCAGCGGTGTCGAGGTGACGCTGCAGGGGGTGCCTTTCGACGTGCTCGTGGCGTGGTTGATGACGTTGCACGGCACCTACGCGGTGGACGTCGAATCGGCCCAGCTGAGCACCGCGCGCCAGCAGGGGCTCGTGAACGGCCAAGTTTCACTGCACAGGCTCTAACGTGAAGAACCGTTGGTCGTGGCTCGCAGTTGGGGTCGGGGCGTATCTTGCGTTCGCACTTAGCACCTTTCCAGCTGGCACGGCGGTGCACTGGTTCGTACCGCCGCCGGTCCTGCTAAGCGGTATCCAGGGCACCGTGTGGTCCGGCAGCGCGGCGAGCGGCACGATCGGCGGACTGTCGATTCAGGACGTGCGTTGGCACGTGCGGCCGTGGACGTTGTTGACGGGGCGCGTCGGCGCGAACGTCGAGGCCCGGCTCGCCGACGGTTTTCTGAACACCGGCATTACTGCGTCGCCGAGTCGCGTGCAGTTCAGTGATCTGCGAGGCGGCACGTCGCTTGCGACCGTCGCGTCGCTGCTGCCCGTGCGCGGATTGAGCGGTCAGGCGACCGTCGCCCTCTCCTCGCTCGAGCTCGAGAACGGCTGGCCCGCACATATCGTAGGCGAGCTCAAGCTCGCGGCGCTGCAGGTTGCGGCGTTCGTGCCGAGCGGGAAATCGGGCAGCCTGGTGCCGCTTGGCGACTATACGGTGACGTTCGGCGAAGCCCCTGCGCGCAGTATCGGCGCGCGATTCATCGACAACGGTGGTCCCCTCGAAGTGGCGGGCATGCTCGCTCTCAGCGCGGCTCGCGAGTATACGTTCGACGCCTTGATCAAACCGCGCGACAGCGCTTCCCGCGACCTCGTCGACGGTTTGAACATCATGACGTCCGACCCCGACTCCAACGGGCGCCGACGCCTGACGCTCACCGGTTCGTTGTAGCGGGCCAGGCTCGAAATTCCGCGAGCAGCGGAAAGTACAAACCGAGGTGAATCGGTCGCGAATCGATTGCGGCGAGAGCATGCGCGTAACGTTCCAGTTGCGACCGATAGCGCGCGACCTCCGAGTCGAGGAAGGTCTGCAGCTCGCCGCCTTGGTGCTGGCTCGTTTTGAAGTCCACGATCCAGCGCTTGCCGTCGTCCACGAAGGTGCGGTCTAGCCGCAAGTGCTCGAGTAGCTCGCCGTTACGCACCGTGAGCTTGAGCTCGCTACGCGCTTCTGCGTGAGCGCCGAGCACCCATCGGCCGCGCGGATCATCGAGTGCGCGAATCAACGCGGCCAGCACGCGATCCCGAGCTGCCCCAATCTCGTGCGGCTCGACGCCGAGCAGCAGCAGGTCGCGCTCGAACGTGCGAGCAAGTACCCGAACCCGTGCTGCGCTCCACGCTTCGACGCCGTCCGCGAAACGCTGCAGTTGGCGATGCACGAGCGTGCCGACATGCACGGCCGCCTGTCCCGCCCACGCAAACTCGGGCTGCACGGAGTCGCCTGCCGACGGCGAGTGGCGCGCTATCGTATGCGCGGGCGGCCGTGCCGCGAGACGACGCAGCACGGGTTCGATGATCAGTCTCTCGTTGCTCTCGACGGGCAGTGCCGGCTCGGAAGCCGGCACATGCGTCGCCACTGCGGGCCACAAGTGCCGGAGCATGGTTCCGGTTTTCGGTTCTGCGCCGTCGAACGGCGGTTGCCATACGAGATGCAGCCGCTCGCGCGCGCGAGTTGTCGCTACATACAGCAGTCGTGCGCGCTCGGCCAGGTCACGTTCTCGTTCCGAGCGGCGAACGAAATCCGCGAGGCGCGTACCTACCCCGTCGCCGGACGTCGGCGCGGGCACGATCAGTAAGTCTTCACTGCCGTCGGCGGCGACGCGGGCTAGCCACTGCAGTGCTCTCGGATCGTCCGGGCGCGGCTCGCGTGCAAGCCCCAGTAGCACCACGGTGTCGAACTCGAGGCCTTTCGCGCGATGCATCGTCATGATCTCGATGCCTTGCTCTCGTGGTGGATCCGCTTGCGGCTGCACACTCTCGAGCAGCATGTGTAACCGAGCCGGATCGGCAAGATCGCCATGCTGCTCGGCTCTCGCGAGCAGCGCGAAGAACTGCTGTGCCGCGAATTGCGCAGCCTCGTCGTCGAGGCAAGCCGGCCCGTCGAGGTCGCGCCAAGTCTGCTCGACCCAAACCGCGAGCGATGCGCCGTGGCGGCGATCGAACGCAAGCGTCAACACGCTGGTAGTGTCTGCGAGCCTGTTGCGACCGTCGTCGCTCAGGCGGTCGAGACGCTCGGGCTGTTGCAGTAGCTCGCAGATCGCCTCGTCGGTATCGCCGCACAGAACCGCGAGATCCGCCCAACGCAGGCCGCACCAGGGCGCGCGCAGTATCGCCAGCCAAGCGATTCGATCCGCCGGATGCAGCAACGCGCGCGTGAGGCCCGCAAGATCCTGTGCGACCTGCTGTTCCTCGAGCGTATCGATCTCGACGGCGTGCACGGGCCAGCCACGCGCGCGCAGCAGCTCGCGTAGCCCTTCGAGATGTTTGCGACTCTGCACCAGCACCGCGATCGATTGTTCGGGATCCAGCGCGCGCTCCTGCGCGAGAATCTCGGCGACACGCGTAGCTTCCGCGTGCGGCTCCGGCATCGCGACCGGCGTTAGTTGAACGAACTGGCGGGTGGCGCCGCTGCGGACAGCAGTGCTCGGATGGAAGGCGGCGACCCCCGTCGCAATCTGGTCCTGCGCGGGAAACACACTCATGAAGGCGGAGTTGACCCAGCCGACGATCTCGGGCGCGCTGCGAAAGTTGTTCGTGAGCGCAAGGCTCGTGAGTTCGACGTCGCCGATGCCGCGCTGCTTCGCGCGCAGGAACAGCGACATATCGGCGTCTCGAAAACGGTAGATCGACTGCATCGGATCGCCGACGAGGAACAGCGTGCGGCCGTCGTCGCGCTGCCAGCCGGCCGTCAACAGCTCGAGCAGGCGCAGCTGCGATTGCGAGGTGTCCTGAAACTCGTCGACGAGAATGTGCTGGATGCGTCGGTCGAGCGCCAGTAGCAGCTCCGACGGAGCATCGACGTGACCGAGCGCGCGCCGCGCGGCGAGCGCGAGCTCCATGAAATCCACTTCGCGCCGCTCCGCAAACACGACCTTGAGCTCGGCGGCGAGCCGCAACAGGACGTCACGAAGCGCAATGAGGCTCTGCCACTGCGAGTCGCTGTAACGGCCTTCGGGTAGCGCGCGCACGAGCGCAAGTGCTCGCCGGAAGGCGTCGTCGGCGCGCAGCTCGTCGATCACCTCGCGGCAGCGATCACGTAACGCCACGTGTTCCGGCCCGAACCCTTCCGGTTTCGCGATCCGTTTCCGCCATTCGCCCCCCTTCGTCAGCAATAGAGCTGCGATGCCGCGCCAGGCGGCGAGAGCGAGTGGGCCCAAGCTGGGCGGTTCGTCGAGCACGAGCCACGGCGCGAGCTCGTCGCGCAGCGACTCGCCCGCAAAGTTCGCCGCATGGCGCAGCAGCGGCACGAGCTGTGGCAGCAAAGTGGGCGGACACAGCGCTGCCGTGGTCGCGAGCTCGTCGTCTACGAGCCGTTGCAACGCCGTCTCGAGCGCGGGCCGCACCTCCTCTACGTCGCCGCTCGCCAGATGCAAGAGCCACTGATCGCGGCGCGATAGCAGTGCGGCCAACATTCGCGCGAGTCGTGCGGCATCGTTGTCGACGCTGCGTAGCAACGCGCGCAGATGACTTGCGAGCGTGAGGTCGTCGCCGGCGATCGCCATGACCGTACGCTTAGCCGCCTCGCGATAATGCTCGTCCGGTTTGTCGACGATGCTCGCGGCCGCGACGCCGTCGGCGAGAACCGGCAACTGCTGTGCAAGCCACACGTTAAAGGCGTCGAGCGTGTCGACACGCAGTCGCTGCGGCTGGGTCAACAGCATCCAGTCGAGCTCTGCATCCCGCGCCATTACCGCGTGCGCAAGGCGTAGCGTTGTCTGCTCGTGCGTGTGCGCGCCGGTTGCGCCCGCGGCCGCGGCGCGCAGTGCTGCTTGCACTCGGCGACGCATCTCGGCGGCGGCTTTGCGCGTGAACGTAATTGCGACGACTTGCTCGGGCTGTTGCACCGTCCCGAGCAGTGCGAGATAGCGTTGGATCAAGAGCTCCGTTTTGCCCGAACCGGCCGGCGCCTGCACGATGAATGAACGCGTCGGGTCTAGCGCAGCGGTGCGGGCGGCGGCGTCTGTCATCGCGTCACCAACCACCCAGGGCGCCACGCGCGAGTGCGAGTTGCTCCGCGATGCGCGTCAGCGGCGCGTAGGCACCGGCGGCGCCCTCGGAGTCGGCGGCGAATATGCGGACGTCTCCGCTCGCGAACTCGTCGGCTAGGCGGTCGAGTTGCGTCCGCCAATGTTCGAGTTGCGCCGGCCAGTCCGCGTCGAGACGCGTGGGGCGGCCGGCGAACGCGCCGGCGGGCCACACTCCGGAATAGGTGGTGCCGGCCGGACGCACGCGCGCGACGACCGTTGCGCCGAGTGGCTCGGCCGTCTGGATCGCATACAGAGGCACTTGCGCATCGCGAAGTCGTGGTCCGAACCAGTCCGCGCTCGTCGCCCGGTCGCCGGTTTTGAAGTCGATGATCGCGACCGTGCCGTCGTCCAGCCGGTCGAGCCGGTCCACGCGCACCGACAGCGTCCAAGGCCCGAGTTGCACCGCACCTTTTCGCTCGACTGCGAGCACCGTGAATGGCATGCGAGACCTTTCGCTGTCGAGCCACGTGGCGAGCACTGTGCGCAGTTGCTCGAGCTCGATCTCGAATAGCGCCCGCAACGGCTTCTGCGCGCTCCCGAACACGGACGCCAACGTTCGCTCGGCTGTTCGCGCAAGTTGCTCCTTGCTCGTCGCGGCCAACTCCGCTTGCGTCGGTAGCGTCTGCAAGAGTCCTTCGAGCGCGCGGTGCACGACGATGCCACGCAACCGGTTCGATAAACCGAAGCCGAGCGGTTCGAGGTCACGGGCGCGAAGCCGGTCGCGGCAAAATGCGAGCAGCGGGTTGCGTGCCTGCCGGTTCAGCATTGCCGAGCCACCCGGTAGCTCCGCGGCGCGCACCGGCGGCGCCGCGTCCGGCACAGTCGTGCGCGCTCGCGACACGCGCGGCGTCGGTAGAACGAGCGTGGCGATATCGTCGGTCGCGGGCGGCCAGTCGCGAATCGCCGGGCTCGGTTCCGTCTCGTAGTCGTACACGCGCGCGGGCCAGCTCACGATCAGCTCTGGTACACGGCGCACGAGTCGCTCGAGACTGCGCGCCGAGCGGTCACGTGCGTCGCGCGGCGTCGCACGCGGCATGCCCTGCGCCCGTTGCAGCGCGCGCGGTAACAGTGGATTACCGGTCGGTGCTTCCGGCCAGTGGGCGTCGGTGAATCCCGTGGCCCACACGGCGCTGTAGCCAGGGCCCACTTGCTCGACGCGACCGAGCAAGTGCACTCCGCGCACGGGCAACGGCGCCGGCGCCGGGCTAGCAAGAATTCGCTCGAGCTCAGACAACGCCGCGTCGATCGATAGCTCGCCGAGCACCGGCGTCAGG
Organism: Gammaproteobacteria bacterium; assembly: GCA_039933105.1. Taxonomy (GTDB): domain Bacteria; phylum Pseudomonadota; class Gammaproteobacteria; order Steroidobacterales; family Rariloculaceae; genus FEN-1219. Next base: position 38,788 of record JBDTOT010000013.1, on the reverse strand, counting down.
CGCGCGAGCTCGTCGAGGCTCGTTTGCCAGCCGAGCAATCGCGGGCCGGCCGGTGGCGTGAGCCAGCCGAGCTCACTCAGGTAGCGCGTCCAGAGGTGTGCCCAATGGCTCGGTGTCGCACGCGCCGGCGCGCCCACTACGGCAAACGCGCGGCGCAGCAATGCGGCCGACGCGGGGGCCCGTTGCTCCAGCGTCGTGGCGAGACCGCAGTCCTTGTACGCCGTTGCAAACGTGAGCTGTGCGCGCAGTTCGCTGCGCAGCCGCACGTCGAGAAGCGCGCGCGCCGCGAACTCGCCGGGGGGCACATTGAACGAACGGCTGCACAGCCAGCGGCCGAAGGCGGCGTATGGCGTTCTCGTCGAGAGCAGCGTCAGCGCACCGAACGCAGCGCCGATGGTTGCGTCGTTGCCTAGGGGTTGGCCGGCGTTCCATACCGGCACGTCGCTTGGCTCGCCGAATACAGTGCCGATTAGCCGCCCGACCTCGCTTTGGCGCTCGGCGAGCCCGGCGACCACGATTGCGACGCGCGCGGTCGATGTTGCGGCGACAACGCGTCGCGCAAAGATCAATGCCGCGCGTAACTCGTCGACGGCGTCCGCGAGTCGCGCGTTACGCGGTCGACTGGGAACGACGGGTGCGGTCTCGTGCCGGATGGACGCGCCGGCGGCCGCGAGGCTTTCGAGTAACGCATCGCGCGCCGGATGCGACTCCGCAAGGTCGGTCATGATGGCCGGCGCGGTATCATGCGGCGGCGCTGCAGCGATCCGCTTCTCGAGCTCGGCGCGATCGATCCAGCCGTGTGCGTCGAGACGTTCGCGATAGGTGCGGCACCAGCCGAGCAGCGCGCGGTAATCCAGCTGCCCGGCTCCGGCGCGTTCCGCGCTCGGCTCGATTCGCCAACGGTGTAGCAGATCCCAGGCAGCGGCGGCCCAGTCCGCCACACCGGCATGACCGATCAGCGCGTCCGCCTCGCTGGACTCCGCGATCACGCGGCGCCACAGCGCTCGCGACTGCCCCGGCGTAAGCGAAGCGCTGTGCGACTCACTACTCGCTAGCCACAGCGTCTCGAGCCAGGTCGCATAGGGCGTGATCTCCGGCGTGGCCCATGCCCGGCCTCCGGCGGCTATCTCTGCCGCCGCGAGCTGCAGCTCCCACTGGCGTGCTGCCAGGCTGTCGGCCACGACGATCAGCGGACGCTCCTGCGGTGCGTCCGGCGTTTCGTAGCTCATGGGAAACAATCGCTTATATGGCTATCGTCAGGCCGTTTCGAGCTTCGGCGGACGGTCGGCAATCTGCTCGAGCACGTGCTCGACGCGCTGGAAGACATCGGCCAGGCGGGCTTCTTCCGGCAGCGTCGTGATCCTGAAGTGGTCGCGATCGGGGCCGTTGAAGCTCGACCCCGGAGCAATCAACACGTGCTGTTGCTCGAGGAGCTCCATTGCGAACTGCTCGTCATCGAAGCCGGGCAGCTTCTGTTTGTCGACACCGATGTAGGCATACATCGCGCCCCGTGGGGCGACCAGGCTCAGGAAGCGGCTCTTCGCCACCCCTTCGACGATGGCCTTGCGCGATTGATACAAGCGCCCGCCGGGTGAACACAACCGGCCGATGCTTTGGAAACCGCCGAGCGCCGTCTGCACGGCCCACTGCCCCGGTACGTTGCTGCAGAGGCGCAACGCGGCTAATAGATCGAGCGCACTCAGGTAACGCTCGGAGCGATCGACAGCGCCGCTGAACGACACCCAGCCGACACGGTAACCGCATGCGCGATACACCTTCGATAGGCCGCTGAACGTGGCGCACAGCGTGTCCTTGCACAGCGTCGCCATCGGCACGAATTCGGCGCCGTCGTAGAGCATCTGGTCGTAGATCTCGTCGCTCATGACGACGAGATTGTGGCGCTCGGCGAGCTTCGCGATGGCCGTGAGCCGATCGCGATCATAGACGGCGCCCGTCGGATTGTTCGGGTTGATGATCACGACCGCTCGCGTGCGCGGCGTGATCAACGCTTCGATCGCCGCGGGGTCCGGGTTGAAGCCCTGCGACTCGGGGCACGGGTAATACACGGCTTTACCGCCGTTCAAGACAGTCGCCGCCGTCCACAGCGGATAGTCCGGGCTCGGGATCAGCACTTCGTCGCCGGGGTTCAGCAGCCCGCGCAGCGTGAGGTCGATCAGCTCGCTGACGCCGTTGCCCATGAATACGTGATCGGCGGTCACGCCCTCCACGCCGCGGGCCTGTTGCTGCATCACGACGGCTTCACGTGCGGGGAAGATGCCTTTCTGATTCGAATACGGTTCGGCGGCCGTCAAGTTCTCGATCATCGCGAGTCGCATCGTCTCGGGCGTGCGCAACCCGAACAGCCCCGGGTTGCCGATGTTCAGCTGCGTGATCTCGTAACCCTGACGTTCGAGCTCGTGCGCGCGCCGCGCAAGCTTGCCGCGAATCTCGTAGCGGACTTGTGTGAGCTTCGAGCTCGCCTCTACCTCGTGGGACTGACGCAACACCACCGACCACCTTAGGAAACAACAAACTGGTTATTACCATGCCACCGCGCATCGGCCAAGGGCCCGGCGCGCAGTCCTTGCGTCGACGCGGTTTTAGGGTTCAGCGCCCGTTGCAATCGGCCGTTTCGGATCGCGAATCCATTCGCTCCACGAGCCGGCGTACAGCTTGCCCCCTTCTAGACCGGCCACCGCCATCGCGAGCAACAGTTGGCACGCGGTCACGCCGGAGCCGCACATCGCGATCAGATGCTGTGGTTCGCGCCCTTCGAGGAGTTGCAGCAGATCGCTGCGCAGTTCGCTGCGCGGGCGAAAGACGCCGGCGGCGCTGTTGTTCGAGAACGGCCAGTTGCGTGCGCCGGGAACGTGGCCGGCCACGGGATCGATCGGCTCTTGCTCGCCGCGGTAGCGCACGTTGCCACGCGCATCGACGACGAGGCTCCCTGCGCGCTGTCGCGCCGGAATGTCGTTCGTGTCGACAACGGTCGCGGCCGTGGTTCGAGGGGCCGGATAACGTGTTGGCTGCCACGCCGGCAACGCGGTTTCGATCGGCAGCTGTGCCGCCTGCCACGCGGGAAACCCGCCGTCCAGTACCAGGGCCGTTCCGCGGTGACCGACCCAACCGAGCAGCCACCAGAGTCGCGCGGCGATGGCGCCGTTCGCATCGTCGTAGGCGACGATCGTGTCGTCTGGACCGATGCCCCAATCGCCGAGCGTTGCGGCGAACGCAGCTACATCCGGCAACGGATGGCGCCCTTCACTCGGTGCCGGCGGACGAGCGAGATCTCGGTCGAGATCTGCATATCGCGCCCCGGGGATGTGCCCATGCTCGTAAGCGACGCGGCCGGCGGCCGGCTCCAAAAGGTTGAACCGGCAATCGACCACGACCCAACCTGGTTGGCTGAGACGCGCGCGCAGCGTGGCCGCGTCGATAAGGGGATGGGTTGCCATGCGGAAGGCGGCGGCCGGCGCGACCGCTTGGCCGCGCCGGCAGTCGCGCAAAGTAATCGGCTAAAGCTGCTTCAGCGCTGCTTCCGCTGAGCTCACACCGAACTCGCCTGGCGGCTCAATGTTCAGCGATTTCAGGACGCCGTCTTGGACGACCATGGAAAAGCGCTTGCTGCGCTGGCCCATACCGAACTTGCTCGCGTCGAGCTCGAGGCCGAGCGCGCGTGCGTACTCGCCGTTGCCGTCGGCCAGCATCTGGACTTTGCCGGTCGCCTTGGCCGATTCGCCCCAGGCTTTCATGACGAACACGTCGTTGACCGCCATGCAGGCGACCGTATCCACGCCTTTCGCCTTGAGCTGATCGAAGTTGTTGATGAAGCCTGGCAGGTGCTTGGCCGAGCACGTCGGCGTGAAAGCTCCGGGCACAGAGAACAGCACCACTTTCTTGCCGCCAAACAGGTCGTCCGTCGAAACCGGTTCGGGACCGTTTGCGCCCATGAGCGTGAATTGGCCCTTCGGCATCTTGTCGCCGACGTTGATGGTCATCTTTCTATTGCTCCTAAGGTCGGGGGATGAATACATACGCCGCCTTCTGAGCGAAAGCGCATACGTATTATAGGTCCCTCAGCGCGGACCGATAGCCTCCGATAGGCCGGGGGGCCCTCCGTGGGCCCGCCGACCGGATCGCCGGCAAGCCCGTGGGAAGGGTCGGCGTCGATGGCACCGCCACGCCAGGGCGCTCGTTCCCGCCCGGCGGCGGCGAGGGCCCGAAATCTAAAGCGTTGACAGGCCTTGGGCTTTTCTTGGATGATTCCGCTTCGCATTTTTCATTCAGACTGAGATGACGACCTTTCGCCACACCCTTTCGGTAGTACGAAACCGTGATAGGTGCGGGCGTTTGGCTTGACGACGAAAACTCATTAGCTAAACCCCGCACCCGAAAGGCCTGCGGGGTTTTTTTTTCCGGGCGCCTAAGTTTGCGCATTGAGAAGAGGTAGAGCGATGCAGCTGTTTGTGGAATCGGATGTCGAAGCAGGTGTGCTCCGCGGCGAGAAGATCGCGGTGCTCGGTTACGGCAGCCAAGGGCGCGCGCACGCGATGAATCTGCGCGATTCCGGCTATGACGTGGCCATCGGACTGCGTCCGGACGGCAATACGACGCCGAAAGCGCAGCGGGACGGCTTCACCGTCAAGGCGCCGGCCGAGGCCGTCAAAGGCGTCGGCCTCGTTGCGTTCCTCGCACCCGATATGGCTCAGGGGCAGCTATATAAGGACGTCGAAGCGAACCTGACGAAAGGCTCGACCCTGCTGTTCGCGCATGGCTTCAATATTCAATACAAGCTCATTCAACCGCGCGCCGATCTCGACGTCGTGCTGATCGCGCCGAAAGGCCCCGGCGATCTCGTGCGTCGGCAGTACGAACAGGGGCGCGGCGTGCCGTGTCTGATCGCGGTGGCGCAAGATGCGACCGGCAAGGCACAGGCTCGTGCCCTCGCCTACGCGCACGGCATCGGCGGCACTCGCGGCGGTGTGCTCGCGACGACGTTCCGCGAGGAGACCGAAACCGATTTGTTCGGCGAGCAAGCCGTGTTGTGCGGCGGCGCTACGGAACTCATCGTGCGCGGGTTCGAAACGCTGGTCGAGGCCGGCTATCAGCCTGAGGTCGCGTACTTCGAGTGCATGCACGAGATGAAGCTGATCGTCGACCTGCTGCATGAAGGCGGCTTGAAGAAGATGCACCAGTTCGTGAGCGACACGGCCAAGTACGGCGACCTCACGCGCGGTCCGCGCATCATCGACCAGCACGTGCGCGACAACATGAAGCAAGTACTGAAGGAAGTTCAGGACGGCACCTTCGCCCGGCAGTGGATCGAAGAGAACAAGACCGGCCAGAAGGAATACAAGCGCCTGATGCAGGAAGACCTCGATCAGCGGATCGAGAAAGTCGGCAAAGCGCTGCGCAGCCGCATGAGCTGGCTGCAAGAGTGAGTAACTAGACGACGGATTGCGCTGGAGCAGACGATGCCCTTGAAGACGAGCAAGTACATCTGGCACGAAGGCAAGCTGGTGCCCTGGGAACAGGCCACCGTCCACGTGTTGAGCCACGCGCTGCACTACGGCTCATCCGTATTCGAAGGCATCCGTGTGTACGGCACACCGAATGGCGCGGTGGGCTTCCGTTTGACGGATCACATCAACCGGCTCTACCACTCGGCGAAGATCTATCGCATGAAGATTCCGTTCACGAGCGACGATCTCGTGGGCGCGTGTCGCGATGTCGTGCGCGAGAACGACTTGTTGAAGGGCGCGTATATCCGGCCGATCGCCTTTCGCGGGTACGGCGAGATGGGCGTCGCCGGCAATATCGATCAACCGGTCAACGTCTCGATCGCTGCGTGGCAGTGGGGCTCGTATCTTGGCGACGGTGGGCTCGAAAACGGCGTCGACGTCTGCGTGTCTTCATGGCAGCGCGTGGCGCCGAATACGGTTCCTGCGCTCGCGAAGGCCGGCGGCAACTATCTTTCGAGCGCGCTCGTGACTCTCGAGGCGCGCCGTCTCGGATTCGCCGAAGGCCTCGCGCTGAACACGGCTGGATTCGTGAGCGAAGGCGCCGGCGAGAATCTGTTCCTCGTCCAGAACGGCAAGGTCTACACGCCGCCGATCGCTTCGTCGATCTTGTCGGGCCTCACGCGTGACAGCGTCACGAAACTCGCGCAGTCCGCCGGGCTCGAGGTCATCGAGCAGAACATCCCGCGTGAGTTGCTCTACATCGCCGACGAGGTGTTTCTGACCGGCACTGCAGCCGAGATCACACCGGTGCGCTCAGTCGACAAGATTCCGGTGGGTGAAGGCAAGCGCGGGCCGATCACAGAACGTCTACAAAGCCTATTCTTCGGCTTGTTCGATGGCAGCACGGCAGACCGTTTCGGTTGGCTCGAGCCCATCGTCGAGCAGAAGGCGGCTCTTACAAAAGCCGTGTAACGATCATGGCGCAATCGCTGTTCGAGAAGATCTGGGCATCGCACATCGTCGTTCCGGAGACGGACGACACGCCGGCCGTGCTGTACGTAGATCTGCATTTGCTGCACGAGGTCACGACGCCGCAAGCGTTCGATCTCCTGCGCACGAGAGGTTTGCCCGTGCGCCGCACGGACAAATGTCTCGCGACCCTCGATCACTCGACGCCGACAGTGCCGATCACGACATTGAAGGATCTCGAAGTCGTCAGCGAGCCGTCAGCCGCGAAACAAGTGCGGCAGATGGAGCGCAACTGCAAGGATTTCGGCATCGAGCTGCGTGGCTTCGCTAGTCGCGATCGCGGCATCGTTCACGTCATGGGACCGGAGCTCGGCGCCACTCAGCCGGGCTCGACCATCGTCTGTGGCGACTCGCATACGAGCACGCACGGCGCGTTCGGCGCCCTCGCCTTCGGCATCGGCACCACCGAAGTTGGCCACGTGCTTGCCACGCAGTGCCTGCTGCAGCGCAAACCGAAGACCCTCGCGATCAACGTCGACGGCAACCTGCCTTCGGATGTGACCGCGAAGGATCTGATCCTGAGCATCATCGGCAAGATCGGCGTCAACGGTGGCACGGGTCATGTGATCGAATATCGCGGCAACGCAATTCGTGCCCTGTCGATGGAACAGCGCATGACGATCTGCAACATGTCGATTGAGGCCGGTGCGCGTGCAGGCATGGTAGCGCCCGATGACACGACCTATCAGTACATGGCCGGTCGGCCGCTCGCGCCGCAGGGCTCCGAGTGGGACGCCGCGCTCGCGAAGTGGCGGCAATTGCCGAGCGACTCGGGCGCGAAGTTCGACAAGGAAATGAACATCGATGCGGCAAAGCTACGGCCGATGATCACGTACGGCACGAATCCGGGCATGGTCATTCCCATCGACGGTACGGTACCGCAGGACAACGACCCGGCGTTTCGCAAAGCGCTGGCGTACATGCAGATCGAGGCCGGTAAGCCGTTGCTCGGCACGCCCGTGGATGTCGTGTTCATCGGCTCATGCACGAACGGCCGCCTGAGCGACATTCGTGCCGCGGCGCAGATCCTGCGCGGCCGTCGCGTCGCGGATCGGGTACGACTGCTCGTCGTGCCGGGGTCGCATGCGGTGAAGCGCGATGCGGAAGCCGAGGGCTTGCACGAGATCGTGCTTGCCGCCGGCGGCGAGTGGCGCGAGCCCGGCTGCTCCATGTGCATTGGCATGAACGGCGACACCGTGCCGAGCGGCAAGTTGTCCGTCAGCACCAGCAACCGGAACTTCGAGGGTCGTCAGGGCACGGGCGCGCGTACGATGCTCGCGAGCCCGGTCACCGCGGCTGCCGCCGCAATCAAAGGCGCGATCGTCGATCCGCGCGACCTCGAGAGCTAGCCATGGAACGCGTCACGCAAATCGTTTCGAAGACCGTCGTCATTCCTAACGACGACATCGACACTGACCAGATCATTCCGGCGCGCTTCTTGACCACGACCACGAAGGAAGGCCTCGGCCGTAATCTGTTCGCCGACTGGCGTTACGAGAAGGACGGCGGCGAGCGCAAGGACTTCGTTCTGAACCGGCCCGAGAGTCGCGGCCTCACCGTGCTCGTAGGGGGAAACAACTTCGGTTGTGGCTCGTCACGCGAGCACGCGCCGTGGGCCCTCCTTGACTTCGGCATCCACGCCGTCATCAGCACGGAGATCGCCGACATCTTCCGCAGCAACTCGCTGAAGAACGGGCTCGTGCCCGTGATCGTCGACGCCGTAACGCACCGCTGGCTGATCGAGCACCCCGGCGCGGCGGTCAAGATCGACGTGCCGAGCGCCACGATCGAGGTCAATGGCAAGACCGTGCCGTTCCCGATCGATCGTTTCTCACGTTATTGCCTGATCAACGGCATCGACCAGCTCGGTTACTTGCTCGAGCAGAACGCAGCCATCACTCGCTACGAGCAGGCGCAAGCATGAGCAGGAAGATCGTCGTGCTCGCCGGCGATGGCGTCGGGCCTGAAGTCACGGTTGAAGCGGTTCGCGTCCTGAAGGCGGTTTCGAGCAGCGACAAGCTCGGCCTTACGTTCGAGGACGCTTTGATCGGCGGCGCGGCCTATGACGCGGCCGGTTCGCCGTTGCCGGACGCGACCGTGGCCGCGTGCAAGTCGTCCGCCGGCATCCTGCTCGGCGCTGTCGGCGGCCCAAAGTGGGCCGACATCCCGGTTCAACATAGACCCGAACAGGGGCTGCTCGCGATTCGCAAAGCGCTTGGCCTGTTCGCAAATCTTCGCCCTGTCACTACAGTGCCCGAGCTCGCCGCCGCTTCGCCGTTGAAGGCGGAGAAGCTGAAGGGCGTGGACATTCTCGTGATTCGCGAGCTCACGGGCGGCATCTACTTCGGTAAACGCGGGCGCACGGCGCAGTCCGCGTTCGACACCTGCGAATACACGGCCGCCGAGATCGAACGCGTGTGCCGCACCGCCGGCAAGCTTGCCATGGCGCGTCGGCGCAAGATCACGTCGGTCGACAAAGCCAATGTGCTCGACACGTCACGGTTGTGGCGGGAAGTTGCGACGCGCGTGTACCGGGACGAGTTCCCGCAGCTCACAGTCGAGCATCTGCTCGTCGATGCCGCGGCGATGCACCTGCTGAGTCGCCCCGCCGACTTCGACGTCATGGTCACCGAGAACATGTTCGGCGACATCCTGACCGACGAGGCCTCGATGCTGGCGGGCTCGATGGGTCTACTGCCCTCTGCGTCGCTTGGCGCCGGGACCGGCCCAGGCCTGTACGAGCCGATTCATGGCTCGGCGCCGGACATCGCCGGCCAAGGCGTGGCGAATCCGTGCGGCACGATCCTGAGCGCTGCGATGTTGCTGCGCTATAGCTGCGACGCCGAGGCTTCCGCCCGGCGCATTGAGGCGGCCGTAGCCGGTGCGCTGCGGGCTGGCGCCAGGACGCGCGACATCGCCGCTCCGGGCGCGCGCGACTGGCTCGGAACCAAAGCTTTCACCGACGTCGTTCTCGAGCATCTCGGCGCCCATTAGCCACCGATTTGCGCCGGCAAGCGCTACGTGGTAATGTACTAACGCGCTGTTACATTAGCGCGTTATTGTAGCGCTACGGGGCCTTGCATGAAAGCACATCGGGATCAGCCCGCTCGTCTTGCCGCCCGCGCGGAGAAGGGTCTATACCGGGCCCTCTTGAGCCTGCGCACGGAAGACGAATGCCAGCAGTTTCTGAACGATTTGTGCACGCCGGCGGAGCTCGAGGCGCTGATCGACCGTTGGGCCGTGGTGGAGTACTTGCAGGATGGTCTGCCCTATCGACGAATTCATGAGCTTACGGGCGTGTCGGTCACCACGATCGGCCGCGTCGCGAGATTCTTGACCGCCGGCAACGGTGGTTACCAAACAGTGCTCAAACGGCTCGCGCCGTAACAGAGCGGAGATTGCCATGCGCATGACTACCGATTCCCGCATCAAGATTGCCGTGCAGAAGTCTGGTCGGCTTACCGATCACTCGCTCGAGCTGCTCGTGCGCTGCGGCTTGAGCTATTCGCGCGGTAAGGACCAACTGATCTGCTACGGCGAGAACATGCCGGTCGACGTACTGCTGGTCCGCGACGACGATATTCCGCGCCTCGTGCAGGAAGATATCTGCGACCTCGGAATTGTGGGATTGAACATCATCGAGGAGCGGCGGTTCGAGCTGATCGCGCAGGGTGAAAAGGAACTGTTCACGGAGGTTGGCAAGCTCGATTTCGGTCAGTGCCGGCTCTCGTTCGGCCTGCCTGACGGAGTTCCTTTCGAGGGACCCAAGCAGCTGCAGGGTAAGCGCATCGCCACGACCTACCCCGGCATCCTCGCCGACTATTTGAAACGTAATGGCGTCGATGCGCAGATCGTGACGTTCTCGGGCGCGGTTGAAATCGCTCCGAGCCTCGGCAAAGCCGATCTGATCTGCGACCTCGTGTCGAGCGGCTCCACGCTGCGCGCGCACCAACTCTACGAAGCCGCGACGATTCTGGAGAGCCGCGCGACTTTGATTCAGACCCCGAAGGCGCTCGTAGGCGAAAAGGCTCGTTGGTTGCAACGCCTGCTGCTGCGGATTCAGGGCGTGCTGCAGGTGAAGGAGAGCAAGTACATCATGCTGCACGCGCCGCGCTCGGCGCTGAAGGCCATCACCGCGCTGCTACCCGGCTCGGAATCGCCGACGATCATTCCGCTCGAAGGCCGCGACGACAAGGTCGCCGTGCACGCCGTGTGTCGCGAGAACGTGTTCTGGGAAACCCTCGAGCAGCTGAAGGAAGCCGGCGCGAGCTCGATGTTGGTGTTGCCGGTCGAGAAGATGCTGGCGTAGAGAATGCAACCGCAAATCTGGGCAAACCTATCTGCGGAGCGACGGGCGGCTGCGTTGGCGCGTCCCGCGCTGAAGAACGACGCGCAACTGACGGCGCGCGTCGCGGAGATCATCGCGCGCGTTCGCGCCGAGGGCGATGCGGCTTTGCGAGCGTTGACGGCGCAATACGATCGCGTGTCTCCCGATTCACTCGAGGTCGAAGCGGCCGAGTTCGACGCAGCGGAGAAGAAGCTCGACGAACGCCAGCGTGCCGCGATTCGCGCCGCCGCAGCGAACATCGACGCATTCCATAAGCCGCAGCTTCCGGAGCCGCTCGTCGTCGATACCGCCAAAGGCGTGCGCTGCGAACGCGTGTCCCGGCCGATCGAGAGCGTAGGTCTCTATGTGCCCGCCGGTAACGCACCGCTGCCCTCCACCGCCTTGATGCTCGGCATTCCTGCACGTTTGGCCGGTTGCAAAACACGGATTCTCTGCAGTCCGGTGCAGAAGGACGGCCGTGTCGATGCCGCGGTTCTGTACGCGGCGCGAGTGGCCGGCGTCGAGCGCGTCTTCAAGCTCGGCGGCGCACAAGCCGTTGCGGCCATGGCGTACGGCACCCCGACCGTACCGAAGGTCGACAAGATTTTCGGCCCCGGGAACACCTGGGTCACGGAGGCCAAGGCTCAGGTCGACCGCGATCCCGCGGGCGCTGCGCGCGACTATCCGGCGGGGCCTTCTGAGGTCCTCGTGATTGCCGACGAGTCGGCGAACGCGGCGTTCGTCGCGTCCGACCTGCTGTCGCAGGCGGAGCATGGCGCCGACTCGCAGGTGCTGTTGCTGACGACGAGCGCGGCGCTCGCGAACGCTGTCGCAGCCGAGATCGAGACACAGAAGGCGCGCTTGCCGCGCCGTGAGCTCGTAGAAGGCGCGCTCGCGCACTCGAGCACGATCATCGTTGCAGATCTTGCGACCGCGTTCGAGATTTCGAACCGCTACGCGCCCGAGCACCTGATCCTGCAGATCGAGCGCGCGCGCCAGTGGCTGCCGCGAGTGCAAGCCGCGGGCTCGGTGTTCCTCGGCCCGTGGACGCCGGAGTCGGTAGGCGACTATTGCAGCGGCACGAACCACGTGCTGCCGACCTACGGATTTGCGCGCCGCTATTCGAGCCTGGGTGTCGCCGATTTCATTCGTTCCATGACCGTGCAGGAGCTTACGTTCGAGGGGCTCAGCACGATTGGACCCATTGCGGTGACACTCGCTGAACTCGAAGGCCTTGATGCTCACGCCTGGGCCGTCAAGGAACGGCTGCAGGTGAAGCCGGATGCCACGGGAGGTCGGCGATGAGCGTGCTCGATCTGGCGCGCGCGGAGTTGCGCGGCATTCGCCCGTACGTGCCCGGCGCCTACGAGCCCGGCATGATTCGCTTGAACGCGAACGAATCGCCGTGGCGCTCGCCGGGCGATAAGTCCGACCGGGGCCTGAACGTGTATCCGCCGCCGCGTCCCACCGTCTTGCAGGTCAAGCTTGCCGAGTATTACGGCATCGAGCAGAAACAGATCCTCGTGACTCGTGGCAGCAGCGAAGCCATCGACGTGCTGGTTCGCGGGTTCTGCAGCGCCGGCAAAGACAAGATCCTGATCTGCCCGCCGACATTCGACATGTACCGGCTGTACGCGAGTATCCAGAACGCCGGCATCGTGCGCGTACCCCTGCTCGCCGAACGCAATTTCGCGCTCGACGTCGACGGTATTGTCAAGGCGCTCGACGCGGACACCAAGATCGTTTTCATCTGCTCGCCGAATAACCCCACGGGCCATTCGATGGCGCGCGCGGACATCGAACGGGTGTGCCGCGAAACCGCGGGCCGCGCTCTCGTCGTGATCGACGAGGCATATCACGAGTATGCGAGCGGCGGGCACTACCTCGACTTACGCAATCGTTACGAGCACGTTGTGCTTCTGCGCACGCTCTCGAAGTTCGTCTCGTTGGCCGGTGTGCGATGCGGGCTGATCGTGGGGGCGCCAGAGCTGATCGAGTTCGCTCAGGTCGTACTGCCGCCCTACACGTTCCCGACGCCGTCGATCGAGCTCGTACAGGAAGCGCTGTCGCAGGATTCTCTGCGCATGTCGGAAGAACGCGTCGCGACCATCAAGCGCGAGCGAGAGCGACTGGCGTCCGCGCTGCGCGATGCGCCGCGCGTGACGGAGGTGTTTTCCAGCGACGCGAACTTCATCATGGTGAAGACGCGTGACGGGCAGGAATTCCGTGAGACCGCGCGCCGTGCTGGGCTCCTCGTGCGTACGTTCGACGATCCGCTGCTGGCCGATTGCGTTCGCATTACGGTTGGCCGCCCGGCCGACAACGATCAACTGCTCAGAGCCGTATCCGGCGTGGAGCGCGCGAGTAATGCGTAAGATTTTGTTCCTCGATCGTGGCGGCACGCTAGTGGCCGAACCGCAAGGCGGGCCGATGGATGCGCTCGACAACCTGCGGCTCGTGCCAGGTGTTGTCCCGGCGTTGCTGCGCTTCAAGGCTGCCGGCTATCAGTTCGTGATCGTCACGAACCAGGGCGGGCTCGGCAGTCCAACGTTCTCGCGCGAAGCATTCGATCGCGCTGACGAATTCATGTTGGCGCAGTTTGCTTCGCAGGGCATACGTTTTGCCGCCAATTTCGTGTGCCCTCACCTGCCTGAAGCGGGCTGCACGTGTCGCAAGCCGGGCATCGGCCTCGTACGTGACTTCGTGAACGCACAGCCACTCGATCGCGAGTGGTCGGCGATGGTCGGCGATCGAGATGTCGACGTCGAATTCGCGCGCAATCTCGGTATCAAGGGCTTCCAGCTCGGTTCGGCGGAAGCGCAGAACTGGGACGCGATCGCGCACGCCCTCGTCGATCGGCCGCGAATCGCGACCGTGACGCGGAAGACGAAGGAAACCGACATCCGCGTAAGCGTCGATCTCGACAGCGAGGCGGAGCCGCGCGCGAAGACCGGCCTCGGCTTCTTCGATCACATGTTGGAGCAACTCGGCAAGCACGGCGGCTTCAAACTCGAAGTGGAATGCCGTGGCGATCTCGAGATCGACGAGCACCACACGGTAGAGGACGTGGCGCTGGCCCTCGGCCAGGCGTTGCGCGAAGCGCTCGGCGACAAACGCGGTATTCAGCGCTACGGGTTTCTGCTGCCGATGGACGAGGCGGATGCCGAGGTCTCGATCGACTTGGGTGGGCGGCCGTTCCTCGTGTTCGAAGCGCAGTTCCCACGCGACCGCGTGGGCGAGCTGCCGACCGAGCTCGTGCCGCACTTCTTCCGCTCGCTGGCCGAGACGCTCGGCGCGGCGATCCACGCGCGCGTGCGCGGCGAGAACGCGCATCACATGGTCGAGGTCACGTTCAAGGCGGTCGCTCGCACTCTGCGGCAAGCGTTCATTCGGCGCGGTGACGAGCTGCCGACCACCAAAGGACAACTGTAATGCGCGGCGGGCCGGTCATCATTCCGTCCTGCGGGGCGAACCTGGCGTCACTGCAGTTCGCGCTCGAGCGCTTGGGCGCGAACGTGCCGTGCACGGAGGACCCGGAACGGATCCGCGCGGCAAGCCACGTGATCCTGCCCGGAGTGGGTGCTGCGGCGCCCGGTATGGAGCGCCTTGCCGCCGCGGGCGTCGTCGATCTGATCCCGACGCTGACTCAGCCCGTGCTCGGCATCTGCTTGGGGATGCAGCTTCTGTTCGCCCGCTCCGAGGAGGAAGACACGCCGTGCCTCGGGGTCATCGACGCGCAGATACGGCGCATGCCGGCGAGCTCCGCGCTGCCCGTGCCGCAGATGGGCTGGAACGAGCTCGAGCCGGTGGGCGAGTCGGCGCTGATGAAGGACGTGCCGCGTGGGGCGTACGCCTACTTCGTGCATAGCTATGCCGCCCCGCCGGGCGCCTACACGCGTGCGCTTACCGTGTATGGCGAGGCATTCTCGGCCGTCGTCGAGCAAGGCAACTTCTTCGGCACTCAGTTCCACCCCGAGCGCTCGTCAAGGCTGGGCGCTCAGATACTCCATAACTTTCTGAATATTAATCTGTAACGAATTGTTTACATGAGGCTAATACCCGCCATCGATCTGCGCGACGGCCGTTGCGTTCGCCTGTTCAAGGGTGACTTCGAGCAGGAGACCCGCTACACCGTCGACCCCGTGGTGCTGGCCGGACAGTACCGCGAGCTCGGTGCCGAGTGGCTGCACGTAGTAGATCTCGACGGTGCCAAGAGCGGCTCGCCCGTGAACTTGCCGCTGATCGAGCGTATGCGAGCGGCCGCAGGTGTCGACGTGCAGTACGGCGGCGGCATTCGGACCTCGGCAAGCCTGGA
This sequence comes from Gammaproteobacteria bacterium, assembly GCA_039933105.1. Classification (GTDB taxonomy): domain Bacteria; phylum Pseudomonadota; class Gammaproteobacteria; order Steroidobacterales; family Rariloculaceae; genus FEN-1219. The sequence goes on along the minus strand of JBDTOT010000013.1, from coordinate 23,655 downwards.
CGAGGCGCTCCGCGTCGTCACGCGCGCCGTCATCGGCAGCCTGGCCGTGACCGACCCCATTACGGTGACGCAGTGGTTCACCGAACACGGCCCCGAGCGGCTTGTCCTGGCGCTCGACGTGCGGCTGGACGACGCGGGTACTCCCGTCATCGCGACCCACGGCTGGACGCGCGCATCGACGTTGACGCTCGCCGCCGCGATCGAGCGCTACGCCCCAGTCGGCTTGCGCCATGTGCTGTGCACGGACATCGATCGCGATGGCGCTCTGACGGGCCCGAACGTGGACCTGTATCGCGATTGCGCGGCACGTTGGCCTGGTATCGCGTTTCAGGCTTCCGGTGGCGTGCGCAACGCGGCAGATCTCGCCGCGCTGTCCGCCGCGGGCGCCGCGGCTGCCGTGTCGGGGAAGGCTCTGCTCGAAGGCCGGCTCACGCCGGAGGAGATTCGACCATTCTTACGCGACGCATAATCCCCTGCCTCGATGTCCGCGACGGCGTCGTCGTCAAAGGCGTGCAGTTTCGTGACCACAAGGTCGTGGGCGACATCATGACGCTCGCCGCGCGGTATCGCGACGAAGGCGCGGATGAGCTCGTGTTCTACGATATCACCGCGAGCCCCGACCGACGCACGGTCGATCGCGCCTGGGTGAACCGGATCGCGGCGGTCCTCGACATTCCGTTCTGCGTGGCCGGCGGCATTCGCAGCGTCGCCGACGCCGAAAGCGTGCTGAATCTCGGCGCGGACAAGATCTCTGTGAACTCTCCGGCTCTCGAACGCCCGGAGCTGATCGACGAGCTCGTGCGCCGCTTCGGCTCGCAGTGCGTCGTGATCGGCGTCGACACGCTCGAGCGCGACGGCGGTTATCACGTCTACCAGTACACGGGCGACCCGAATCGGTCGCGCGCTGCAGAACGCGGCACGCTCGACTGGGTGCGCGAGGTGCAGGATCGCGGCGCGGGCGAGATCGTGCTGAACTGTATGAATCAGGACGGCGTTCGCAAGGGCTACGACGTCGCGCAGCTTGCCGCAGTGCGGGCAGTCGCGCACGTGCCGCTGATCGCTTCGGGTGGCGCCGGAGCGATGTCGCACTTCAAAGACGTGTTCGAGAAGGCGCGCGTCGACGGTGCGCTCGCGGCCAGCGTGTTTCATACGGCCGCGATCGACATCCGCGAGCTGAAGCAGTATTTGGCAGGCGCCGGTATCGCGATCCGGCCCGTCGTAGAGGAGAACGCCCGTGGCTGACGTGGCATTTCTGGAACGCTTGCAGGCAGTGATCAAGCAGCGTATCGCAACGTCGCCGGCGAGCAGTTACACGGCCAAGCTTGCCGCGCAGGGAGTGCTGAAGGTCGCGCAGAAGGTCGGCGAGGAAGGTGTCGAGCTTGCGCTTGCTGCGGTAGCGCAGGACAAGGTTCGAGTCGCCGCGGAAGCCGCCGACCTTATCTACCATCTTCTGCTCTTGCTCGAGATGCGTGAGCTGTCGCTCAGCGACGTCGTAGAAGAGCTCGAGCGTCGCCACCGACCGGCCTGATTGTCGTCGACGCGCGTGGCGCGATGGTCGGCCGTCGCGCCCATCGTCGTCTCGCTTTGCCTGACGAACGGCTCCCAGGCTGCCCAGGCGCCGTTCCATAGCGTATAGGTCGCGGTCGAGCCGTCGGCGGCGACGACGAGCACTTCGACCGCCCCCGCTCGTGCGAGCCGCTCGAGCTGATCCAAGGAAATCGGCGCGCGCTGCATCTGATAGACGGGCGCCGGCGTCGAGTACATCGATAGCGGCAGCTCCGCGTCCCATGCTGTGAGCGGCAGCGTCACGTTCAATCCATCGGGCGCAAGTACGACGCTCGTCGCGTTCGCCGGCACGCTCGACTGCCACTTGCGGTCCACCGTGGAGCCCAGCCCGACCCACAGATAATGTCGGCGCACGCCCGTGGTGTTGATCTCGATCGGCGCGAGATACAGATAGTCGCGTGCGGCATTGCTCAGGTTGGGTGTGGCACTCGCGAGCGTCACGAGCGCATCCGCGCTGACCCAGGTTCTCCCCTTTTCATCGAGCGTGGATTTCAGTGGCGCCTCCGCAGCACAGCCGGCGAGGAGCGCCGCGAAGGCGGCGACGGTGAAAGCGTGTCGAGTCGCCATGTTCAGAACCCCCACCAATAACCTGCGTTGAAGAAGGTCGCTTCGCTCTGTTCGGTCGTTTGCCCGAACAGTGCCAGCTGTGCCGGTAGAAAGTCGCGGTTCGCTAGCTCCTTGCCGACCTCGAGCTCGAGCTGATGTCCGCGGGGCCAGCGGTAAGCGGCGCGGAACATCGGTGCGACGACGGTCTGGTCGGACCCATCTTTGTACGCTCGATGGGACAGCGCGAACCGGGGGCTGAGCCGCAGCCGCGACGTCGCGGGTAGGCGAAACTCGACGCTGACCGTGTCGCCGGTGGCTGTCGTCGAATCCGTGTGGCGCAAGGAAAATACTGCGGCGTCGCCTTGTTTGGCCAAGCTCGAGCCAACGAATGCCATGTATAAGGAGGTCTGTTTGTTCTGCGGCATGGCGGCGACTCCGCCGGACGCGACCGTGGCGCCGAAGTCGTAGACGCTGAGGTCGACGTTGAGCTGAAACCGAGAGAACAGCGGTTTCACGAGGCCAATCGTGCTGCTCTGAACCTGGGCGGTGCGGTCACGCGCCAACGTTCGCACCTGCCCTTCCGTGTATGTGCCGAGCAAGGCCTCGATCGTGGCGACCTGCTGGCCGATGAGCGCGTTACGAGTGGTCAGAAATGGCGCCGTGCCGATGTTGAAACGACCGTTCAGCGTGAGCTTCGGCCGCGGACGCCAGTTGGCGGAAACGATGGCCGAGTTCAACACCCCGTACGAAGGATCGACGTCGACGGAACCGATGACGTTCCACGCGTCGCCGCGGTGGCGCGCTTCCGCGCCGACCGCCTGCCGGTCGGCGATTCCATCGATCTGCTGCGCGAGCGAGTAGAAGCTGAAATCCCAGCCGCGCACGAGGCCGTCCACGTCGGCACTGAACGCCGCAAATTGCCGGTGTGTGTCGATCGCACGCCGCAGGTATTCGACGGGCCGGCCGACCTCGAGATTCAGTGCTACGCGTGGCCGCCAGTGATAGTCGGCATGCATGCCGTCGAAACGGCCGAAGATGCCGCTGCCATAGATCGTTTGACGGCCAAGGCGCCCCGACCAACCCCGCTGCCTGTCCGCCACATCGACATACGCGTTCGAAACGTATAGCTGCTCAGCGGGCGCGACGTTGCCTTCTGTTTCGTCGCGGAGGTTGTAGCCGTACGTGGCGTCGATGCGGCTCTGTAGTTGGAAGCGCTCGCCATGCCTTTTCAGCGCCAGGTCGACATTCGACAGCAGCGTGGACTGCACGTCGCGTTCCGGTTGGTCGTCGAGCGGCGTGTAGACGTCGTGGCGCAAGTACTGCGCCACGCCGCCGGATAGTTCGTAGCGCGGCGGTGTCGCTGCCGAAACGGTGGCCTCGCCGGGCAGCGAGGTCGCGGTGAGCGCTGCGAGCCGTTGTCGGACGCGATCCGAATCCGGTCCGTCGCTGAACTCCGCGACGTAGGCCTGATATTCGTGGATCGCTTGCGCGCGCTGACCCTTACGTTCGCGTGCGACGCCGAGTCGCTCGCGAGCCAGCCGCCGATCGGCAAAGTCAGGCTCATCGAGCAGCCGTGAGTAGATCTGTATGGCGCGGTCGTAGCTCTGACTCGCCATCGCGTCGCTCGCTTCCGCAATCAGCGCCGCAACGCGTTCCGGCGACAGTGCCGGCACGTCGTGCGAGCCCGAGTCGGCAGCCGCCGAGGGCTGCAGCGGCCCGGCGCTGGCGGCATCCTGCTCCGACGTGTCCGCCACCACGACCACCGCGTCCGGGAACCCCGTGCGCAACGCGTCCGCGCGTGCGCGCGCGGCCTGCTCGGTGTCGAAAAAGCCGAGCCTGAGCTCCTGCCATTGGCGATCGCCCGCAACGCGCTCTTTGACGTACAGAATGCCGCCGGCGCCAGCCGGCAGCGCCGTCGCGTTCTCGGCAACGCCGGCGCCGGTAGCGAGCTGAATGGCGAAGCGCTCGCTGCGCTCGGGTGGCCGCTGCACGAGGCGCAGCGGTGCGCGCGCCGCGGGCTCCGTGGGGGGCGGCGCCGCAGATATCGCGCCTGCAGGGGGCGGCGCGCCGATCGCATTGCGTGGCGGTGGTGGCGCCGCCGTCGGAAGGGTCTGCGCCGAATCACTCGTCGGCGGCGAAAACTCGATCCGTACGACGTTGCGGAGTCGGCCCTGGCTCACTCGAAGGTCGGCCGCTCGATCGAGCTGCAGGATGAGCGTGGCGATGCGGTCCTGCGCGTCGAATACGACCTGGCGTACACCCGCGAGACTGCCGCTGGGCGGGGTGTAGAGCTCGCTGCGCATCCCTGCACCGAGCTGCGTGGCACAGTCAGCGCCGAGTTCCATACGCACGCGCACCTCTAACCCGTCCGCCCAGTGCGTCAAATATTCCATCGGGCAGACGAATTGGATCTCGGCGCTCGCGATGCCGCCCTGCTTTGCGAAGCGAATGTCCTGAATCGCGCGGTCGGCGCCGAATGCGCGGCAGGCGAGCAGCACGAGCGCGGCGCAGGCTAGCGCGCGCATCAACGCTTCCAGGCGGTGACGTTGTGGCACGCGTCGCACTCCTGGGTCGTCGGGATGTGCCCCACCTTTTGCCCCATCGCGATCGTCCCGTTGTGGCACGTCGAGCACGTCCCGAGCACTTGCGCGTGATCTACGCGCACGACGGGTGCCCACCGGACCGGTCTGTGGCAGTCCTCGCAGACGTTCGTGGCGGGCATATGGCCGACGAACTTGCCGAGCGCTGCGCTGCCGTTGTGGCAGGTAAAGCAACTCCCCAGGACTCCGGAGTGATCGAACATCGCACCGGCGAACGTGGCCGTGCGATGGCAGTCGTCACACTGGTCGCTGGCTTGCACGTGGTCGCGCGGCTTGCCCATCGCCCACGTGCCGTTGTGGCAGGACTGACACGTGCCTACGACCTCGAGGTGATCGACGCGGGCGACGGGCACCCACGTGTTCGTTCGGTGGCACGACTCGCAGTGCTCGCTCGCCAGCAGATGGCGCGCCGGTTGCGCCGTGGCCTGTACGCGGCTCGCGTGCACATGGCAGCCGTTGCACTGTGTCGGCGTGCCGGCGAACTGACCGTCGACGTGACAACTCTGGCACGGTGCGAGCTGGTGCCGCCCGTCGAGTCGAAACCCCGTCGTGAAGTGGTCGAACTTGGAGGTGATGCTCGGTTGCGACCACGACGCCGTTTGCGAGCACACGGCGAGGCACGCGAGCAGCGCCATGGCGGCGAAGATGCGGTGTCTCGGTGTCATCGATCAACGCCTCCTGACACTGGTGAAGGACTGCGTGGTGTGGCAGTCGCCGCAAGCCGCACCGAAGCGGCCGCCGTGCGGGTCGCTCTGGCGATGACACTGGCCGCATTCGCGCCGCGCGACCGCGATACCCGCAGGCGCGGCTGTGCTGTTTTGGTGGCAGGACGCGCATGCGACCTTCGTGTGCGCGCCGGTGAGCGGAAACTGCGTCGCTTTGGCGTGATCGAATCGCGCCGCGTGCCAGTTCGCTGGTTGGTGACACGTCCCGCATTGAGCCCCGAAACGGCCAGCGTGCGGATCTTTGTTCGCGTGGCAGTCCGCGCACCCGCTGCCGGCATCGTGGAACGCACGCGTCGCGTGGCAGTCCGTGCAGCCCAGCGTTGCGTGCGCCGCCAGCAAGGGGAACGACGCGAGGTCGTGGTCGAAGCGAATCGGCTTCGTCCACGCCGTTTGCGCGTGACAGGTGTCGCAACGCGCTGCAAGTTGGCCTTTGTGCGGGTCGTCGCCTGCGTGACAGCTCGCACAGTCGCGTCCGAGGCGTGCCGTTAGGCCGTTTGCATGGCACGACGTGCATTGCAGCGTCGCGTGGACCCCCACCAGCGGAAAACTCGCGATGGCGGCGTGGTCGAAACGGGTACCGCGCCACTGCGTCGAACTGTGGCAGTCGCTGCAGGTCGTTCCGAGTTTGCCGGCGTGTGCGTCATCCCCGCGGTGGCAGCCAACGCACGTTTTCGGCAGGGTCGTCACGAGATCCTTCACGTGACAGCCCTCGCAGGTCAGCGTCTGGTGCTTGCCCTGTAGGGCGAAACCCGTCTTCGCCGCGTGATCGAACTTCACGCGCCACGCCGTGGGCGTATGACAGCTGGCGCATTGCGGGCCGTTGCGTCCTTTGTGCGCGTCCTGAGCCTTGTGGCAGCTCGCACAGTCGGCGGGCGTGCCCGCGAATGTCGCGTTCTTGTGGCAGCTCGCGCAGGGCGCATCGGCGTGCGCGCCATTCAGCGGAAAGTGCGCCGTCTTGTGGTCGAACGTCACGTTGCGCCAAGCACTCTCCGCATGGCAACCCCCACAGTTCGTGCCGAGCGCTCCTAAGTGCCGGTCGTCCTTGGCGTGGCAGCTCGAGCATTGCGCGGGCGCCTCCCGATAGGCTTTGCCGGAGGAGTGACAGGCGCTGCAGGCCGCCTCGCCGTGCGCGCCCACAAGGGGAAAGTCCGTGTGTGCGTGCGAAAAGGTTTTCGCGTCGACAGTCGCAAGCTTCGCGTCGCGTCCGCCGTGGTCTTTGTGGCACGTGTAACAGGCGGTCGTCGCTTCGGGAGTTCGTCCGTGGAAGCCGCGAGCGTTCGCAACGTCGTCGCGTACGGTCTGGTGACACGCGAAGCACAGGTCGCTTTGCTTCGTCGGCGCCTTGGTCTCATGACAACGTTCGCAATGCTCTTCGATTTGCGCATGCGCCTCGATGACCTTGCCGGGCATCACGAGGGTCTTCAGAGTAAATGCTGCGACTGCAGACGACGCGAGCCCGGCCACCACCGCCGCGAGCAGCGGCGCGCGCGCGTGGCTCAGGTATCGGCGCAGCCACGTCATCATTCGGTGCCGGAGTAGTAATGGACAGCGAAGACGTGAACGGCGACGGAGATCAGCAGGAGCGCAAAGAACGGCCGGTGAACGGTGTGCCAGAGCGCGAATAGACGCTGATACGCCGTGAACTCTGCGACGCGCCGAACGTGCCGTAAGTGATCACGGATGAATGTGCGGGTGACTTCCTCGATGCGTGCTCCGTTGCGCTCGAGGCGTGCGGACAGGATTCCCTCTACGAGTAGCTTCCGTCGCGCGAAACGCATGAGCGTCCAGTACTGGACTGGAGTAATGACGGCGAGTCTGAAAGGCAACGCGATGCTTGCGAGCAGGTTGGTGGGTGGCACGAGGACGCGGCGATCGAACTCGACGAGCCTGCGCGTAAGCTCGGGAATGAACTGAGCAAGTCGCGCTGCTACAGGTGCAGCGGTTTCAACGCGTGCGAGTAGTTCCTTCAAATCTGCGCGGCGGCCATACAGACCGTGGTGAATCTTCGAGTAGATGTATCGGCCTATGAAGCCGCTGCCGGTAACGAGTAGCGCGCTGATGAGTGCGATACGACCGTTGATCGAACCGATCGTGAAATTGCAGTGATAGAGAGCGAGCACCGGCCCCAACGTGCCGAGAATCATGTGGGTGCGAAACCAGTGCTTGGTTGCCCCTAGAAAGGCGAGAAAACGCAGGCGTTTGCGCAGCGGGTACACGAGCAGGAGCAGCATGCAGGACAGCGCGACGATGCCAAGCGAATAGCCGAAGACGTCATCGCCGTTCCACGAGTGCGCCTCTCGGTGAAGCCAGCCGATGAGTAGCAACACGCCCGCCGATCCGAAGCCCATGTGCGCCCCGAACCGCTCGTACGCGCGGCGCCATAGAGTGGGTCGAGCGCGTGTCGTCTCGCCCGGTGCAGTCGCCGAACTCGTGTGCGGAAGAAGTGCTGCCATTCCCTAGCTGCTTTGTCGACGTTGAGACCGGCGCTCCGCGCCTGCCCCACACCACAACACAGATCCCCGAATGCGCGTGCCGTGCAGCGTGTTAGTCGAGTGGTCGTCGAAGCGGTCTCGTCCGTTGAGCCGCAGTCGTTGCATCTGCACGCGGCGAACAAAGTAGCACGCGATGGCGCGCGACAAAAATGTCGCCGGAAGGTGACACAGAAATGGAAGTCTCGGCTTATGTCTCAACTCACTTGTGAGATGACCGTCCGTCTCTAGACTCACTCGCAGTCCGATCGCATTGCCATGGGCTGCAGCGTCAACGTCGGACACCGAAGTGAACGCAGGACGCGTCATGACGCGACTGGCGCGAGGAGCGAGTCGCGATGTCAGGCAACAAAGAATCAGGGAGGAGTCACATGACCCGCTTTGAGCGACCGACCTTCGGGGCCCGACTGACCGCGCTCGCTGCAATCTGTATCGCCAGCGCCGTGAACGCCGGGCCTCGCGAACAAGCAAAACGTATCCACGATCGTCTTGCGGGTACGCCGCCGACTGCGGCGGTGCTCGACTCAATGACGGCGAAAGTCACCGCGGGGGACGCGCTCGGCGCCGCCAACGAGGCGATCAGCAACCCGGCGTTCTACAACACCACCGTCCGCGAGCTGGCCACCCCGTGGACCAATCGCGATCGCTCGGTGTACGCGGATCTCAATGACGCGACGGCGACCGTCATCGGTATGGTTCGCGACGACGTGCCCTTCGATCAAGTGTTAGCGGGCGACATCGTCTACGTGGGCTCCGCCGCGGCGACCACTGTCCCCTACTCGCTGGCCAACAACGATCATTATGTGGACTTGCAGACGAAGCACATCGACCTGTCGAAGACCGACAATCTAGTGCGCCAAACGCAGTCGAGCATCCCGGGTCAGCCGATCAACGCGAACGAAACCGCCGGCGTGATGACGACGCGCGGCTATTCGAGTGCGTTCCTGGTGGCGGGCACCAATCGCGCCGCCGTGCGTTTCGCGGCACTCAACCTCCTCTGCATGGACATGGAGGACTTTCGCGACGTCACCGCGTGGCCCGACCGTATCAGGCAAGACGTGAGTCGTTCGCCGGGGGGAGACAGCAACCTGTTCCTGAACGACTGTTTGGGCTGCCACGCGGGCCTCGACGGCTTGGCGGGCGCGTTCGCGTTCTACAACTTCGACGCGACGACGGGGCAAATGCAGTTCACACGTGACGCCGTGCAACCGAAGTTCGTGAAGGACGCGGGTACCTTCCCGTTCGGCTACCAGACGATCGGCGACTCGTGGATCAACTACTGGCGCACGGGGCCGAATGCGTTCGTCGGTTGGCACGGAACCGGCTCTGGCGCCGGTGCGAAGAGCCTCGGCACCGAGCTGGCTCAAACACGTCAGTTCGCCGAATGCCAAGTGAAGAATGTGTTTCAGAAGGTCTGCTACCGCAAACCCAACGGTGCGGCCGATCTCCAGGCGGTGCAAACGATCGCCAACAGCTTCGAAGCCAACAATAAGAGCTTGAAGCGCGTGTTCGCGGAGACCGCCGTCTACTGCATGGACCAATGAGTAGGAGAGCCGCCGTGATTTACACCAATACCGTACTCCCGCGCTTCCGAGCGGCGCGCATCATCGCAGCGCTAGTCGGCGCGCTTGTCCTCGGCTCGCAGCTCGCAGGGTGCGTGCGCGGCGAAGAGCCGTTGGCCGCCGCCGACGGCGGCACGACGACGCCCCCCCCGACAGGCACGTCCCCTCCGCCGCCGGGCACCACGCCGCCGGCCGACAGCACGCCGCCGCCGGTCGATAACACACCGCCCCCGAACAATCCGCCGATGTCCGACGTCGCAGCGTTTCAGGCCACGCTCTATCCGCTCCTCCGCGACGCGAACAACTCGTGCGTCGGCTGTCACGGCGTGGCGCAGATCCCGACGTTCGCTGTCGCCGACGTCATGACGGCGTACACCGTGATCACGACGCAACAGAAAGTAAATCTCGTGAATCCGGAGCTGTCGCGTGTCTATCTGCGGCCCGCCGTGGATCGGCACAACTGCGGAGCAAATCCCGGCTGCGATCGCATCGCAGCGGATTTTCTGGCCGCAATTCGAGCGTGGGCGGGGCAACAACCGAGCACGCCGCCGCCGACGCAGCTCTCGCTCATGAGCGCGGTGACGAGTTTCGATGCGGCAGCCGTAGGTGGTTCGGGTCGCGCCGACGGCGGCCTGGTCGCCATGTTCAAGTTCGACGAAGGCACCGGCAACATGACGTTCGACACGAGCGGCGTAGGCACGCCCATCGCATTGACGATCACGGGTATGGAATGGGTCGACGGCGGCTTGAAGAACGTCTCAGGCAACGCCATCGCCAGCGCCGCCGGCAGCAAGAAGCTGTACGACATGATCACGCCTACGGGCACCTACAGCGTCGAAGCGTGGATCAAACCGGACAACACGGCGCAGACCGGCCCGGCGCGCATCGTGAGTTACTCGATCGATACGGGCACGCGCAATTTCATGCTCGGCCAGAACGCCACGACGTATCGGTTCCGCAATCGCACGGCCGCGAGTAACGCGAACGGCGATCCGTTCCTCGAGGTCGTTTCGCCGCAAGTCGCGACAGAGCTCACGCACGTCGTGTCGACGTTCGATCCGGCGACCGGCAGGAAGGTCTACGTCAACGGCGCGCTCGCAGCGACTGAAACCGCCGCGACTACGCTCGCGTGGACGGCCGATCAGCGCCTCGTGCTCGGCAACGAGGTCACGAACGACCGGCTATGGCAAGGCACGTTCGAGATGGTGGCGATCCACAAAAAAGCACTGTCTGCCACGGAGGTCCAGCAAAACTTTGCTGCCGGCGCCGGTGATTACGTGACGATGCAGTTCGACGTCACGAGCGCGCTCGGGGCGACCGCTCGCGTCGACATGCTCGCAAGGCAGCTCGACGACGCCAGCTACGTGTTCGCAAGGCCTACGTTCGTCGGCCCTACCGGAACCAAGGTGAAAAATATTCGCGTCGCCGTGAATGACGTGGTGCCGGTGGCCGCGCAAGCATTCCGGCGCGTCGATACCACGGTTCTCGCGTCGGGTGCCGTGCTCTCGCCACTCGGTGCCGTGGTACCGCTCGCGAAGGGGGCTGCCATGGACAGGTTCCACCTCGAGTTCGAGGCGCTCGGCACGCATATGGGGCTCGCCGAGGCGATCGCACCGTCGAACCCGCCGGCCGCGCCGCCCGACGTAGTCGATCGAACGGTGGGCGTGCGCAGTTTCTCGAAGCTTAACGACACCATGTCGATGCTCACGGGCGTGAGCAGCACCGACGCCGACATCGCCGCATTGTATGGCGACGTTCGCGACTCGTTGCCGTCGACCGACGACTTGTTGGCTTTCGGCTCGTCGCAGCAGGTTGCGATCCAAAGATTGGCCACGGCGTACTGCGGCGAGATCGTCGCGGTGCCGGCGACGTGCTCGAGCTTCTTCGGTGCGTGCACGATCGCTGCCGGCGGCAAGACGACGATCGCCAATCAGCTCTACGACAAGCTCATCGGCACCAACATCGCCAATCAGCCCGACAAGGCGGCCACTTCCGCTGGGGTCGTAAGCCTGATGGACGGTCTCGGCTGCACGAACGGCTGCACGGGCGCGACGGCGACTACCGCATTGCAGGCGAGTTGCGCCGCAGTGCTGTCGAGCGGCGCGGTCACCCTCAACTAGCTTGCAACGAGGTAACTACGATGGGTAAGCAAAGAGACGACCGCCGCGCAGCGGAGCTGCGCCGCGCCGAGTTCGAGAAGCGCGTCGAGGAAGACAGCCGCCGCAGCGGTCACGGCCGTCCGAACACCCGACGGGAGTTTCTCGGTCGTGGCTTGATCGCCGGCGTGAGCACGGTATTCCTGCCGAGCATCGCGACGCTCTTCGCCCGCGCCGTCCACGCGCAGACCGGTTGCATCATCGACAACGGCGCCGGGGCGCTCGGCGCCGGCAAGATTCCGTTCCTGGCATTCGACCAGGGGGGCGGCGCAAACATCGCCGGCTCCAACGTGATGGTAGGCAAGATGGGCGGACAAGAGATGTTTCTCGACACCGCGGGCTACGGCAAGCTCGGGCTACCGGCGGCACTCGCGCCACAAACCGTGGGCGTCGACCGCACGTTCGGCCTTGCGATGCACCCCCGCAGCGCCCTGCTTCGCGGGATGCTGAGCAAGACGAATGCGGCGACGCGCGCCAATGTAAACGGCGTCGTCATTCCCGCGCGCTCGGAAAACGACACGTCGAACAATCCGCACAATCCCGTGTACGGCATCGCACGCGCGGGTGCGAACGGCGAATTCGTTGCCACGATCGGTTCGGAGAACTCCGCGTCGGGCGGCAACTCGGTGGCGCCCGACTCGATGATCAGCGCCGCCTTGCGACCTACCAAAGTCAGCAACCGAACGGAGGCGATCGGCCTCATCGGCGGCGGCGGGCAGAGCACGTTCCCCAGCGGCAAGGTGGCTCAAGCGGCGGCCGTGATCAGCGCGCTCAAGCTCGGCAAGATCACGGAACAGCAAGCCGCAAAGGACCTCGTCCAGTGCGGGTACGACAAAACCACTGCCGCGCTCAACACGACGATCACCGCACAGGACTTGGATCCGAGTTTGGACCCGGTGCTGCAGTCGATCTTTCCCGGCGCTGAGCTCGCGAGCGGCGACTTTCGTAAGGCCGCCGCCGCGATGAAGGTCGTCATCAACGGCTACGGCGGCGCGGGCACGATCCAATATGGCGGCCGCGACTATCATCAGAATCCGCGCCCGGATACGGACACGAAGGACTTCATCGTGGGCCAGGCGATCGGCGCATCGCTCGAGTACGCGGCCCAAAAGGGCAAACCGCTGATGGTCTATCTCTTCAGCGACGGCGCCGTGTCGTCGGACCAGAAGACAACGGAGGATGACGGCCAAGGTAACGCTAAATTTCGGTGGACATCGGATGATTCGCAGACAGCGGCCAGCGTAATTCTCGTGTTTAGCCCCACAGGCAGGCCGGCACTGCGAACCCCGGCTTCGGAGCAGCTCGGCTACTTCCGCGCGAACGGCAGCATCGAGACGGCGTCGACGCCCTTTGCGAACAGCGTTACACAGCTCGCGGAGATGGTGGTCTTGAACTACCTGGCGCTGCATGGGGAGGAAGCGACGTTCAACATCGTGCTGACGAACCCCGGCTTGGGAACGGCCACGGCGGCTGCGCCATACATCGCGTTCAATCGGATCGTCTAAAGGGACTATCGAGCAGCTGTTCGGCCGCTCGTTAAGATGGCGCAGGTGAAATCTCAGACGACGACGCGACTAAGCGCGGCCGTGATCCGCGAGCTGCATCAATTCGTTCCACTGTTGGCGTGTCCGGCATGCGGAGACCGCGCGTCCGAGCTCGGCGTTCGCCACGACGCGTTCATCTGTGCGCAATGCAAGTCGCGCTTCCCGATCTACGAAAACGGGCAAACGCGCGTTCCATGGCTGTTTCACGACGTCGAGGTCGCGCACCTCGAATGGCGTTCGCGTTACAGCGGTTTCTTACGTGCCAATGCAGCGGAGCAAGCGCGCCTGCGCGCTTCACTCGACGGCAATAACGTGGCCGGTGCCGCCAAAGAGCGAGTGCTGCAGCTTCTAAGGGCGCGCGAGTCGCAGCGCAAGCAGCTAACGGACTTGCTCGCACCGCTCAAGCTCGCGGCGCCTAGGCCTGCGTCCGGCCTCGATCGTTCCGGGGCACTTCACGGGAAGCTGCCAAAACATCACGGCATGTCGAGCTACTACGACAACGTGTTTCGCGATTGGAGCTGGGACAACGGCGAGAACGAAAAGCTGTTCGAGTGCGTTGGTCGCGTGCTACAGGGCGCGGCCTTTCGCCCCACGCGGCTCCTGACGCTCGGCGCGGGCGCGTGTCGCTTGTCTTACGATCTGCATCGCCACTACCGCCCTGCACTGTCGGTCGCGCTCGACATCAACCCCGTGTTGCTGTTCGCCGGGAGCCGTGTGATGCAGGGTGAGGCCCTGAGCCTGTATGAGTTTCCGCTGGCTCCGATTGATAAGGCATCGGTGGCGGTGTTGCGTCGCTGCATTGCGCCGGAGCCGCTACGGTCAAACGAGTCGTCGGCATTCATTGCCGTCGCCGCCGATGTGCTGCGCATACCGTTCAAGCCCGGTAGTTTCGACAGCGTCCTAACGCCTTGGCTCATCGACGTTCTACCGCACGATCTCGCCGAGACCGTGCGAATCGTCAATCGTGCACTGCAGCCCGGCGGCCTGTGGCTCAACACGGGTTCGCTCGCCTTCTTCCATCGCAACGAGTCGTGGTGCTACAGCGAGGAAGAAGTGCTCGCGATCATCGCCGCAAACGGCTTCGAGCTCGTCGAGCACGAGCGCATGCGGATTCCCTATCTGCAATCGCCGGCCAGTGCACATGGCCGCGTTGAGCAAGTGTTGAGCTTCAGCGCGCGCAAGACGGCCGACGTCCCGGACACGAAACGGCCGCAGTACTTGCCGGACTGGTTGCTCGATCCGGACCGTCCGATACCGGATCTCGACGAACTCGTCGTCGCAACGGCCGACCACCTGCTCAAGGCCCAAATCCTGGGCGCGGTCGACGGGCGGCGCTCGATCGAGCAGATCGCGCTGTTCGTCGCCAAGCACTACGGATTGCAGGCCGGCGAGGCCAAGGGCGCAGTCCAGCGAATCCTCGCGGACGTGTATGAGAGCGCCCTCCTTCGCAAGGCCGTATCCCCGCAGGAGCTCGAGTAAGACGGTTCGCTCGCATCGACTCCCGGTCATTCTGGTGCCACACTCCACAGCCGCACACGAGTGGTGTGCGTAATGGGGGGATGCGCTTGGAAATTCGCTCTCGCGGGTTCTGTCTGCACGCGCTCGCCGTGCTCGGTGTGTTCGTCGCCACTATCGCCTCGGCTCAACAGGCTGCTGCGCCCCCCGCACCGGATCGCGCGGCGGCGGAACGTATCGAGGCGAACAACAAGCTTCCCGACCCTCCCGGCACGGGCCCCTACGCCGCAATGAAGGAAGAAGTTGCGTCGCTGCCGAAGCACGTGATCTACCGACCAGCGAATCTCGCGGCGCTCAATGGCCGCAAGCTCGGCGTGGTGGCGTGGGGCAACGGCGGGTGCTCGGATGACGGTGCCAGCACGCGCTTCCATCTGCTCGAGATCGCCTCGCACGGCTATCTCGTGATTGCGAACGGCAAGATTCTGAGCGGCCCTGGAGCGCCGCCGGCACAGCGGCCAGCGCAACCGCCGCCGAACGAACCGCGAGCCCCGCGAACGCTCGCGTCGGACCTTACGGCCGCGATCGACTGGGCGCTCGCCGAGAACGCGCGCGCCGGAAGCCAATACTCGGGGCGCATCGATCCCGCGCTCGTGGCGGTGTCGGGCTGGAGCTGCGGCGGCTTGCAGGCACTGGCCGCGGCCAAGGATGCGCGCGTGAAGACGGTGGTGATGCAGAACACCGGCGTGCTGAACGACGGGCCGAACACTACGATTCCCGGCATGGACCTGACCAAGGACGCGCTCGCGAATTTCCACACGCCGGTGCTGTATATCCTAGGCGGGCCGCCGGACATTGCGTACAAGAACGGTATGGACGATTTCCAGCGGATCGCGAACGTGCCCGTCGCCGTCGCGAATCTGCCGGTGGGTCACGGCGGCACGTATCAGGAACCGAATGGCGGCGCGGCCGCGCAGGTGGCGGTGAGCTGGCTCGAATGGCAGCTGCGCGGTGACGCAACGGCGGCGCGCCGATTCGTCGGCGATGATTGCGGGCTATGCCGGGACTCGAGCTGGACGTTCGCGCGCAGGAACTTCCCTGCGGCTGCCGCCAGGCACTGAGCAAGTCGTCTCAGATCAGGACTTCGACCGCCGGCTCGCGCAGGTTGTAGTGCGAGCTCATCGCGTACCCGTAAGCGCCGGCATTCGCGATGAGTAGTACGTCGTTTTCCTTGGCCGGTGGCAGCAGGCGATCCGAGCCCAAGCGGTCGCCTGTCTCGCAGATAGGCCCGACGACCGTCACGAGCTCGGTGCCCGGTTTGCCGAGGCGCGTCAGATTCACAATGTCGTGGTACGCGCCGTATAGGGCCGGCCGAATCAAGCTATTCATACCCGTGCCGACGCCGACGTACTGGACGTCTCCCTTGCCCTTCGTTTGCGTAACGCGCGCGAGCAGGACGCCCGCCTGCGCTACGACGAAACGTCCGGGCTCAATCCATAGCGAGCGGCCGCCACACCCCTGCTTGATCTCCCCTAGCGCCTTGTCGAGAGCGCTCAGGTCGAGGCCGGGCTGCCCCGTCTTCTCCGGAACGCCTAAGCCGCCGCCGACATCGAGATAGCGTACATCGGGCAGAGCGTCGAGCAGCTTCAACAGTTGCTTGCCGGTGTCGAGCCATGCTTCCGGAGTCAGCACGCCGCTGCCGGTGTGTGCGTGCAACCCAACCACTCGCGCGCCCGCTCTCTTCACTGCGTCCACGAGCTCGTCGAGTTCGAACACTGGAATGCCGAACTTCGAGTGCACGCCCGCCGTGCGAACGTGCTCGTGATGCCCGCGCCCCTGGCCCGTGTCCATGCGCACGAAGACGTCCTTGCCCTTGAACAGCTTCGCCCAGTTCTTCAGAGGGAACAGATTGTCGAGCGTGACCCACACGCCCTGCTCCAGCGCTTGCTCGTATTCCGTACGCGGCGCGAAATTCGGCGTGAACAAAATGCGCTTGCGGTCGAGGTTCGGCAGCACTTCGAGCACGCGGGCGATTTCCCCGGGCGACACGCACTCGAGATTTAGACCGCGGTCGTGCACGAGCTTGAGAATTTCGCGGTTCGAGTTGGCCTTCATGGCGTAGAAGACTGCATCGACGGACTTCAGCGAGCGCAGCGCCGCGACCGCAGCCTCGATGCTCTCGCGGTCGTAGACGTAGGTCGCGTCGCGTGCGGCGCCGATTTCGAGCAGCTGTGCCCTTTTCTTGACCCACCACGGCTTCGAAACCGCTTTGGCTGGCGTGCCTCCGCCCTGCAGGCGCTCCCACGTCTCGCCGAACACGCCGCCCTCGAACTTGCTGACGAGCAAGCCGTGCAGGTGCTGCACGAGCCGGTACGCGTTTTCCGAGTTCACGACGAACGTGAGGTTCAGGTCGTTCGCCGCTTGCGTGACGAGGTGAACCTGCTGCTCCTGGAACACCTCGAGCACTGGAGTGAGCTCGTGCAGGATGGTGCGGATGCGTTGGCCCACGAGCGTGACGGCCGCGCAGTCGCCGATGATCGTGACCTTACAGAATTTTCGAAGATCGGCAGCGAGTGCCTCGATCGCGGCGCGCGTGGTGACGTTTTGCGCAGTGTCGATCGAGACTGTGACGTTGCTCTCGGACGTCGAGATGAGGTCTACCGAGATGCCGTGCTCGCGGAACACGTCGAACGCGTCGGCCAGGAAGCCGACCTGGTGCCACATCTCCATCGACTCCATCGACACGAGCGTGATCCCTAAGCGATGTGAGATAGCCTTCAGGCGCGCCTGGTCGTCGCCCGGCGCATTCGAGATGACGCTGCCTTCCCACTCCGGATGCGTCGTGCACTTCAGGAACAACGGAATGCCGGACGCACGCACCGGTGAAATGCTGCGCGGATGCAGAATTCCGCCGCCCGCGGAGGCGATCTCTTGCGCTTCCCGGTAGTGCAGGCTCTTGATGAGGCGCGCAGATGGCACTGCCTTCGGATCGGCGCTGAAAAACCCCGGCGCGTCGGTCCAGATCTCAAGCCTGCGCGCTTCGAGCTTGCCGGCGAGATACGCGCCGGTAGTGTCGGAGCCGCCGCGACCGAGCAACACGGTCTCGCCCTGCGCGTTACGCGCCAGGAACCCCTGCGAAAGCACTACTCCCTTCATGCCAGCGAAACGCTGCTGAAGCACTTTGTCGGGCGAGAAATCGCAGCGGGCTGACAAGTAGCGAGCCGTCTCGGTCTGATCCCGCAGCGCCGAGCTCTCGAGGTACTCGCGGATGTCGTGCCACGCGACATCGAGGCCGGTCGATCGCAAATAAGCCACGCCGAGCTCCGTGGCCGCGAACTCGCCGTTGGCGAGCACTCGCGCATGTACGCGAGGACTGACCTCGCCCACGAGCTTCACGCCGGCGATCACTTGCGCCAGCGTGCGGAAGCGTTCGTCGAACAGCGACGCGTCGACGCCGAGCTCCTTGGCCAGCCTGTCGTGCTGCGCTCGGATTTTCGCGAGCGGCTCGTCCGTCTCGCCGCCCGCCATCGCGGCGTCCAGCAATGCGATCAGCGCGTTCGATACGCCCACGAGGGCCGAGTGCACGATCACCGGGCGCACGCCTTCGGCGAGCCGCTCGCGCACGAGCTTCGCGATGATGGCCCAATTCTCCGCAGTGGACACGCTGCGTCCGCCGAACTTCATCACGACCCAGGGTGAGTCCGGGTACGGAGTATCGACGGCTTGGCTCACGCCGAGCGCTGGAACTGCTGACATCTCACGCCTCTTACTAAACGAGATTCAGATCGGTGACCGCGCCCGCCGAGGCCGAGCTGACCAGGTGGGCATACTTCGCGAGCAGTCCACGCACGGCTTTCGGTGCCGGCGGCCGCCATGCGCGGAGCCGCTCTTCGATCGTCTCGCGCGACACGCCGAGGTCGATGGTCTTGTTGGTAGCGTCGATCACGATCGGGTCGCCGTTCTGCACGATCGCGATCGGTCCGCCGACCGCGGCTTCGGGTGTGACGTGGCCCACGACGAACCCATGGCTGCCGCCGGAGAAACGGCCGTCGGTGATCAGCGCCACTTTGCTGCCGAGGCCGCGCCCGATGATCGCGCCGGTGGGGCTCAGCATCTCGGGCATGCCCGGTGCGCCCTTCGGCCCTTCGTAACGAATGACGACCACGTCGCCGGCCACCACGCCGCCGTCGAGGATCGCGCGCAGCGCAACGTGCTCGTCGTCGAAGACTTTCGCCGGGCCGGCAAACCGCAAACCTTCCTTGCCGGAAACCTTGGCCACGGCGCCCTCGGGCGCTAGGCTGCCACGCAGGATGGCCAAATGGCTCTGTGCCTTTATCGGGTTTGCAAGGGTGCGCACGATCGGCTGACCCGCCGGGTACGCCGCCACAGCCGCGAGGTTGTCCGCAACTGTCCGGCCCGTGACAGTCAGGCACCCGCCGTGCAACAGGCCCCCGTCCAACAACATTTTCTGCAGCGGTTGAATGCCGCCGATCCTGATTAACTCGGACATCAGGTATCGGCCGCTCGGGCGCAGGTCGGCGAGAACCGGGGTTCGGTCACCGATGCGTGCGAAGTCATCGAGCGTGAGATCGACCTTTGCATCGTGGGCGATCGCGAGCAGATGCAGCACTGCGTTCGTCGAGCCGCCGAGCGCGATTACCGTCGTGATCGCGTTTTCAAACGCTTCCTTCGAGAGAATATCGGACGGCTTGATGCCGCGCTTGATGAGCGCCACCACGGCTTCGCCGGCGCGCCGGCAGTCGTCGTGCTTGGCGGTCGACACGGCTTCCTGGGCGGAGCTGTTCGCCAGGCTGAGCCCAAGCGCTTCGATCGCCGAAGCCATCGTGTTCGCCGTGTACATGCCCGCGCATGAACCGGCCCCCGGAATCGCCGTCGATTCCACTTCCTTGAGCTCACGGTCGTCGATCTTGCCAACCGCGTGAGCACCGACCGCTTCGAACACGGAAATGATGTCGCGGTCGTTGGTGCCCGGCTTGATGGTGCCGCCGTACACGAACACGGAAGGACGGTCGAGACGCGCCATGGCCATCGCGCAGCCCGGCATGTTCTTGTCGCAACCACCGATGGCCACGAACCCGTCGAAGCCTTCGCCCGCGACCACGGTCTCGATCGAATCGGCGATGACCTCGCGCGAGACGAGCGAGTAGCGCATCCCCGGAGTGCCGTTCGCGATGCCGTCGGACACTGTGATCGTATTGAACAGCACGCTCTTGCCGCCTGCAGCATCCGCCCCTGCCGCGGCGTCGCGTGCCAGGGTGTCGATGTGCATGTTGCACGGCGTCACCATGCTCCACGTAGACGCGATTCCGACTTGCGGCTTCGCGAAATCGGCATCCTTGAAGCCGACCGCCCGAAGCATCGAGCGTGCTGGCGCCTTGGCCGGACCATCGACGACGACGCGGGAGTAGCGGCGCGGATCGGGAGGCGAGTCGTCGTGGTTAGCCATGGTTCGGTGCCGGAGCCGCATTTTTGCGAGCCCGCGATTATGGCGGCGTGGTTACCATGGGGCAACCGCCGGAGTTCCTCGAAACCGGCCCCGTCGTACCTGGCGCCCCGAATGCGCCGACGGTTTCTAGGCGGGTATCTCGTAGGGCTACCCTGGGCCCGGTTCGTGTGCTGAGGCGCTGACGACCCACGCAGAATAACGTTGCTGAAACAGGTCGGTACGACTTCTTCTCCGAGTCGCACCTGAATAGTTGTATGATCCCGCAGAAGCCCTCTCAGTTCGTTGGTACCGATGGAGCCTCGGGACTCGGGAATCTTCAGGCAGTCCAGCGTCGGCGGTTATACGGACGCATTGTCCGCTATGACCGAGGACATGAGCCTGAAGGAGCGCAGCAACCTGATCCTGCTCGATCGGGCTTTGCACGAGCACTGGGGGCTCGGTCAGAACGTCATCCTGAACTGGTGCTCCGAAGGCGACGGCCTGTCGCTGATCGTGATCCCCCACTACGGTGTTGCCGAGTATTCGGGCCGCGATGGCGAGCTGCTGGGAATGGGCGGCGGCGAAGTACCGCGGCCGAAGCAGGACTTCTTCCAAGCGCTGTTATCCAGCCGTCGTTGCCTGACACCCGCACAGCTCCACAAAGTCGGACGGCTGCTCGGCGTCGTGCCCACTCACGTCGCGTTGCGCGAGCCGCTGAAGAATACGGTTGGCCAGATCGAGATCATCGAGAAGATGGTCAAGCGCTACAGCATCAGCTACGTCCCGAATCGCGGAGTGTGCCTGTTCGACATCGTGGGGTTTAGTCTGCTCGCGCCGTTCGAGCAGATGATGCAGCTGAACAGCCTCTCGTACTCCCTGAACTCCGCTCAGAGTCGGTTGCTGACGAAGCGCATCGGCGTCGACTTCTCACGCACCACGACGGGCGACGGGTTCTACATTTGGAATCGCGATCTGTCGCTCGACGGTAACCTCAACCTCTATCACTTCATGCAACTCGCGCTGGCTGACAACGCGATTGCCCACAAGAAGACCCGCCGCAACGGCGTACCGCGTCTGCGCGCCTGCTTCCACGTGGGCAGTAGCTACGAATTCCAACAGGCCGAGGGACTGAACCCGACGCTATACAACTACATCGTGGGCGACGTCACCGTGGATCTGGCGCGCATGATCGAACGTGCGATGCCGGGGCAAGTTCTCCTGGGCGAATTCCGCTCGGGAATGCTGACCTCGGAAGCTGACGGCGGGGAGATGGCGGTTATCGACTCCATCGACTTCGTGGATCTCGCGACGCGAAATGTGGAACGACTCGCCGGCATCGAATTGTCGGGGGAACGGGTTGATGCGATTCGCAGCTACCTGACAGGGTCGAAGCTAGCGAACGGCGAGTTCAGCGTGCGTCGCATCACCATCAACGATAAGCACGGCATTTCGCGCCGCGTCTATAACGCGAAGGTGAATATCTATCGGCACAGTGCCGAGCCGATCCTGCTCGGCATCGAAGACCGTGCGCTCGAAGTCAGCGGAGTACCCTTGAACGGGGGTGAGCCGGTGCTGGTGGCGCTGCAGCCGCTGCCGGTCTAGGTCGAGCCGGAGCGTGCTGCCGGAAGCTGAGTCTGCATCAGCGTGCTGTCTCCATCCGCATCCGCTGCGGGCCCAGTCTGAAGCCGGAGACTGGTTGGACCTGCGAAACGCATTTGGTGCTGTCCGACAGCGATCAAATCGCCGTCGCGAAGTCGGTGCTCGCGCACACGCCGCCCGTTGACGAAGCAACCATTCGTGCTGCTGAGGTCTATGAGGAGCCAACCTTCGGTCGTCTCCATAAACAGATTCTGGAACCGGCTCACGTATCGGCTGTCGAGGCTAATGTCGCAGCTGTCATCGCGGCCGAGCACCATGCGTGGACGATTCAACGCTACTTCGGCGACGATTGCCTTGCCGCTGGATACGATCAGCCGCGCGGCCTCGAT
This sequence comes from Gammaproteobacteria bacterium, assembly GCA_039933105.1. Lineage (GTDB taxonomy): Bacteria > Pseudomonadota > Gammaproteobacteria > Steroidobacterales > Rariloculaceae > FEN-1219. The sequence goes on along the minus strand of JBDTOT010000013.1, from coordinate 1,581 downwards.
TCGCAACGCGCCGGGATCCGTCAAATGTACGGCCGCGGGTGACAGTGTCTCTTCCGTGGGTTGCACCCATGCTGATGCGTCATAGCGCAAGTTAAGAGCCATGCCGACTTCTTTCAGCAGCGCGCGCGCCACACGTGGTTGGCGATTGCTGCCCGTCGACCGCGCCGCTACCGCGTCGAGAGCCGCACAACACAGTGAATTGATGTCGCCCACCACGCCTTGGGTAAACGCCTGGATGTCAACGATGACGTCGTCCGGCATGAGCTCTTCTGCCCAGTCACAGCCGGCCCCGCGGAGACAGGTCCGCACGTAGGCCCGGGTCTCGTCGAGCGTCAACCCCGAGAGGCGCTGATGAGCGGCACGCGCCCAAGGGCCGCCCTCGTACTGGGGCATCAAATTGGCGACGAGCTCTTCGTTACGCGTGAGAGCGAGGAAGAAAACGATGGGTTTGTTACGTAGCCGTAGCTGAGCGAGCCACTCGAGTTCCCGCAACACCGGCGCCGAGAAGCGTTCGATCGCATCGGCGATGATGTAGCAGAAACGCCCGTGCGATGCCTGGTGCCGCAGAAATACTTCCAGGATGTGCCGCAGCTCCTGCGCTCCACCCTCAACGGGGCCAGGGCCGATGTCGACGAGTAGCTTTTGCAGCAATTGCTCGCGCGTCTCGCACGAGTGGTCGATCCAGGCCGCGGAGAGGTTGCGCAGTTGGGCGAAGCGCTGTCGCGTCAACGTTCCCTTGCCAGCGCCCGCGGGGCCGCTCAGAAACAGGCAATAGATCTGCCTGTTGATCAGGTCTTCGAGCTTCAGAGCCGCGTACCGCATGGCGTGCGATGCAAACACCGGACGTGCCGCATCGGCAGCGAATGGGTTGCTTTCCAGCTTGTACTGCTCGAGGAACAAAGCGCGACGACCCCGTGAGACATTGCTTCTTATTTGCCAGCACCATACCGCGCGTGGCCTACCAGCACTAGGGGTCGGTGGACGCCGTCCGCCCACGTTGCCGGCTCAGTACTTCTCAAGTCACTGGAGAAGTTATGTGCAGACATCTGGCACCGAAAGCTTTTCTACGTGTTCGGCGCGGTATTCGACGCGCGATGCTCAGGCGCCATCGAAGTCGTAGACCGGGATCACCGGGATCGCCGTAGGCGAAACCATCGACCGTCTGGCCCTGGTCGCCCGTCGCGGTATCGCCAAAAGGCCAGTGCGCGACCGTGCCGACGGTTTGGCTCTGGAGTTTGACCAACGCCGGGGTCGCCGGAATGGTCGGGGGTGAAGGCCACGTCAGATGTAAGAACGAGCTGCTCGGTTGCTCACGATCATTCGCCTATCTCCCCATTTGAAGTCCACCAATCGCGGCTTTAGACCGAAGCCGGTGGTGAAGCCATGCGAGGGAGTCTGGAGGGCGGTTTCGACGAGCGCTAACGCACTCGAAGCTTTAGGCCGTGGTCCAGACGGACCACGCGCGGTGTCGCTCGACGGCGACAGCACGTGTGATCGAATTGGTCGGGGCGACAGGATTTGAACCTGCGACCCCTTGCACCCCATGCAAGTGCGCTACCAGGCTGCGCCACGCCCCGACCG
>JBDTOT010000012.1:0-110505 GCA_039933105.1 Gammaproteobacteria bacterium | reverse complement strand
CGCACAGGGATGTGCGCAGCCGAGCCGCAGGGATGCGATTTCCGGCGTGTCCCGCCAGGGGGCCTTCATACCCCGGCGCACTCCGGCCTACTAATTGGCACCGCGGCAGACGCGCGAAACGTTACGGACGGAGTGCGAAGGCGACGAGGTCGTTGCCGGAGATGATGGCGATGTACTGGCGGCCGTCCACTTCGTAGCTGACCGCGCCGTTGACGATCTGCGCGCCCAGGTTCGTGCGCCACAGCTCTTTCCCCGTGCGCGCATCGAGCGCGTAGAAATAACCTTCGCGTCCGCCCGTGAACAGCAAGTCCGTGGCCGTCGTCAGCATGCCGCTGTCCGTCACGTCGTATTGCGGAAACGTCCAGCGGCGCTGCCCCGTCACCGGGTCCATGGCGATCACGGAGCCGTGACCCACGGCGTCGGTCCAGTTGTTGATCGGCGAGCGCCGACCGATGCCGACAGTCGGGGCGTCCGGCACGGGTGTCACGACGCGATGGCCACCTGCCGTGAACGTGCGGCCCGCCTCGTATGCCTGGAACTCGTGGCGGTAGATCGACGCATAGTCCTCCCAGGCCGAGAAGTAGAACAGCTGCGTCCGCGGGCTCCACGACGGCGTGTACCAGTTGGTGGCCCCCTGGTTGCCGGGCCACGTGGGCTCGCCGGTGGCCGGCGGCGTTTGAATCGGTCGGCCGTTCGCGTCGAGTCCGCTGGCCCAATTCACCTTCGCGAACGGTAGGCCGAACAAGAACTTGCCGCTCACGCGATCGAGCACGTAGAAGAAGCCGTTGCGGTTCGCCCAGAGCATGAGCTTCGCGGGCTTGCCCTTCCACGGCATATCCACGAGCACCGGCACTTGCACGGAGTCGTAGTCGTAGTTGTCGTTCGGCGTGAACTGGAAATGCCACTTCAGTTGGCCGGTGTCGGGATCGAGCGCGATCACGGAATCGCTGTACAGGTTGTCGCCGGGCCGCTGCTCGTTGTTCCAGTCGGGGCCCGGGTTGCCGACGCCCCAGTAAGTAAGGTTCAGCTCGGGGTCGTAGGAGCCGGTCACCCACACGGACGCGCCGCCGTGCTGCCAGTCGCTGCCGCTGCTCCACGTCTCGCTGCCGGGTTTGCCGGGCTCTGGGATCGTGTAGAACTTCCACGCTTCCTTGCCCGTGTGCACGTCGTAGGCCGCGACGAAGCCGCGAATGCCGTACTCGCCGCCGCCGACGCCGATGATCACCTTGTCCTTGACCACGAGCGGCGCCATCGTCACGGAGTACCCGAGCTTCGGATCGCCCACCGTCGTGTTCCACACCGCGCGGCCCGTCTTCGCGTCGATTGCGACGAGGTGCGCGTCGAGCGTGCCCATGAACAGAGTGTCGCCGTGGATAGCGACACCGCGATTGTTTGCGCCGCAGCAGACGCGCTGATCGGGCGAATTGTTATAACGATAAACCCAGAACACGCGACCCGTTTTCGCATCGAGAGCGAGCACGTCGTTCGGTCGTTGTGTCACGTACATGATGCCGTCTACGACGAGCGGCGTGGATTCCCATGCGCCCAGCACCTGACCTTGCAGCACCCACTGATGCTCGAGGTTGCGCACGTTCTGCGGAGTGATCTGGCGCAATGTGCTGTATCGATTGCTGGCGTAGCCGCCACCGTACGTGAGCCAATTACGCGGCTCCTGCGCGGCGCTGCGGATGCGTTCAGGGGTGACGTTTTGCGCCGCAAGATTCCCGGCGAGAAGCATGAGGCCGGTCAGCCACGTCAGGGTCTCGAGTGCGCGCTTCATCTTCACAGCCCCTTCAACGAGATCAGGTAGGCGACCAAGTCCGCGGTCTCGTCCGCGCTGAGGCGGTCCTTGTACGACGGCATGGTGGCCACGGTTTCGATCGTGTATTGCTTCAGCTCTGCTTTGACGAACGAGCGCAATTGCTCACGATCGTCGATCAGCTGCACGGTGGAGGTGTCCTCGTTCAGGCGCCGGCCGCGGACCGTCTCGCCGTTCTTGGTAACGATGCGCACGGGACGATGCATGGGCTGCAGTGATGCGTGTGGCTCGAGCAGCGTGCGTTGCAGCGTGCCGAGCGTGCGCAGCGCGCCGATGTCGCTCAGGTCCGGCGCTGCGAGCGGCCCGCGGCCGTTGATGCGGTGGCACATCGCACATTCCGCCTTGCCGTCGAACAGTGCGTGGCCGCGCTCGGTGTTGCCTACGCGCACGGCGGCGGAAGTGGGATCGAAGCCGGCACGGATGAACGCGACGATCGCAGTGAGCTCGGGTGGCTTGAAGGAGAACGCGGGCATGCCGACGCCGGGGATCCCGGCCGTGACGGTACGGACAATGTCCTCATCGGTGGACACGCGACGGAACTTGCCGAACTTCAGATCTATGCCCGGTATGTTGTCGCCGTTGGCGCCGTGACATATCTGACATTGCACGGTGTACAGCCGCTGACCCGCCTCGACGTCGGTGCGGCTGTAGTCACTGTGATCGAGATTGGGCGCTTGCGCGCCGGCAGGCGTCGCCAGCAACGCCGCGATTGCGGCAAGCACGAACGTAGCGCGAGTCATCGACGCTCCCCCCAGAGCAAGACCCGCTAAAGATACGCCCGAATCGCAATCGGTGCCGAGGTTTGCCGCGCGGCGTCAGTCGTCGTCTTTGATCGTGACTTCCAAGCGTTCCGTCGGTTCGGGCGTCGGGCTGCTGCCCGGCGCGAGGTTCACGTAGAAGGTCTCGGGGCCTTCGACCTTGCGGTCGCCGATGATTGGAACGTGGATGCCGCGGTTCTGTTCGCTCGGCGCGAACTTCACGACGACCCGGCCGAGGTTCGCGTAGTCCTCGCCCGCGGTGGCGGTGCCGTCGGTGGTCCACCACGTGATGCTCGAGGCCCGCCGCATGTCGCCGCTGCGCACGATCAAGATGTCGGCGCTCGGTGCGCCTTCGGACACCTCGATCTTGGCGAGCCCGAACGAGAACTCCTCCGGACCCGGCGGCGGTTCGCGTACGGCCGGCGGCGGCGCTGCCTTCGGTGCGGACGTTTCAGTAGACGCGATCGCGGGCGCCGATTTGATTTCGGCCTGCGTGGTTACCGCCGCGACTATGGGTTCAGCGGCAGGTGGCGAGAGGCTGCTCGGTGCAGCGGTGCCGACGACCTCGGTTTCTTTGACGACTTCCGTTTGCGTGGCCTCGCCGTCGAACTTCGCCACCGTCTCGTTCACGCTGCGCGCAAACAGATCCGCGAGGCCGGTAAAGTTCACGCTCATGCCGCGCAGCGTTTCGAAGTTCCAGTACGCAGCGCCGGCGCCGGCGAGCAGCAGCACGACCACCGTGTATCGCACCAGCTTGCCGAGTGGACCGACGCGCTCGCGCTCGCGCACGAGTCGCGCGTGCCGGCGCACGTCGCTCGGATCCACTGCCCACTGCTCTTTGCCGCCGTCGCTCGGCGGGTGCAACGAAGGCGTTTGCCTGCCGCGCGAGGGCGCGCCGCTGCTTTTTGCGGAACCGATGCTGCGGGTTGTCTTACGTGCGTCCATGGCTATCGATGCGGTCCATCCGTGCGAGTTCTGACGGGATCATGTCCGCCCGCCGGCGCGCGAGTCAAACCGCGGTGTCTCGAATGAGCGACAGAGATTTGCTCGAATGCCTAACGCTTGTCGCCGTGTTCGGCTCAGTGGACGGAAGAGGAGATCTGCGGTGTGCCCTCGAGGATCGCGTGCGCTTGGCCGGAGTCGTACCGAAACGCGCGGTTGCAGAACTCGCACCTGAGCTCCACATGGCCCTGTTCCGCGAGTAAGGTTTTCACTTCGTCGGCGCCGAGCATCTGCACGACGCCCGCGAGACGCTCTGGTGTGCAGCGGCAGTCGTGCGACACCGGGCGCGCCGAGAACAGCCGAATCGCGTGGCCCGCGAACAGCTTCGGCAGCAGCTCCTCGGCCGCCAGGTTCGTGAGTTCCGCCGCCGTGACCGTGGCCGCGCATGCGGCGGCGGCTTCGAAGTCGTCCAGCGTTTGGCGTTCGCCGTGCCCCGGTAGCACCTGCAACAACAGGCCCGCGACGCGCTGCTCGTCGGTCTTCAATATCAGGCGTGTCTCGAGCTGTTCGGACTGATTGAAATACGCCTCGATGCACTCGTCGAGCTTGCTGCTCGCGAGCGGCACGATGCCCTGAAAGAATCCGTTCGGCTTGCCCGTATTTAGATTCACGACCATGCGGCCTTCGCCGAGCAGCGGGCCGGGCTGCAGCTCGGGTTTGAACGACGCCATGCCGCGCACGCGCTGCCCGTCCGTGCATTGAATCAGCAGCAGCTTCAGCGCGCCCTCGCTTTGCAGTTGCAGTGACACGCTGGGTGTGGCCTTGAGGCCGCTCGCAAGCAGCAACGCCGCGACCACGCCTTCGCCGAGCAACAAACGGACCGCGGGCGTGTAGTCGTGCGCGGCGATGACCTGCTGCCAGGTTTCTTCGAGCCGTACGAGCGTGCCGCGAATACCCACGGTCTCGAGAATGAAGCCTTGAACCTCGTTCATGCGCCAAGCTGTTTGCGCAGCGCTTCGTTGACTTGCTGCGGGTTGGCTTTGCCCTTCGACATCTTCATGACTTGGCCGACGAGGAAGCCGAGCACCTGCTGCTTGCCGGCGCGGAATTGCTCGACCTGCGCGGCGTTCGCCGCAATGACTTCGGCGACGAGCTTGTCGATGGCCCCGGTGTCGGAGATCTGCACGAGGCCGCGCTTCTCTATCACAGCATCGACGCTGCCTTCGCCGTTCCACACGGCTTCGAATACTTCTTTCGCGATCTTGCCGGAGATCGTGCCGGCCTCGATTTTGTCGAGCAGCACTGCAAGTGCTGCGGCGGGCATGCGGCTTGCGCCCACTTCGAGGTTTTCGCGATGCAGCGCGGCCGTGAGTTCGCCCATGACCCAGTTCGCGGCGATCTTTGGAGCTGCCTTGGTGCTCTTGGCTACGGTCTCGAAGTAATCGGCGAGCCGCTTGTCGACCGTGAGCACGCCCGCATCGTACGCCGGCAGGCCGTAAGCGCTCGTGAAGCGCTCGCGCTTCGCATCGGGTAGCTCCGGCAGTGTCGCGCGCACCCGCTCGATCAACGCGTCGTCTATGACGATCGGCAGCAGATCCGGATCGGGGAAGTAGCGGTAGTCGTTCGCTTCCTCCTTGCTGCGCATCGGCCGGGTTTCTTCGCGATCGGGATCGAAGAGCCGCGTTTCCTGCGTGACCTTGCCGCCGCCCTCGATCAGCTCGATCTGGCGGTCGCGCTCGATATCGATGGCCTTCTCGACGAAGCGGAAGGAGTTCAAGTTCTTCAGCTCCGTGCGGGTGCCGAGCTTCGTGTCGCCCATGCGGCGCACGGAGACGTTCGCGTCGCAGCGGAACGAGCCTTCCTGCAGGTTGCCGTCGCAGATCTCGAGGTAGCGCACGAGCGCATGAATTTTGCGCATGTAGGCGCCCGCTTCCTGCGCGGTACGCAGATCGGGCGCCGACACGATCTCGAGCAGGGCCGTGCCGGCACGGTTCAAGTCGATGCCCGACATGCCGGCGAAATCCTCGTGCAGCGACTTGCCTGCGTCTTCCTCGAGGTGCGCGCGCACGATGGTCACGCGTCGCGTGCTGCCGTCCTCGAGCCGCACGTCCACGTGACCGGTATGCACGATCGGCAGCTCGTACTGGCTGATCTGGTAGCCCTTCGGCAAATCGGGGTAGAAGTAGTTCTTTCGCGCGAACACCGAACGTCGCGCTACTTCGCAGCCGGTCGCGAGGCCGAACTTTACGGCCATCGTCACGGCCTGGCCGTTCAACACGGGCAGTACGCCCGGGTAGCCGAGGTCGACGAGGCTCGCCTGTGTGTTTGGCGACGCACCGTATTTCGTAGACGCTCCGGAGAAGATCTTGCTTGCCGTGGCGAGCTGCGCGTGGATCTCGAGGCCGATTACTGTTTCCCAGGTCATGGCGGCACGGCTACGCGTAACTCGCCGGCACGCGCTGGTGCCAGTCGGTTGCGCGTTGGAAGTGGTGGCCGGTCTTCAGCAATTGCGCCTCGTGCAACGGCGGCGCGACGAGTTGCAGTCCAACGGGCAAGCCACGCACGAGTCCGCACGGCAACGACATCGCCGGCAGACCCGCGAGGTTCGCGCCGATCGTGTAGATGTCGTTCAAGTACATTTGGATCGGGTCGCCGGTCTTCTGGCCGAGGCCGAACGCCGGCGCTGGCGTCGTAGGCCCCGCGACAAAATCGACTTCGCGGAACGCGCGTGTGAAGTCGTCGCTCACGAGCTTGCGGACCTTCTGCGCCTGCAAGTAGTACGCGTCGAAGTAACCGGCTGACAGCACGTACGCGCCGGTCAGGATTCGCCGTTTGACCTCGGCGCCGAATCCTTCGCCGCGATTGCGCATGTAGAACGCCAGCAGATCGTCGGCCTTCGCAGCCGAGCGATAGCCGAACCTCACGCCGTCGAAGCGCGACAGATTCGATGATGCTTCCGCCGGCGCCACCACGTAGTAGGCGGGCACGGACAGGTGGATGTAGTCGAGCTTGATCGGCTTCAACGTGGCGCCGAGCTTCTCGAGCTCCTTCAATGCCGTGCGCAGCGCCGTGGCGTTGTCGGGGTCGAGCCCTGTGTCGAAGAAGCTCTCGGGCACGCCGATCGTGATCTTCTCCCACGGCTCGTTCACGATCTTCGAGTATTGCGGCACGGGCTCGTCGAGGGACGTCGAGTCGCGCTCGTCGTAGCCCGACATCGCTTCGAGCAGCAACGCGGCGTCTTCGGCCGTTTGCGTCAGTACGCCGGCTTGATCGAGGCTCGATGCGAACGCGATCATGCCGTAACGCGACACGCGGCCGTACGTCGGTTTGATGCCGGTGATGCCCGTGAGCGCTGCCGGCTGGCGAATCGAGCCGCCGGTGTCGGTGCCGGTGGCGGCGGGCGCGATGCGCGACGCGACCGCGGCGGCCGAGCCGCCTGACGAGCCGCCGGGCACGAGCGTGTGATCCCAAGGATTTTTCACGGGCCCGTAGAAGCTGGTCTCGTTCGACGAGCCCATCGCAAACTCGTCCATGTTGGTCTTGCCGAGCATCACGACGCCGGCGTTCTGCAACCGCTCGACGACCGTGGCGTCGTAGGGCGCCACGAAATTGTCGAGCATCTTCGACGCGCACGAGGTCTTCACGCCCGCGGTGCAGAAGATGTCTTTGTGCGCGATCGGCAAGCCGGTCAGCGGCGTGGTATCACCGCTCGCGAGCCGCTTGTCAGCGGCCGCCGCCGCCGCGAGCGCTTGCTCGCCCGTTACCGTGATGAACGAGTTCAACGCCGCATCGTGGCGCCCGATGCGCTCCAGGAAGTGCTGCGTGACCTCCGTTGCCGACATTCGCCGCGCGCGCAAGTCGGCGGAGAGCTGGGCCAATGTGCGTGTGTGCATGCGTGAGTCGCTGGTCGAGTGCAACGTCCCGGCCCGCGCCGCCTCGCGACGCTGAAGCCAGGGCCGTCGGTGCTATTCGATGACCTTCGGAACGAGATATAGATCACGTTCTACCTGCGCAGCGTTGCGCTGGTAGAGCTCGTGACGGTCGACTTCCGTGACGACGTCGGCGCGCAGCCGCTGCGGCCGGTCGAGCGGATGCGCCATGGGCGCCACGCCGGCGGTGTCGACCGCCTGAAGCTGGTCGACCAGGGCAACGATGCTGGAAAGCTTGGCCGAAACGTCGGCAATTTCCGTGGCGCTGATGTCTAGGCGAGCGAGCCGGCAGAGGCGACGAATGTCATCGGGTCCGAGCACGGGTTTTGCGGCCAAAAAAGCGTAGTGATGGACTTCTCATTAGACTATACACGTCGCTTGTGGATTGTCCTACCCGTTGCTACAGTCGCCATCCATTCTCCAAGCGGCCTTGGGCCTCGATGTTAAAGAGCTTTCTCGGATATTTCTCCAACGACCTGTCCATCGATCTCGGCACCGCCAACACCCTGATTTACGTCCGGGGGCGCGGCATTGTGTTGAACGAGCCTTCGGTGGTCGCGATCCGGGAGGAATCCGGTCGCGGCGGTAAGGTGCTCGAAGCCGTCGGCCAAGAGGCCAAGAACATGCTTGGCCGCACGCCGGGGCATATCACTGCCATTCGCCCGCTGAAAGACGGCGTCATCGCCGACTTCAGCGTCACCGAGAAGATGCTGCAGTACTTCATCAAGAAGGCGCACGGTTCACGTTACTTCCGCCCGAGCCCGCGCGTGCTCGTGTGTGTGCCGTATGGTTCCACGCAAGTCGAGCGGCGCGCGATTCGCGAGTCGGCCGAGGGCGCCGGTGCGCGCAAGGTGTATCTGGTCGAAGAACCTATGGCTGCTGCGATCGGCGCTGGCATGCCGGTGCACGAAGCGCGCGGCTCGATGGTGCTCGACATTGGCGGCGGCACGTCGGAAGTCGCAGTCATTTCGCTGAACGGCATCGTGTATGCGGCGAGCGTGCGCATCGGCGGCGATCGGTTCGACGAAGCCATCACGAACTACGTGCGTCGCAACTACGGAATTTTGATCGGCGAAGCCACGGCCGAGCGCATCAAGCACGAGATCGGCTCCGCGTATCCGGGCCAGGACGTGCGCGAGATCTCGGTCAAGGGCCGCAATCTCTCGGAAGGCGTGCCGCGCAGCTTCACGCTGAACAGCAACGAAATCCTCGAGGCGTTGCAGGAACCGCTGCAAGGCATCGTCGGTGCCGTGAAGCTCGCGCTCGAACAAACTCCCCCGGAACTTGGCGCGGACGTTGCGGAGCGCGGCATCGTGCTCACCGGCGGTGGCGCGCTGCTGACTGACATCGACAAGCTGCTGACCGAGGAAACCGGTCTGCCCGTCGTCATCGCGGATGATCCGCTGACTTGCGTGGCACGTGGCGGCGGTCGAGTACTCGAGCTTCTCGACGAGTACGGTCCGTCCGCGTTCTCGGTGGAGTGATCTCCTCCCCTAAGGCATCAACCGCGTAGGAGAGCACCGCATGAGCGTCCCAGGTAGAGCCGCCGCCGGACTCGGGCGAAGCGGGTTCTCGCTGGGCGTGCGATTCGTGCTGCTCGCCATCGTGTGTATTGCGCTCATGATGCTCGATCAACGCCAGCAGCATCTGCAGCGCGTGCGCCAAGCACTTTCCGTCGTCGTCTATCCCGTGCGCGTGCTCGTGGATTTGCCGTTTCGCACGTGGCAGTCGGCTAGCGTCAACTTCACGGAACGCTCCGCGCTGATCGCGGAAAACGAGCAGCTGAAGCGCCAGCGGCTTGAAGCTGAATTTCGCCTGCAACAGCTCGCCGCGCTCGAGACGGAGAACGAGCGCCTGCGACAATTGCTCGACTCGACAGAGCGCGTCGGCTTGCGCGCGCTCGTCGCTGAAATTCTTTCGGTGGACCTGAACCCGTATCGCCAGCGCTTCGACTTGAATCGCGGTGCGGCCGACGGCGTGTTCGTGGGCCAGGCGCTGCTCGACGCGCAGGGCATCGTGGGTCAGATCGTGCGCGTGGACGCGTTCACCGCCGAAGCCGTGCTAATCACGGACGCCGATACCGCGGTGCCGGTCAGCGTGAATCGCAACGGTTTGCGTACGATCGCCGTCGGTACTGGCGACAGTGCGCGCCTGCGGCTGCCGTATCTGACGAACAGCGCCGACATCAAACAAGGCGATCTGCTCGTGTCGTCGGGCCTCGGTGGCGTGTTTCCGGCCGGCTATCCCGTCGGGCGAGTCGTGGAAGTGAATCTGCAGCCGGAGCAATCCTTCTCCGAAGTCATTGCGGAGCCAGTGTCTGCGCTCGATCGAGATCGCGAGGTGCTGCTCGTGTGGAACGACGAGAAGGCGCCGGGTGACCCCAAGATCAAACCCGCTGCCGGCACGGTGGCTGCGCCTGCCGGCGCCAAAGTGGCGGACGCGCACTGATGGCGGCGAGAACTGGATTCATGGTCCCAGCCATCAGCCTCGTGCTGACGCTCGTGCTCGGCGTGCTGCCGCTGCCGGACATCATCGAACCGCTGCGGCCGGATTGGATGGCCGTCGTGCTGATTTACTGGTCGCTGATGGCGCCGCGCAAGTTCAGTCTGCTGACGGCGTTCTGGATGGGGCTCGCGCTCGACACGTTGTCTGGCGCGTTGCTCGGGCAGAACGCCCTCGCGTTGCTGGCGGTCGTGTATCTCGCGGACAAGTTCCACCTGCGGTTTCGCGTGTTCCCGGTGTCGCAGCTCGCGATCACCGTGTTCGTGCTGCTGTGCTTGTACGAGTTCATCCTGTTTTGGATCGACGGCATCGTCGGCCGTAACGTGCCGCTTGTTGAGCGCTGGCTGCCACCGTTCACGGGCACGTTCGTGTGGCTCGCGCTGGCGTACGTGTTCGACCGTGGCCACCGCGAAGCACGGGTGAGGCTCTGAGCATGGCCGGGCCGTCTCTAGCACTGAAGGATCACTGGCAGGAACAACGGCTGTTCCTGTCGCGCATCATCGCGGCCGGCATCATCATTCTTTTGCTGACGGGACTACTCGCGATGCGGCTCGTGCAGCTGCAGATCTTCGACTACCAGCGCTTCAGCGAGCTCTCGCAGGGTAACCGCTACCGCATCGAACCGCTGCCGCCGAATCGCGGCCTGATCTACGACCGCAATGGCATCGTGATTGCCGAGAATCAGCCGAGCTGGGAGCTCATCGCAATCGGCGAGGAAATCGACAATCTCCAGGAGACGCTGAACTCGCTCGAGAAGCTAAACCTGATCGACGCATCGGAGCACAACGCGCTGCGCGATCTGATCCGCTCGCATCGTGGTTTCGAGCCCGTGAAGCTCAGTAACCTCACGGAAGAGCAGGCGGCCACGTTCGCCGTGCGCCGACACCGCTTCCCCGGCATCGAGATCCAGGAAGCGCTCGCTCGCTACTACCCGTTCGGCGAGGCCAGCGCACACGCAATCGGCTACGTCGGCAGCATCAGCTTGGCCGATCTCGAGCGCATCGACCGCAGCGAATACGCCGCGTCGTCGCAGATCGGCAAAACCGGCATCGAGCGCGCGTACGAAACCGATCTGCACGGCCGTGTCGGTTATCGGCAGCAGGTGGTGAACGCTCAGGGTCGCGTACTTTTCGACCCTACCGTCAAGGCGCACGCCGAAAACGTCTCGAACTTAATCGGCGGCCTCGAAAGCAAGCCGCCGGTGCCCGGCAACAACATCGTGCTGTCGCTCGATATGCGGCTGCAGCTCGCCGCGCAGGAAGCCCTCAAAGACGCGCGTGGCGCCGCCGTCGCAATCGATCCGCGCAACGGCGATGTGCTTGCGTTCGTGAGCACTCCCGCGTTCGACCCCAACCGGTTCGCCGCGGGTTTGAGCCGCGCCGACTACAACGCGCTGACGATGGATGCCGACAAACCGCTCGTGAATCGTGCGCTGGCAGGCACATATCCGCCGGGATCTACCGTCAAGCCGTTTATCTCGCTCGTGGCGCTCGAACACGAGACCATCGATCCGCATAAACCCGTGTACTGCCCCGGCGAGTACCATCTGCCGGGTCAAACCCATAGGTACCGCGAAGGTAAAGGCGGCACGCACGGGCCCGTGGACATGCACGACGCGATCGTGCGTTCGTGCGACGTGTACTACTACCAACTCGCAACGATGATCGGCATCGATGACATGGCGAGCGGCCTCAAGGCATTCGGTTTCGGCGCCGTGTCCGGACTCGACATCGAAGGCGAGAAATCCGGCATCCTGCCGTCGCCCGAATGGAAGCGGAAACGCTTCGCGCGCCGAGAGGATCAAACCTGGTACTTGGGCGAGACGGTGAACACCGGCGTCGGTCAGGGCTACATGTTGGTGACGCCCCTGCAACTCGCACACGCCGAGGCCACGATGGCTGCGCGCGGCGAAGGGCACCCGCCGCGCTTTCTGATCGGCATCGAAAATGGCACCACGCGTGCGGTCAAGTATCTCGATCCCGCGTCGCTGACGCGAGTCGCCCACAACCCGGAGCATTGGGACTTCGTGCGCGACGCGATGGTGGGTGTCACGTCGGAGGCGCACGGAACGGGGCGCGCGGCGATGAAGGGCATTACCTATAAGGTGGCCGGTAAGACCGGCACGGCACAGGTATTCACGGTTGGCCAGGAAGAAAAATACAAAGAGGGCGACGTGGACGAGCGGCTGCGCGATCACAGCTGGTTTACCGCCTATGCGCCGGCCGACGAGCCGCGCATTGCCATCGCGGTCATCGTCGAGAACGGCGGCTTCGGTGCGGATGCTGCCGCGCCCGTAGTGCGCAAGATTCTGGAGGCATATTTCGCCGCGGAGGGCTATGTCGCTAGCGAACCTTGAATGGGGTCGCACGACGGGCGCCGGGCGCTGGCGGCCGCTCGGCGGGCTCGTCGTCGACGTGCCGCTGATCGTGCTGCTGTGCCTGATCGCGGGTGTCGGTGGCGTCGTACTGTACAGCGCGCTCGGGGCCGACTTGGGTTTGCTGCTGCGCCAGGGCATGCGCTTCGGGCTGGGGCTCGCTGCGTTCTTCGTGCTGTCGCAGGTCCCGCCGCGCTATCTGCGCATCTTCACGCCGTGGGTGTTCTTCTTAGGGCTGGCGCTATTGCTCGTCGTCATGGTCGAGGGCGAGATTGGCAAGGGCGCGCAACGCTGGCTCGATCTCGGCGTCGTGCGTTTTCAGCCGTCGGAGATCTTGAAGCTCGCGGCGCCGATGATGGTCGCGTGGTTCATGCACGAGCGGCGGTTGCCGCCCACGTTCATGCAAACCGTGGCTATGGTGCTGATCGTCACCGTGCCGGCCTTTTTGATCGCGGAACAGCCCGATCTCGGAACGGCATTGCTCGTCATCGCATCGGGTGGGCTCACGATTCTGCTTGCCGGCATCAGCGTGTGGGTCATGCTCGCGGTCGCCATCGCGGGGTTGTGCGCGGCGCCCGTGCTTTGGCACTACATGCACGACTACCAGCGCGCGCGCGTGTTCGTGTTCCTGAATCCAGAATCGGACCCGCTCGGCACGGGGTACAACACGATCCAGGCCAAGATCGCGATCGGCTCCGGCGGCTTGTTCGGCAAAGGCTGGCTGAACGGCACGCAGGCGCACCTCGAGTTCCTGCCGGAACGCTCCACGGACTTTATCTTCGCGGTCATGGGCGAGGAGTTCGGATTGCTCGGCTTGCTGTTGCTCATCGTGTTGTATCTCGCGATCGTCGGCCGCGGCTTGTACATCGCGTTGCAAGCGCAGGACACGTTCACGCGCCTGTTGGCGGGTGCGTTGTCGCTGACGTTCTTCTTTTATGTATTCGTCAACGCGGGCATGGTGTCCGGGCTCATGCCCATCGTCGGCGTGCCGCTGCCGCTCGTGAGCGCAGGCGGCACCTCGATGGTGACCCTCATGGCGGGTTTCGGTATGCTCGCGTCGATCCACGGACACAGGAAGTTGATGGCGCCATGATGGCAGTGGACTTCGGACGGCGGATCTTCGGTTTGGGCTGCGTGCTGTACGCGTTCGCCGCGACGAGCCAGGAATCCGCGCCGGCACCCACGTCCACGCCTGCGCCGACACCAGTGCCATCCGCCGCCGCGTCAGCACCCACGCCGGCACCCGTGCCGAGCGCTGCGGCCGTCGCCGCCGCCAAGGCGGCGTTCGTCGACAAGATGGTCAAGCAACACGACTTCGATCGCGGCGAGCTCACGGCGCTGCTCGACCAGGCGCAGATCGTACAAAGCGTCCTCGACGCGATGTCGAAACCCGCCGAGCGCGTCGTGCCGTGGTTTCAGTACCGCAAGATCTTCCTCACCGAAGAGCGCATTGCCGCCGGTGCGCAGTTCTGGGTGGAGCACGCAAAGGATATCGAGTCTGTCGCAGCGCAGTATGGCGTGGCGCCTGAGATGATCGTCGCCATCGTCGGTGTCGAAACCTATTTCGGCACTCGGATGGGTAAGTATCGCGTGCTCGACGCGCTCGCGACGCTCGCGTTCGCGTTCCCGCCGCGGGCGACGTTTTTCTCGTCCGAGCTCGAGCAGTTCGTGCTGCTCGCACGCGAAGAACGCTTCGACGCGACCGCGGCGCTCGGCTCGTATGCCGGCGCCATGGGCGCAGGGCAGTTCATCCCGTCGAGCTTTCGCAGGTATGCGGTGGACGCTGACGCCGACGGCAAACGCGATCTATGGAACAACTGGGACGACGCGCTCGGCAGCGTCGCCAACTACTTCAAGATGAGCGGTTGGCAAACCGGCCAGCCCGTCGTGCAGCAGGCATCGCGGGGCCCGAAATTCAAAGGGGCCGAACCGCGTAACAGCATGGATCTGAAGGACACGGTGGGTTCGTTGCGGCGCGAGGGTTACGTGTTCACCACCGATCTGCCGGCCGACGCGCCGGCCGCGCTGTTCGGGCTCGAAGCCGCAGGCGGCGGTTCGGAGTACTGGGTGGGGTTCAACAACTTCCACGTGATTACCCGTTACAACCGTAGCCCGAAATATGCGCTCGCCGCCTACGATCTCGGGCAAGCCATCCGCGCGCGTTACGAAGCCAAGACCGCTGTCGCAACCGAAACCGGGAGTGTGGAGCGGTGATACACGGCACGCGTCGCCAGCTTCAAACCAGCGGCGCGATCGTGTTGATGGCGTTGCTCGCGGCGTGTTCCGGCGGCGGGCGCCGAGAAGAGCCCGCGGCGGTGACGCGCTCGAGCACCGTGCAGAGCGAAGGCGAGACGCGCAGCGAGCGCGGCAATCCGCCGTTCTACAACGTGCTCGGCAAACGCTACCACGTGCTACCCACGAGCGCTGGCTATCGTGCGCGAGGCACCGCCTCGTGGTACGGGCCCGATTTCCACGGCCTCGCCACCTCGAGCGGCGAGCGGTACGACATGAATGCGATGACGGCGGCGCATACCACGTTGCCATTGCCCACGTGGGTCGAAGTCACGAACCTCGAGAACGGCCGAAGCGTGGTCGTGAAGGTCAACGACCGCGGACCGTTCGTCGCCAATCGGATCATCGATCTTTCCTACGCAGCGGCCACGCAGCTCGACATGGTGCGCAACGGCACCGCGCGCGTCGAAGTGCGAGCGATGGCCGCGCCGTATGCGCAGCCGATCATCGCCGCCGCGCCGCCCGTCACGCCGGCGCCAGCGCCCGTTGCCACCCCGCCGCCAAGCGCGGCGCCGCCGGTCGTTGCCGCGCGGCCCGTGATCGTGCCCGGCGCGCCCGGTGCGCCCGGGCCCATCACCGCGTCCGTGCTCGGGCTACCTTCCCTAACCTCATCGGCGCCGCCGGCGGCTTCGCGTTCGCGGATGTTCGTGCAGGCCGGCGCGTTCTCGGAGCGTGAGAACGCCGTGCGACTCGTCGCGCGCCTCACAGCCGACGGGTTCGTGAATCCATTCATCGTCACCGATGGACATGGTGCGCGCGCGTTACATCGCGTGCGGCTCGGCCCGATCGGTGATTCCGCCGAGTTCGATCGCGTGAAATCGCGATTGCTCGCGGCCGGCGTCGCGAACCCGCAGCTCGTAGTCGATAGGTGAGGGGGCAATGAGCCTGAGTCGCAACACAGTCGTTTTTTGTCTGGCCGCGGCGTTTGGCACGGCTGCTGTCGCCGCCGACGGGCCTTCGACGTTACCGCCGAAGGTCGACTTCAACACGTACTACCTCGTGGATTTCGCGACCGACACCGTGCTCGCGTCGAACGCTGCCGACGAGCGGCTGCCGCCGGCGAGCTTGACGAAGCTGATGACGGCGTACGTCGTGTTCGGTGCACTGAAGCGTGGACAGATCAAGATTGCCGACCAGGCGCCCGTGAGCGTGAAGGCGTGGCACCAGAGCGGCACGCGCATGTTCATCGAGCCGAACTCGCACGTGGCCGTCGAAGACCTCGTGCGCGGCATGTTGATCCAGTCCGGCAACGACGCGAGCGTGGCGCTGGCGGAGTTCGTCGGCGGCTCCGTCGACGGGTTCGTCGTGCAGATGAACGCGGCCGCCAAGCGGCTCAGCATGAACAACTCGCAGTGGCGCAATCCGCATGGCTTACCGGCAAAAGACCATTACACCACCGCGCACGATCTAGCGATCTTGGCCCGCGCCATCATCTCGGAGTTTCCCGACTACTACCGGCTCTATTCCGAACGCGAGTTCAGCTACAACGGCATCACGCAGCAGAACCGTAACCAGCTTCTGTGGCGCGACCCGAGCGTCGACGGCATGAAGACGGGGCACACGAGCGCCGCCGGATACTGTCTCGTGAGCTCGGCGGAACGCGAGGGCATGCGGTTGATCGCCGTCGTGCTCGGTGCGCAAAGTCCGCGCCAGCGTAACGACGGCGCGAAGAAGCTCTTGGACTATGGTTTCGCGAACTACGAGACGCGCAAGCTGTATTCCGCCGGCCAGCAGATCGAGGCCGCGCCCGTGATCGGCGGCGACGCCGAGTTCGCCGGTGTGGGGACCGCGGCCGACATCTTCGTGACGATTCCGCGCGGCGGTTTTTCGCTGCTGCAGGCCAGCATGGACCGGCTCCAGGATCTCGCAGCGCCGCTTGTGCCTGGCGCGACCGTGGGCTCGGTCAACGTCTCTTTTGGAGGCCACCAGCTCGCGAGCGCGCCGCTTGTCGTGCTGACGGGCGTGTCGGAGGGTGGCGTCTGGTCGCGCTTGAAGTCGGCGCTCAAGTGAGCGATTCGCCCGAATCGCTGCTGAAGTTTCCGACGGATGTGCCGGTCAAAGTGTTCGGCCGCAACGATCAGAAGTTTCGCGCCGCGGCCGTAAAAATTGCCGAAGCCCACTACGGCGATGCGCACAAAGTCATCGAGCATCTGAGCAAGAAGGGCAACTACCTGAGCCTCACGATCACGGTGCACGCCAAGAGCCGTGCGCAAATCGATGCCATGTACAACGATCTCGTCGCGAGCGACGAGGTCATCATGGTGATCTAGGACCGCCGTGCCCGCGCCGCTCGTTCGTGATCTTGGCTTCCGGCCGCTACCCGGCGTCTTCGAAGAGATGCAGGCGTTCACGGCCGAGCGCACGGCCGACACTCGCGACGAGGTGTGGTTCGTCGAGCACCCGCCCGTGTATACGCTCGGCATGCGCGCTGACCGATCTCATTTGCTCGCCCCTGGCGACATCCCCGTGGTGCAGATCGATCGCGGCGGTCAGGTCACCTATCACGGCCCCGGTCAGCTCGTGGCCTACGTGCTGCTCGACTTGAAGCGCCTCGGCTGGACCGCACGTACGCTCGTGCAGGCGCTGGAAGGCGCCGTCATCGACACGGTCGCTGCGTATGGCATCGAGGCGATTGCCCGACGCGACGCGCCGGGTGTGTACGTTGCGAGCGGCAAGCATGCGCGCGCGAAGCTTGGAGCGGTCGGGCTGCGCGTGAAACGCCACTGCTCGTACCACGGCCTGGCCGTGAACGTTGCGATGGATCTGGCCCCGTTTGCGGGTATCAATCCCTGCGGCTACGAGGGGCTCGAGGTTACGCAGGTGCGCGATTTGAGCGACGTCGACACTCTTGCGCGTTTTCGCACGGACTTCACGCCGCAACTATTGGCGCGAGTCACGCCCGGGCGGTGAGGTAGTTTCCGTACGTGAATGCGAAGCCGATGACCATCCACGCGAGCCACACGAGCCGCGTGAGCTCCGGCATCCAGGACTTGCGAAGCAACCAGTAGGTCGCTGCCGGTACGGCACCTACGACCGCTGTTACACCGAGCAAGATCAGCGACTGACCTGCGACCTCGGTGGCCGGAATTTGCTCGAGTGCTGCGCCGCGCAACAGGGAATTGCCCACGGCTAGACCGACACTTGCGGCGATCAACGCGGCCCACTGTGGCAGACCAAGCCAGGGTTTCTGGGCCGCAACGACGGCACCGAGCATTTCCTTCGAGGCGATATAGATGGTGTCGGCGTGCAGGAACTGGCTCTTCGTCGATACGGCCTTCAACCACAACAGTACGAGCAGCGCTGAGAGCACCAGTGCCGTGACGACGTAAGCCGCGCCGACGAGCTTCGTCGCGAACGCGAGCGCCACCGTCACGATGATTGTGGCAGCCCCCGCTGCGGCGCCGAGCGCCACGAGCCACGGCTCTTGTCGTTTCCAGATCCACGCGTTCAAGCCTAGCAGCAACAGCAGTTGCGGCACGGCGGCGTAATGCGTGGTGGCATTGCCGTGCGGTAGCGTTTCGTTCTCGAGCAGCGTGGCGATGAGCAGCGTGGCGAGCAGCCACGAGACGTAGACGCCGTGGTCGCGCGTCCAGCGATTCGGTGAGATCACGAGGTAATGACGTGCGGCGATGAAGGCGCAAGTCGTTAGTAGCACCGTCGCCAGCAACACGAGGTAGGCGGCGCCGAGCGACGCGAAATCCAGGCCGCGACTGGCCAAGGAGCCAAGGAAGACGCCGATGGACATGCTGCGAGCCTCGAGCTACTGCTCGGCCGCGGACTTGTGGGCGTCGGGCTCATCGGCCGCAAGGAATTGGTATTTGCGCTTCCAACCCTCGGCCGATTCATTCAACTTCTTGATCGTGCTTTCGTGCTCTTTGACGGTGGCCATGAGGCGTGTGACCGTCTGCTCCCGCTCCTTCAGCATGGCCGCGAGCTCGGGGTGGTCGCTACCGGATGCCGCCGCGGCGGCGTTCTGCCGCGCGAGCGCCTCGCGAAGCTGCGCGATCTCGCGTTGCAGGGTGTCGATCTCGCCGCGGTCTTTCTCCGTCAGCGCTTTGAGACGCACCGTCTCCGACTCGCTGCCGCGCAGCTTGCCGAGCTTGCGCTGCTGGTCATCGGCATCTTCCTGGAGCTTATTGATGATCTGGCTCTTCGTCTCGAGCTCCGCGCGCAGTTGCTCGATTTGCTGGCTCGCGTCGTTGTCGCCCGTGTGATGGGCAAGTCGCACCGTCTTCAGCTCGGCCTCGAGCGACTGAATGATTTCGGCTTGCGTGTTCAGGCGCATTTCAAGGTCGGTTGCGCGCGACTCCACGCGCGCGAGCTCTTCCTTCGTGTGCGTGGCGCCCTGATATTTCTTGATCGTGTCTTCGGCTTCCGTGAGCTGCGCCTTCATCTTGTCGAGGCGTTGCAGCATCTTCTGCTGGTTCGCTTCGGCCGACGCCTTGTAGGTACGTAGACCGTCGAGGCCGGCCTTCAGCGCCACGTTGGCCTTCATCTTCCCGCGCAGCGCTTCGAGTAGCTTCGCGACCAGTCCCTTGCGGCGCTTGACGAGCTTCTCGAAGTAGAGCGCTTTGCCGAGTCGCCAATCGGCTTCGGCGAAGCGTTCCTCGGCTTCCTCGACTTGCTCCTGGAGCTTCGTCATGTGCTCGCGGCGTTCGTTGGCGAGCTCGCCGAGATTCTCGGCGTTGTCCTTCTCTTCCTTCAGCTCCGCTTCGAGCCCTGCGATTTGCTCGCGTGCGGCGGCGACTTCGTCCGCGAACGCGTCCGCCTGGCGGCGGGTCTCGGTCTGGGCGGCGTGTAGCGTCATGAGCTGTTCTTTCGTGTCGGCCAGCTCTTTCGCCAACGCTTCGGCGTGGTTGCGATCGGCGGTGCGCGTGGCTTCGAAATCCGCAACCTGTCCGCGGGTTTGCTCGAGATCGCGGTTTGCTGCCTGCAGCGTCTCACGGAGGCTCGAGATCTCGCGGCCGTTGGCCGCAACCGTAGCTTTAGCGTGCTCGAGATCGCCGTTCGCAGCCTCCAGCGTGTCGCGCAGGCCCGAGATTTCGCGATCGTTCGCCGCGACCGCGCCTCTTGCATGCTCCAAATCGCCATTCGCGGCCTGCAATGTTTCGCGCAGGCTCGAAATCTCACGGCCGTTGGCCGCAACCGTAGCTTTGGCGCGCTCGAGGTCGCCATTCATCGCGTCGATGTGCTGTTCGCGGTCGGCGAGCCGTTGACCGAGCTCTCGCACCTGTTCTGCGCGTTCCGCCAGCGCTTGCTCGCGCTGTATGACGTCGAGCTCGAGGCGTTGAACGGCCGCCGCAGTTTCGTTGTGCTGTTGGCCGCGTTCCACTACCGCGCGCTCGGCGCGTGCGAGCGCTTCTTCGGCTGCGACTACGCGCAGCTCGGCTGAGGCGCGAGCTTCGTCGATCGCCGATTCGGCCGCGGCTGTGCGTTGCTCGGCTGCGGAACGGGCGGAGCGGGCCTCCTCGATCTCGACGCTCGCATTCGCCGCTGCTTGGCGATCGTGGTCGGCGCGGCTGCGCAGCTGCATGAGCTCGCGCGAAAGCGCCGCAATCTGGTCGGTGTGCTCCGCGTTGTCGGCGCGGATCTGGTGCTCGCGTTGGTGCGACTCGCTGCGCAACTGCTCGACCGCCGCCGAGAGCTCCACGATCCGGTGTTCGCGCTCGCGCACGAGACCTTGCGACCGTTCACTTGCCGCGTCGGCTTCGCGAACGGCGCGCTCGCGTGCGGCAAGGTCCTGCGTGGCGCGGTGCAGATCGGCCTGCGCCGCGGCGCGAGTGTTATGTGCCTCGGCCAGCGCACGCTCGAGGCTCGTCACCTGGTGGCGCAGCGTTTCGATTTCGGCCAGCGTCTCGAGAGGGGGCTCGGCCGTGCCGGTCGCCTGCGTGCGAAGGTCGTGCAGCTCGAGCCGCAGCTCGGCCAACCACTGGTCGCGTTGCTGGACCTGATGGCGCAGCTCGTCCGTGATTTCGTTTGGCTCGGCGGGCGACTCTACGGAGTCCGCCATTTCGGTCTGAGGTGAATGTTGGAGCTCTGTGAGCTGGGCGTCACGCCCCATGAGCTCACGCTGCAAGCCGGCAAGCCGCGTCTTGTAGTCGTGGGTTTCGGTGTCGAAGGTCTCGGCGCGCTCGCGCCAGTAGTTGACCTCTTTCTTGGTGAGCTTCTCGGGGCCGGATTCGGCGATCTCGAGTTTTTTCTTCAGCTGCGCGACTTTTACGCGCTCGGCCTCGGCAACCTCTTCGAGGTGGCTGGCCTGGTGTTCCCAATGGGCGCGCTCGGTCTCGATTTGTTCGAGTCGATGCGTCAGGACGTCGAGCTGCTCTTCGAGCTTCGTCTTCGGCGCTCGCTTGCGCTTCAGCTGCTCGTCCAAATCCGATGCCCGCGCTTCCGAGTCGCGCAGCGCGTCTTGCAGCAGGGCGAACGCTTGTTCGGCTAAGTCCCGGGGGTTAGCCATCAGTGGACCATAATCAACGGAAGTGACGGTCAGGCTACGCTGCGAAGCCCGTATCGGCCCGGTATTCAGTCACGTTTTGACATATCGCGGCCATGGCATACTGCCGCCTCCAAAACGAAATGGGACGTGGCTCTTTGCGTGAGCAAAAATGAGTGCGTCCGCAAGGGTTCTACGATGGCGCGGACGAATTCCGAGGCGGAACGGCTCATGACGGGGGATAGCGCGGCTGCCGCCGCGTTGAGCGCGCGATTGCTGAAGCCGCGGAGCGACAATCTCGTCGAGCGGCCGTGGGGCGGGGTGCGCTTGCGCGACTTCAAACGGCTCGGCGCCATGTCCACACGCGGTGCCATCGGCGAGTCGTTCGAGCTCGCAGCCGACGACTCGGACGATGAGGCGCGCAAATTTCCAAGCGTCATCGATTTCGACGACGGCTCCAGCGCTCCTCTGCCCGTTTTGCTTTCCGCGCACGCCGATGCTCTGCTCGGCGCCGAGTTTGTCGACCGATACGGGAAGCGGCTACCTTTGTTGCCGAAGCTGCTGGATGTCGCTGAGCTTCTGTCCATACAAGCGCATCCGCCCGGTGGTACCGAGGTGTACGTCATCGTTGCGGCCGATCCGGGCGCCACGATCCGGCTCGGCTTCAGCAAGGACGCCGATGCGAAGAAGCTCGCGGCACAGTTCGCCGCCGGTCGGCGCGATCAGCAACAGTTGCTCGATCTCTGTGCGGGCACGGTGTCGCCCGAACAGCTGCAAGCGCTACTGAAGCCGTGGCTCTCGAATCGCGGCGCGAAGATCACGGCGATCGAAGGCATTCTGCGGCCGCGCGTTGCCTCCACTAAGTGGGCGACTGCCGCCGCGTGCCTCTCGACGTTGCGCGCCGTGTATTGGCAGGCGCTCGACAGCATGAACGCGGTGCCAGTGTCTGCGGGCATGGTGGTGCACAACTCGAATCCGGCGCGCATCGTCGCCGCGAGCGGCCGGCCGGCATCGGCCGAGATACATGCGCTCGGTAGTCCCGAAGGACGCTCGCTGCTCGCGCTCGAGATTCGCCGGCCGGGTGTCACCTACCGCGCGTGGGACAACGTACGGTTCCCGTTGCGGCCCATCGACATCGACGCCACGTTCGGCGCCGTGAATCTCTCCGCCACGCGGCCCGACGAGTTCATCGTGCTGCCGCGAACCGTGCGTGCGGGAGTGCAGCGCTCGGTCGACAGCGAATATTTTCGTATCGAACATCTGACGCCGACTGCGCTCGTGTCCGTCGACGTGCCGGCTACGCCGCCGCACACGCTCCATGCGCTCGCGGGCGCCGTGAGCGTGTACGCCACGGACGGCAAGAACGTGGGCCGGCTTGCGCGCGGCGAGTCCGCGCTCGTGCCCGTGGGAGTAGGCGCGTACCGCGTCGTCGCCGACCAGGAGCCGGCTCTCGTGATCAAAGCGGAGCTGCCCCCGTATGCAGCTTGAGACACCCACCGCGGCGTTCTTGCGCATCGACTTGGACGCACTGGCGCAGAACTACCGGCTGCTCCGCGAGCAGGCCGCGCCAGCCGACTGCGCCGCTGTCGTAAAGGCGGACGGCTATGGCCTCGGCACGGTCGGTGTCGCGCGGCGATTGCTGCGCGAAGGCTGCCGCAAATTCTTCGTCGCGACGTTGGCCGAGGTTGCCGAGCTGCGCGCGCTGGCACCCGACGTTTCGATTTACGTGCTCGAAGGCGCTGTGCTTGCAGCCGTCGACGAGCTCGTCGCGCTGCACGCGACACCCGTCCTGTCCTCGCTCGAGCAGGTCGAGCGCTGGCGTGGCCATGGGCGTGCGCTGCTGCACATCGACACCGGCATGACGCGGCTCGGCTTGAGCACCGCCGACGTGCGCGTGCTCGCTAGCCGGCCGGAGTTACTCGAAGGTATCGACCTCGAGTACGTGCTCACGCATCTCGCGTGCGCCGACGAGACCGAGCATCCGCAGAACCGTGCGCAGGTGAAATTGTTCGACGAGCTGCGGCGGTTGCTGCCGCCCGCGAGGACCTGCATCGGCAACTCCGCAGCCACGTTCATCGACGCGGCTCATCGCGGGGATCTCGTCCGGCCCGGCGTGGCGCTGTACGGCGGCAACCCGTTTGTCGGACGACCGAATCCCATGGCCGCGGTCGTCACTTTCATGGCGCCCGTCCTCCAGATCCGCGAGATCGAGGACGCGGTGCCCGTGGGCTATGGCGCGACGTACGTTGCCAAGCCGCCGGCGCGACTCGCCGTAGTGGGCGCCGGCTACGCCGACGGCTACCCGCGCAGCCTCGGCAATCGCGCCGCCGCCGCGGTGAACGGCCAGCGCGTGCCGGTAGTGGGTCGCGTATCGATGGATCTCATTTGCGTCGACATCTCGGCGCTGCCGCGCGACTCCGTGCGGGCGGGCGATTTCGTGGAGCTGATCGGCCCTACGGTAGGCCTCGACGAGGTCGCCGAAACGGCCGGCACCATCAGCTACGAGATCCTGACGGGTCTGGGCAGGCGGCTCCTCCGCCAGTACGTGGAGCGCGAGAAAACTTGAAGCGGGGGCGGCCGGTTGCGGTAGAATGCCGGCCCGGAGCGCACCTCGAATTCAAGAAGCGCTCCACTTGGCAATCAGCCACAAAACGCGCCCGTAGCTCAGCTGGATAGAGCATCGGCCTACGAAGCCGAGGGTCGGCGGTTCGAATCCGTCCGGGCGCGCCAATATCAATGAGTTAGAAACTGCCTTTGGCTCAGCCTGCTTTTTTCGTAGACTTCCGCCCCGTGATCCGCCGCCCCGTCGTCGCTTCGGTGTTGATCGCGGGCACAGTGCTCGCGTTCGCCGGATTCGCTGACGACTTCCAACCCGCGACCATCGTTGACGCTGGCACTCAGAACGAGTTGCTCGCCAACGGAACGGGCGGCGTCGTCGGAGTGCCCCAGAGCACCGTCACGGTGCTCATCGCCGGCCTGAAGATCACGGCGCAGTACTACACGGCGAACCCGAGCGGACCGAAAGCCGCCTCACAGCTCGTCGTGGGCGACATGGTGCAAGCACGTGTCGACGGCAAGTGGCTCTACTTGGTCGTCCCGAGCGGGAAGACGATCAAGGCGCGCGTCGTCCGTCAGGAACGAGTGGTGCCTAAGTAGGCGCCCACCGAGCGCTTGAAGTTCCCCACTGTTACCGCTGGTCGGCCCTTCGCCCTTTAGTAGTTGCTGCCGCTTGGGGGATGGTCTCGCGCTGAAGCTGTCGCGGGGAGCCATCTCATTTATGCTGTACGCGTGCAGCGTATACGCTATACGCGTATATTGAACCATGGTCTTCGTCGAGTTGACGCCGTTTGTGGCGTTCCGCAAGGAATACTGGACCGACGAAGACCTCCGGGCAATGCAGAATGTCCTGCTCGTGGCACCCGATGCGGGCGATTTGATCCGCGGTAGTGCTGGGCTTCGGAAACTGCGCTGGTCGGCGCAGGGGCGGGGGAAACGAGGCGGCGCACGAGTGATCTATTACTGGCATGTACCCGGCGATCGAATCTATCTGATCTACGGCTACGTTAAGAGCAGAAGCGAAGACTTGACCGCGCACCAGCTCAAAGCGCTGCGAGACTTAATGAAGGACATCGATGATGGATAAGCAACATTTCGATCAATTGGTGAAGGGCGTCCGCGAGATGAAACGGCACATGGCCGGTAAGTCGATCCGCGGCGCGCGGGCGACAGTAGTCGCTGATCCCGACGTTCGGGCCATACGCAGGGCGGCCGACATTAGCCAGTCCAAATTCGCAAAATTGATTGGCGTCAACCTGCGCACGCTGCAGAACTGGGAGCAGCGCCGAACGCGTCCCACGGGCCCAGCACGGGCGCTCCTGAAGATCGTGGCGTCCAATCCGAAGTCGGCGCTGGAGGCTTTGCACGCGTAGCGGGAAGCCTGCTAGTAGCGCTTACGTCGAGCGCGGGTCCCGAAATCAACGTGCCGCTCGAAGATCTTGCTGCGAGCCGCAGCCAGTGGCGATTTACCCAATTCTCTTGAAGACCAGGAACGCGCGGAACGGACGTTCGGATTCGAGTCCGTGCTAACGTCTGCTCTCTGTACGTGTACAGCACTGACAACAGCCGCGGGAGCTCAAGACATGCGATTGGGATTCATGCGCACGCTCGCTACCGGCGTCGTTCTGAGCCTCGTTGGGCCGTTCGTGCGAGACGCGCTGGCTGACAGGATCGTCGTCTACGGCGCGAGCGGCGGTGTCGGCCGCGTGATCGTCGAGGAAGCGCTGAGCCGGGGTCACGAGGTCATCGGCGTTTCACGCGACCCTAAGAGCCTCAAATTCGACAACCCTCGCTTTACCGCTGCGTCCGGCGACGCCACCGATCCGGATTCCATCGTAACGACCGTCCGGGGCGCGGACGTCGTCGTGATTTCCGTCCGCGGCGTCGGGCCCGGTAACACGCCGCAGGAGGCCGTGACGTTTCGAGCTGCGACGGCCTACATCAAAGCGGCCTCCCGGCTCGGCAAAGCGACCCCGTATGTCATACAGATCGGCGGCGGTGTGACGCTCTACCGGAAGGGTGTACGCATCATGGATACGTTCCCACCAGGCACCGAGAGGTACGCTGCGGCGCAGGGCCACTGGCTCGCGATGGAGGCGTACCAGCATTCGACGGGTTTCGACTGGACCGTGATGTCCGCAAATACCGGTTCGATTCAGGAGCGGGGCCAATACACGGGACGATTTCGGCTCGGCAACCAGGACGAGCTTGTCGATCGAAAAGGCGAGACGTACATCTCTCGACAGGATTTCGCGATCGCGGTGATCGACATGGCGGAGAGCCGCACGGTGACCGGGAAGCGGGTTGCGGTCGGGCCGCCTTACTGAACCGACTTCCTTGCCGTTCGCGCGCAGCGTGAGCGGCGCGTCGTACGTGAGCAGCGGCAGCCGGCCGGCGGCATCGGCGCCCTTGACCGAAGTAGGCGATCGTGGCGTGTCCGAAAACGTCGCGTGAAACGTCCGCGTCCCCGGCAGCCGACGTTCCACGCGCCGATTGCGCATGAATGTATCCCACGTTGCGGCTCCTGTCGGCGAAGCTGCGGGCGTTCATCGATCTCGCCGCGAGCCGAAGCGAGGGGCGATTTACCTGACTTTGTTGAAGACCAGAAAGAATGGCGTCTCCTTACCGTTCTGATCGATGGCCGTGACGTCGATCCGCATCGTCTTGCCGTCTGGCGCCACGCGTCGCACACCTTTATTGATGACGCGGTCGCCGTACTTCGCGACGACGTTGACTGCGTGCTCGTCGAGCACGGTTTCGGAGTACGTGGCGGGTGTCTTCGTGCTGCTGATCTGGAACTCGGCGAGCGGAAACGATGAATACTGCGGGTAGTCCTTGCCGTCGCTCTTCGAAACAACCTGGATGAAGTCAGGGTGTCCGTTCGCCAATTTGCGAATCACCACGTTGACCACGTAACCGTCGTCCCGCAGATCGTAGCTGCGCGTTTCGGACGCGAGCAGAAAGCCCTTCGGTAGCTCAGAGGCCTGCGGGTCGAATTCCCAGATGCCGAGCACTCGTGGCACTTGCGCCGTAACGCCCGTTGCGCAGAGCAGCAGCGCGCAGGCGATGCCTGTGGGGATCTTCTTCATCGAACTTCTCCTGCGGATTCGATCCGTGCCACGAGGAGAGCAAGCGCCGTGCCATGCACGACGTGTCGCGCAGGCGCCTAATTTCGTTGGCGCGGCGACATCGTGAGTGAGTGCCCCGACGCGCGGCCGTCCCGTTATCGCGACCCGCGTGTCGCGAACGCGAGACTGCCCCGTCCGCCCCCTCCGCCGCGCTTCCAGTTCATCGTGCCGGTGGACAATCCGGTGGTCGTCCCGAGGAGCGGCTCAAAGCGGACGACGCCGAGCTGATCCTCGGCGAGCGTCTCGCGGTTCCACCGGGCGCGCCAATTCTTCTCGCCCTCCAGCATCCGCAATGGCCGTGACACTCGGGCATCCATCGCGTACGGTCGCACGATGAACGCGTTTCGTATCCCCTCCGGCGCTGCCGTTCCGCGTTTGGGCCAAGGAGCATGGCGCATGGGCGACAGCAGACGCCGCCATGCCGAGGAGCTCCGCGCGCTCGAAGTCGGTATCGAGCTCGGGCTCACCCTCATTGACACGGCCGAGATGTATGGCAGCGGCGGATCGGAAGAGCTCGTCGCCGAGGCGATCGCGGGACGGCGCGAGAGCGTCTACGTCGTGAGCAAGGTACTGCCGACGAACGCGTCGCGTCGCGGCACGATCGAGGCCTGCGAGCAGAGCCTTGCGCGGCTGCGCACGGATTACCTCGATCTGTACTTGTTGCACTGGCGCGGTGGCTACGCGCTCGAGGACACGCTCGATGCGTTCGCGGAGCTGCAGCAGCGCGGCGCGATTCGACACTTCGGCGTGAGCAACTTCGACTGCGCAGACCTCGAGGAAGCCTGGTCGCTGCGACATGGCACCGTAATCGCGGCGAACCAGGTGCTCTACAACCTCGAAGAGCGCGGCATCGAGTGGGATCTGCTGCCGCGTTGCTGCGAGCGCGGCGTGCCGATCATGGCGTACTCGCCACTGGGCAGCGACTCTGCGCGGCTGCGCAAGCACGCGACGCTCGCGACGATCGCCGCGCGTCACGACGCTACGCCCTCGCGCATCGCTCTCGCGTGGTTGCTCAGGCAGCCGAACGTGATCGTGATACCGAAAGCGTCGAGCGAGGCGCATGTGCGCGACAACCGTGCGGCGCTCGACCTTACGCTGACCAGCGACGACTTGGCTGAAATCGATCGGGCTTTTCCGCCGCCGACGGCTGCGGAGCCGCTCGCAATGCTCTAGTGCCCTACGAGGAGACCCACAATGCCAATCAGCTTGAAGGTCAACGGTGCGACCCACTCGGTCGATGCCGAGCCGGACACGCCGCTGCTCTACGTGCTGCGCAACGATCTCGAGCTCAATGGCGCCAAATACGGCTGCGGCATGACGCAATGCGGCGCCTGCACGGTGCTGATCAACGGCGCGGCGACTCGCTCCTGCGTGACGCCGGTCGGCTCGATCGAAGGCAACGAGGTGACCACGCTCGAAGGGCTCGGCACGCTCGACAAGCCTCACCCGCTGCAGAAGGCCTTCATCGATGAACAGGCGGCCCAGTGCGGCTATTGCGCGAGCGGGATGATCATGACGGCGGCCGACCTGCTCAATCGCAATCCGCAACCGCGGGAGGCGGACGTGCGGGCAGCGCTTGCCGACAATCTCTGCCGCTGCGGTACCCACAACCGGATCATCCGCGCGGTGCTACGCGCCGCAAAGGGATCGTCATGAATACCAAACGCCGCGACTTTCTGAAGTCCGCCGGCGTCGTCGTCGCTTTCAGCTGGAGCGTGCCGACGGTCTTCGCTCAAGCTGCGGCGCGTCCCGCTCTTCCCGGCAGCCTCGGCACCAACCGCATGCTGGACGGCTGGATCCGCGTCAACGCGGCCGGCACGATCACGGTGTTCACCGGCAAATGCGAGTTCGGCCAGGGCATCTTGACCGCGCTTGCGCAGATAGCGGCGGAAGAGCTGGATGTCGCGTACGAGCGCGTCGAGATAGTCTCGGCCGATACGGCGCGCACGCCCAACGAAGGGCAGACCGCCGGCAGCCTGTCGGTCGAGAACAGCGGTACGGCACTGCGGTTCGCCTGCGCAGAGGCGCGCCAGATCTTGCTCAAGCTGGCCGCCGCGAAGCTCGGCGTCGCCGTCGCCAGCCTGAACGTGACGGACGGAACGGTGACCGGCGCAGGGTCGGTGACCTACTGGGAACTCGCGCGCGACGCGAACTTTAATCGCGAGGCCTCGGCCCAGGCGAAGCCGAAACCACCCGCGCAGCACGCGATAGTCGGCCGCAGCATCCCGCGCCGCGACATCCCGGCCAAGATGACGGGCGGCGCCGCCTTTGTGCAGGACTTGCGGCTTCCCGGCATGCTGCATGGCCGCGTGGTGCGGCCGCCACGCTATGGCGCCAGGCTCGACAGCTTCGACGAGGCCAAAATCAATGCGATGCCGGGAGTCATCGCCGTGGTGCGTGACGGCAGCTTTCTCGGTGTGGTGGCGCGGCGCGAGGAGCAGGCGATCAATGCGCGGCTCGTGCTGATCGGTTCCGCCAAGTGGTCGGGCGGCTCCGAGCTGCCCGATTCGGCGAAGATGTACGAGCAGCTCTTGTCCCTGCGCAGCGAGGACAGGCTGATCGGAGAGAAGGACGCGCCCGTGCCGGCCGACGCCAAGGTGATCGAGGCGACGTACCATCGGCCCTATCAGGCGCATGCCGCGATCGCGCCCTCCTGCGCGGTGGCCGAGTTCAAGGACGGCAAGCTTGCGGTCTGGACCCACAGCCAGGGCGTTTTTCCGCTGCGTGCCACGCTCGCCAGGGCGTTCGGTCTTCCGCCGAGCGACATCCGCTGCATCCACGCCGAAGGCGCCGGCTGTTACGGCCACAACGGCGCCGACGATGTCGCCTTCGACGCCGCCATGCTGGCGCGCGCCGTCGATGGGCGGCCGGTGCGGCTGCAATGGATGCGTGACGACGAGTTCAAGTGGGAGCCCTACGGCCCTGCCATGACCATGAAGGTAAAGGGCGCCGTCGCCGGCGGCCGAGTCGTCGACTGGGCCTTCGACGTTTGGAGCCAGAGCCACAACTTCCGGCCGGGTGATCCCGACGGTATCAACCTGCTCGGGAGCTGGTACCTCGCCGATGCCAAGCGGCCCGGACCGGCGCGCCATGCCGCGCAGCCGAACGGTGCGGGCGACCGCAACGCTCTCACGCTCTACGATTTCCCGCGCCAGCGCACCACGCACCATCTGATCATGGACAATCCGGTGCGCACCTCGGCGCTGCGCTCGCTCGGCGCCCATGCCAACGTATTCGCGATCGAGTCCTTCATGGACGAGCTCGCAGCCGCCGCCGGCATCGACCCCGTGGAGTTCCGCCTCGCGCACATCAAGGACGAGCGCGAGCGCGCCGTGATCGAGGCGGTGGCCAGGGCCGCCGCTTGGGACCCGGGCCAGAAGGGCGACGGCCGGCGCGGCCGCGGCATCGGCTATGCGCGCTACAAGACGGTGGCCACCTACACTGCGGTCATAGCGGAGGTTGAAGTGAATCGCACCACCGGCATCGTCAAGGTGCCGCGCATCTGGGCCTCGGCCGATGCAGGGCAGATCATCAATCCCGACGGCCTGACCAACCAGATCGAAGGCGGCGTCATCCAGTCGGCCAGCTGGACCCTGCATGAGCACGTGCGATTCGACCGCAACGGGATTCTGTCGCAGGACTGGATGAACTATCCAATCCTAACCATGCCGGACGTGCCCACAGTCGAGACTGTGCTCATCGACCGGCCGAACGAACGTGCGCTCGGTGCCGGCGAAGCTGCACAAGGGCCGACGGCGGCCGCCATCGCCAATGCATTCGCAGCCGCCACCGGCAGGCGCATCCGCGAGCTGCCGTTGACGCCCGACCGGGTGAAAGCGGCCCTCGCGTAACGTTTGATCGTATAGTTCGCGGGGATGTGACTTCGTCCTTTTAATAGTGTCACTACGAAGGGGGATCCAATGGATTCGAAACGAAGCAGCCGTAGAGAGCTCCTCAAGTTAGGCGCCGCGTTAGCCGGTGGAGCCACCGTGGCCTTACGGGGTACGGCCCAAGCCCAAGAGCACACCCATCCGACGACTCCGAGCCCCGAGAACGGGTCGCCGATGATTCACGGCAGCAAGGAGCAGATCGAATACGGCCAGCGTTCCAAATACGTCACCTCCGTGCGCATGGCGCACCCCATGGGCGGCAGGGCATCACCCGACGTGTTTGGCAAAGTGTTTCACGTGGCCACGCCGTTGCAGGATTCCGTCGGCGTGATCACGCCCTCGTCGTTGCACTATGTCGCGACGACCCGCGGCTCGTATCTGCCGGACATCGACCCCAAGCAGCACACGCTCACGTTACACGGCTTGGTCGATCGGCCGTTGACCCTCACCGTGGACGAATTGAAACGCTTCCCGTCGGTCACCCGGTTGCACTTCATCGAGTGTGCGGGCAACCGGCACGACGGAACGCAAAAGACCGTGCAGGAGACGCACGGGATGACAAGTTGCTCCGAATGGACGGGCGTGCTGCTGTCCACGCTGCTCAGGGAATGTGGCCTGAAAGGCACCGCGAAATGGTTCGTCGCTGAAGGCGCCGAGGAAGTAAAGGGTGCATCGAGCATTCCCATCGCCAAAGGGATGGACGATTGCCTCATCGCCTACGGCCAGAACGGCGAGCCCTTGCGGCCACAGCAGGGGTTTCCTGTGCGCATCATGGTTCCCGGATTCGAGGGCATCTACCACACCAAGTTTCTGCGGCGCATCAAGCTCGTCGACCGGTATTACATGAACTACAACGAATTCGGGCATTTGCGGCCAGAGGGCAAAGAGCTCGCGCTCGGCGAACAGATCGGGCCCAAGTCGGTCATCACGTACCCATCCGGCACACAGCAGCTGCCTGGCGCCGGCTTCTACGAGATTAGCGGGCTCGCGTGGTCCGGTGGCGGCGCTGTCAAGACGGTGGAAGTGTCCACTGATGGCGGAAAGAAGTGGAACCGCGCCCAATTCAAGAACGTTCCACAACGCATGGCGCACGTCCGCTTCGCGTACGAGTGGCGATGGGATGGAAGCGAGACCGAAATTCTGTCGCGCTGCACCGACGACATCGGGCAGAGGCAGCCAATGCGGGAGGAGATCGCCAACTGGTGGAAAGTACCGTTCGAGCGGAACTACCGGGTGCCCGGCTTGGACAACAGCGTGATGCCCTGGAAAATCGCGAGGGACGGGAGCGTGACCAATGGGCTTGCGTAAAATGTTCGAGGGGCGCAACCCGCTTAAGGTTGTGACGATTCCGCTGCTGCTGGCGAGCCTCGTGGGCAGCCCCGCAATCGCGCAGTCACCCACCTATGGCGTGGGACGCACGCCGACCGCCGAAGAGCTCGGCCGCATGGACATAGCGATCAGTCCTACAGGAGAGGAACTCCCGCCGGGCACCGGCACCGCGAAGGAAGGGGCACAGCTCTATCTGCAGAAGGGCTGCATCGCCTGTCACGGCGCAGAGGGCCTTGGGGGATTGGCACCCGCGTTGCAATCGAAACAAGGCGCGGATGTTAACGTCTGGAAAAAGGAGCGCATCCTGCCACTGCGTTCACCGTATGCGACCGTGGTGTGGGATTTCATCCGTCGCGGTATGCCACTTGGGCTCGAGGGGACTCTGACTCCGGATGAGGTCTACTCGTTGACGGCTTACCTGCTCGTCCTCAATCACGTGATTCCGGAGGACCAGGTCCTGGACAAGGAGAATCTGCCCACGGTGAAGATGCCGATTGGTGATGAATTCGGCAAACCGCATGAGTTCAAGCTCAACGCGCCAAGGCTAAAGGGTTACCCCTACTAGTGATGGCGTTACGTCGGCGTGCATCCATGACTCGGTGGACGAATAAGAGAAGCGCTGCGCTCGCCTCCGCGCTGCTCGGTGCTGCGGCTGCCGTGTTACCGGCGCAGGTGCTGGCGTTCGGCGGGCGCTTCCATATCACCGCCGGCCTGCTCGCCGAGCGGGCGCTCTGCCCCGCTGCGCGAAGCGAGGTGGCCGACCTCGGCGAGGGAAAGTCGCTGGGTGAGCTCGGGCCCTGGGCTGACACGGTCCGTGATGACCCCGCGTGGGAGCGCGCCGTGCCGTGGCACTACATCAACTTCCCCGATTTGCCGGCCGGCGCAGGGCTCGAGCAGGCACGAGCCGCGATCGACGCATTCCATCACATTCCTGAAGGCGATGTGCTCACCGCCATCGTGCATTTCACGGCGACGTTGGCGGATCGCTCGCGGCCGCGCGAGGAGCGCAGCGAGGCGCTGCGCTTCGTCGTTCACTTCGTCGTCGACGTGCATCAACCCGTGCATGTCAGCCGCGCCTCCGATGGCGGTGGAACCGAGGTCGAGGTGCGGGTCGGCGATGACGTCAGAAGCCTGCATGGGTTTTGGGACACATCCGTCTTCAATCGCCGGCGTGTCGCGCCGGAGCAGTTCGCGCACGAGCTCGAAGCTTCTTTCGAGGCCGTGCCCGCCGCTCGCGCGCACGATCCGCCGGCGGAGTGGGCCGCCGAGAGCCTCGCGTTGCGGCCGACCGTCTATAGTTTTGCGCAGGCCGAGGGTCCTGCCATTCTCGACGACGCTTATCGACAGATGGCGCAGCGCATTGCCGAGGAGCGGCTCGTGCTCGCGGCCGCACGCCTGGCGGCAACGCTGAACGGGGCGCTCTGCGGTGTGACGACTGCCGGTGGGTCCGTCGGTCAATAGGCCGGCGAAGCGATCAGGCAGAATCGCCGCTCCCTCGTAACCGATTCCTCGGACTAACAACTCGAAAGATTCGTTTGGCACAGCAGGGCTGCCGCGGTCCGGAATGGGCGAACCGCTCTCGGGGCGCCCCTCTGCGGCACGATCACCCCTGTGGAAATCCGATGGGCCTGAATCGGACAATAGAGAGTCACGCAGTTCGAAGTGTCTCCTCGAAACTGCGCGCGGGCTTGCCGCTATTCGCGATTTGTTCGTGCAAAACGAGCCGCTGTTCTTCGAGTTTGTGGATGCGGTTTTCGTAGGCGTTCACAACCGACGGAATATCAGCGCTCGCTCCACGCAGAGGAAAGTCTGCGTTCAGATCGCCGGAAAGGCGCTCTTCTATCTTCTGGAACGTCTCGAAGCTGATCAGCCCTTCGTGCTGCCCTTTGCGAAGAGGAACATCCCACGCTCAGGCATAGCGTCCAAACGCTTGGCTCGGATGTACTTTGCCCGAAGGCCGCCGTCGAAGATTGGCGCTGCGGTAACGAGGGAACTCTTGGAACGCGCAGTCTAGCGATGTCAACTGCAAGCTGACCGTAACTTCGTGACGTTGATCTCGGACGATGGGACAGCTACCCGTTACGTTGAGCGCATTCGTTTGCGCCGTCTGCGGCGCGATTAGTCCCCACAGAACAAATGCACCCGCACGCGGTGCAGCACGGCCGCGGCAAGGGAGGACCGGTAAGTCCATCATGAATATCTGGGTTCAGCGGACGGCGGCCACACTGCTTAAGACCCTGCGACGACCGTTAGTCGCCCGCATAGGCATCACGGGTCGCCTGGCACTTTCTTTTGCTGCGGTCGGGATTCTCGCCGCGATCACAAATGTGATGGTGGAGCGCGGCGTATCGACCATCGAAATCACCCGGTTTCGTTCCGCGCCGACTGCCGTAAGCGCTCCGCAGGCGGATGCCGCGGCAATT
Source organism: Gammaproteobacteria bacterium (assembly GCA_039933105.1). Lineage (GTDB taxonomy): Bacteria > Pseudomonadota > Gammaproteobacteria > Steroidobacterales > Rariloculaceae > FEN-1219. The sequence goes on along the minus strand of JBDTOT010000012.1, from coordinate 76,130 downwards.
CCAGCGTCGGAGCCCACGCCCGACGCTCTCATTTCTCAGCTCACAGAGAACGTCGGCCGCTACGAGCGCGCCATCGCTGCTCGCGTGCAAACGCCTAGTGCAGAAAACGATAAAAAGCTGGGAGCCGCGCAGCGTGCTCTCGAATCCGAAGCAACGGTTTACTCTGAAAATCTCGACAAGGACGCCCAGCAAGGCCTGCGTAAGTCTCTTAAGGCTTATGGCGCAGCCGCTCAGAAATTGACGACTCTGGCGGACGATAAGCGGACCACTGTTCGTAAATACGCGGCGCGTCTCGACGAGATGAGCGACCGGATGGCTGAGGCGGTGGGGAAAGGGTGGAAGATCCTCGGCCGCGTGCTCGCCCGACAGTCTTTGCTGCAGCTGCGAACCGATCACGATGAGCTTCGGCGTCGATTCGGCATTCTTATTGGGGACGCTGCCTTCAATTCATCCGCAGCGGATTCGCTGATCGCCAGTGAAGACGCCTTTGGTCAGACGCTCGAAACGAACGAGCGCGCACTTACACGCTCAGAAGGCGCTGAATGGGTCGGAATAATTCGCGAAGACCTCGGCCAAATCCGCGCGTTGCGTGAGCATCTGATTGCGGACTGGAAAGGGAGGGACGAGGCGGAGCAGGGGTTCTTCCAAAGCGGTGAACAGATCCGCGCACGCCTTCAGCAAACGCTGGGAAGCGCGTCCGCTAACGCGGCTCCGATGGCGATCACGCAGGAGGCGCCCTTCGTCGGGCCACCCATCGATGGGATTGCCGAGATCGTCGAGAGTGTCGCCCCAGAGGTGCGCACAACTCTCTCAAATTCCGATGTTGATGCGTCCAAACGCAACCTTGTGGCGCTGTTGTCCGGCGGCATTCTAATGATCGTGCTGGTGATTTCGATTGGGACCGTGCGCAGCATTGTGGTCCCGATTCGTCGTTTGTTGAAGGCAATGGCGCAGCTCAAACGCGGCGTAGCTTGTGATGTCGTGCCGGGTGGCGGAATCAAGGAGCTCGACACGCTCGCCTCGTCATTTAATGAAATGGCAGAAGAGCTGATCGGATCAAGAAAGAGCGCAGAACAACACCAGCGCGACCTTGAAGCGCGGGTTCTTGAACGGACGCGTCAGCTTCAAGAGCTAGCGGAATGCGACCCTTTGACTGGCCTTCCCAATCGTAGACATCTGCTCGCACTGCTTGAGGGGACGCTGCAAAACGCGGCGCGTGAAAAGCGCTTGGTCGGCGTGTTCTTTTTGGATCTGGATAATTTCAAAAACGTCAACGATTCGATGGGTCACGGGTTCGGCGACCGGTTACTACGCGCCGTCTCGCAACGTTTGCGCGAGATCGCGGCGGAGTTCGGTTTCGCCGCTCGTCTGGGCGGAGATGAGTTCACCGTGGTACTGACCAAGGGGCGAGATCTTGACCATGTCCGCAACGTCGGCTTGAGTCTGATTACTGCCTTCCAAAATCCAATCTCAATTGATGGTCGGGATCTTATTGTGAGTATTAGCGCGGGCGCTAGCATCTATCCCGACCACGAGCTGACCGCAGAAGGCTTGTTGCAGGCTGCCGACGCGGCGCTATTCCGGGCGAAGGCTTTGGGACGCAGCCAGCTCTCGGTGTTTACGCCTGAATTGCTAGCCTCGGCCGCCGCAAAATTCACAACCGAGCAAGGTCTGCGCCGCGCCGTGGAACGTGGTGAGTTTGAATTGGCTTTCCAGCCGGAGGTCAGTTCGGAGACCCAACAAGTGTCGCTCGTTGAGGCGTTAATTCGCTGGCGTCTACCCGACGGCAGCCTTGCCGCGCCCGGTGAGTTTCTGGCTGTCGCCGAGGAATCCGGCTTGATCGTGGAGATAAGCGATTGGGTTTTGCGCTCGGCCATAGAAACGGCCGCTAGGTGGCAGCAAGGCATCTGGCCCGGTGCTCGTGTCGCCGTCAATGTGTCAGCACGACAATTGCTGGACCATCACTTCGTGGACAAGGTCCAAGCGCTTCTGCGCGAATTTGCGTTACCGGCGCGGTGTCTTGAAATAGAACTGACCGAAACGGTTCTACAGACGGGCCCGGCGACCATCGACGCACTTCATAAACTGCGTGAATGCGGCATTGCCGTCGCTCTGGATGATTTCGGGGCCGGATATTCTTCGCTGGCATCCCTCGAACAGTTGCCGTTCACAAGAATCAAGATCGACCGCAGTTTGATTTCGGACATCGATCAGAGTCCGCGCTCTGCTGCGATTGCCCGCGCCATTATCGGCCTGTGTCATGGCCTCAAACTTGAAGTGACGGCCGAGGGAATCGAGCGGCCCGAACAGCTCATAATCCTGCTTGGTCATCGACCCATTTATTTGCAAGGCTACCTCCTCTCCAAGGCAGTCGCGCCAGAGCAGTTGCCGTCGACCATGACTCGGATTGCTGCTGAATTGCCGATTTTGCTGGCGGAGTCCGAGAGCCTGCTGCTCGATTCGATGGCCGCTAACGAAGCGCTTAGAGTTACTAGTTTGGCGGTTGCGACGGAAAAGTTGGCGGTGCGTGAATCGATACGGCGCTCGAGATGAAGCCTTGGTGACGAGCAGGTTCCCCGTCCTTTGTCGAAAGAAGAATGCCCGAGGACTAGCGATACCGAGACGCGCGTGTCTGTCGAGTAGCCTGGCTGGCTCCCTTAAGCGCGGTGGCCGCGCCACGTTGCCATCGCCATTTCCCAGGCGGTCGTCACGGCCTTCGCCGAGAGCACAAGCTAGGTTAGTGGGATGCGGTTTTACGCGCGCGTTCGAGGCGTGAAGTTCGGCGGGCCTCCGCGACGGGGCCCCCCGGATCCGACGGAGTGCCCTCGCTCCACCAGTGGATGGCGACCCACGCGAGCAAGGCGCCCGCCGCGGCCCAGATCAGATTCCGAATCACGTAACGCATTCCCCGCTCATGTGGTAACCGGGTACGAAAATCGATTTTTCACTTCGGTGCAGGCGGCGCCTGAATCAGCACGACAAACAGGTCGTCCGGATCGCGCACGATGCCGACCTTCAGTGTCGCGTTGCCCGCCGGCAGATCGAGGGGCTTACCGCCTGTCGAGATGAACTTGCCGCCCGCCTTCGTGAGCGCCGCGACGGCCGCATCGATGTCGGCCACCCGCAGCTGCATCCGTGTCGAGCCGGGGGCGAGAATGGCCGGCTTGGCGGGCGGGCGAGCGCCCTTGAATTCCATGAACTCCATCTGGAGACCCGACGTTGGCACGGTCAGCATCGTCAAGCGATATCGCGTGCGGTGCAGGAGGCCGAGCAGGTCGAGCACGGCCGCATCGTCGACATACGCCGGAACTTCGGCGCCGCCCGCAAGCCCGAGCGCGCCACGATAGAGCGCGAGCGAACGCTCGAGATTAGCGACGGTGTGCCGAACTCTGACGCCGACGATATTCGCGGTCGAGCCCTCGGCCACTGGCGGCAGCGTGCCGGGCTGCACGAGCTCGACGAAGTGCCCCGCCGGATCCTTGATCACGACTGCTCGCGTCTGCCCGCCGACGTTCACGGGCATGCCGCCGGTCGTGACGATCGGTGCGCCGAGTTGTTTCAGCCGCGCGAGCGGCGCATCGATGTCTCGCATGGCGACCATCAACATCACCGCGCCGGGATCGCGTATCTGCTGCTCGACTGTCTGACGGCCGGCTCTGGGAATCTCGACGATCTCGACGCCGCCCGGAGTCGGCGGTGCGCGCCCGATTTGCTGACGAAGGTGCGCGTCCGGCAGGCCGAACATCGCCCGTAGCTGCGGATTCGCATCCGCGTTCGTCGGCTCGCCCCGCACCTCGAAGCCAACCCCGTCGCGGTAAAACACGACGGCCTGAGCGAGGTCCTCGACGATCGGGCTGTAGAAGTTCCCCGAGCCGACGACGAGACCCGTGGGCGTAGGACCGGGTGGGGCACCCTGCGCATGCGCGGTGCCGCCGTAAACGACTAGCAAAGCGAGGATGTTCAGGCAAACGCGGATAATCTTGGTGACTGTCATGAAGCCCTTCCCCGGATCGTGGCGGCAAACCGCTGTGATGATGTTCGCCCGGCGGTTGCGATTCAAGCCAAAACTAACCTCACGAGCGCGTTGCTTCTGAGGAGATCGCGCCTTCGGTGTTGTACGCGACGGCGGCGTCTTCGTGAAAAAAACTTAACTGGCGCCGTGTGGGGGCTGTCAGCAAACTGTCAGAAAGGGTTGGCAGGATGTCGACTCGCGTCTGCAACGGAGCAGTTCATGACGATCGAAGGCGCTTCCCGCCGCGTGCCGGCCACGGATTTCCCCGACCTCAAGTTCGAGCGCGCGCTGCACGAGTCGCTCGATGTTCCCTCCGATCCTCCTACACGCACGCCGTTCGACGTTGTCGACGAGAGCGGGCTTCTGCGTTTGCGCCGGTACCGTCCGGACAATGTCGAAGCGAACGGGCCGCCAGTGCTCCTGGTCTACTCGTTGTTCAAACGTCCCTACGTGCTCGACCTGCTGCCCGAGCGCAGCATCGTCCGCAATCTGCTCGCTCAGGGATTTACGGTGTATCTCACCGATTGGCAGGCGCCGGACGCGGAGAATGCCGAGCGCGGCTTCGACGCGTACGTGAACGGCGATCTCGCCTGCGCAGTAGAGTACGTGCGTACGCACGAGGGCGTGGAACGCGTGCCGCTCATCGGCAACTGCTTCGGCGGGCTGCTCGCGCTGCTGTACGCCGCGCTGCATCCGGAAAACGTGGCGCGCGTGGTGCCCGTGGGCGCGCCGATCGAGCTGCAGTCGCCGTTTGCGCCGACGATCGTGGAATACGTCGTGCGCATGTTCGGCAACGTGCCCGGCTGGTGGATTCGCGCGTGGCTGAATGCGGGCGTTCCGGGTCCCGCGCAGCTGTCGCGTTACGTGGCCGACGAACTGCAAGAGCCGGCCCTGAGTCGCACGACCGCCGGCGCCCGAGTTGCGCGCGCATTGCAGCCGTGGCTCGAGAGCGACGTGCCGCTCACGGGACAGGTGTTTCGCGAAGCGATGTGCAACGCGTACTGGAACCGCGATCTCGCGCAAGGCCGGCTGCGGGTCGGCGGGCGCTTCGCGGCGCTCGAGAACATTCGCTGCCCGGTGCTGAACGTGAGCGGTGAGCGCGATCGTCTCGTGCCACCGATCTCGAGCAACGCGTTGGTCGATCGTCTCGGCCGAGACGCTGTCACGAATTTCGTGTTCCCCGCGACGCACCTGGGGCTGCTGCTCGGATCTGCCGCTCACGCGGAACTGTGGCCGCGAATCGGCGCGTGGCTGAAGAGCTAAACGAAAGCGCTATTTCGTCGCGCCGCGCTCCGGCCCGTATCCAGCCGGCCAGCCCGTGGCCTTCTCGTCCGGCAGGTTGAACAGCACGGCTTGGATTTCCTGGATGTAGCCGTGGCGCACGGCGAAGAATTCGGCGACCAACCGGTCGTTCGTCGTCGCCACACTCTGGCTCTTCGCGCCGCCTTTGAGCCCGAAGCGCACGATCGAGAGCGCGACGCCGCGCTCTTCATCGACGACGGGATAGCGGCGGTCCCAGATGTTGCGGCCGATGAACCGGCCTTCGTCGAAACCCTTTGACGTGTCATTGAACACGCCGTCGCGCACCAGCCCCGTCGTTTGAAGGCCGTTCTCGAAACGCTTCGAGTCAGGCTGCAGACGTGCGCGGTGATAGTTCGGTGTGCCGTTCGTCTGGAACGCGCGCCAATAGCTGTCGGCCGCGCCGATCAGGTCGTAGTACGAATCACGCTCGGCATCTCGGATCGACAGTTGAAAATTGGTGGTCGGCTCTTTGAGTATCCGGTCCGGATCCCACAGGCGGTCGGCCTCGCCCTTGTTCGCTTTAATGGTTTCGATCTCGGTGATGGCGCCGTTCTGCACCTTGAGACGCATCATGTGCATCGTCGTCGTGCCGTCAGCGTTGCGGATTACGGTCTGTGTGCCAGTGTCACCGCGTCGCACATTGACGATGTCGAAGCGATACGCCGTCTCAGCCGCACCATCCCAGAACGTGGCGGCGAGCGGTTTCTCGCTGCCGTTCTCCGTGATGCGCGCTTTCGCCGCCTGCGGCAGCTTCTTCGCGTCGTTGGCAATCAGTGCCGCGAAATACGCGTCGACGAACCCGGTCAAGCAGGCGCGATCGCAACGCGCCGTGGACTGGGCGTCCGCGACGCCCGCCGCCGTAGCGGCGAGCGTCGCAAACGCCAATGCGTTGAACCAGCTGCGACGCCGCGAAAGTGAAAGGGATGTCGTGGCGTGTCAGCTCCCGCGTTACTTCTTTTCCGCGGCTGCCGGCTCGAGACGCAGGATTGCCGTCGGCTGGCCGTAGATGTTGTCGGTGGCGAGGTACACGTAGCCGTCCGGTCCCACGCGCACGTCGCGGAGGCGGTATTGCCCCGGCAGCAGCCCCTCGCGGTTCGTGACTACGGGGCCGTTCAGGCTGAAGCGCACCAGCTGGCGATACGTGCTCATGCCGCCGACGAACGCGTTGCCTTTCCAGTTCGGGAACTTGTCGCCTTCGTAGAAGGCGAGGCCCGAGATCGCGATGGACGGTACGAAGAACGCTTTCGGCTGCTCCATGCCGTCGTGGTAACGGGTCTTGTGGATCTCGGTGCCGAGCGTGTAGTTCACGCCGTAACCGATGACGGGCCAGCCGTAGTTCTTACCTTTTTCGATCAGGTTCAGCTCGTCGCCGCCCTGCGGGCCGTGCTCGGTTTCCCACAACGCGCCCGTCTCCGGGTTGATTGCGAGGCCCTGCGGATTGCGATGGCCGTAGCTCCAGATCTCCGGGAGCGCGCCGGCCTGGCCCACGAACGGGTTGTCCTTTGGCACGCTGCCGTCGTCGTTCAACCGCAGGATCTTGCCCTGGTGGTTGTCGAGATGCTGTGCGGGATGCCCTTCGAGGTTCGGGTCCATGCCGCCTTCGGGGCGCGGCGGGAACAGCCCGGCCATACGGTCGCCGACCGACATGAACAGGTGACCTTGCTTGTCGAGCGCGATACGCGCGCCGAAGTGACCCGGCGCGTCGTTCCACGCCTTGGCTTCGAAGATTTCTTTCACGTCAGAGAGTTTGTCGTTCTCGAACTTCGCGCGGGAGAGGGCGGTGGTGCCCTTCTTGCCGTCCGCGTCGGGCTTCGAGTAGCTCAGATAGATGAAGTGGTTCTGAGCGTAATTCGGATGCACGGCGACTTCCTGCAAGCCACCCTGACCGAGCGCGCGTACCTTCGGTACGCCAGCGATCGGGTCCGGCATCAGCTTGCCGCCTTTCACGAGGCGCAGCGTGCCGCCGCGTTCGGTCACGAGCATGTCGCCGTTCGGCAGCCAGGCCATGCTCCACGGATTCTTGAGTCCTTCAACGAACGTGACGACTTTGAACTGCTCGCCCGGAGGGCCGGGCGGCTGCGCGAATGCCGAGCCGACGAGGCCGCCGGTGGCGGCGGCGGTCAGGAGTAAACGAACCGACGCACCGAAACGCGGTGTAACCTTCATGAGCAACCCCTCATCTGATGAACCCCCCGATCGCGGCAGCGCGGCCCCCCGATCGATCTTATTTTCCGCACGCGGTGCGGCCGGCCGCTATATTAGCCTGAACATACATGACCCGTGACCAGGTTTCGTGCCCACTCCGCGCGGCGCCCTGTGATTGACGCCCGCCAGGGCGTAGGCGACGCTGTCCGGAACCAGCACGGGGGAATTTCATGAGTACTCGCAGACTATTCCTGCGCGCCGCCGGCGGCGCGATCGTGGCGCTGGGCGCGGGCGGCCTCAAGGCGCAGGCGCCGGGCCGCAAAGAGGTCAAGATCAATGGCCGGCGCGTCATGGTGGTGGACGTGCACGCGCACTGCGTGTTCCCGGAAGTCGCCACGCGTGTGCCCGGCGTCAGCGTGCCGCGTGCGTTGCCGCCCACGCTCGTGATGGGGCCGGAGCGCATCAAGCTCATGGACGAACGCGGCATCGACGTGCAGGCGCTCAGCGTCAACACGTACTGGTGGTACACGGCCGATCGCGAAGCGGCGAAGCAGGTCGTTGCCATCCACGACGAGGGGATCGCGGCCTGGTGCAAGCAGAATTCGCAGCGGTTCGTAGGGCTTTCGTCGCCGGCACTGCAGTTTCCCGATCTCGCCGCCGAGCAGCTCGAGCATGCCGTGAAGAATCTCGGGATCCGTGGCGCGTCGATCGGGGGGCACGTCTCGAACGAACCGCCGTCGTCGCCGAAATACGATCCGTTCTGGGCAAAGGCCGAAGAGCTCGGCGTGCCGGTGTTCATGCACCCGAACAACGCGCAGAACATCGCACGTGATGGTTCGCTCGACGGCCGCGGCAGCCTCCCGAACATCGTCGGCAATCCGCTCGAGACGACCGTGTTCTTGAGCCACATGATTTACGACGGCACGCTCGACCGCTTTCCGCGTCTGAAGCTCTGTGCGGCGCACGGCGGTGGCTACCTGCCGTCGTATGTCGGCCGCGCAGATGCGTCATGCGTCGTGCGCGACGACGCAAAGTGCGCGAACAAACGCAAACCGAGCGACTACTTCAGGGATCAGATCCTCGTGGATTCGATGGTGTTCTCGACGGAAGGGTTGCGCCACCTCGTGGCCGAAACCGGCGTGAGCCAGGTCGTGTACGGCTCCGATATTCCTTACGTGTGGCCGGATACGATCGACTTGATCGCGCAGTCGCCGTTCTTGAAGCCAGCCGAGAAGGAAGCGATTCTCGGCGGCAACTTGCGCCGGCTGCTGAAGATCGAGGGTTAACGAAGTAGCACGTGGGCGCGTTTCGTTACCTGCTGTTCGCCGTGATCGGCATCGTGATCGCTTCAGCGATGTTCCTGCTGCTGAACGTGCTGGTAAACGCGAGCCACGACGCGGGCACTGGTTTCATCGAGCGCTGGATCATCCGCGCCACCTGCGCGCAGTACGAGCTGCGCGGGTCGGTTCGCGACGCCAATGGCAAGCCCGTGCCGTATGCGGTCGTCGAAGTCACGTATCTGGAAGAGCAACTCTCGACGCGTAGCGGCGTCGATGGCTCGTTCGTGCTGAAGGCCGCCGAGCCCGTGTGCGACCAGGCGCCGCCTGCGAACGTCACTTTGCTTGTGCAGGCCAACGAGTTTCGCCCGAAGCGGCAGAGCCTCGGGTTCGAGGTCGCGTCGGTCGACGTTCGGCTCGAGCCCCGCGAGTTTCGGCCGTAGCCGCTTGCTCAGCGCTCCGGCGGCAAGGACGCGAGATACGCGGACAGGTTCAGAATGTCGTCGGCGGAGAGCTTCGCCACGACTTGCGCCATCAGCGGCGCCCATGGGCCGTGCCGCGTTCCCTGCTTGAAGTCCGCGAGCTGGCGCGCAATGTAGCTCGGCGAACGGCCGCGCAGGCTTGGGACCACCGCGAGTCCGTTCAGGTTGTCGCCGTGGCACACGGTGCACTGAGTCGTCTTGCCGCCACCCGTCGTCGCAAGCGCTTTGCCTTTCGCCGTGGCGCCGACTGGCACGTAAGCAATGAAGTCCGAATGCGGGTTGCGTAGCAGCTCCGTGTACTCGGTATTGCGCGGCGTCTCGATGATGCGTTTGCCGAGCGGCTCCGTGCCGGCCTCCGCGCCTTCGAGCCGTAGGTGCATGCCACCGCGCGGCGAAGTCTTCGGGACCGTCTTGGTTTCGACGACGTCGATCCAGGGCGTCCACTTCATGGCGCCGAAGTATTCGGCGGCCTGTCGGATCTCGTCGTCGGTCATGGCGGCCGCGAAGGCGATCATGCGTGACGTATTCGGTTTGCGCGTGTCCGCGCTCATGCGCAGCCCGTGCTTCATGTCGTAGAGCTGTTGGGCGAAGTATTCCTTCGGAAGCCCCGCGACGCCCGCGTTCTCGGGCCGGCCCTTGCCATTCGGGTAGTGACACAGCGAGCACGCCCAGATGCCCGCCGCCTCGCGCCCGTTGGCCACGACACTCGGCATGCTCGGGTGTTCGCCGGGAAACCAGTCGGAGGGCCCGAACCGGTTGCGGATCTGATCGACCTTGAACGTCTTGTCCGTGCCGGGCAGCTGGCGCTGCGTGCCGTCGTCGGCCGGCGCGGCGGGGTCTGTGCCCGGTGTTATCGCGTAGGCCCATGCGAGCTGGTCGACGAGCGACTGCGCGCTCGCGCCGGCGGTGCATAGCACCGACATGGCCGCCGCGACGAGCCAGGAGGAGCGGGACAGAGCGGCGCTAGTAGTCGTCGCGATCGCCGTCATCGTCGTCCTCATCGTCATCATCATCCTCGTCGTCATCGTCGTCGTCGTCCTCGAGATCGTCGTCGCGATCGTCTTTGTCTTCTTTCTCGTCCTTGGCCTCGTTCAACCAGTCCTCTGGTTCTTCGATGCGCTCGAGATCCATCTCAAACCACTCCGCGGACTCGAGATCTTCCATCTCGCCGTCGGCGTGCTGAATCTCGATCAAGTCGTCGTCTTCGTCGACGGTTACGACTTTGAAGGTCTCATCTCTTTCCAGGTCCCGGTACCAGCGACCGGCGGTGGGGGTCAGTTCGCGGCTCATGTTCTCAGCTAGTCCTTTGGCTATGCGGCGGTGGCTCGCAGTTGCGGCGACAACGTAGCAGAATTGATCGACCAGAACTACCAACAGTCGGGCGTACCCCGAGTAACATCAATCGATGAAGACCTTCCAAGCCGCAGGTTCCATCCAAGCGCCAGCCGAGCGCGTGTGGGCGCTATTAATAGACGTGGCCCGTTGGCCCGCGTGGAACACCACGGTCGACAAGGTAGCTGGCTATGTGGCGTTGGGCGCTACCGTCACCGTGCATACGAAGTTGAGCCCTGGGCGCGCTTTCCCGGTCCGAGTCGCGGAGCTCGACGCGCCGCGGCGTATGGTCTGGCGCGGGGGCATGCCGCTCGGTTTGTTCACCGGAACGCGCACGTTCACGATCGCGCCACACAACAGCGGCAGCGTAGAGTTCGACATGCGCGAGGAATTTGCAGGGCTGTTCGCGCCACTGATTGCCAAGTCGATTCCGGACCTTAAGCCGGCGTTCAACGAGTTCGTGCGCTGCTTGAAAGCCGCTGCGGAACGGCAGGACTAGCCGGATTTCTTCTTCAGTCCGTCGTCGACGGCGATGTTCTCCGGCACGAGCTTCATGCCCGCTGCATTTGCCTGCTGCTCGAGCAGGATCGCGAAGTCGCAGTCCGTATGGCCGGCCTCGACGGCGGCATGGACCAGCTCGCGTGTGATGTGCGTAACCGGCAGCTCCACATCGAGCTGCTTGGCCGCTTTGAGCCCGAGATCCAAATCCTTGAGCAACAGCACCGGCGTGAACGTGGGCGTCCAGTCGAGGTTCACGAACGCCGGCGTCTTGTAGCGCGAGAACATCGAGCCCATGACGCTGTTGTTGATGAACTCGAGGAACGCGCTGCGCGGCACGCCGCCTTTCTCCGCCAGCACCGTGATTTCGGCTAGCGACTGCGCCACGACGCCGAGCAACAGGTTGTGGCAAATCTTGACCATGCGTGCGAGCTCGCCCTCACCGACGTAGGTGACGCCTACGCCGAGCGCATCGAGGTACGGCTTCGCGAGATCGAACGCCTTGCGCGGGCCGGATGCCACGATCGTGAGCTTGCCTGCGGTGACGACTTTTGCATTGCCGCTGACAGGCGCAGCGAGCATGTCCGTGCCGAGCTTGGCCGCCGCGGCTCGCACGTCGGCCGAGGCTTCCTCCGAGACGCTCGAGCAGTCGATCAAGAGCTTCGGCGATTGGTCCTTGCCGAGCACACCGTCTGCGCCAAGACACACCGCTGCGAGATCCTGGGACGCGGATACAGTCGTGAACACGACGTCGAGCCCGCGCATGGCGCGCGGCGAATCGACGATCTTTGCGCCGAGCGCTGCGAGCGGCTCGACCTTGCTGCGCGTGCGGTTGTAGACGGTGACGTCATGGCCGGCCGCGAGTAGGCGCTTCGCCATCGCCGCGCCCATCCGCCCGCCGGCACCGATCCAGCCGAGCGTGTGTTTCGGCATGTTCAGACTTCGATGGACCAGTTGCTCGTTTCAATGAGCCGGCGCAAACGATCGAGGAATGCTGCGGAGTAAGCGCCGTCGACGGCGCGGTGGTCGAACGACTGCGCGAGCACGCCCACGGGGCGGATCGCGATCGAGTCGCCTTCCGAGGTCTCCACGACGACCGGTTTCTTGCGGACACCGTCCGTCGACAGAATCGCAACCTGCGGTTGATTGATGATCGGCGCCGTGATCAGCGTGCCAAACGTACCCGAGTTCGACAGCGTGTAGGTGCCGCCGGAGAAGTCATCGGGTTTCAGGCGATTCGTGCGCGCGCGCTGAGCGATATCTGCGATCGCGTCGGCGAGTTGCGCGACTGACAGATTCTCGGCCGCTTTCACAACGGGCGCCACGAGACCTTCGGCGCCAAGGTCCACGGCGATCGCGAGATTCACGTGCTCGTGCAGCACCAGGCTGTCGCCGTCGACACTGGAGTTCAGGTGCGGGAAGTCTTGCAACGCACGACACACGGCGTTGCCGATGAACGGCAGGTACGTCAGTGAATGGCCGTGCTTCGCCTTCCACGCGTCACGCACGGCTTTACGTATTTGGTCTACACGCTGGAAGTCGACTTCCACGGCCTGCAGCACGTGCGGACTCGTGGCCTTCGAGCGAACCATGTGATCGGCCGTGAGACGGCGGATGCGTGTGAACGGCACCTTCGTGCCGAGCTGCGAGGCCGGCACAGGACCCGGTGCGGGAGCGCGCGCGACGGGGGCGGCAGCGGGCGCCGTCGCCGGCTTCGCAACCGCTGGCGCAGCGGCCGCCTGCGTGGGGGCCGATTGCCGCGTCTGCATGAACTCGAGGACGTTGCGCCGGGTGATGCGCCCGTTGCGGCCAGAGCCGTTGACGGCGGCCAGATCGAGCCGGTATTCGGCGGCGAGCCGGCGGACGGCCGGCGACAGACGCTGGTGGCTGTCGCGCTGTGCCGCGCTGACGGCGGTAGTGGCTGGCTCAACTGCGGCTGGCGGCGTGTATTGCTCGGTGGCCTGGTTCATCGCGGGCGGCATTGCGGCGTACCACGACGGCGGCGAAGCTTCGGCGGCTGGTGGGGGGGAGACCGGTGCCGGTGCCGCCGGCTGCGTGGCCGGTGCGGTGACGGTAGCGCCTGCGCCGTCGTCGATGACCGCCAGGATGGTGCCCACGTCGACCGTCGCGCCCTCGGGCACGAGGATCTTCGTGATCACACCCGTGGTGATCGCCGTGACTTCCATCGACACCTTGTCGGTTTCGACGTCGAACAGCAGCTCGTCGATGGCGATCTTGTCACCGACGTTCTTGTGCCATTTCGCGACAGTGCCTTCGGCGACGGTTTCGCCCAGCTGCGGCATCAATACGTTCATCGAGTCTTTCTCCGCGGCTAATCGCAAAGCTGGCGAACGCTGGCGACGATGCGCTCAGGGTTCGGCAACTGCATGTCTTCGAGGTTGTTGGCGGCCGATAGCGGAATGTGCGGCGTGGTGACGCGCACGATCGGGCCGTCGAGATCCCAGAACAACTCTTCGGACACGATCGACGAAATCTCCGCACCCCAGCCACAGAGCCGCGGGTTCTCTTCGACGGTGACGAGCCGGCCGGTCTTCGCGACTTCGGTCAGGATCGTCTGTGTGTCGAGCGGCACGAGCGAGCGCAGGTCGATGACCGTGGCGTTGATGCCGTGCTGCTCCTTCAACATATCCGCCGCTTTCAGAGCGCGCGGCACCATCAGCGCGAGCGCCACGATCGTGACGTCGGTGCCTTGACGGATCACGTTGGCCTTGCCGAGTGGCACGGTGTATTCGCCCTCAGGCACCTCGCCCTTCACGGCGTACAGCGACTTCGACTCGAAGAACAGCACGGGATCGTTGTCGCGGATCGCCGAGGCCATCAGGCCTTTGACGTCTGCCGGGAATGCCGGTGCGACGACCTTGAGGCCGGGTACCGCCATGGCCCAGTTCTCGACGGCCTGCGAGTGCTGCGCGCCGAAACGTGAGCCAGCGCCGTTGCCCGACTTGATGACGAGCGGCAGCGTGACCTGGCCGTCCGTCATGTAGCGGGTCTTCGCGATTTCGTTCGCGACGATGTCCCAGCACACAGCGAAGAAGTCGGAGAACATGATTTCGGCGATCGGCCGGAGGCCCGTCATCGCGGCGCCCATCGCGGCGCCAAGAATCGCTTGTTCCGAGATCGGTGTGTCTCGTACGCGCTTCGGGCCGAATTCCTCCAGCAGGCCCACGGTGGTCTTGAACACGCCGCCGGCGGCGGCCACGTCCTCACCGAGAAACACGACGTTCGGGTCCCGTCGCATTTCCTGTTGCATGCCGGCTGCTACGGCCTCGCGATAAGTTAGTTGCGCCACGCCGAGCCTCCATCTGCCCACAAATCCTTGTCGGCCAACTCGAGCGGCGTCGGCGGCGCATTACGCGCGGTCTCCGTCGCAGCATCGACTTGTGCTTTCGCTTCGTCGTCGATTTTCTTGAGCTCGGCCTCGCTGATGCCGAGCTGCGCCAAGCGCTGGCGGTACGTCGGGATCGGATCCTTCGCCAGCCACGCCTGCACTTCTTCATCCGGCCGATACTTGCCTGGGTCGGCGCGCGAGTGGCCGCCATGGCGGTACGTCTGTGCTTCGATCAGGCTCGGGCCGCCGCCTTTGCGGGCGAGGTCGAGAGCGCGCATCGCCGTGCGGTACACCACGTCCACGTCGTTGCCATCGATCAGCACCGGCTCGAGCCCATAAGCGCTCGCCCGGTCCGCGGCGGGATGCTCCACGGCTGTGACGTCGTAGATCGACGTGTATTCCATGTAGAGGTTGTTCTCGCACACGAACACGATCGGCAGCTTCCAGATCACGGCGAAGTTCAGCGCTTCGTGGAAAGCGCCGATGTTCGTGGTGCCGTCGCCGAAGAAGCACACGGCCACCTGGTCGGTGCCGCGGTATTGCGCCGACCAGGCGGCGCCGTTGGCGATCGTGAGGTGTGCGCCGATGATGGCGTAGGAACCCATCACGTTGTGCTTGATGCTCGTGAGGTGCATCGAGCCGCCCTTGCCTCGCATCAGTCCCGATGCGTTGCCCATGAGCTCGCCCAGTATTTCGGTCATCGACACGCCGCGTACGAGCGTGTGGTTGTGGCCGCGATACGTGCAGAACGTGTAGTCGCCGGGCTGCATCGCGAGACCGAACCCGGCCGCGATTGCTTCTTGGCCGAGGGCGAGGTGGCTCGTGCCCTTGATCATGTTCTGCATGAAGAGGTCGTAGGCTCGTTTCTCGAGCACGCGGCATTCCTGCATCGAGCGGTAGAGCTTCAGCCGTGTCTCGGTGTTGAGCGTGGCCTGCGGGCCACGATTGACCGTACTGGCGAGGGTCTGTGAATTCACTGCGGGTGCCTTTAATGAAGGGGTGGGGCTTTCCAGCTGGACCGGGTTGGCGGCCTTCCTGTTGGCGCTGCCAGTGAACTGCCGGGTTCCGACCGATTTCCTTTCGTTTCCAGCAGTCTAGCGTAGCAAGACGGCCGCGCCGCGGCCAGACTGTCCTTTACCGAATACGAGAGCATGCGGGGTGTTTATCGCGCGTCCGACCCCCCCGCGTATGTCGGCTAGTCGACAGTTCATGCGATTCCGGGTGTCGGTGCCCCCGAGGCGGCGCTGGTCGCCAGCGGCTGCTTGCCGGCGGCCGGTGAGGCGGTTCCTCTGAGGTCCCCGGCGTCGGCGACCGGCTGGGTATCCGGCGCTTTGCTGCCGGCGGGGAGCTTCGCGATGCCGCGTCACGCCGCCTGCAGCATTCCCGCGCGCACGATGAACTGCTCGATGACGTCGAGGCCGTGACGCTCCTTGAGGTTCGTGAACACCCACGGCCGCTCGCCGCGCATCTTCAGAGTGTCACGCTGCATGATCTCGAGCGAAGCGCCTACCATGGGCGCGAGATCGATTTTGTTGATGATCAGCAGGTCTGAGCGCGTGATGCCGGGGCCGCCTTTGCGCGGAATCTTGTCGCCGGCCGCCACGTCGATCACGTACAGCGTGATGTCCGCGAGCTCGGGGCTGAACGTGGCGCTCAAGTTATCGCCGCCGCTTTCGACGAAGATGAAATCGAGTGTCGGGAAGCGCTGCACCATCGTATCGATCGCGGCCAAGTTCATCGATGCGTCCTCGCGGATCGCCGTGTGCGGGCAGCCGCCGGTTTCGACGCCCATGATGTGATCCTCGGCCAGCGCTTTGGAGCGAATCAGGATCTGCGCGTCCTCCTGCGTGTAGATGTCGTTCGTCACTACAGCGATGTGGTAACGCTCGCGCATCCGCTTGCACAGCGCGTCGATGAGGCTCGTCTTGCCCGAGCCGACGGGGCCGCCGACGCCGATTCTTAGAACGTTGTCTAGCATGTGGTCGTTCTCCTCATGATCTGAACAGGCGGGTGTATTGCGTTTCGTGCAGCGCACTCGCGATGGCAAGCCCGGGCAGCGTGGTGCCGACGTCGTCGTCGCCGAGGGTTGCTGCGTATGCCACGGCCGCGCCGATTTCGCCGCCAAGCGCGAGCAGTAGACGTTGGCCTGCAGTGTGGCCGAGTGGCACCAGCTTCACGGCCGCGGCTATCTGCGATTCGCACCAAGCCCACGCGAAGCCGGCGCACGCGTCATCCTCGGATATTCGCCAGTTCGCGCATGCCACAGCGAACGCGCTCGCGAAAGGCAGGCGCGGTGCGCCGGCCGGCAGGGGCTCGCCGAGGTTGGCGAGCAATTGCGTCAAGGCGCCGCCCATCGCCAGGTCCTCGAACCGCAGCTCGGCCGTGTCGCGTCGCGCTTCGAGCTCGCGGCTGAGTTGCGCGACGGCCGCCGCATCTGCGCGAGTCCACGCGCGATGCACGCGCAGCAACACGGGCAAGTCGAGCGCTGCGAGCCCGTGGTGCAGCAGCTCGCGTAGCCATGAGAGCGTGCTCGGCTCGTCGCGAACCGTGCCGCACTCGATCACGTACTCGAGCGCCTGCGAGTAGCTGTACGCGCCGACTGGCAGCGTCGGGCTGATCAGTTGCCAGAGGCGCAGCGTCGCCGCGTTCATGGCTCGTGGCCGTGCACGGCGTGCAAATCGCCGAACGCGATGCTGCCGCGAGCGTGGCCAGGGTCGGCGTGACCACGCGAGTGTGAGTGCGATCCGTACGCGCCGGCTTCTGGTTCGAACGGCTCGTCATCGTGCACAACGTTCAGACCGAGCTGCGTGACCATCGCGTCGAGCACGTGGTCCGCGAGGTAACGGACCCAGCCGGCGCCGATCTGTAGCGGGACATGGCGGTTGCCGAGGTGATACGCCACGCGCGCAAGCGGCCGCAAACTGCGGCTGAACACGGTCGACACGGGCTCGTGTGCGGCCACCACCTCGAGCAGCGTACCGTCCGCGGCGCGCAGCAGATCGCCGCCGCGCAGAATCGTGCCGCGCTGGAGTTGGACGCCGATGTCTTCGCCAGCCGTCGTCCGTGTTCGCTGCCGCGCTTTTTGCCGGCGCTCGAAGGGCAGCACGGCCTTCAACGTCGCAATGGTCGTTTGGCCGACGCGTCCACCGATCGGAAAGTGCTCCGTAAACAGGCGTAACGGCTCGCTCATCGTGGCTCCACTTCAGAACAGGAAGTAGCGCTGCGCGAGCGGCAACGACGTGGCGGGTTCGCACGTCAGAAGCAGGCCGTCGGCGCGCACTTCGTAGGTTTCCGGGTCGACTTCGATCGTCGGCGTATACGCGTTCAGCCGCATGTCCGCTTTGCGTACGCGACGCGTATCGCCGATGGGCACGATCGACTTCGCGAGTCCGTAATGCCGGTCGACGCCGGCCGCGAATGCGGCGCCCGATACAAACGTCACAGACGTGCGCTCGAGGGCGCGGCCGAAGGCGCCGAACATCGGCCGGTAGTGCACGGGCTGCGGTGTCGGAATCGACGCGTTCGCATCGCCCATCGGTGCCGACGCGATCATGCCGCCCTTGATGATCAACGATGGCTTCGCGCCGAAGAAAGCCGGGCGCCAAAGCACGAGATCGGCCAGCTTGCCGACCTCGACAGAACCCACGTGCTCGGCGACACCGTGCGTGACGGCAGGGTTAATCGTGTACTTCGCGACGTAGCGCTTGACGCGGAAGTTGTCGTTGCGCGTGTTGTCTTCGGGCAGTGCGCCGCGTTGCACCTTCATCTTGTGCGCCGTCTGCCACGTGCGTGTGATGACTTCACCGACACGGCCCATCGCTTGGGAGTCCGACGAGATCATCGAGAACGCCCCGAGGTCGTGCAGGATGTCCTCAGCGGCAATGGTTTCGCGGCGAATGCGC
Organism: Gammaproteobacteria bacterium; assembly: GCA_039933105.1. Classification (GTDB taxonomy): domain Bacteria; phylum Pseudomonadota; class Gammaproteobacteria; order Steroidobacterales; family Rariloculaceae; genus FEN-1219. The sequence goes on along the minus strand of JBDTOT010000012.1, from coordinate 57,831 downwards.
GACTCGGCGAACGCGACGTCCTCGGGGATGCCGGGGTCCAGGTGATGGCACACCATCAGCATGTCGAGATGCTCGTCGACGGTGTTCACGGTGTAGGGGCGCGTCGGGTTCGTGGAGGAGGGCAGCACGTTCTCCGCGCTGCACGCCTTGATGATGTCGGGCGCGTGGCCGCCGCCGGCGCCTTCGGTGTGATACGTGTGGATCGTGCGGTCTTTGAACGCGGCCAACGTCGTTTCGACGAAGCCCGATTCGTTCAGTGTGTCGGTGTGGATCGCGACCTGCACATCGTAGCGTTCGGCAACGGCGAGGCAGTTGTCGATCGCGGCCGGCGTCGTGCCCCAGTCCTCGTGCAGCTTGAGCCCGATCACGCCCGCCTCGATCTGCTCTTCGAGCGGCAGCGGCAGGCTCGCGTTGCCTTTGCCCAAGAAGCCGAGGTTCATCGCGAAGCCATCGGCCGCTTGCAGCATGCGCATGATGTTCCAAGGGCCCGGCGTGCAGGTTGTCGCGTTCGTGCCCGTGGCCGGCCCCGTGCCGCCGCCGATCATCGTCGTGATGCCGGACGTCAGCGCTTCCTCGATCTGCTGCGGGCAGATGAAATGAATGTGCGCGTCGATGCCGCCGGCCGTCAGTATCTGGCCTTCGCCTGCGATCACCTCCGTGCCGGGACCGATCACGATCGTTACGCCGGGTTGCGTGTCGGGATTGCCGGCTTTGCCAATCGCGGCGATGCGGCCGTTCTTGATACCGACGTCGGCCTTCACGATGCCCCAGTAGTCGAGGATCAGCGCGTTCGTGATCACGAGGTCCACCGTGTCGGCCGAAGGGCGCTGACTCTGACCCATGCCGTCGCGAATGACTTTGCCGCCGCCGAATTTTACTTCGTCGCCGTACACGGTGTGATCGACCTCGACCTCGATCACGAGATCGGTGTCGCCGAGTCGCACGCGATCGCCCGTGGTGGGGCCGAACATATCGGCGTAGGCGCGCCGCGAGATCTTCATGGCAACGGTCCCATGACGTGGCCCAGGAAGCCGTACACGCGCCGCGCGCCTGCGAGCGCCACGAGCTCGACCGTACGCTCCTGGCCCGGTTCGAAGCGGACGGCCGTGCCGGCGGGAATGTTCAGCCGAAATCCCAGTGCCGCGGCGCGATCGAAACGCAACGCCTCGTTCGTCTCCGCGAAGTGATAGTGCGAGCCGACCTGGATCGGGCGGTCGCCGGTATTCGCGACGATGACCTTGAGCGTGGTGCGGCCCGCATTCAGCTCGATCTCGCCATCGTCGATCAGGTATTCGCCAGGGATCATCGTTCGCTACACGATCGGGTTGTGGACGGTCACGAGTTTCGTGCCGTCGGGGAACGTGGCTTCGATCTGCACTTCCGTAACCAGCTCCGGTATGCCGTCCATGACCTCGTCGCGCGTCAGAATCGTCGCGCCTTCGCTCATGAGCGCCGCCACGCTCTTGCCGTCGCGCGCGCCTTCCAAGATCGCGGCCGAGATCAACGCGATGCTCTCGGGGTAGTTGAGCTTCACGCCGCGTGCGCGTCGCGCCGTTGCAACCTGGGCGGCGACGAAGATCAGCAGCTTGTCCTTTTCTCTTGGCGTGAGATCCATGCTTTGTCTATGTCCTCCAGATTCGCGGTGGGCTCGGTGCGCAGCCGATCACGGCGGTGCGGACGAGTGCCCAGAGCTCTTCGAGCAGGTTGCGCATGCGCTCCGCCGAGTGGCTCAGGCAGCGCACGACGAGCAGCTCGCCGAGTAGAGTCGCTGCACAGCGCAGCTCGTGAGAAGACGGGGTGACGGCGCCCAGCAGCCCCCGGATGGGCGCAAGGAGACGGGCATCGGCCGGGAAGACCTGCAAAGCGCCGCACACCCCGAAACCAGCAAGACCCCATTCGGCGTCGAGCAGCCGGTCGCCCGCACGCCAACGCAGCGTGTCGATCAACAGCGGCTCTCCGGCGACGGAGATTCGCGTGCGCTGCTCAAGCCAGCCTGCAGCGTAGTGATCGCCCGACAGCGGCCGGCCGAGCGAGAGTTGCTCCCACCCGATGAAGCGGGCGCCACGAGCAAGCTCCACCGACGTCTCGATCGTTGCGCGACTGCCGCCGAATAGGATCGTGTCGAGCGGCAACCACTCGAGCGTCGCATCGGCGGCCACGTGCAAACGCTGGCGTTGCACGCTCGGGAGGCCGTCGCTGCGATAGAACTTCGTGGCCGCCGGTGTCGTGAGCAGTACGCGTGCGCCGGGATCACAACGTGCGTCGAGTGTCAGTTCGTCGCCGCCGGCAAGGCCGCCCGGTGGATGCAACAGGTAGGCATGACATACGCCGTCGCCGGGGGAGAACGTCTGCTGGATATACAACGGACCCTCGTGCCGCCGTTCCGCGAGCACGGTCTTGCCGCCGCGTGAAGCGAAACGCAGCGCGAGCGCGCCGCGCCAGCCGCGTTGCTGTTCGATCGCGCCGTCAGCCGGCATGGGTGATTTCGTACAGCAGCCACGCGCCGCTCGTGAGGGCGAACACACCAACAGTCGTCTGAAACGCGGCCGCCAGCCGTTCACCGGCGGCAGCCGAGCGGCGTGCCAGCAGTGCGAATACGCGCGCGAACGCGAGCGCGCCGACCGTGACTCCGAGAGAAAAACACGCGAGGTAGACAGCCGCTGCGACACCGCTGTGAAAGTGCGCGAGCGGCAGCAACGCAAGAACGGCAGCGGAGCCTGCGCCGCCATGCAGCAACCCCATCAGCAAGCTCATGCGGCCCGGCGCGCCATGCGAGTGCCAGGGCGCCAGGAAGTGCACGTGACCTCGCGTGTCGTCATGGGAGTGGGCAGCGGCCTTCGGCAGCGCAAATCCGCGCCGTGCCGCGCGCAACCATTGCCATGCGATTCGGAGTGCTTGCAGGCCGATCGCGAACAACGCGAGCGCCACGAGCCAATCGCCGTGCGCGGTCCAGTCTGCCGCCGTCACGAGCCCCAATCCGAGCACGGCTGTCGCGATGATGCCGAGCGCGGCTGCGTGACCGAGCGCCCAGCGCAGGGCATACCCCGTCGCGGGCATCGAGCGATCGCGCAATGCGAGCCCGCCGATCGTCGCGAGATGATCGGCATCGAACGCGTGCAGCAGGCCGAACCACCCGCCGATCAGCACGGCCTGTGACCAGATTTCCGTCATCACACGGAGAGAAAGTTACGCACGAGATCGTCGGTGAGTTCGGGCATGGCGCCCGTGCCGACGACCCGGCCTTTGTCCATGATGCAGAATCGGTCGCACACGCGGCGCACGAACGGTAGCTTCTGCTCCACTACGAGCACGGTCATGGCGAGCTCGTGCTTCAAGCGCTGAATCACGTCGCCGATTTCCTTGACGATGCTGGGCTGAATGCCTTCGGTGGGCTCGTCCAAAATCAGCAGGCTCGGGTTCAGCACGAGCGCGCGGCCGATCGCGAGTTGCTGTTGCTGGCCGCCCGAAAGGTCGCCGCCGCGGCGTCTGCGCATCGACTTCAACACGGGGAACAGCTCATAGACGAGGTCGGGCACGACCGCGTGGGTTGCCGTTTTTGGCGCACGCTTTGCGCGAGCGGGTAAACCGATGCGCAGGTTCTCTTCCACGGTGAGCAGCGGAAAGATCATGCGGCCCTGCGGCACGAAACCGATGCCGAGTGGTGCGCGTTGCTCGGCACGCGAGCCGGCAAGCTCGCGCCCGTCGAACGTAATGCTGCCGGAGTCCGTCTTGAGCAACCCCATGAGACACCCGAGCAGCGTGGTCTTACCGACCCCGTTGCGCCCGATGAGGCTCACGACCGCCCCGCGCGGCACGTCGAGCTCGATGTCCCACAGCGTGTGGCTCTGCCCATACGACTGATTCAATCCCTTCACCGTCAGCACGCGGTGGCTCCCATCGGCGCGGGGTTGATGGCATCGCAGTCGGCCGTCGGCGTGAGATGACCGTTTCGGAAACGCCGCAGGTACGTCCCTGTAGGCTCGCGCCGCGCCGTCCCTGGCGCGGAGCGCTCCGAAACGGTCATCTCACGCCAACGGCCGACATCGAAGGTCGTGCCCGCGCCGCCGTTGTCCACATCCAACCGCAGGCGTGATCGCTCGCTGTGCTGTGCCACGTGCGCCGCACACGCGCTGTGCATAATCATCGATCGTCGGCATGCGAGGGCTGTTTCGAAACGCTCCGCGCCAGGGACGGCGCGGCGCGAGCCTACAGGGATGTACTTGCGGCGGTTTCGAAACAGCCCTCGCATGCTGGCGATCGATGCGCGCGGGACGCCGACTGTGCGGCACAACGCGGTGCCGAGCGGTGAACGATCACTCGCCAAGGTACACCTCGATGACTTTGGGATCGTTCTGAATAACGTCCATCGGCCCCTCGGCCAGCACGTGACCTTCGTGCAGCACTGTCACGCGCCGCGCGATCGAGCGCACGAACTCCATGTCGTGCTCGACGACCACCACTGAGTGCTCGCCCGCGAGCCCATTCAGCAGCTCCGCCGTCGCTTCGGTCTCATGGCGCGTCATACCGGCGACCGGCTCGTCCACGAGCAGCACGCGCGGGTTCTGCATCAGCAGCATGCCGATCTCAAGCCACTGCTTCTGGCCGTGCGACAACGCGCCCGCCGGCCGCGTCGCGCGATCGAGCAGACCGATCGTCCGCAGCGTCGCGTCGATGCGGTACCTGTCCTGGGCAGACAGTTTCGTGATGAGCGTGTGCCACACGCGCTTGTCGTGCAGCCCCGCGAGCTCGAGGTTCTCGAGGACCGTGTGATTCACGAACACCGTCGGTTTCTGAAACTTGCGGCCGATCCAGCTCGCGATCTCGGGCTCCGAGTGCTGCAGCAGATCGATCGAGCCGTCGAAGAAAGCTTCGCCTTCGTCTGGGCGCGTCTTGCCCGTGATCACGTCCATCATCGTAGTCTTGCCGGCGCCGTTCGGGCCGATCACGCAGCGCAGCTCCCCGCGCTCGATGTAGAGGTTCAGGTTGTTCAGCGCGCGGAAGCCGTCGAAGCTCACGGAAATCTTGTCGAGGTACAAGATCCACTTGTGCGGCGCATCAATTCCGCCCGGCAGCGGGTCGTCGCGTGCCCAGTCTTCGGCGTCGTGCGGGCCGGACTCAAGCATGCTGAGATCTCTTGAAGCGAGCGGCGATTCCGACGAGCCCACGCGGGAGGGCGATCGTCACGAGCACGAACAATGTCCCGAGCACAAACAGCCACACCTCCGGCAGCAGCGCCGTGAACGTGGACTTCGCGTAGTTCACGACGGCGGCGCCGAGCGCCGCCCCGTACAGCGTGCCGCGGCCGCCGACCGCGACCCACACGACGAGCTCGATCGAATTCAGCGGCTGGAACTCATTGGGGTTGATGATGCCGACCTGCGGAACGTACAAAGCGCCCGCGATGCCGCACAGCACGGCCGACAGCGTGAAGACCCACACCTTGAAGTGATGCGTGCGGAAGCCGACGAACCGCACCCGGTCCTCGGCGTCGCGGATCGCGGCGACCACTCGGCCGAGCCGCGACGTTACGACGTAACGGCACGCGAGGTAGCCGAGTGCGAGCGCGGCGGTGGATGTGAGGAACAGCGCGACGCGCGTTTTGTCGCTCTGCAGATCGAAGCCGAGTAGCTCCTTGAAGTCCGTGAGTCCGTTGTTGCCGCCGAAGCCCATCTCGTTGCGGAAGAACGCGAGCATCAGCGCGTACGTGAGCGCCTGCGTGATGATCGACAGATACACGCCCGCGACACGCGAACGGAACGCGAGCCAACCGAACACGAAGGCGAGCAACCCCGGCACGAGCACGACCATCGCCAGCGCGAACCAGAACGTGTCGAAGCCGTGCCAGTACCACGGCAGCGTGTCCCAGTTCAGAAACACCATGAAGTCCGGCAGATCTGCGTTGCCGTACACGCCGCGCGCGCCGATCTGGCGCATCAGATACATGCCCATGGCATAGCCGCCGAGTGCGAAGAACGCGCCGTGGCCCAAGCTCAGGATGCCGACGTAACCCCACACGAGATCGAGCGCCAGCGCGAGCAGTGCGTAGCACAGGTACTTGCCGAGCAGCGTGACCATGAACGTCGACAGATGCAGGGGCGAGCCGTCGGGGATCGCGAGATTCGCGACGGGCACCACGACGGCGAGCACAGCCAGAACGCCGAGTAGCACGTAGCCGCCGCGATCGTGATCGGGCCAGCGTTTCGTGAGCATGCTCATGCTTCCGCCGCGCGACCTTTCTGCGGGAACAGCCCGCGCGGTCGCTTCTGGATGAACACGATCAAGAACACCAGCACGAAGATCTTCGCCATGACCGCGCCCGCTGCGGGTTCGATCAGCTTGCTCGCGACGCCGAGCGAAAGCCCGCTCACGAGAGTGCCCCACAGATTGCCCACGCCGCCGAACACCACGACCATGAACGAGTCGACGATGTACGCCTGGCCGAGATTCGGGCCCACGTTAGTGACCTGCGACAGCGCCACGCCCGCGAGCCCGGCGATGCCGGCGCCGAGCCCGAACGTGAGCATGTCCACGCGGTCGGTGCGAATGCCCATCGCCGCGGCCATCGCGCGGTTCTGCGTCACCGCGCGCATCTCGAGACCCAGCCGCGTGCGTTTCAGCACGAGCAGCAACGCGCCGAACACGAGCAGACTGAACAGCAGGATGTAGAGCCGGTTCAGCGTGATGTCGAGCCCGGGTGTGAGCTCGATTGAGCCGCTGAGCCAAGCCGGTGTGACGACCGAGCGGTTCAACGGCGAGAAGATCGTGCGAACGGCCTGTTGGAGCACGAGGCTCACGCCGAACGTCGCGAGCAGGGTCTCGAGCGGCCGGCCGTAGAGTCTGCGGACTATGCCGCGCTCGATCGCGACTCCCACGAGCCCGGCGACCAGGAACGCCGCGGGCATGGCGACGAACAGCGACGCGCCGAGCGCATTCGGCATCAGCTGTTGTACGACGTAAGTGGTATAGGCGCCGAGCATCATGAGCTCGCCGTGCGCCATGTTGATGACGCCCATGATGCCGAACGTCACCGACAGGCCAATGGCGGCGAGCACGAGGATAGAGCCCAGGCTCAGGCCGAAGAACGCCGTTTGCACGACGTCGTACACGGCGACGCGTCGCTCGATGTCGATCAACGCTCTGCGCGCGGCCGTCCTCGTCTCCTCGTCGACGCTTTCGTTGGCGGCCAGCGCCGACATCTTCGTGCGCGTGAGGCCGTTGACGACGCCGCCCACGCGCTCGATGGCGGCCAAGCGCTCGGCGGGCTCCGTGCTATCGAGATTCAAGGTCGCGACCGCCGTATCAATGGCCCCGCGCACATCTGAGTCTTGCTCTGTCGCGAGGAGGTCCGTGAGCGTCTGCCGCATCTCGAGATCTCCCGACTCGCCGACTTCGCGGATTGCGGCGACGCGTTGTTTGGGATCTGTGTGGTGCAGTTTCAGCGTCGCGAGCAGACCGCGCAGCGACGTGCGCAGCGCGTTGTTGACGGTCACTCGGCTCACATCGCTGGTGCTCGCGGTGCCCAAGTCCTCGCCCGTTGTCGCGTCGAGCACCGCGAATCCGTCCGCCGCGTCCGTCACCGTGACCACGCGCGAGTCGCTGTTGCGTGTGTACAGCTCGCCTTTCAACATCGCACCGAGCACCGTCTCGGCCCGTGGGTTGGCGCTCGCGGCAATCGCGGTGGCTGCAGCGTCTTTCTCGGAATACGAACTGGCCGTCGCGATGGCGGAGATCGCCTGCGTGAACTCTTCCTCTCCGGCCAGCGCTGCCGCGGCCGTCGTCAGCATCCACATCGATAGCAGCGCGGCGACGCTCAGGATCCTTCTCACTCGATGCTCCATCCCGCGTGCTCGTTAGGAGAGGGTCCGGCCCCGCGGGGGGCCGGACCCGGAGTTGCAGTTACTTGTAGTTCTGACCCGAGCACATGCCCGTCTTCACGTTGTAGTTGCCGCAGGACAGTGGCGGCGTCCAATCAGCCGTGATGTCGCGCGAGCCCGGGAGAAAATCCGACCACGCGTCGCCGACCACCGTGCCCGGCGTCCTCGACACGACCTCGAACTGGCCGTCGGCCTGGATCTCGCCGATCAGCACGGGCTTCGTGATGTGATGGTTCGGCATCATCGTGGCGATACCGCCCGTCAGGTTCGGCACGGACACCCCGATGATCGCGGCCTGCACGGCCTTCGGATCCGTCGTGCCCGCCTTCTTCACCGCTTCGACCCACATGTTGAAGCCGATGTAATGCGCCTCCATCGGGTCGTTCGTCACGCGCTTGGGGTTCTTGATGTACGTCTTCCACGCCTTGATGAACGCGTCGTTCACGGGCGACTTGACGCTCTCGAAGTAGTTCCACGCGGCGAGATGTCCTACGAGCGGCTTCGTGTCGATGCCCGACAGCTCTTCCTCGCCGACCGAGAACGCGACGACAGGGATCTGCTCGGCCGAGATCTTCTGGTTGCCGAGTTCCTTGTAGAACGGCACATTGGCGTCACCGTTGATGGTCGACACCACCGCGGTCTTTTTGCCCGTCGAGCCGAACTTCTTGATCTCGGCCACGATCGACTGCCAATCGGAGTGACCGAACGGCGTGTAGTTGATCATGATGTCGGCATCGGCGACGCCCTTCGCTTTCAGGTACGCCTCAAGGATCTTGTTGGTGGTGCGCGGATACACGTAGTCCGTGCCTGCGAGCACCCAACGCCTCACCTTGATCTCGTTCATGAGGTAGTCGACGGCCGGGATTGCCTGCTGATTCGGCGCGGCGCCGGTGTAGAAGACGTTCTTGGACGACTCCTCACCTTCGTACTGCACCGGATAGAAGAGCAGACCGTTCAGCTCCTCGAACACCGGCAGCACGGATTTGCGGCTCACGGAGGTCCAGCAGCCGAACACGGCGGCGACCTTCTGCACCTGCAGCAACTCGCGCGCCTTCTCGGCAAACAAAGGCCAGTCCGACGCCGGATCGACTACTACGGGCTCGAGCTTCTTGCCGAGCAGGCCGCCTTTGGCGTTCTGCTCGGCGATCAGCATCAGCATCGTGTCCTTCAGCGTCGTCTCGCTGATGGCCATGGTGCCGGACAGTGAATGCAGGATGCCGACCTTGATCGTTTCCTGCGCCTGTGCGGTTCCCCCGCACAGGGCACCTGCAGCGACGACTGCCGCTACCGATGACTTCAATACGTTTGAGAGTCTCATTGTTATTCCTCGAATGTGGTTGAGTTGCCTAGATCTGTATCTGGACGCCAAACGACAGCGTGTGTGCGTCGGTTCCTGCCGCACCCGAGAGGTTCGCGTCGCCATCCGTGTAGCTCACATTCATGCGCGCGTTGTGGCCGCGCATGATCATGTTCAACCCGAGTTCGTTCAGATCGCTCGATGCGCCCGTGCTCGGCTCGTTCGATGTGTGGCGGATATAGGGCTGCCACTTCATCTTGCCCGCGCTCGGGAGCAGGTAGGCCGCGGTAACGAAGTAGGACGTGCCGTCGAAAAGGCAGAAGCAACCCGCACTCGCCTTCGCAGCAGGTGTCAGATCGGCGTTGAACTTCTTGTATTCAGCCTCGACGGTGAACGCCGATTTGCCTTTGTCGATCGATTTCTCGTACAGGAAATCGAGGATCGTCGCATCGAAGTCGCCTGGTTGCGCTGCGGTGCCCGTGCCGTCACTTTGTTTCTGATACACGAAGCCGAGGGTTGCGATGTCGCCGCCGCCGCCGTAGTACGTACTGCTCGTGTAATAGGCGGGGTTGTCCTCCTTACCCAAGAACGAGAACGACAGCCGCGTGGCGAACAGCGGGCTATCCTTCTGGTTCGCGCCGCCTTGCAGGCCTTTGAACAAGCCGGCGGCATACGCGAACTTGCCGACGCCGCCCCAGACCGTGACGCCGTCGTCGCGACCGAGCAGACCCGCTTGGCCAACTTGGTCCGACGGCAGGAGCGGTACGGTGTACTGATTCCACGACAGGCCGTAGTAAGGGCCGTTCATCTCGATGCGATCCGCCGGCGTCAACATGCGGCCTACCCAGATGTTGAACATCGGGTTCAACTCGAACTGAGCGATCGCGTCGAGCACGTCGATGTCGCCGCCCGAACCAACAGTGTCCTGCGAACCAAACACGCAGCCTTTGCACTCGGTGTTGAACGTGAACTTGATCTTGTCCGATGCGGTACCGCTGACGTACAGGCGTGCGCTTTGCAGACTGAAGTCTTTTGAGTCGTCCGTGCCGTTGGGTGCACCGTTTTCCGTCATTGCGAAGCCGGCGCGCATGCCTCCGCCGATTGTCACCGAGCGTGTGTCATCTATTTTGATGGTGCCGGCCGCTTGCGCGGTCGTGACCAACAGCGCGCTGCTCAACAAGACGAGTGAATGCGTGACCTTTCTTTCAAAGTCTTTCATCGAAGGGTTCTCCTTTTCCCGAGGGCGTTTTTACGTTTTAGTAGTTACGCCCGTCTCCTGTGCCCAAACGCACGAAGCAATGTTTGTGCCATGCACGGGAAACGCGGAGCGACGCGCTTGTCGCTTCACGACGCGCAAGAAAGTGCTCGGTTAATGTGCGCGCGATGCGCGCAGTTGTTCGGGGTTGGTGCGAGAGCCAGTCACGCGACGTGCGTGCCCGAAAAAGTGGCACGCGAACTCGCGCGAGATCAGCGCAGCTCGCGCGGGAAACGAAACTGGGTCATGTTGCGGTCGAGTTGCACGCCGGCGCTGTTGATCGCATACGTCGCGCTGCGAAAACCGCCCACCGTGATCAGCGTATCGAGCAGCTGCGGCACAGTCAGCTTCGCCTCTAGCGCGGTCCAGGTGTCGTCGGTGACTGCGTTATCGCGATTGAGCTGGTCGACTTCACGCAGCAGTTCCGTTTCGAGCGAGTCTCCCGGGCTTGCGGGCCCCGCGATGATGCGTGCTACGTCGGCGTCGTCCATGCCCACTTGCCGGCCGATGCGTGAATGGGCTGCCCACTCGTACTCGGAACGGCGCACTACGCCGACGCGCATGATCAGCAGTTCCCGGTGGCGTGGCGTCAATGACGTCTCGTCGCGAATGTGGCGGCCGACGGCGTTGCGCAGCGCGTCGGCCGGCGGATTGCGGGCAAAGGTGCGAAAAACGTTCGCGGCCGGCACGCCGGGGGCCGCAGGCAGTGGCGCGATGCGCGCCTCGCCGCCCACGAGACGTTGATTCGTTTGACGAGCGGCCACGCGGTAGGGCGTCGCGGAGGGTGGGCGATCTGCGATGCGGGGCTCGATCTCGATTCGCAGCGTGTTGGCCACGTCCGCATGCATCGCGATCTCGCCGACGCCGTAGACCACGTCGGTTAGCTGATTCGCGTTATAACGCTCGGCCAGAGTCTCCCACGTCGAGTCGCTGATGAACGCATCGACGTGCAGCTCGTCGGCTGCGCGCAGCAGTGCGGCGTCGAACGTCCCCCAATTCCGATCGTCGGGGCCGACCGCAATGCGCGCGATTTCTGCCGTACTGAGTCCCACCCGCCGTGCCACGGGAACGCGATGTGCCCAAAGATAAGTCGAGTGCGCGAGCCACGCGGTGCGCAGCCACAGAATCTCGCGATCCCGCGGCGGTAGCGGGGAGGCGGTGAGCAGGTACTCGGTGTAGGGCAGCACGGCGGCTGCCAGCGCTGGGTAGCGCAAGTAGGTCCCCACGGCGTTTGCCATGCCGAGCGACGCGAATCGCGTGGCGAGCTCGCGTTGCTCGGCGCTGCGCTCGGCTTCGGGCACGGGTGTGAGGCGCGGCGCGGCGTGTGCTGGGGTCAGCGCGACGAGCGTGGCGATCAGTACCGCCGCCGCGCGGGCCCCTTTGAGGCGAAACGCCATGCGCCTCGCTCAGCGGCGCATTTTCAGCATCGCGCCGCCGAAGAAGCCGTCGACGCTGTCGAGATCGATGACGATCGCGATGCCCTTGCGGTCCTTGTCCTTGTCGCGTTCGAACGGGTGCGCGCTGTCATATACCTTCCCGCGCACGGTCTCGCTGCTGTCGACGTGCCCGCGGCCGCGCAACGTCATGAAGGCTCGCCCGGCAGGGTCAAAGTTGCCGTACATCAATGCCATAGCCGGGTTTTGTGCGATCGATTCGAGCAATCGCCCCTCCGGGTTGCGGACCCAGATCGCCAGCTGATTGTCGCTGTAGGCCTGCGTGCTGCCGCGGTACGAAATCTGCGGCAAATGGTTCTCGTCGACGTAGGCGACGACAATCGGCTTCTGGACTTCGAACGCCTTGTTGATGGCGTCTTTCATCTCTGCCGAGAGTTTGAGCTCAGTCAGTACGGGCGGTGCGCTCATGGGGGTGCTCCTTGTTCTATTTCTTCGGTGCCGCTGCCTCGGGGATTGGAATATCCGCCGGTGCCTCGCGGCGGAGAAACTTCCACGCGCCTTTCTCGCGGACAAACTTGTCGTCGTAGTGGCCGACGTAGACCAGCTGCGGCGCCTTGTCGTCACCGGGCGTGATGTAGATCCACTTCGTCACCGCCGACGCCTGATCGCCGTCGATCACGATCTGGTCGTTCGTCAGCAAGTGGACCGTGCCCGAGCCGTTTGGCATCGGGTGGTGGCCGATGGTCTTGTCCATCAGCGCGAAAATGGCGTCAGGACCCTTCGCCGAGCCTAAGCCGCCGATCCATTCACCGTTCGTCGCGAACAGGCTCGCAAATGTTTTGTAGTCCCGGTGGTCGTGAGCCTGGCCGTACGCAAGGATCAGCGCGCGGATCGCCTCGCGGTCCTCGAGCACTTGCACGCGTTTCGCGAGCGAGTCCAAGTCGGCAGCGCGAACGGGTTGTTGAGCCAGCAGGCCGAAGGCGAGCAGCGCGGCAGCGAGCCATGCCGTAAAGACACCCAGGTTTCTCCGCATGGTTGGTCTCCGCGTGGGCAACGAGGCGGAGATGGTAGCGGGTTCGGCACGCGCCGTCGCCTGCCAGAAAGCGAGGGGCGCGACTTGGCGCCCCTGCACGGAGCTCTAATGTTTACGCAGCAGCGTACCGAGAGCAAGGCAGGCGACTGCCGCGACGCCAAGCGCTTTCCACGGATTGTTTTGCACGAGGTCGTCCGTGGCCTTCGCCGCTCGCGTCGTCGTATCGACGACCGATTGGACGCTGCCTTCCATGGCGTCACGCGCCGCGCCCAACGACGATTCGACTTTCCGGCGTAGTTCCGCGATTTCGGCATCCGGCAGATGCGTGATATGGCCCAGCAGTTCTTCGACGTCGTTGAAGAATCCGTTCATCCCGTTGGCACCACTGTTCACTGCCTTACTGATCGTCGACATGCTATTCCCCTGTGCTTACTAATTGAGAGTCAAGTTAACGAGCGGCCGTACGGCTTGCGAACTGGCCAGACGCGTCCGAAAACACCAACTCGACGCGACGGTTCAGCTGTTGGCCGGCGACCGTGTCGTTACCCGCAATCGGCATGGATTCGCCACGCCCTATGGTCTCCACGCGATCGGCGTCCACGCCATGCGATTCGAGCGCCTGCGCGACGCTTTCTGCGCGCTGTTCGGAGAGATGTTGGTTGAATTCGTCCGAGCCGCGGCTGTCCGTGTGTCCTTCCACCATGACCCTGACTTGATCGTGGTCCTTGAGAAACACAGACACGCGATCGAGCACACTCATGCCGCCGGGTTTGACCGCAGAGGCAGCGGTATCGAATAACACGTCGCCCAGCGTCAGCACCATGCCGCGCTCCGTTCGTTTCGCTTTCAAGTCCTCGAGCTCCTGACGTGCGCGTGCAGCATCCGCCTGCGATCGCTCCGCATTCGCTTGCGCCTGCTGTGCGTCGTCGCGAGCACTCTCGGCTTGCCGGGCCCGAGCGTCCGCCAGCTGCGACTGTTCAACAGCGACTTCCTTAGCGGCCTCGGCCTCGCGCTCACGTGACTCGAGTAGAACTCGAGCGCGCGCCGCTTCGGCCTGCGCGACCTGCTCCTTCGCCCGCGACTCGCCGACGCGCGCAAGACCCGTCTTGGCTTGCTGCGTGGCCAGGTAGGCGAAGTGATGCGTGGCGCTTTCGTTGCGATCGTCGAGCGCTGTTTCGGCACGCTTCAGAGAATTTCGCGCGTTCGCAAGATCGCGGCTCGCGGCTTGCTCCGCTTGCGGCGCCTGTGCGAGTGCATTGACCTGAACGCGTGCGCGCTCGACATCCGCTGCGCGTTCCGGCGACGACTTGCAGCCGCCCAGAACAACGGCGCACGAGGCGGTGACCATCAATATTTTCAAAGTGTTCGAGTTCATCGGTCGACTCCTAGAGGGCGGACGGGGACCTGTGAGCGGACGTCGCTCGTGTCCTGGCGTACCGATTCGCGACGCAAAGCTTCAGTACCGGCGGAGACTGCGCTCGCGGCTTTCTCTGCCTCGCCGCGCTCCGACAGTGCGACTGCTAGTTCGGCGTCGGCGACAGCTTCCTCCGCCTGTTGACGAGCCGTGGCGCCGCGCTCTTTGCGGCTGCCTTTGTGACTGTCGCGGACGGTGTCGGCGAGTTGGATCTTGCTGCGCGCGCTTTGCAGCTCCGTCGCGGCGTACTGTTGTCCGCCGGATTTCTCTACCTGCTCGATCAAAGTCCGCGCTCGCGCGATATCGACAGTCGGACTGTCTTCGTTGGCCCGACGGTCCGAGCTCGTGCGCGCCTCTTCTCGCGTGTAACCGGCTTCTTTGGTGCGATGGCCCGCGCAGCCGGCGCACAAGGCTCCGACCGTGAGCACGGCAACCAATGACGTCTTGTAAGCAAACATGGCGACTCTCCTCTCCTGTCCCCGACTTTCGGTAGCTCATGGTTACGCGATCCGCGGGCCGGGGGCAGGTACGAGGAGGGCGTCGTATTGTAAGAAGTGTCCTGCGCTCGAATGACCACGACCGTGGGACGTGGCTTACGTCCTAAGGGCTCTCTGTCCGGCTGCCTGGGTGTGATGGCGCCACTAACGTAGCTGCTCAATCTTCAGGGGGCTTTATGAGCACACTCAATCCGACGCACGACCATTTGCTACCGATGCTCGATGGCGCGACTAGCGGCC
Organism: Gammaproteobacteria bacterium; assembly: GCA_039933105.1. Lineage (GTDB taxonomy): Bacteria > Pseudomonadota > Gammaproteobacteria > Steroidobacterales > Rariloculaceae > FEN-1219. The sequence continues at coordinate 42,827 of JBDTOT010000012.1, read as the reverse complement.
CCAGCTCAAGCGCCGTGTCGTGGGGCGCGATACTCGCCGGCGCGGCCGCGGCCGCCGCGTTGTCGCTGATTCTTCTAATACTCGGAACCGGCCTCGGATTGGCGTTCGTTTCGCCGTGGGCACAGAACAGTGTCAGCGCCGGCACGTTCGGCGTGTCGACGATTCTGTGGGTCACGCTGACGCAGCTGGCCGCGGCGGCAGTGGGCGGCTATCTCGCCGGCCGGTTACGGACGAAGTGGGTGGCGGTGCATGGCGACGAAGTCTATTTCCGCGATACCGCCCATGGATTTCTCTCCTGGGCCGTTGCCTCGGTGGCTACCGCCGCGCTCTTGAGCTCCGTGATTGGATCGATCGTCGGCGGCGGTGTGCAAGCGGGCGCCACGGCCACTAGTGGAGCGGTCAACGCCGCTGCCGCCGCAGCCACCGGCGCTGCGGCCACGTCGGCCGATATGTCGAAGCCGAATGGTGACTTCAGCTCCATGGGGTATTACGTCGATTCGTTGTTCCGCGGGGAAACGACAGAAACGCCGAGTGCAGGAGCGAACGAACCCGCGGTCTCGTCGGCGGCAGCGCCGCCGCCCACCGCGGAGGTGGGCCGAATTTTTGCGAGCAGCGCAGGCGCCGACGCGTTACCCGCGGAGGATGTCCGGTACTTGGGGTCGATCATCGCGCAGCGCACGGGTCTGTCGCGGGCGGAAGCCGAGAAGCGGGTGACTGATACCTATGCGCGCATGCAGGCGAAGCTGCGCGAGGCCAGCGACAACGTAAAGGCAACTGCGGAAAAAGCGCGCAAGGCATCGAGCTACGCCGCGTTGTGGTTATTCATCTCGCTGCTCGGCGGCGCATTCGTTGGCAGTCTTGCGGCCACCTACGGCGGCAGACAACGCGATCTGTAAGTCGCCGCAAAACCACCTAGGGAGAAGAACGATGCGCTCATTACTGCTTTGGGTTCTCGGCGTTCCGATTCCGGTCATCATCCTCATCGCGTTGTTCGTCCACTGACCGGGAACGACACGCCAGCGCCCCCCGATTAGCCGTACAATCCGGCGCATAGTGCCGCTCAGTGCGGCGCCGGCTCGCATCGGCATGGGGGTCCAATGAAAAGCACGATTCTCTTCGTCTGCGGCGTCGTGGTCGGAGCGCTGGCGCTACAAGTCAGCACCGCGCAGGACGATGCGCGGCGCGGCATCAATCACATCGGTATCAGCACCAAGAATTACGATGCCGCTCTGAAGTTCTACAAGGACACGCTGGGCGCGAAAGAGGCGTTCACGGTCAAGAACCCGGACGGCAGCGTGCGCCTCACGTATTTGCAGCTCTCCCGCGACACGTTCGTCGAGCTACTGCCCGCCGCCGCGGGCGCGCCGACCGGGATCACGCACGTTGGCGTCGAAACGAACGACGTCGTCGCGAGCATCGCGAATTTGCGTAAGCGGGGATTCAAGCTCGACGACCCGACGGTAGGCATTTCCAAGGCGCGTGTCGGCCGGATCGCCGACCCGGACGGCGTGGCGCTCGAGATCATGGAAATTGGCCCCGACTCGCTGCAACGCAAAGCGGTCGAGGCGTGGAAGTAATGGGAGGAACCATGCGCTTGCGAACGACGACGACTTTAACCATCGGCCTGCTCAGTGCCGTGCTCGCCGCGGGGCTAGCTCACGCTCAACCCGGCGTTCAGGCGCCGCGCGACGCGAACTACGCCGCCTACATCACGAGTCACTGCAAGAACCCCCCGGCGCAAGGCGCAACGCCGCCCGCGCGTCCCGCCGCACCGGAACCGCAGCATCGCGACTACAAGGTCACTGCGATTCCCGGCGTCATCGATGCCGGCGCAACGTGGAAGACCGTCTGGACGGGCACCGGCAACAATGCCGATGGCCCCGTCGCGATGGCCGACGGCGCCATGCTGTTCGCGCAGAACACGAATAGTCGTGTGTTGAAGCTCGACGCGAACGGCAAGGAGTCGTTTCCGTACACCGGCACGAGCACGAGTGGTGCGCTGTCGATGAACAAGAGCGGCGCGTTGTTCGTGCTGCAGCGTGCGTTGCCCCAGCAGATCTGGCAGCTCGAGCCGAACAAGCAACTGTTGATGAGCGAGTACAAAGGCGAGCCCATCGATTGCGCCGGCGGGTTGCTGAACGATATGACCGCCGACAGCAAAGGTGGCGTGTACTTCTCGAAGGGCGGTGTTTTTCACTCCGACGCGAAGGGCAACGTCACGCAATACGGTACGCTGACCGGCGCTAACGGCATCATTCTCTCGCCCGACGAGAAGACGCTGTACGTGACGGGGCGGCTCGCGAGCACGCCGACCGACCCTGTCCCGCCTGGCGCGCCACCCGGCGCGCGCCCCGGCGGGCTCGTCGCCTTCGACGTGCAGGCCGACGGTTCGCTGACGAACGAGCGCCAGTTCGCGCTCGTCGGCGGCGACGGCAGCGCTGTGGACGCACAGGGCCGCATCTTCACGACTGGCGGCGGCGGAGTGCAGGTGGTCGATAAGACCGGCAAGCATCTCGGCGAGATCCCGTCACCGCTGCCGCTGATCACCGTCGCGTTCGGCGGTGTCGACAAGAAGACGTTGTACGGCGTGGCCAACAATCAGCAGTTCGACGAGATCTTCACGATCCAGACAGTCGCTGCGGGCTACAAAGGCCGCGCGAAGTAATGGTCAGGTCTGTGCCGGGCGTCCGCGGACGCCCGGCATTTCCCTAGCTAGTGCACGCCTACTTCTTGGCGTGCCGCTTGCCTTCCTGCTCGGCGTCGATGAGGTCCTGTTCCTCCTGCTTCGACTTCGGTGCGGCAGCGCGGGCAGCCGCCGGGACCTTCCCGGACTGGACGAACTTGCGCTCGGCCTCGTTGAACTCGCGGGCAGACTTGTAATCACCTTCCCCTTGGACGCCATCTGCCGGTGAGTTCGCCGGCTGGCTAGCGGGCGTCTTCGGCAAATCCTTCGTGGGTTGTTTCGATGCCGGCATAGATGCTCCTCGAATGGCTCGGACGCACGCGAAGGTGCGCGTATGTGCAGCATGTCGAAGGGCGGAAGCCGGCTCTGTGCGGTCACCCACGGAGCGGATGAGGGCGGGGTGCTTACGCGGCGTTGTGAATCGTCGATTCGCTCGCCGCGGCGTTCGCCGCCGAGAGGAGTCCAGCGAGCGCCTCGCGCACACGGTTCATGTGCTCCGTGATCGCGGCGCTCGTCGCGTCGGCGTTGCCCGCGCGCAGCGCTTCGATCAAGCCGCGGTGGTCGTCGAACACTTCGCGGATCGACAGCGGCGCCACGGTCAACACCCGGCGCATGAGCTCCGGCACGTCCATCGAGTTGTAGATCTCGAACACATGCGAATTGCGCAGCATGCTCAAGAAGATGCGGTGGAACGCGTCGTCGGCGCGGATGTAGCGCGCCACGTGCGTCGCCGACGTGCCGCGCACCAGCGGCGTGAACGCGCGCAGGCGCGACACGAGCGCGTCACGCTCCGCTTCGATCGATAGTGCGGTGCCTAGGTACTGAGCGATGCCGATCTCGAGTGCGGCGCGCGCGTCGAGCGCCTGCACGAGCGCGTCGACGTCGCCGGCAAGGCTTTCCTGCTCCTTGGCGACGGCGACGGAAAGGTCCTCGACGATGCATCCTGGCCGCAGCTCGTCACGGTGCGTGGCGGCCTGGCCGCGCGAATCGAGCGCGCGGCGCACTCCGCTCGACGCGTGTTTGTTCCAGGACACGATGGCCTTGATCGCGCCTACGCGATCGCCGGCCGCGAGGCAGTCTGCAAGGAACTCGTGGAAGTAAACCGCGTTCGGCGCCACGACGGGCGTCTCTTTGAGCGCGGCGACGAAGAGATCCCGCAGTCGCAGTCTCCTGAAGCCAATGGACAAGTGCTCGTTCGCTAGCAGGTCGACGACAGCAGCGTGATAGTTCTCGTTCGCCGTGAGGTATGCCCCTCGGTCGACGAACGTGCGTCCATCGCGCAGTTGCGCGAGCACGGCATCGAGCCGTTCGTAGAACGTTTCCGACGTTGTGAGCGGAATCAAGCCGCGGCTGAAGCGAAGCCACACGGCGCCGGTCTCGAGCACCGCGCGTGCATCGAGGGCGGCGCGCAGCTGCGGATAATTGACGTTCAGAATGTCGGTTTGCACGGGCAGCGCGGCGGCGTGCGCCGTGGGCTGCAGCAAGCGCCGCATGATCTTGCCGCTCGTGGTCTTCGGCAGGTCGTCAGTGATCTCGACGAAGCGCGGGTACTTGTAAGCCGCCAGCCGTTCGCGCGCGAAGGCGCGGATTTCGTCGGGCGTGACCTGATGCCCGGGCTTCAGGCTTATCACGGCCTTGATGGTTTCTCCGCGATAAGCATCCGGCACGCCGACGACGGCGGCTTCGCGGACAGCTGGGTGCTCGTAGAGCACTTCCTCTACTTCGCGCGGCCATACCTTGAATCCCGACGCGACGATCATGTCCTTGGAGCGATCGACGAGGTAGAACCAGCCATTCTCGTCCATGAAGCCGACGTCGCCGGTCTTCAGTCCGTCGGCGGTGATGGTTTTCGTCGTGGCAGTCGGGTTTTGCCAATAGCCTGGGACGATCTGCGGCCCGGCGATCACGAACTCGCCGATCTCGCGCGGCCCACACTCCGCGCCGTTCTCGGCGATCACCTTCACATGCGTGTTGAAGACGGGTACGCCGATCGACATCGCGCCCGTGTGCGGATCGATTGGCGGGATCGCCCCGTGCGGCGTCATGTGGGTGGGCGATGTCGCTTCGGTCAGGCCGTACATCGGCTGGATGCGCACGCCGGTGCGCGAGTGCCAGTCGTCGAGCACGGTGGTGGGCGTCGGCGCGCCGCCGGTGTAAACCTTTCTGAGGGACGCGAGATTGCGCTTCTCGAGTTCGCCGCTGTTGAGGAGGGCAATGAACGCGGTGACGGCGGAGACCGTGAAGGTGGCACGGTAGACCTCGACGAGCATGCAGGCTTCTGCGACATCGAAGCGGTAGAAGAGCACGAGCGGTGCGCCGGTCAGCAGCGTCAGCGCGACGTGGCCGATGAGTCCCGTGACGTGGAACAGCGGCGCTAGGCCTAAGATCACGTCCGCGCTCGTGAGCACGATCCAGCGTTCGTACACGCTGGTCGCGAACACGACGTTGCGATGCGTGTTCATGGCGCCTTTCGGGTCGCCCGTGGTGCCCGAGGTGAACACCATGAAAGCGATATCGTCGCCCACGATCTCTACGGGACGAGGCACGCGGCCGGCATTCTCGGCCACGATCGCACATAGGTCGGTCGTGCCGTCGTCGCGGACGCGTTGCGTGCCGGCCAGCATCGTCGGGAGCGGTAGAGCAGGATCGAGGAATTCGAGCGGTGAGGTGGTGATCGTGTGCTCGACGGCGGTCGCCGGGACCGCGGCTTTCGCCACCTGCCGGTGGAGGTCGTCCTGACAGATGAGCACACGGCTGCCTGAGCTCGACAGGATCTTGGTCAGCTCGCGCTCCCGCAGCATGGGGTTGCAGGGAACGATGGTCGCGCCGCACTTCCAAGCCGCAAGCACGGCGATAACGACCTGCGGGATGTTCTGCAGGTAGATGGCGACCCGATCACCGCAGCCGACGCCGCGCGCCTGCAGGCCGACCGCGAGCGCGTCGGACATGGCGTCGCAGTCTGTCGCCGTGAGCGTCTTGTCGAAGTAATGTACGAGTGGCGCCGCGGGGTTGCGCGCGCAGGTCGCTTTGAACATTGCGAGCGCCGTGCTGCTCGCCGGTTGGATCGTGGCGGGTACGCCGCGGTACAGGCCGAGCCAAGGTCGCGTGGCGCGCACGTCGCTACGCTCGAGGATGGTCAGGTTGTCCGCGTTGGTCCGCATGCTCCTTTACCCGTTGCGCGAATCGCGCGCGCTCTTGTGCATGCGTTGCGAAACTTGTGCCAACTGCGCGAGAGATCTCACGAATGTGGCCGCGCAAGGATGTGCCGCCTCGATAGACCCACGAAGGAGCAAGTGGCCGCCCGATGTTAAAGCACCGTCTTGCGCACGCTGCACGCATTCGGGGCAGGGGCGATGGCGAACGACGAGCTCGTAAGCCATGTCAGGCTGTCTGACTCGCGCGGCGCCGCGTACAATCCCGAAGGCAGAATCGCCCCACATCGGTGCGAACCGGGCGGTTCGGGAACGCTCACCAGAGAGGACAGCATGGCAACGAAGAAGGCTAAGTCGAAGGGGAAAGCCGCGAAGGCGGCGCCGATCAGAAAGGGCGGCAAGTCACAGCTCGTCGAGCCGAAGATCGTGAAAGGCAGCGACATCGACCCGAATCATCAGTGGAAACGGCCGCTGCAGGCGCCGGGCCACACGCAGGTCGACTTCGAGGAACGCGTCGATTTCCGCCGGCTGCACAACTACCGTCTCGCGCGAACGCGTCAGGCGCTCGCGCGCTCCGGATTGGGCGCTCTGCTGTCCTTCGACCAGCACAACATTCGCTACACCACGAGCACCGTCATCGGCGAGTGGGCGCGCGACAAGTTGTTGCGCTACTCATTACTTACGGGCAACGGCGACCCCTACATCTGGGACTTCGGTTCCGCGGCGAAGCACCACAAGCTCTACGCGCCGTGGCTGCACACCGATCACTGCCGTGCCGGCATGACGGGCATGCGCGGCGCAGTCGGCGCCGATCCCACGCTGTTCCGCGATGCCGCGCGTGAGATCAAGGCGCTCCTCGATGCGGAAGGTGTCGGCCACATGCCGCTAGGCGTGGACGTCGTCGAGCCGCCGATGCTGTTCGAGCTGCAGAAAGCTGGCATCGAAGTGCGTGACGGCCAGCAGACGATGCTGCTCGCCCGCGAGATCAAGAGCCACGACGAGATCACGCTGCTGAACATGGCGGCGTCGATGGTCGATGGCGTGTATCAGGACATTTCCGAGGCGCTGAAGCCCGGCGTGAAGGAATCGGAGATCGTCGCGCTTGCGGCCAGCCGTCTGTACGAGATGGGTTCGGACTTGGTGGAGGGCATCAACGCGATCTCGGGTGAGCGTTGCTCGCCGCACCCGCACAACTTCACGGATCGGTTGATCCGGCCCGGCGATCAGGCGTTCTTCGACGTCATTCAGTCGTTCGTCGGTTATCGCACGTGCTACTACCGCACATTTGCAGTGGGTCGCGCCTCGAGCTCGCAACGCACCGCATACCGCAAAGCGCGCGAGTGGATGGACCGCACGATCGAGCTACTGAAGCCCGGCATGGGCAGCGACGATGTCGCCCACGCGTTGCCCACAGCCGACGAGATCGGTTTCTCGAACGAGATCGATGCGTTCGGCTTGAACTTCTGCCACGGGTTGGGGTTGGGGTTACACGAGCGGCCGTTGATCTCGCGCGTCACGTCGTTCCGCGAGCCGCTCGAGCTCAAGGTCGGCATGGTGTTCGCCGTGGAGACCTACTGCCCGGCGTCGGACGGTGTCTCGGCCGCGCGAATCGAGGAAGAGGTGGTGCTCACGCCGGAAGGCGCGAAGATCATCACGCTGTTCCCGGCGGAAGAGCTGCCGATCGCAAATCCGTACTGAGCGCGCCCTCCGCTTGAGGGGTGAGGCCGCCGCAGCCGAGTGGCGGCGGCCTCGTCGCTCTTCCATCTGCGCCGCGGCAGAGTCAAGATCGCCAGATTCCGGCCGACTGCGTTAGTGGGACATTGCCGGTGGCCTGTCGAACACAAGGCGCCTTATGAAAGACCCTCCTAAGGCCTCTCCAATAACTTCGGTTGAAGTCCACGCGATTTCGACGGCGGACCTTGAGATGGGTATGTACGTCTCGAGGCTGGATCGTCCTTGGACCGAGACGCCGTTCCTGTTCCAAGGCTTCCATATCGAGGAACAGCAGGTCATCGAGCAGCTTCAGAAGTACTGCAAGGTCGTATACGTGGACGTGACGCGCACCGATACTTCGTTGCGCCAGCCCGGCGGCCCCGAGCCTGCTGGCTCGCGGCCTCCGCTGCCTGCGGCCCAGACTCGCCCCCGGCCCGCCGTTAAACAGCCGCAAACTGCTCCGGCGTCGCGGGCAGAACACGAGCATTCCGATGCCGTCGTGCTCAGTGCCGAGCTAGTGAAAGCCCGAGAGGCGCACGAAGGCGTTCAGCGGGTGGTCGAGGACCTCTATAAGGGCGTCCAGGCCGGCAAGGCGGTCGATTTGGCGACGATTCAGCGCACGATTGATCCAATGATCGAAAGCATCATGCGCAACGAAGACGCCATGTCGTGGTTGGCGCGTATGAAGCAAAAGGACAACTACATCTACTCCCATTCGATTGCGTCAGCCGTATGGGCCCTCGTGTTCGGTAAGCATCTGGGTCTGGACGCAATAGCGCTACACGTATTGGCGACGGGTACCATTTTCATGGACGTCGGCAAGACAAAGATGCCGACTGAGCTGCTTACGAAGCGCGACAAGCTGACGGCAGAGGAGCGCGAGTTGATGAAAAAGCACGTCGAACACAGCACGGAGATCGTTACAAAGATTCCAGGTATCGACGCGCGCGTCATCGAAATGGTTCGTTATCACCACGAGCGACACAACGGCACCGGCTACCCTAAAGGGCTCGCCGGCGGCGACATTCCCATCTTCGCGCGCATCGCCGGTGTCATCGACACTTACGACGCGATGACGACTGTGCGGCCGTATGCGCCTGCGCGGTCGCCGTACGACGCCGCACGGCAGCTGAGCAAGCTTGCAGGCGTCGAGTTCCCCGCAGAGGTGGTGGAACAGTTCATCCAGGCCATCGGGGTGTTCCCCGTCGGTACGCTCGTCGAACTCAACAACGGTGAGGTCGGCATGGTAATCGCGCAGAATCGAGTGCGGCGCCTGCGGCCGAAGATCCTCGTGCTCCTAGACCGTGACAAACAGCCGTTGGACGTTTTTCCGACCATCGACTTGCGCAATCAGCTCGCCGAGAACGGTGGCCAGCAATCCCTGTGGATCGAGCGCGGCCTGGCCCCGGGGGCGTATGGCCTAGATCCGACGGAGTATTACTTGCACAGCTCGTGACCGAACGTGGACACGCCTCCAACACATACGGATTCGGACGCGCTACTGCGGTCCATCACCGATGCGCTGGTCGAAGCAAAAGCCGCCACCCGCTTCGTTGGGTTGCTGGTCGTGCAGGTCGTAAACCACGAGCGCATTGCCACGGCGCTTGGCGTGCGCGTTGCCGGTGACGTGGCTGCGGAGGTGTCGAGGCGGTTGAGCGCCAACGTAAAACCGACGGACAAAATCATGCGCATCGGCGACGGGAAGTTCGCCGTGCTCATCGGCCCGGTCCGCAACCAGGGCCTTCTCGTGCTCGCGGCCAACAAGCTTGTACAGGTGATGACGCCTGTGGTTCGGATCTCGGAGCACAACGCGAATGTAAATGTGCGTATCGGCATTGCGATGAGCTCGCAGGAGGTTGACGAGCCAGAGGCTTTGTTGCGCTGTGCCGAGACGGCGTTACTGTCGGCGGGTATCGACGAACTTCCGTACACAGTCTATTCCCCGGCGCAGGGGCAGCGTGCGAAGCAGGCGCTCGGACTCGAGCTCGAGATCGACGCGGCAATTAAACGCGGCGAGTTCGAGGTCTATTACCAACCGAAGGTCTCGGCCATCGATTTCGCGCCTTGCGGGGCCGAAGCTCTGCTCCGTTGGACGAGCCCGACGCGCGGCCCGGTCTCGCCGGACATTTTCATTCCGCTAGTCGAAAAAATGGGTTTGATCGAGCACCTGACTTCGTTCGTGGTGAACACGGCACTGCGTCAATCGGCTGAATGGACGCGACACTGGGGACGACTCTCGGTGGCCGTGAACGTCACGCCGCGCGTGATTGCAGACGCGGATTTGAGTGCCACGATCGAAAGCGCGTTAGGCATGTGGGATACACCGGCGAATGCGTTGTTCGTCGAGCTGACGGAAAGCGCGATCATGAACAACCCCGAAGTCAGCATGGCTGTGCTACGGCGGTTACGCGAAGTTGGCGTGCAGGTTTCTATTGACGACTTCGGTACGGGCTACTCGTCGCTGTCCTATTTCAAAAATATCCCCGCGGACGAGCTCAAGATCGACAAGTCTTTCGTGTTGAACATGTTCGAGGATCGCGATGACAAGCAGATCGTTCGCACCGTCATAGACCTGGCGAAGAGCTTCAGCCTCAAAGTAACCGCGGAGGGTGTGGAAGACGCGCGCACGGCGGCGATGCTGGCCGCGCTGCACTGCGACCGGCTGCAAGGCTACTACTACTCGCGACCTTTGCCGCAGGCTCAGTTTCTCGCGTGGTTGGAGATCTACCGGGAAAAGTTGCAGCGCGACGCGGGTGGGCGCGGAGAAGGCGCGGCTCCCTAAACTGAGTGTAGCCCTGTACTACGTCGCGAGCACCAGAAGACCCGCTCATCACCCAGCGCAATGTAGAGACTCCGCCCCGCAGCGGGGCCGGATGGATGCGGCCGCGCGTAGAAGTCATACACGATCAGCGCTGCGACCCGGACCCCGGGGGCATGATCCTCAACGCGCCCCTTACGGCGTGGAAGAAGCGCGACGCACGCTGACGACTGCGTATGAGTGGCTCGAGGGCGTGATGGCGAAGCGGCTCTGCGTCGCGGGTGATACCGCTCGGCGCGCCGGACCGCGACTAGCGGATCAGCTCACCACCCAGTTCGTGAAGGCTTCCCACGCAGCGGAGAAGCCGATCATGAGCCGGAGCGGTTGCGATGCGATGAAAAAGAGCCCGCCCCACAGCGTGGCCGGATGGATGCGGCCGCGCGTGGAGAAGTCGTACACGACGAGCGCTACGACGAATAGGTCGGTGAGTCCGAAGAACAGAGGGGGTCCGGCAGCGGCGATGCCGGGCAATCGGGCGACAGCGGCGATCACGAGTTCGAGCGTCGCGAGCAACACGAGGCGTTTGTGGTAGTCCATTCGCTGCCGCAGAAGCAGCGCCGAGCCGAACAAAATTGGGAACACCACGATCGTCGAGAGTGCGATTGCATACAGCACTCCGACTGGAATCCCAGGGGGTGCGATCATCAACCCGGCCCGCAGGCGGGAGGTCGCGACATACGCCCCGAGCACCATCATGCACAGGCCGAGCACGCCGCCCGCGATGCCGAGCCGGCGATGCAGGTCGAAGCGGCCAGCGGAGATCAACGTGCTTTGCACGACGAGCAACACCATCCAGGTAGTGAACGCGGCTCCGTGCAGCTGCAACGCCGGCGTAAGTATGAATGGCGAGCCCGAGACGGCGTGGAAGTAATACGTTGGGCTAAAACCGGCGACTACGGTCACGAACATCGCAATGGTCATGCCGCCGAAGAAGAGGTGCTCGCGGCGAGCGGCAGAGCTTTGTGGACGGCCGATTGAATTCGGTACGGTGGCCACGGTGCCTCTCTTCGTTGTTATTGGATCGACGGGCCTCGGACTGGCCCGTAGGGTAGCGTAGCGGCGGTCGGGCGGACAGTCCCGCACGTGCCTCGGTTGACATTCGCCGGGGAACAGCCAAGCATTTCTTTCCAGACTGGAGATTTCGATGCATCACCTCATCCGCGCCACCGACGTCAAACCGGCGCCGGCGTTCCCCAAGCACACCGCGGGCTACCGGCGTTTCGCCCTTTCCGACCGCTCGATCGGCGCGGTCCACACGGGTTGGGGCCTGGCCGAACTCGATGCCGGCGGACACGTCGACCTCCACGTGCAATCCTTCGAGAAGAGTTTCTTCGTCGTGGCGGGCGACCCCGTGCTCATCCTCGACGGGCGCGGCTATCGACTCTCTGCCGGGGCATGCGGCGTCATACCCGTCGGCGTGCAGCATGCGTGGCTCGGGCCAACCACCGGCATCGCGCGTTGGCTCGACATGAACGCGCCGTGCCCGAAGGGCGAGAATTTCGCCGATGGCACTTACTTTATCGGGCCGCCGCCGGCAGTCGAGATCAAGCCATTCGACATTCGCGATCCGTCGTCGCGGCATCTCTTCCGCATGGCCGACGACGACATCAAGGTCGATTCCGTGCGCACGGGTTTGAAGAAGGACGCCGCGAAAGTGTCCGCGAGCATGGCCACCGCGCTGCTTGTCTACAGCGGCATTTCGTTGAAGATGCTGGTCGACCAGCGTCTCGATGCCGCACTGCACACGATGTTCATGGTCGAGTACGAGCCGAATGCGAACGCACATCCGCATGACCACCCGCTCGAAGAGGCTTACTACATCATGTTCGGCGAGGTCGAGGCGTGGGCTGACGACCAGAAATACCTCATGCAGCCGGGCGATTTTCTCTGGGCCGGCGTCGGTTGCACGCATGCCTTCTATAACCGTAGCAGCGGCAACGTGCGCTGGCTCGAAACCCAATCCCCGCAGCCGCCCGCGCGCAATTCCTACCGCTGGTCACGCGACTGGGAGTACGTGGCCGAACAACAGCAACAACAAGGAACCGCTCGATGACAACTTCCAACAAGCCCAGCGTCCTGGTGATCGGCGGCACGGGCGGCATCGGCTTCGCCATTGCCAAGTTCTACGCCGATCGCGGTTCGAACGTCGTGATCACGGGGCGCGACGCTGAACGCACGGCCGGCGTTGCGAAAGAGGTCGGCGGCAACACGCGCGGCATCGCCCTCGACGTCGCCGAGCCGGAGCGTGTCGAGAAGGCGCTCGAAAGCCTCGAACACATTGACTATCTCGCGCTCGTCGCCGTGGAGCGTGACTACAACAGCGCTCGCGAGTACGACATCGCGCGCGCGCGGCGCATCGTGACGATGAAGCTGATCGGCTACACCGAGGTCGCGCACACGCTGTACCCACGCATGGGTGCGGGGGCGTCGGCCGTACTGTTCGGTGGTCTCGCGAGCGAGCGTCCGTATCCGGGGTCCACGTCCATCACAACGGTGAACGGGGCGGTCAGCAGCTTGATCCGCACCTTGGCCGTAGAACTCGCGCCGGTGCGGTTCAACGCGATCCATCCCGGCATCATTTCCGACAGCCCGGCGTGGCGCGACAAGGCCGACGCGATCAAGAACATCGAGAAACGAACACCGGGCGGCCGGTTGGCGACGACGGGTGACGTGGTCCACTCGGTCGACTTCCTGTTCACGAACCGCGGCGTGAACGGCATCAATCTCGTGATCGATGGCGGCTGGTTGCTGACCTAACGGAGGCGGGCGCGCACTGATCGCACGCTCGCGCGAATGAATCGAGCCTCGCACAAGTCATTGCTGCTCGCCGCCGTTTTCGCGGCCGCGGCTGCAGTGCTGTCGAACCACGAGGCCGGCGCGCAGCAAATGCCGTTTCGCGAATACCCGAGCTTCGAGGGGGCCGATGCGGCCGCGCCGATCCCGCCGGACTGGAACATCCCACAAGAGTTCGTGGTCGGCCGCTTGATGTATCCCGGCGGCCGGTTCGGCTTCGGTGGCAGCGATTGGACGCACGGTGGCACGAGTTGGACGGACGACTACCCGAAAGGGGATCGCATCTTCGTCACGATGATGCGGCGTTTCACACGCACTCAGGTGCGCGGCGTCGAGCAGCCGATCAATCCGGACGACGGCGGCGACCTTTTCTACTACCCGTTCATGGTCGTAGGTCTCGCGCAAGCTTGGCAGCTGACGGACGCGCAGGCCGCAAAGATTCGCGAGTACCTGCAACGCGGGGGGTTCTTGTTCTGCGACAGTTTCTTTGGCGAGCGTAATTGGCGCGTGTTCGAGGAGAGCCTGAAGCGGGTGTTCCCGGACCGCCCGATCATCGACATGAGTGACGACCACCCTATCTTTCACGTGGTGTTCGACTTGCCGCAGATGACGAAAGTGCAGATTCCGAACGCCAACTCGATCGGCTACGGCGGCGGCTTCATGCGCGGGACGCCGCGGTGGCGTGGCGTCGAAGATGCAAACGGCCGGCTCGTGATTCTCATCGCGTATAACAACGACGTCATGGACGGCTGGCAGTGGGCCGACGATCCACGTTATCCGGCGGAGAAAGCGAATCTCGCGTTACGCCTCGGCATCAACGTCGCGATGTACTCGATGACCCATTAGCCAGTGCGCGGCGGAATGAGTGTCAGGGCTTAGTCGGCACGCGCCCCGCGGCTGCGAGCACGTCGTTCCACGGGCTGATGCCGCCGTGTACGTGCGCGACGCGCTGCACGTCGAGCTTCAAACGTTCGACGTTGTCCACGAGGTTCGCCGTGTACGGGCTCGGCGTTGGCAACGGCGCCGCGCCGGGGCGTGGCGCGAACGCGTCGGCCTGGACCAGCATCTTCAGCGTCGGCAGGTACGCCATGAGCAGCCCTTCGCTGTGCCGGTTGCCGCGCATCAGGTGCAGCTCGAGCGTCATGGAGCCGTCGGAGAGCACGCGCTTGTCGCCCATCGTTTCGAGCATCGGTGCGCGCGGCGCGCGTGCGAGACGATCCGGATTGAGTGCGTGTGGATTCTTGAAGATCTGGCGTTCGTACCAATTCTTGTGCGACACGTGAGTGATGATCGGAATGCCTTCGGCGACGTACGTGCGCAGTCCGCCCGCGTGATCGGAGTGGTGATGCGTGTTAACGAGGTACTTGATCGGTTTCCCGGGCACGAGTCGCGTCGCCGCGGCGATCGTTGCGAGTGAGCGTTCCTCGCCGGTCGGCGCCTCGATGACGACCAGGTAGTCCTTGAACTCGACGAGCAGCGCCTGCGGCGCGCCTAGGTTCAAGAACCAGACGCCGTCGCCGATCTTCTCCGTGCGAATTTCGGCGGGTGTTGCCGGTGGCGGCGGGTTTTGGGCGCCGCGGAACTCGAGTGCGGCCGCACTGTTCGGCTCCGCTTCCGCTACGACAATGTCGAGAACGGGGAACCCGCCCTGACTCTGCACGATGTGCCGCGGTAGCTGCACACCCGCGACGCTCTGGTAGTCGGCGTATTCCGCTGCAAGCGTGGTGTCGCCGGTGAAGCCGCCGTCGATGACGGTCGCCACGCGCTCCACGAGGTTTCGCTCGTTCAGCGTTCCCGTGACCGTGTATTTGCCGAAGGCCGTGAATGCGATGACCGTTTTGCGGCCGCGTTTCGCCGCTAGCTTGGCGTTGCCGCTCGCGATGGCGCCCTTGATGAAGCCATGCGGCGTGAGCCAGATGTTCAGAGCACCGATCTCGGTGCGCCCGTCCGTGTTTTGGTTTTGGATGATGTCGCCGGGGATCGGCCGAATGCCGCCTTGACCCGTGGCCGGCGTGAAGGGTCCGGCGCCGCCGCCCCGCGGCGGATCCTGATCGTCGATGCGCACGATTTCCTGGCGCATCGCGGGCACGGTGTAGTTGACGAGGGCCGTGTATTTCGTGACGGTGAAGCGTGGCCACGCGCCGCCGGTGGTGTACGCCTGGCCAAGTGAGTCGTTCGAGCCGGTGCCTGTGTAACGCAGTGACTGTAGGGTTGCGGTTCCCATGGCTTTGGCCGCGGCCTCGAGCGCCGCCGCGGCGTCCTGCGTTTGGCCTGCCCATGGCAGTGCGGCCGCTGCCAGCAATGCGATTGCGATACGACTTGTGCTCATGTGGCTCCCCCTGCCTGCCGAGCTTTCTAAAGACTACGCGGGGTGAGTGGCGGGCGTCGAGAGCCTTGTTTCCGCCGGCCGGCTGTTCCGTGGCACTAGGGCGTAGCGGTATGCTCACCACTCGATCGCGCCGCGGGCTTGGCATGCGGCGCCTACATCCACCGCTCGATGGGGGTCCCATGCTGAATCGATCGCGTTCGATGACAATGGCAGTGTCGGTATTGGCGGCGCTCACGCTTTCATACGCGTATGCGCAGTCGAAGTGGCAAGACGACGCACCGGGGCGCGTGCACCGTATCGATGTAGCGAAGCTGCCTGCGCCCTTTGCGACGGAATCGGCGCGGCAATTCCCGCGCGTCACACCAAAACCTGATTCGGCGAAATTGCAGTTGCCGCCCGGCTTCAAGGTCGACGTGTTTACGCGCGACATCGAAGGTCCGCGCGTCATGCGCATTGCTCCGAACGGCGACATTTTCGTCGCCGAAGAGAAGTCCGGCCGCGTGAAGGTGTTGCACCCGTCCGCGGACGGCGCAAGCGTCGCAAGCGCGGCGATATTCGTCAGCGGACTGACGCAGCCCTTTGGCATTCAATTCTATCCGGCCGGCGCGCAGCCGCAGTGGGTCTACATCAGCGAGATCAATCGCGTGATGCGTTACCCGTACAAGGTCGGCGACACGAAGCCGAGCGGCCAGGCCGAAACCGTCGTTGCGCAGCTCGCCGGAACGGTCGGTGGCCACTCGACTCGCGATCTGGTGTTTTCGCCGGACGGCAAGAAGATGTTCGTTGCCGTCGGCTCGGCGTCGAACGTCGCCGAAGGCGGACCGAAGAAGTCACCGGCCGAAATCAAGACGTGGGAAGCAGAGCATGGCCTCGGTGCCGCCTGGGGCGACGAAACCAACCGCGCCGACGTACTCGTGTTCGACGTCGGCTCGAGCAAACCCGGCAAGCCGTTCGCGACCGGTATCCGCAACTGTGTGGGCCTCGCGGTGCAGCCGGGTACTGGCGACCTCTGGTGTACGGTCAACGAGCGCGACGCTCTCGGCGACAACCTCGTGCCCGACTACTCGACGCGTGTGCGTGAGAACGGTTTCTACGGCTGGCCGTGGTACTACATGGGCGATCACGAAGATCCGCGCCACGCGGGCGAACGCCCGGATTTGAAGGGCAAGACGATTACACCGGACGTGCCGTACGAGGCGCATTCGGCCGCAGTCGGCTTCGCGTTCTATACGGCCACGTCGGGTAAGTCCGCGTTTCCGGCGGAATACGTCGGCGATGCGTTCGCCGTGTTCCACGGCTCGTGGAACCGCGCAGACCGCACGGGCCACAAGGTCGTGCGCGTGCCGATGAAGAACGGCGTGCCGACCGGCGAGTATGTCGATTTTCTGACGGGGTTCGTCACGGCGGATTCCCAGCCATGGGGGCGTCCGGCGAGCGTGACCGTAGCCGGCGACGGCGCGTTGCTGCTGAGCGACGATGACGCCAACGTCATCTACAGGATCTCGTATTCGCGCTGAGGCGATGCAAGGAACGAACATGCGCCATCTAGGTGGGCTCGGTGTTGTGTTGCTGCTCGGCGTGAGCGCGTCCGCGGGGGCGCATCACTCGTTCACGGCCGTCTACGATTTGAAGCAAGCCGTGACGGTGAAAGGCACCATCGTGCAAGTGCGCCTCACGAATCCGCATTCATGGTTCTACATCGACGTGAAGAACGCCGCCGGCGGAATTGACCACTGGGCTTTCGAGGCCGGTACGCCGAGCGGCATGATTCGCAACGGCTACAAGGCCAGCGTAATCAAGCAAGGCGACGAGGTCACGGTCACCGCCTTCCACGCCAAGGATCCCGCGCAGAACATGGGCATGCTGCGCGAGCTCACGACGGCTGACGGCACTGTGTTCGGGTTGTTCGGGCCGCAACAGGCGCCGAGCGTGCAATGAACAAAATTCCTCGACTCTCTTTGCTGGGTCTGCTTGCCGTGACGAGCGTGTCGGTCGCTCAACCCGGCGCCGAAAAGCCAGCTGCCGCGCCCCGCCTCGCGGACGGGCGCCCTGATCTCTCGGGCGTGTGGTGGGGCGGCGCCGACATTGGCGCCCGTGGTTCGCGGCCGCCAGGCCCACCCGCGGCCGGTGCGCCGCGTCCGGTCACATTCACGAGCTTGTACCAACCATCGGTCGCGGCCAAAGCCGCGGCGCTGAGCGACAAGGACGACCCGACGCTGAAGTGTTTGCCCACTGCATTCGGCACGCTGAACGTGCGGCTATGGAACGTAGGCGCCGTGGGACAGATCGTCGCGACGCCGAAGATGGTCGTACTGCTGTCGGAGACCTTCCACGATTTTCAGCTCGTGCCGACGGACGGGCGGCCGCATCGCGACGACCAGCCGCCGACTTATCGCGGCGACGCGGTCGGGCGTTGGGACGGCGACACGCTCGTCGTGGACGTCACGAACTTCACCGACGACACCTGGATGTCCGCCGAAGGGCGCGTCTCGCCGCATTCGGAGGCGCTGCACATCGTCGAGCGCTACCACCGAACCGATGCGAAGACGCTCGAGATCGAGGCTACCGTCAATGATCCCAAGGTCCTGACGGGGCCGTGGGTCGTGCCTAAGCGAACGCTGACACTTGCGCCCTTCGACGCGATTTTGTCGCTGAACTGCGCGACGGACGAAGCGGACGCGATGATCCGCAGCGCGAGTCAGAAAACGAACTAGGCGACGCTTTTCCGTTTCCCGGCGCGTCGTTCGTTTAGGCCAGCGACAATGTTCTCCACGCCGACAGTCACTTCGGCAAGATCACCGTGCCTGTAGCCGTTGATCATGTTCGTGCCTTGCGCGATGCAATACAGGAACCAGTCTTGGCCGGCACTGCCGCTGGGTGCCGGAGTGGAACGAATAGAGACGAGTCGAAATTCGTTTTCGCTGGCGCTGCTCGGAGCGGAGCCGCTTGGAGGTGACGTGCTCAATGTGGCGCCATCGCGGCCGCTACCGCTCTGTAGACGGAGATCAGGCGGCCGTCATAGTCCGCCAGGTTCAGCCCGTTGATCGCTACCTGGGCGTCTGCCGAGGTCTGCATTTCAACAAAACCCGAGCGTTTGCTGTGGCCAGTGGCGGCGTCGCGGTTCAGTTTCGCTGAAACCACCGTGCCGAACCGGCCGAACTTGGTAAGGAGCGAATCTTCCGTGGCCGATATCGGCAGATTGCTCACGAAAAGCATCGTGCTCACTCGTGGTTCCTTAGGGAGACGCCGGAGAGAATCCAGCTAGGGCGACTATAGCCCAGAACCCACGGCGACGTCGGACTTTCGCGAGCCGGGCCGTGGAGCCGAGCCGCCGCGGCGCCAAACCTGGG
Organism: Gammaproteobacteria bacterium; assembly: GCA_039933105.1. Taxonomy (GTDB): domain Bacteria; phylum Pseudomonadota; class Gammaproteobacteria; order Steroidobacterales; family Rariloculaceae; genus FEN-1219. The sequence continues at coordinate 23,989 of JBDTOT010000012.1, read as the reverse complement.
CTCGATTAGCGCTTGAGGCTCTGGTACGCGAAGCGCGTGAAGGTCTCGGCGTTCATGAATCCCGTGCCCCACTGCGCGTCGAACTCGACCGTCGGCTTCGCCGCGAGCACTTCGTCCTCGGACTTGCCCTGATCGACCAGCGTTTTGATGCTTCCGCGCACCTTCACGAGCATGTCGTGGTAGCGCTGAACGTCGCTGCGATTGGCGAGTGCGCCGTGGCCGGGGATGATTTTCGTGCTCGCGTCGCTGCGTGCGATCACCGTTTCGGCTGCGTCGATGATGCCGTCGAACGAGCCATTACTGCTCAAGTCGATGAACGGATACTGGTCCTTCACGAACGTGTCGCCGGTGTGAATCACGTTCGCGTTCGTGAAGTGCACGATCGAATCCCCATCGGTATGCGCGGGGTTCACGTGAACGACGTTTACCGTGTTGCCGTTCCAATGGAACGTCGCGCGGTTCGGAAACGTGACCGTCGGGAGTGCGGCCGCAGGCGAGGGCGGGATCTTGTTGTTGAACGCCGCCATGAACTGCTCGCTGCTCATGCGTACGCGCACGTTGTTGTGCGCGATGATCTGCGCGCCTGCTTTGCCAAGCGGCTCGTTGCCGCCCGTGTGGTCGCCGTGCCAATGCGTGTTCACGACGTATTTCACCGCGCCGCCGCCGGCTTGCTTCACCGCCGCGAGGATCTTCGCGTTCAGCGGCGCGTACTCCGTATCGACGAGCACCGCGCCATCGGGGCCGACGGACAGCGCCATGTTGCCGCCCGAGCCCATCAGCATGAAGAGGCCGGGTGCCAGCTGCTGGGTTTCGATCTTGACGGCTGAAAAGTCTTGTTGCTGCGCCATCACGGGCGCGGCGAGGGCCAAGGCCAGAGCGGAGCCAAACAGCTTGGTGTTAGTGAGCACGCCGTGATCCCCCAGGAGATATATAGGTCGTTCGAGCGAACGCGAGGCGGCCATCATATAGCCGCGCCGCGGCAGGGTGCCAGCGGCGTGCAGCCGATGCCTTTGGTGGGGCTGCAACGGCAGAGCACGCTTGCAAGGTCGCCGCGGCGTCCCCACCTACGGGTCCCGGCTCACACCACAGGAGTTCCGCATGGCAACCCCGAGCGCCAAGGTCACGAACAAGGTACGCGAGGTCGCGCGCAAGGTCCGCGGCCAGCCGACCAGCGACGGCGCCGGCGTGCGCATGACGCGCGTGATCGGCTCGCCGTTGCTCGATTCGTTCGACCCGTTTCTGCTGCTCGACGAATTTCGATCGGATAACCCGAACGACTACATCGGCGGTTTTCCGGACCACCCGCACCGCGGGTTCGAGACCGTCACCTACATGTTGGCGGGCCGGATGCGCCATGGCGACAATCAGGGCAACAGCGGCCTGCTCGGTCCGGGCAGCATCCAATGGATGACTGCCGGGCGAGGTATCGTGCACTCGGAATTTCCCGAGCAGCAGGAAGGGCTGATGTGGGGTTTCCAGCTGTGGGTCAATCTGCCGCGCGCGGACAAGATGACGAAGCCGCGCTATCAAGACGTGCAGGGCGACAAGATCCCCGAGATCGATGTCGGTCCGGGTGCGCGTGCACGCGTGCTGGTCGGCACAGTGAATGGCACCACGGGCCCCGTCGACCGCGTCGCGACGGAGCCGGTTTACTTCGACCTGCACCTCGAGCCGAACGCAAGTTACACGGCGGAGCTGCCGCCCGAACACAACGCGTTCGCCTATGTGTATCAAGACGACGTCAAGATCGGCGCGTCGGGCGTGGGCGTAGCGCGCGGCGAGCTCGCGTTGCTGACGCACGGCGAGGCTCTACCGGTGAGGGCGGGTGCGAGGGGCGCACGCCTGATCGTCGTCGCCGCGCGTCCGTTGAACGAGCCGGTCGCGCGTTACGGTCCCTTCGTCATGAACACGCCCGACGAGATTCGCGAAGCGTTCGCCGACTACCAGGCCGGCCGGCTTTGAGCCCACGCCTTGTTCAAAGGCGGTCGCGGTGGTGCGGCGCTAGGTAGTCGAGCTTGGGGCCGATCGGGACGATGCGCGTAGGGTTCACGTTCGGGTGGCTACCGTAGTAGTGCCGCTTGATGAAGTCGATGTGCACCGTCGACCCGATGCCCGGTAGTTGGTAGATCTCGCGGACGTATCCCCAAATGTTCGGGTAGTCGACGACGCGTCGCAGGTTGCACTTGAAGTGTCCGTGGTACACCGGATCGAAACGGATCAGCGTCGTGAACAAGCGAACGTCGGCTTCCGTTAGTTGCGAGCCCGTGAGGTAACGGTGCGTCGAGAGCTGGCGTTCGACCTTGTCGAGCGCTGTGAACACCGCGGTCGCGGCTTCCTCGTACGCTTCCTGGGTCGTGGCGAATCCCGCGCGATACACGCCGTTGTTCAGGTTTGGGTAGACGAACGCGTTCCACTCGTCGATGTCGGCGCGCAGCGCGGGCGGGTAGTAGTCGTTGTCGTTCGCGCCTGCCTTGTCGAAAGCGCTATTCAGCATGCGGACGATCTCGGCCGACTCGTTCGACACGATTGTCCGCTGATGCTTGTCCCACAAGATGGGCACCGTCGCGCGCCCCGAGTACTGCGGCTCGGCGATCGTGTACAGCTCGTACACGCGCTGCGCGTGATTCACGTCGTCGGCGATCGTCTCGGGGCCCGGTGCGAACGTCCAGCCTTCAGCGCCCATGAAGCTGTTCGTTGCCGACACCGAGATCATGCTGTCGAGCCCTTTGAGCTGGCGCATGATCAACGTGCGGTGCGCCCACGGGCACGCGAACGCGACGTAGAGATGATAGCGACCAGGTTCTGCGCGAAAACCCGCGCGCCCTGAGGGGTCGGCCGCGCCGTCGGGCGTGATCCAGTTGCGGAATTGCGATTCGGTACGGACGAACCGGCCTTGCGACGCTTTCGTGTCGTACCAGACGTCGTGCCACGTGCCATCGACGAGCAGTCCCATGGCTTTTACCTCGCTTTTGTTGTCGCATGATACCGTTGCCGGAGTTTTTGGGGCCGGCTTTATGCGGAAGATCATCGGCTTCTGGCTCGCGTCGCTCGCGTTCGTGCTCGCGTGCATGCCAGTCGGTGCGAGCGCGGCCGGCGACGAGCACACGATCAAGCTGACGGTCGCGTCGAGCCAGTCCACGAGCCTTGCGTGGGTCGGCACGATGCACACGCTGGTCGTGCCGGAACTCAATCGCCGGCTCGAAGCGCGCGGCAGCCCGTACCGCGTGCGCTGGACTGAAGCCTACGGCGGCGCGCTGTACAAATATCCGGATACGCTCGAAGCCATCGAGATCGGACTCGCCGACATGGGCTGGGTCGGAACGCTGTGGGAGCTCTCGAAGCTGCCGCTGCAGAACGTCACCTATTACGCGCCGTTCGTCAGCGACGACTTCCGCACGGTCGTCGACGTATTGAACGAGCTGCACCGCACCGTGCCCGCCATGAACGCTGCGTGGACGGCGCAGAACGTCCACTTTTTGGGTGCGAGCGCGCTCGACACATACCACCTGCTGACGAAGTTCCCCGTGCACAGCATTGCCGATTTGCAGGGCCGCAAAATTCTTGCGCCAGGCCCATCGGCTGCGTGGCTCGAGGGTACGGGCGCGGTGGCTGTGGATGGCAGTCTCACGACGTACTACGAGCAGATGCAAACCGGTGTTGCCGACGGCGTCATTACGATTCTCACGGGCGCGGCGCCGAACCGGCTGCATGAGGTGGCGCCGTACATCACGCTCGTGGGTCTCGGCAGTCAGGTTACGGGCGCGCTCGCAATCAACCTCGATACGTGGAATCGACTCCCGCCCGATGCGCGTGCGGTGCTTGACGAGCTCGGTCCGGAGTACAGCAAGGCTGTCGCCGACGAGATCAGCAAGCGTTACGAGACCAGTCTCGCACGCATGCGAAAAGAGGGCGCAATGGTCACCGAGTTATCCGTCGAGGAAAAGCAGAAATGGCTCGCTGCAATGCCGGACATCGCGACGCGTTGGGTCGCAGCCACGGAACAGCGCGGCGTACCTGCCGGTGACGTGCTACGCGCCTACATGAACGCCATGCGTGCGCGCGGCATTCGACCACTGCGCGACTGGGATCGGCCGAAGTAGCTCGCGCATGGGCGTGCCCGCACCTTCCACTCCGCTCGGTCGACTATTCGGCACGCTCGTGACGTGCATGAACGGTGCGGGTGTCGTCTGGGTCTTCGCGTTGATGTTCCTGATCTCGGCAGACATCATCGGCCGTGCCGCGTTCGATCATCCGCTCGCCGGCGTCACGGAGATGGTGTCGCTGTCGCTAGTGGCCTGCGTGTTCTTGCAGCTCGGCTACGCCGTGATGCGCGCGCGGCTCATGCGTGTCGAGATGCTCGTCGAGCCGTTCGAGCAGCGGTTGCCGGCGGCCGCGGCTGCGTGGTTTGCCGTCCTGGCTGCGATCGGCGCCGCCGTGCTCGTCGTGATCGCGTGGGGAGAGTGGCCGGACTTTTTGCGTGCGTGGCGCACGGCCGAGTTCGCCGGCGTCGAGGGGCTCTACACGATCCCGGTCTGGCCCATCAAGTTCCTGATCGTGGCGGGCTCCTTGATCGCTGCGCTCGAGCTGCTGCGGCAGCTGTTGATTCATCTGCGCGCGATGCGACAGAGTGCGGACGCACGACGCTGGCTTGCGCCGCTCGCGGTCGTCGTGGGCGCGGTATTCGTCGCATGGCTCTGGCACGCGGACGTGCAGCCGCGCACCGTCGGCATGGCGATGATCGGCCTCGTGGTCATGACGATCGTGCTCGGCATGCCAATCGCGATCGCACTGCTGCTCGGTGGGCTTCTCGGCCTCGCGCTGATCAAGCACGACTTCGGCATCGCGACGCGCACGCTGGCGCTCGCGGCAGGCGGCACGGTGTCCGACTATGTGTTCGCGACGGTGCCGCTGTTCGTGCTCATGGGGCTTTTCGTGAACGTGTCGGAGATCGGGCGCGATGCGTTCGTCGCGGCGCAGCGGATCTTCGGGCGCGTCTACGGCGGCCTCGGTGTCGCGACCGTGGCTGCGAACGCCGTGTTCGCGGCGATCACGGGCATCTCGATCGCGGCTGCTGCCATCTTCACCAAGATCGCCGTGCCAGAAATGGTGCGCCACGGCTACACGCCAAAGTTCGCCGTCGGACTCACGGCCGGCTCGTCGCTGCTAGGCATGCTGATTCCGCCGAGCCTGCTGCTCATTATCTACGGCGTTCTGGCCGAGGTGTCGATCGGCCGGCTGTTCCTGGCTGCGGTGCTGCCGGGCATCCTGCTCGCTACCTCGTTCGCAGTCGGCGTGATCCTCATGGCGTGGCTATGGCCGAGCTTCGTCGGGGACGTACGCCGCGGCGCGAACACGGGGCAGCAGGGCGGCGTGCTCGCGGCGCTAGCGGGTCTCGTGCCGGTGTTGATTCTCATCGTGCTAGTGCTCGGCGGAATCTACGGCGGGCTCTTCACGCCCACGGAGGCGGGGGCTGCCGGCGCGCTCGGCGCGATGATCATCGCGCTACTCAAGCGGCGGCTCGACTGGCGCAAGCTTTGGGAAGTCATCGGCGAGACCGGTCAGGTGTCGGTGTCGATCCTGTTCCTAATCATCGCGGCGAGCACGTTCAGTCGCATGCTCGCGCTGTCGGAACTGCCGCAGGACATGGCCGTGTTCATGAGTGGCACGGGACTCGGCATGTTTGGCTTCCTGGCGGCCTACTTTGTGCTGTTGCTCGTGCTCGGCACACTCCTCGATTCGACGTCGATCATGCTGATCATGTTGCCGCTCGCGCTGCCTGTCGCGACGGCGCTCGGCGCGAATCTCGTGTGGTTCGGCGTGATCACGACCATCGCGATCGAGATCGGCCTGTTGACGCCGCCGTTCGGTTTGAGCGCGTTCGTGATCAAGGCCAGCATGAACGATCCGCGCATCAGTCTTGCGACGATCTTCCGCGGCGCGTTTCCGTTCGTGCTGATCACGCTGGCCGTCACGATCCTGCTGATGGCGTTTCCGCAGATCAGCCTGGCGTTGCTCTGAGGTACGGAGGGGAACCATGAGAGTCGCGATGGCACTGATCACGAGCGCCGGCCTGATACTCGCAGCCCCGGTGTGCGTCGCCGGCGAAACGGTGCTGTTCATCGGTAATAGCTTCACGTATGGCCAGGGGTCAGCGGTCCGCTTCTATCGCAACACCACGGTCACGGACCTGAACCACGAGGGCATTGGCGGTGTACCGGCGTTGTTCAAATCGTTCGCCGACCAGGCAGGGCTCGACTACGACGTGTCGCTCGAGACGCGCGGGGGCGCCGGACTCGACTTCCACCTGGCGGGCAAGCGCGACGTGATCGCAGCGCACGCCTGGGACAAGGTCGTCGCGCACGGCTATAGCACGCTCGACTCCGAGAAGCCGCGCGATCCCGCAAAGCTGATCGCCACCAGCAAAGCGTTGAGCGACTTGGTGCGTGAAAAGAATCCCAAGGTCGATTTGTATCTGACGGCGACTTGGTCCCGCGCCGATCAGGTGTACCCGGCCAACGGCGCCTGGGCGGGCAAGCCGATCGAGACCATGGCGAGCGACATCCGTGCGGCGTACGACCAGGCGGCGGCGGGCGCGGGCGCGCAAGTGATACCCGTCGGCGGAGCCTGGAACCGCGCGTGGCGAACGGGTGTGGCCGATCCCAATCCGTACGACGGCCTCGAGGCCGGCAAGCTCGATCTCTGGACGTACGATCACTACCACGCGAGCACGCACGGCTATTACCTCGAGGCGCTCGTGATCTTCGGCCGTATCACCCGTCGCGACCCGCGCGAGCTCGCGCGCGGCGAGTGCTCGGCGTTCGAGCTCGGGTTGTCGGCGGCCGAGGCGGCGGCCCTACAGCAAGTCGCGTTCGACGAACTGCTCGCGGCAGGTGCGGTCGCTGCGGCTGCAGTTCCCGCATCGAATGCAGAGGCTCCGCGGCGCTGTGCCGCGCCGCGCTGACCTCGGTACCGCGCGGTTCAGCTTGCCGCCGATGCGGCATCCCGCTCACAATCGACGGCGCCGCTCAATGCTGCGGCGCGATCACGATAACGGGGGTTCGAGAATGAAGATTCGGAATGCCGCACTCGCGTGCCTGCTCATCGGACAGCTTGCCTACGCCCAGGCGCCACCCGCGGCTCAAGGTCAGCCCCCGCAGCAAGAGGTCAAGGTCGTCACGACCAAGCTTGGGGGCAACGTGTATGGCATCGACGGGCAGGGCGGTCGCGCCGCAGCGCTGATCGGATCCGACGGCATCTTTCTCGTCGATTCGCAGTTCGCGCGTGTGTCGGAGAAGATCGTCGCAGCGCTTAAGGAGCTGTCACCGTTGCCGATCAAGTTCCTCGTGAACACGCACGTGCACGGCGATCACGCGGGCGGCAACGAAAACTTCGCGAAGCTCGGCGCCACGATTCTTGGCCGGCCGGCTCTGCGTGCGCAGCTGTTGAACCCGCGTCCGGGTCCCGGCAATGGCGCGGTGCCGCCGGTCGCTCCGCCGGCCGCATTGCCTGTTGTGCTGTTCGATGCCCCAACCACCGTGTATTTCGATGGCGAGACGGTGCACATGATCCCGCTGCCCGCGGCGCACACCGATGGCGACACCGCCGTGAAGTTCGACCAGGCGGACGTCCTGATGACGGGCGACGTGTTCCGTTCGCAGGGGTTCCCCGCGGCGGCCGTGACGAACGGTGGCAGCTTCTTGGGCACGATCGATGCACTGACGCAGATGATCACGATGGCAGGGCCGAACACGAAAGTCGTGCCGGGTCACGGACCGGTCGTCGACAAGGCCGCGCTCGTGTTCCACCGCGACATGGCGGTGACCGTGCGTGACCGCGTCGCGAAGTTGTTGCGCGAAGGCAAGAGCGCCGACGAGATCCTGGCATCGAAGCCGACAGCCGAGTTCGAGGAAAAAGTCGGCGGCCCGCCGGCTTTCATCCCGCAGTTCGTCAATGGTCTGATTACCGAGCTCAGCGCGCAGAAGCGCTAACGCTACTCCGGCAAGACCCGCGCGGCGTTCAAGATGCCGTGCGGGTCGAGCGCCGCCTTCAGCCGGCGCATGAGATCGAGCTCGGCGGCATTTCGCGAGTGGTGCAGGTACTGCCGGCGCAGCGTCCCGACCCCGTGCTCGGCGCTGATCGAGCCGCCGTGAGCGCCCACAGCCGAATACACGGCGTCGCATAGCCGCTCGAGCCCGTCGTCGCGGTGCGTGGTGACGGCGAGATGCAGGTTGTTGTCACCGATGTGGCCGAACACGAGATTCGTGACCGGTTCCGGCCAGCGCGCGAACTCGGCGTCGAGCCGCGCGAGAAAATCTGCCATGGCATCAATCGGCAGACTCACGTCGAACGCGAGCATCGGCTGCAGTGTAGGCGTCACCTCGCCGATCGAGTCGCGGATTTTCCAAAAGCTCTGGGCCTCGCGTAACGATTGCGCGATCGCCGCGTCGGCAATGACGTCTGCGTCGAACGCGGCTTCGAGCACGGACTCGAGCCGCGCGCGGTCCGCCCCTTCGTGCGTGCCTTCGAGCTCGATCAACGCGTACAACGGATACTCGCGGTCGAAGGCTGACTGCACGCCGGGCGCGTGCGATAGAACGTAGTGGAAGTACGAAGCCCACATAGCTTCGAATGCGCTGAGTGCGCCGCCGAGCCCCGTCTGCAGGCTGCGCAGGAGGTCGACGGTCGCATCGAAACTGCGCAACGCACATAGCGCAGTGATCCTGCTCGGCAGCTGCGGATACAGACGCAACACTGCGCGCGTGACTACGCCGAGCGTGCCCTCGCTGCCGATGAACAGCTGCTTCAAATCGTAGCCTGCGTTGTTCTTCAGCATCTTGTTCATGGAGCTCACCACCGTGCCGTCCGCCAGCACGGCCTCGAGTCCGAGCACGAGGTTGCGCATCATGCCGAAGCGAATGACCTGATTGCCGCCGGCGTTGGTCGCGATGTTGCCGCCGATCGTGCACGACCCGCGGGCGCCCAAGTCGAGCGGGAACACATAGCCAGCATCCGCGGCAGCTTGCTGCACGGCCTGTAATGGCGTGCCTGCTTGGACGGTCAGCGTATGTGCCGTACGGTCGAGCTCTTCGATACCGGACAGGCGCTCGAGCGATAGCACGAGTTCGCCCGGCTGTGGCGTAGCTCCGCCCGCGAGGCCCGTGAGCCCGCCTTGCACGACGACCCGCTGCCTCTGCGCGTTGCACGTGTGCAGAATCGTAGCGACGTCGTCCGTCGTGCGCGGTTTTAGCACCGCGAGCGGCACGCATGCGTTCTCGTGGCTGAAATCGACGTGGTAGCGCGCCCCGGCTTCGGCTCCGTGCTGTACCTGCTCGGGGCCAAGGGCGCGGCGCAGCGTTTCGAGTATCTCGTGGCTCATCGCTGCGATTCTAGGCAACGGTGCGAGACATTAGAATCGCGGCGCGTGTGCTGTACTACAATGCAGACGACTAATAACACTCCACTGGGGGAGCCAATGAGCATCGTGCACAAGAAAACGGCCATCGCGGCCGCGTTGTCGGGGCTGTTCGCAGCCTCGGTCGTCCTGGCGGCATCCATCAATCCGCCGACAACTCCACAGACAAGCCCGGCCATGAACGCCAAAGAGAAAGCCAATCTCGACATGGTGCTCGATTGGTGGCGCCTCGTGATCGAGAACGGGCATCTCGAGACCACCGGCAAGTATCAGGCCGTCGATTACATTCAGCACAACCCGAGCATCGCGACGGGCCAGGCGGCGTTCGTCGACTTCTTCAAGAACGTAGTGAAGGTGCCGGAGAAGAACCCGATCGCCGAAAAACTGCAGCGGCCGCCCGTCGTGGCCGGCGCGAAGGGCGACTTCGTATTCCTCGTATTCGAAACGGAACGGAAAAATCCGAATGATGCGTCGCAGACGTATCACAGCAATTCCTTCGAGATTCTGCGCATCGAGAATGGCAAGGTGCAGGAGCATTGGGACAGCGCGAAGCGGGCGAAGCTGCCCGACGGCGCACCGAAGCGCACGTTCGTACAGCCGAAGTCGTCTCCTGAGCGCGGCAGCACCGGTACGCTCACGGCCGAGGAGAAGCGCAATCTCGACGTCGGCACGATGGAGCTGAAGGACATGCTGCAGTACGGCCACCTCGAGCTGGCCGACAAGGTCATGGACCCCGGCTACCTTCAGCACAATCCGAACGTGCCGCAGGGCCGCGACGGCTTCAAGGCATACATGGCCAAGACGCCGGGCCGCACACCCCAAGAGATCAAGCCGGAGTGGAAGAACCCGCCGCTGATCACGCTCGTGAGTGGCCCTTACGTCGCATTCATGTGGGAACGTAAGGACAAGGATCCGAACGATCCGTCGCAGGAATATGCCTGGAGCCATTTCGACGTCATTCGCGTCGAGGGCGGGCTCATCAAGGAGCATTGGGACGAGGCCGTGATCGCGCCGAAGGCGCCCTAGGCCTCGAGCACTCGACTAGCTGGGCGCGGCGGCGAGGCCGCCGCGCCTGGCGTCGTGCACGCCAACAGCGAGGCGAAGTGCACGAATGTGCTCCGGCGTCGTGCCGCAGCAGCCGCCGACGATCTGCGCACCGGCGTTGAGCCAATTCCCTGCTGCGGCCGCGAGCTCCGCGGGTGTCGCGGAGCCCTCGTTCGTGCCGTCGCAGATCTCCGGATACGCGCCGAGCGGGCCGCGAAACCGTTGTCGCAACACCGCCAGCGCGGGCGCAATGGCCGACACCGGGCTGTGCATGACCGCCACGGCATCCGGCGCGAGCGGCAACAACGCGTCGAGGCAGGTTTCGAACGGCACGAGTGGGAAGTCGAAGGCGACGAGCGCATCACCGGCACCGAGCCGGCAACTGACGCCGAGCCACACGGGTAGCCCCGTGGTGCGAGCCGCCGCGAGCGCGAGGGGCGCGTGCTGTGTTTCCTGCAGCATCTCCACGATCAAGAGATCCACGCCCGCGGTGGCCAACGTGTCCGCAAGCTCGCGGTATGCGGCACTCTCGATGGCTTCGTCGGGATACGCGTGCACATCGAAGCGCGGCGGCAGACACGAGATGGATCCGGCGATAGCGACCGCGCGGCCGGCTGCATCGCGTGCCTCACGCGCCGCGGCGACCGCGCGCCGGTTGATCGCTTCGAACTCGGCGCCGTGGCCTCCGGCCTCGAGCAGGAAACGCGCAGTGCCGAACGTGCTCGTGGTGATCACGTCCGCGCCGGCCGCGATGTAGTCGGTGTGAACCGCGCGCAACAGATCGTAGTGGGTGAGAGGGACCAGCCCCGTCCATGTGGCGTCGTCGAGCGTAGCCCCGCGCCGGCGCAGCTCTGTGCCGGTGCCGCCGTCGAGTAACAGCGTGCGGCCTCCGCGCAACGCGTCAGTCCAGGGAACGTTCATGGCCTCCCAGCGTAACAAGGGGGTCTTTCACTTCGCTGCTACGACGTGTTTATACTCTGCCTCGAACGCAACGAAGATTGCGGACCAATGGTGGGGGAATAATGTCGCAGGATCAGGCGCCGGGTGCCAACCCCGGTGAGGATGCGCTGTCTGGCGTGCCCGAGCCGTGGGAGGCTTGGGAAACCGCGCTAGTGTTCGGCAGTATCGGCGTCGGCGTGCTTGCGCTCGTCGTATTGGGCTGGGCTGTCACGAAGTTCATCCTGCCATGACGAAAGTCGATGTCGAACTCAGTTACGAGCGCGATCGCTGGCATGCGCGGGGCGCGGGCATAGAGATAGTCCACGCCGAGCTGCGTGGAATCGAGAACCTGCTCGCGTCGCAACTCGCGAAGGAGCGTACGCCGCTCGATGTGGAGCTGCGCTTCGATACAGCAGCGCTGCCGCGTTGGCTGCTCCAGTATCACGGTCACTACTGCAATTACGTCTTGCACGTGCCGCCGCGAGACGCGATGGCATGAGCACGAACCGCCGTTGGACGAGCGGCATGTTCGCCACGGAAGACTGGTGGTCCGTGTGGGTCGGCCTCGCGCTGTTTGGGGCGGGCCTGTTGTCCCTCGCGGGGCTCGATCTCGTCGGCTGGATGGCGCGACCGCGGCCGTGGGAGTGGACCGACACGGTCGGCGCATTTGCTTGGAGCAAGTGGTTCGCCGCGGCTGGCGCGGGGTATGCCAGCTGGCATCCGCTCGCGTCGTGGCTCGTGGCCTACGCCGTGTTCACCACGCTGTTCGCGATCGGCGCGCACTTTCAACGGCTTTCGGTACGCCGCTTCGTCTTGGGGTTCAGCGCGCTTTACGTCATCACGTGGCTCGCGTGGATCGTCGGCAATGAGCTGCATCTCACGATCGTCAACGCGAAGGTCGATGGTCACAATCGCTATCGCGAAGCCGCTCTGTCTTGGGGCCTGCAGCTCAGCGAGGGTGCGCCGTTCCTGCTCGCGTTGCTCGCGGGCCTCGTCATCGGCAACTTCGCGAAGGGCTTTGCGGCGCGAATCGCCGAAGCCGCAAAACCCGAGTGGTATATCAAGACGGCGATCGTGTTTCTCGGCGTGACGCTCGGCGCGCAAACGATCCAGGCGAGCGCCTTCGCGCTTGATCTGATCCTGGCCGGCGCGGCGGCCACCTTCGTGGCGTACCTGTTGTTCTGGCCGATCGTGTATGCCGTCGCTCGCCGGGTGTTCAAGTTTCCGCGCGACGTGGCGGCTGTGCTCGCGTCTGGCATCTCCATCTGCGGGGTCTCTGCGGCCATTGCAACGGCCGGCGCCATTCGTGCGAAGCCCGTGATCCCGGTTGCCGTGTCGATGGTGGTCGTGATCTTCGCGATGCTCGAACTCATCGTCCTCCCTGGCGCTTACACGGCATTCTTTCCGGACGCGCCGGTCGTGAACGGCGCGGCGCTCGGTATGACGGTAAAGACCGATGGCGCAGACGCGGCTGCTGGTGCGTTGCTGGACGAACTCATGGTCGCTCGCCACCTGCAGCTTACGGGCCAGCATTGGCAGGTGGGCTGGATACTGAGCGCGGCCATCCTCACGAAGATCTGGATCGACGTGTTCATCGGTGTGTGGGCGTTTCTGCTCGCGATCGTCTGGATTAGAAAGGTCGAGCCGCGAAACGGCGTGGTATCGATCAGCCCAATGGAAATTTGGTTCCGCTTTCCGAAGTTCGTGCTCGGTTACTTCGTCGCGTGGCTCGGCTATCTCGCCATTGCGGCGGCTTGGCCCGCCCTGAAACCCCTGCTCGCGAGCGGCACGGGCGTGGTGCAAGGTCCGATGCGGACGATGCTGTTTATGATGACGTTCGTCGCGATGGGCACGATCACCGATTTCGCGAAATTGAAAGGTATGGGCAAGGTGGCGTTGCTGTACGCCTTGGCGCTCGTCGTCGTGATCATTCCCATCGCTTACTTAGTCGCATATCTATTCCATCGCGGATTGATGCCTCCGCTCGTCCAATGAGCGCGGCCCGATCGCGAACGAGGAGCGGCTCATGAACCGGTACATCGGCGCAATCGATCAAGGTACGACGAGCACGCGGTTCATTCTGTTCGACGAGCGCGGGGCGATTGTGGCGCTGGCGCAGCGCGAGCACGCGCAGATCTATCCGCAGCCGGGCTGGGTCGAGCACGATGCGGCGGAGATTTGGCGCAACACGCAGGCTGTGGTGGAGCAGGTGCTTGCGAATGGCGTCCGGGCTACCGACATAGCGGCCGTGGGCATCACGAATCAGCGGGAGACGACGGTGCTCTGGGACCGCAACACCGGGCAGCCGTTGCACAACGCTCTGGTATGGCAGGACACGCGCACGGCGGACCTCGTGGCCGAGTGCGCGCGCGCGGGCGGCCAGGACCGCTTCCGCGCCACGACGGGTCTGCCGCTGGCGACGTATTTCAGCGGACTCAAATTGAAATGGCTGCTCGACAACGTGCCCGGCGCGCGCGCGAAGGCCGACGCCGGTGATGCGCTGTTCGGCACCATCGACACGTGGCTGTTGTGGAATCTCACCGGCGGTCCCGCTGGCGGCGTGCATCTGACCGACGTCACGAACGCGAGCCGGACGCAACTGTTCGACCTCGAGACGCTCGAGTGGGACACAGGGTTGCTCGAGACGTTCACGATCCCGCGCGCGGTGCTGCCGCGCATAGGTGCATCGAGCACGAGTTATGGAGCCGCGAAGATCGCCGCGCTGCGCGGCGTGCCCATCGCCGGCATGCTCGGCGATCAGCAGGCGGCCCTCGTCGGGCAGGCGTGCTTCGAGCCGGGCGAGGCCAAGAACACCTACGGCACCGGCTGCTTCATGTTGCTGAACACGGGCACCCGCCCCGTGCCGTCGACGGCCGGGCTGATCACGACGGTCGCATATCAGTTCGGTGACGAGCCGCCGCACTACGCGCTCGAAGGCTCGATCGCGATCGCGGGCGCGCTCGTGCAGTGGTTGCGCGATAACTTGGGATTGATCGCGAAGAGCGCGGATGTCGAGGCGCTTGCGCGACAGGTGGAGGACAACGGCGACGTGTATTTCGTGCCGGCGTTCTCCGGGCTGTTCGCGCCTTACTGGCAGGACACTGCGCGCGGCGTGCTCGTGGGGCTCACGCGCTACGCGAATCGCTCGCATATCGCGCGCGCCGCGCTCGAGGCCGTTGCGTACCAGACGCGCGACGTGCTCGAAGCCATGGAGAAAGATGCGCGTCTCGCGATGACGGAGCTGCGTGTGGACGGGGGCATGGTCGCGAACGAGCTGTTGATGCAATTCCAGGCAGATATGCTCGGCGTGCCCGTCGTGCGGCCGCTGATCACCGAGACCACCGCGCTCGGCGCGGCGTACGCCGCGGGTCTCGCGGTCGGCTATTGGTCGAGTCGTGCCGAGCTCAAGAGCAACTGGGGTGTCGACAAGCGCTGGCAACCCGCAATGGCAGAAGCGCAGCGCGGCAAGTTGTACGGAGCGTGGCAAAAAGCAGTGCGCCGCTCGCTCGATTGGATCGAGCGGCCGGCCTGAAGGCGAGGAATTTTATCGTGCATGCGTTTTGGGGTGAACTGATCGGTACGGCGACGCTGATTCTGCTCGGCAACGGCGTCGTGGCCGGCGTGTCGCTGAAGGGTTCCTATGGCCTCGGCGGCGGCTGGGTGGCGATCACGACGGGATGGGGATTGGCGGTGCTCTGTGCGGTGCTCGTCGCGCTCGCGATCGGTAGCCACGCACATCTGAACCCCGCCGTGACGATCGGGGTCAGCATCGTGAGCGGTGATTGGCACGAGGCGGGTACCTACATCGTCGCGCAGCTGTTTGGGGCCGCGCTCGGCGCGGTGCTCGTGTGGCTGCACTACTTGCCGCATTGGGCGTTGACCGACGATGTAGCTAGCAAGCGTGCCTGCTTCTGCACCTCGCCCGCCGTGCGCCATGTACCGGCGAATCTGCTCGCCGAGATCATCGGCACGTTCGTGCTCGTGTTCGTGGCCGCCGCGATCTCCTCCGACAACGTATCGCCGAACGGTCTTGCGCCGGGCTTCGGTCC
Organism: Gammaproteobacteria bacterium; assembly: GCA_039933105.1. GTDB lineage: Bacteria > Pseudomonadota > Gammaproteobacteria > Steroidobacterales > Rariloculaceae > FEN-1219. Next base: position 8,545 of record JBDTOT010000012.1, on the reverse strand, counting down.
TTTCTTCGTCGGCCTCCTGGTGTGGGGTATCGGGCTGTCGCTCGGTGGCCCGACGGGCTATGCGATCAATCCGGCCCGCGATCTCGGGCCACGGATCGTTCACACGCTGTTGCCGATCGCCGGCAAGGGCGGCTCGGACTGGAGTTACGCGCCCATTCCCATCATCGGCCCGTTGATCGGCGGCGTGCTGGCAGGGCTTGCCGTCGGCGCGCTCCGCATCTAGACCGTAGTGGAGACTCGCCTCGATTCCCCGTTGCGCATGCGCTCGCACGCGAATCTACTGCTTGGCCTGATCGGTTCCGGCATCCAGGCCTCGCGCACGCCTACGATGCACGAACGGGAAGCGCGAGCGCACGGCCTCGCCTGCACGTATCGTCTGATGGATCTCGACGTGCTTGGAGCTGGCGCCGTCATGTTGCCCCTGTTGATCGATGCCGCGGAGCGCGCCGGCTTTGCGGGGCTCAACGTTACTCACCCCTGCAAGCAGGCGGTGATTCCGCATCTCACGTCTCTATCCGACGACGCGCGTGCGATTGGTGCAGTGAACACGGTCGTGCTGCGCGACGGTGCGCGGATCGGCCACAACACGGACTGGTGGGCGTTTCGCGAGAGCATGCGGTGGGCGCTGCCCGACGCGCCGCTGCGGCGCGTCGTCCAGCTGGGTGCCGGCGGCGCTGGTGCAGCGACCGCGTATGCGATTCTCGAGATGGGCGCCGCACGGCTCGAACTCGTCGATAGCGTGCCCGCGCGAGCGGCGGCGCTGGCGCAGCAGCTCGACGCGCGGTTTCCTGGCCGCGTGGTCGCCGCCGCGCTGTCGCGCGACGCGGTTGCGGCCGCCGACGGTCTGATTCACGCGACGCCGATGGGCATGGTTGCGTATCCCGGCACGGCGTTGCCTGGCGACTGGTTGCACGCGCGCCTGTGGGTGGCGGAGCTGGTGTACTTCCCGCTCGAGACGGCGTTGCTGAGAGTGGCTCGAGCATGCGGGTGCCGCACGCTCGATGGTGCCGGCATGGCGGTGTGGCAGGCAGTCGAGGCGTTTCGATTGTTCACGGGCGAGGCTGCAGATCCGGAGCGCATGCGGCGGTTCTTCGTCGAGGCGGGCCCCGCATGAGCGCCGCACCGCTGTTGCGCCGCCGCTGGCTCATCGGCGTGCTGCTGTTCCTCGCGACGACGTTGAATTACGTCGATCGGCAAGTGTTCAGTATTCTCGCGCCCGATCTGCAGCAGGACATCGGCTGGTCCGAGCTCGACTACAGCCGGATCGTCAACGCGTTCCAGCTCGCTTACGCGCTTGCGCTGCTGGTCGCGGGTGGCGTGATCGATCGTGTCGGGGCCAAGCTCGGGCTCGCGTGGTCGATGGTGCTCTGGTCGTTCGCTGCGGCGGCCCACGCGCTCGCACGCACGCCGGTCGGCTTCGGGTTCGCGCGTTTTGCTCTCGGCGTGACCGAAGCCGCCAACTTTCCGGCAGGACTCAAGGCGATCACGGAATGGTTCCCAGCGCAGGAGCGGGCGCTGGTTACCGGGCTCTTCAACAGCGGCGTTGCGCTCGGCATCGTGTTCGCGTCGATCGGCGTGCCGCTGCTCGCCGCCGCCTATGGCTGGCGCGCGACGTTCGTTGCGACCGCCGCGCTCGGGCTCTGCTGGCTGCCGTTCTGGCTCGCGTCGTACCGCGACGCGCCGCTCGTGGCGGCGCGTGCCGCGGCGGCTAAGGCACGCGAGCGCGCGCCGCGCTGGCGCGAGTTGCTGCGGTTGCGCCAGACCTGGGCCTACGCCGTCACGAAGGCGCTCGGCGACCCGATCTGGTGGTTCTATCTGTTCTGGCTGCCCAAGTACCTCGCGGCGCAGTTCGACGTGCGCGGCACGGCGGTGATTCCGTATCTGACGGCCGTGTATGTCGCGGCCGACGTCGGCTGTCTCGGCGCGGGTTGGTTGTCGTCGGTGCTGGTGAAGCGCGGGTTCAGCCTGAACGCCTCGCGCAAAGGCACGATGGCGCTGCTCGCGTGCATCATGACGCCGACGGTGATTGTCGCCGGCACGCTCGACGATCCGCGGCTCGCGATCTCGCTGATCGCCGTGGCGTGCGGTGCGCACCAAGCCTGGTCGACGATGGTGTTCACGATGGCCACGGATCTCTTCCCGAGCCGCATGGTCGGCTCGGTGGCGGGGTTCGGCGGTTTCGTGGCCGGCATCGTCAGCATCGCAGCGGCCGAATCGATCGGCCGCGTGCTCGATACCGACGCGACTCTCTATCTGCCGATCTTCGTCGTGGCTGGCCTCATCTATCCGGTCGCGCTCGGCGTGTTCCACGTGCTGAGTCCACGCATGGAGTCTGTGCGGTCGGCGGAATAGCCTAACGATTGCCGTTGCGAGGCGCGCTGAGCTAGGCTCGGTTGCGGGGTCGAACGCGTGATTTGACGCCAGCTTCGAGGGGGGATCGCATGCGTGCATTGTTGGGGCGTGGAGCCTTGCTTGCGTCCGTGTCGGCCGTGGCGTTCTGCGCACTCATTCGTGCGCCCTTGAACGCAGCCGAGCCACCCATCGCTGCCGCGCCGGCATTCAAAGCGAGCGATCTCACGGCAGTGCCGAAGACCAACTGGGTCACGAACGGCGGCAACACGTTCAACCAGCGTTACTCGCCGCTGACTCAACTGAACCGCGACACGGTCAAGGGTCTGAAGGCGCTGTGGCGCACGAGCATGGGCTCGGGCGCGAATCCGAACCACTCGGGCCAAGCGCAAATCCTGCATTACGACGGCACTCTGTACGTGATCAACGGCGCGAACGACGTATTCGCGATGGACGTCGACACGGGCGCGATCCTGTGGACGTATCACGGTAAGCCGGACCCGAAGGCCGGCGTGGGCAGATCGAGTCGCGGTGTAGCGCTCGGCGAGGGCAAGGTGTTCGTGGGTCAGCTCGACGCCAAGCTCGTCGCGCTCGATCAGAAGACGGGCGCCATCGTGTGGTCGATCGAAGCCGAGCGGTGGCAAAACGGCTTCAGCATCACGAGCGCGCCGCTGTACTACGACGGCATGGTCATCACCGGATTCTCGGGCGGCGAGACGGCGAGCCGGGGTCGCGTGAAGGCGTTTCGCGCGAAGGACGGCAAGGCGCTCTGGCAGTTCAACACGGTGCCCGGCCCCGGCGAGTTCGGCCACGACACGTGGCCAAAGGACGGCAACGCGTGGGAGTTAGGAGGCGCGCCCGTGTGGCAGACGCCGGCGGTCGATCCCGAGCTCGATCTCGTCTATTTCTCCACGGGGAATCCCGGCCCCGATCTGCACGGCGGTGTGCGGCCCGGCGATAACCTGTTCAGCGTGTCGATCGTGGCCGTCGAGGCGCACACGGGCAAATACCGCTGGCACTTCCAGCAGGTGCATCACGACATCTGGGACTACGACTCGCCGAATCCCATCGTGCTGTTCGATGCGCCGGTGAACGGGGCGATGCGCAAGGGCCTCGTCGAAGTCTCGAAGACAGGTTGGGCGTACATTCTCGATCGCGCGACCGGCAACCCGTTGCTCGGTATTGAAGAGCGGCCGGTGATGCAGGAGCCGCGCCAGGCAACGTCGGCGACGCAGCCTTATCCGATCGGCGACGCGATCGTGCCGCAGTCGATCGACATTCCGCCGGAGGGCTCGAGCATCGTCGAGAGTGGCGTCTCCGTCGTCAACGACGGCAAGATTTTCACGCCGTTCTGGACGGACCCGATCGCAATGAAGCCCGGCACGATGGGCGGCGCGAACTGGCCGCCGAGCTCTTACGATCCGGACACGCATCTGCTGTACGTGTGTGCGACGGACCGCATCAACTCGTTCAACGTGCAGGCGGAGTTGCCAGCGAACATTGCGCCCAACGACGTGTACATGGGCGGCCGCTTCGTGCCGGCGGCAGCCGACGACCGGGGGATCCTCGCCGCGCTCGATCTCACGACGAACAAGCTCGCGTGGCGCCAACAGTGGCGCGAGATCTGCTACAGCGGCTCGGTCGTCACGGCCGGCGGGTTGCTATTCGTCGGGCGCAATGACGGTCGGCTCACGGCGCTCGACAAGAGCAACGGCCGATCGCTGTGGGAGTTCCGCACGGATGCCGGCGTGAACACGACCGTCACGACATTCGATTGGCACGGCGACCAGCGCGTAGTGGTGCATGCGGGCGGCGGTGTATTCGCCGGCGCGCCGCGCGGCGACGGCATCTGGATGTTCTCGCTGAAGGGCACGATGAAGTCGCTGCCGGCCGCCGTGACTGTAACGGGGGGCGGTGGTCCAGGCGGCCCGGGCGGCCCGCCGCGTGCTCAGGCGCCGGCCGCAGCTCGCCCGATCAGCGCGGACCACGGCCGCGCGCTCTACGCCGAGGCCTGCGTCGCATGCCACGGCGAGCGAGGCGACGGTGGCCACGGCGGGGGGCCCACGCTCGTGAAGGGCCTGCCCACCGACACGATCGTCGCCGTCGCCAACGCCGGCCGCAACAACATGCCGCCTTTCGGCCGCGTCTACTCGACCGCCGACCTCGGCGACATCGCGGCTTACATCACCACCGTCCTCGCGAAATAGCGAGATGAACGATAAGCGGGACTACACTAATTATCCCGGCGAGCTCCACAATTAAACGAGGGCGCGAACATGGCCGTAGATTTCCGAGGACATCCGATGTTCGCGCCCGGCTTCAACAGCCCGACGCGCTTCGAAGCGGACGTGTACGACTGCGAAGTCTGGGGACAAATTCCGTCCGACATCGAAGGCACGTTCTACCGCGTGCAATGCGACTTCCAGTACCGCCCGCCCATGAACGAATGGCCTACTGCGTTCAACGGCGACGGCCACGTCAGCTCGTTCCGCTTTGCGAACGGTTCCGTCGACTTCAAGGCGCGCTACGTCAAGACCGACCGCCTGATGACCGAGCGCAAGGCGCGTAAGCGGCTGTGGGGCGTGTACCGCAATCCGTACACCGACGATCCGAGCGTCGCGAACATCGATCGCGGTGCGGCCAACACGCACATCTATTGGCACGGCGGAAAGATGATCGTGCTGAAAGAAGATTCACTGCCGTACTCGATCGACCCGTACTCGCTCGAAACGCTCGGCCGCTGGGATTTTCATGGCAAGTGGAAATCTACGACCATGTCGGCGCATCCGAAGATCGATCCGTTGACCGGCGAGATGATCGCGTACGGTTACCAGGCCAAAGGCATCCTGTCGAAGGACATCGCGGTCTACACGATCAATCCGAAGGGCCACATCGTGAACGAGGTGTGGCTGCAGTCGCCGTACCTCGGCATCATCCACGACATCGCAATTACGCAGAAACACATCCTGATCCCGGTGATCGCGCGTACGACGAGCCTCGAGCGCCTGAAGTCCGGCGAGCCCATGTGGGAATGGGATGCGAAGCTGCCGACGATGGTCGGTGTGCTGCCACGCAACGGCAGTGCGAAAGACGTGCGCTGGTTCAAGGGTCCCGCACGCAACACGCTACATTTTTTGAACGCTTCGGACGGCGACAACAAGGTCACGATGGAGCTACCCGTATCCGACGAGGAACGCTCGCCGTCGCAGATCAAGCGCTGGACGTTCAACCTGAACTCGAAGAGCGACGCGTTTACCGAGGAGGTCGTGTCCGTGTCGAACGGTGTGCTCGCGCGCATGGACGACCGGTATCTGTCGCTGCCGTACCGTTACGGTTACGTCGGCCACGCCGATCCATCGAAGCCCTACGACACGGCCACCGGCGGTAATCGCGCGGGGCGCGTGACGAACTGCTACAAGCGTTTCGATCTCAAGAATCCGAAGGCGCCCGAGAGCACGTTCTTCGTCGGCAACGTGCAGAGCCTCCAGGAATCAGGCTTTGTGCCGCGCAAAGGCAGCAAAGAAGAGGGCGACGGCTACATCTTAGGTGTGGCGAGTAACTACGCCGAGATGGCGTCGGAGCTGCACATCGTCGATGCGAAGCGCATGGAAGACGGCGCAGTGGCCGTCGTGAAGCTGCCGTTCCGGTTACGGGGCGGCACGCACGTGAACTGGTTTTCTGCCGACGAACTCGCCGTGCAGCAGGCGGAGTCGGCATGAGCACGCACGTTGATCTCGACCGGCGCGAGTTCCTCATCGGCGCGGGCGCGGCGATCGCTGCAAGCGCGTTGCCGGTGGCGCTCGCCGTTGCGCAGCCGCCAGCCGGCGGCACGACGCCGCGCGCACAGCTCGCCGACTGGCACATCGACGACATGTGGGGTGTATACCCGCGCCCGTCCGAGGCGATCGGCTACGGCAGACCTAGCGGCGACGGTGATCTCGTGGCCGGCGTCCATCCCGCCGACCTACCGTTCGTTGCTTAGCGCGCGCTAACCCGATCGCGCGATTTCTTGTTGAGCGGAGCGTCTGGCACTAATCTAGCGACCGCTCGTCAGGCCAGCGACGGTCGTAACCGCGATCGCGGTAGATGAGCGGCTGATATAACCTTGGAACCACACAGTCATGACCTACGCCAGCGGACGCCATTTCCTGCAGATCCCGGGGCCCACGAACGTGCCGGACCGCGTGCTCCGCGCCATCGCCAAGCCCACGATCGACCACCGCGGACCGGAATTCGGGGTGCTGGGCCGAGAGGTCCTTGCCGAGCTGAAGCCGATCTTCAAGACGAGCTCGCCGGTCATCATCTTTCCAGCATCGGGCACTGGAGCGTGGGAAGCCGCTCTAGTGAACACGCTGTCGCCGGGCGATACGGTGCTCATGTGCGAAACCGGTTGGTTTGCCACGCTGTGGCAGCAAATGGCCACGCGCTTGGGTCTCGTGCCGCAGCTGATTCCGACAGATTGGCGCCGCGGCGCGGATCCCGGCGCCATCGAGGCGCACCTGCGCGAGGACCGAAATCGCGCGATCAAGGCCGTGTGCGTCGTGCACAACGAAACCTCTACGGGCGTCGCGAGCCGCATCGGGGAGGTCAGGAAGGCGATCGATCGTGCGGCGCATCCCGCATTGCTGCTCGTCGATACGATTTCCTCTCTGGCGTCGATCGATTTTCGCATGGACGAATGGGGCGTGGACGTGACGGTGGCGGGCTCGCAAAAGGGCCTCATGTTGCCGCCGGGGCTGTCGTTCAATGCCGTCTCTGCGAAGGCGCTTGCTGCGAGCAAGACGGCGAAGTCGCCGCGCGCTTTCTGGGCGTGGGACGACATGCTCGCGGCCAACAAGAACGGTTATTTCCCGTACACGCCCGGCACGAACCTCATGTATGGGCTGCGCGAAGCCATCGCGATGTTGAACGAGGAGGGCCTGGAGCAGGTATTCGCGCGCCATACCCGGCACGCGGAAGCGACGCGGCGTGCAGTTGCCGCCTGGGAGCTCGAGGTGCTGTGCGCGAATCCGGCCGAATACAGCAGCTCGCTGACCGCCGTGCTCGTGCCCGACGGACATAACGCCGACAAACTGCGCAACGTGATCTTGGACTCCTTCGACATGTCGCTCGGCATGGGGCTGGGCAAGCTCGCGGGCCAGGTATTCAGAATCGGGCACCTCGGCCATTTCAACGACCTGACGTTGGCGGGCACCCTGGCCGGGGTCGAGATGGGCCTCGCGCTCGCCGGGATTCCGCATCGGCGCGGCGGCACTCAGGCGGCGCTCGATTTCTTGTGCACGGCCGTCAGCCCCTGAAAGGGTTGCGGAAACTACTACCCTGCGAGCTTTCTTGACCGTCCGAGCATTCCGCACGGCGCGGTTGCCCGGTATCGTGGGCGGATGGGGAGAGCATTCACTCGTCGACGGGTGGTGGCCGCTGCGACGGCCGCGGCATTGGTCACGTTTGCCGGCCGTTCGCTCCGCGCCCAGAACGTCAATTCCAATCCCCTCAAGCTCACGGATCTCGGCACTGATCTCGTATTGATCGAGGGCGCGGGCGCGAACGTCGTCGCGCTCGGCACCCCAGACGGCGTGTTGTTGGTGGACGGCGGATTGGCGGCGCATTCGGCGGCGGTGGCCGCGGCGCTCGCGCAACGCTGGCCCAATCGCCGCGTCGCGGTTCTATTCAATACCAACTGGCGCGACGAGCATGTCGGCTCCAACGAATCGGCTATCGCCGCCGGCGCGAAAGTCATGGCTCACGAGAACACGAAGCTCTGGCTCGGCGGCGACTTCGACGTCGAGTGGGAGAACAAGCACTACGCGCCGCGGCCGGCCAAGATGCTGCCGAACAGCACGTTCTACGTATCGGGTGGCGTCGAGCTCGGCGGGCGGCGTGCGGAGTACTGGTACGTGCCGCGCGCGCATACGGACGGTGATGTTGCGGTGTTGTTCCCCGACGCGAATGTACTCGTCGCAAGCGATCTTCTTTCGGTCGGTCGCTATCCGGTGCCGGATTACGCTACGGGCGGCTGGATTGGCGGTATGTTGGCGGCGTCGAAGGCCCTGCTCGACAAGACGGACGCGCAAACCAAGATCGTGCCGGCGACGGGCGCCGTTGCCGGCCGCGCTGAGCTCACGGCACAACACGAGCTCTGCATGGCCGTGCGAGCGAAGGCCGCCGAGGCGTTTCGCACCGGCATGAGCTTGAAGGA
>JBDTOT010000011.1:0-112218 GCA_039933105.1 Gammaproteobacteria bacterium | reverse complement strand
GTCCGCACGCCCGTTGCTGCCAGTCTGTCCGCGGCCGTTACTGCCGGTTTGACCAAGAACACTTCCAGCACCTTCGTCGGCTAGAGCTGAGGCTGATAACAGCCCTGTGAGCGAGAGCGCGGCCACCAAGCACGTGGCACGCAAGCACCGCGTTTGCGATAGGGACAGGGGGTAGCGCACGACTTTCTCCACGGGAACACTTGAATCTTGGCTGACTTTTCGACGGAGAAGTCGGCCCTTCATTGGTTCTTATTTTTCAACAACATACGAACGATACCAAGACCCACTTTCGTCTAATTCGCGGGCCCTTCTGAACAAAATCTGCGTCTACGCAACATAATTGTCCACAAAGAGGATTTTGTTCCCAAATGAGACTTGGGTCAAGATGTTGCAGACGTTGGGAGCTTGAAAGTTGGTGCCGGGAGAGCACTTGCCGAGGTTCAGACGGCCGTATGGCGTGCTGTGCCCCAAAATCAGCGGCGCTACGGTTCAGCGCGACGGACTGGCCCTGGATGGCGCGCTTCGACGCACTCGCGCCTCGATCGTCGGCGGCTCTCTTGGAAGCAACCGATTTCGGCACGGGCGCTTCGATCGCGATCGTCAGAAGGTGTCGCGGCTCTCCACGGTTGCCGGCCCAACGATCATCGTCGTATGGGACTTCTGGGGGCGGCTACGCGATTCTTTGATTGCTCCGTGCTTTGACGCACGGTTCGACTCTCCGGAGTTGCGGATCCATTGCTGAGAGCCGCAGCGCGCGTCTTGGCGGGTGTTGGCCACGCGACTCTATTGTGATTACAGAAACACGGTCGCCGTTCGCACATCGAACAGAACGCGAAAACTAAGGAAGGATATGGATTTCCCCGAATCCCATTAGCTACCGGTCCGAGACTAGGTCAGATCAGCGGGCACCTTCTCTGTCGAGAGAGCTAATCATCCTCATAATAGAAAACGCCAACGCCGATCCTGCGACCTCCCGTCGTGCGCTCGGGTTTGGCTAACAGATCTGTCATCTGGTCCGCGAACAACTGCACCCGTTCCCGGACAACGCCGTGCATTGCACCAATAGATTTTTCCCCGATGCTGTCACTCAAACAGAACCGTTCTATCCGGGTCGCAGCTCCGAGGCGTGTGACGCTAGTGTTGAAGGCCACCGTTGAAGCCAATCCCCGCAATCCGAATACCATCGCCGTTATTAGTTTGTCCTCTAACTCGTGGGGCACTATTCCCCTGCGAATGGGTTGCAGTCTTCCCTTGGCGTCCTCTTCAGCGGAACCGAAGCGAAGGAGTTCGACTCTCACTGCCCCCGCCGGCAGATCGCCAGCACACGCCTTGACCAAGTTGGCGAAAGAGAGCCGGCGGCCGTGCATTGGAAGTGGTTTCGGTCTGCCCTCTCGGTCCAGAAATTTTCGATCCGTATACCAGCGTTCCAGGATGTCGTTTAGGAGGCCAAATTCGATTCGTATGTCGTCTTCGTACCTGGCTTGGACGTTCCGGAGCCGTTTAACCTGCTTGCGAGTGATGCCCGTCATCGCCGCGACGCGCGACAGGTTTGTAGGCCGACCTCGAAGGCCGTAGTCACGACTAGCGACCTCTACGAATGCTATCCGGCTGAGCTCCGCGAATTCTTTGAATCCCACGCCACTGCGTAACAGGAGACGCGCAACCGGCAACATGAACGAATAACACGCGCGCATCAGACGGTTGTGCGTATTAGCGGTGTTCATTCGTCTCAAGGCTTTTTCAAAAAGTGGAGGAGCTTTGCTTCCGAAAGGATCGGTACCTTCAGTTCGCTTGCTTGCTGAGCTTTTGTCCCGGCGTTGTCCCCAACGACTACGAAACTGGTGTTCTTCGACACTCCTCCCGCCACCTTAGCTCCGAGACTCTGTAGGCGCGCCTTCGCTTCATCGCGCGTCATGCTGCTCAGCGTACCAGTGATCACGAACGTCTTTCCTGTCAGAGGCAACTCATCCTTCTTTCTCCCATGCACTACGGGCCAATGCACATCGGAAGCCCGGAGTTTCTCGATGACGTCCAGATTGTGGCGTTCATGAAAGAACGCACGAATATTCGCCGCCACGATGGGGCCGACATCGGGGACCTGCTGCAACCGTTCCTCGTCAGCCGCGAGAAGATCATCGAGTGAACCAAAGTCGTTCGCTAACGCTACTGCAGTCGCCTCGCCGACATCTGCAATCCCCAGTGAGTACAGAAATCGCGCGTAAGTCGTGTTCTTGCTCTTGTCGAGCGCTGCCATGAGCTTCTGCGCGGATTTCTCACCGAGATGTTCGAGGTCTGCAAGTTGCTCGGCCGTCACCGAGTAGAGATCCGCAGGCGTCTTTACGATGTTCAGGTCCACGAGCTGGTCCACGACCTTGGGTCCGAGTCCTTCGATATTCATGGCTCGTCGCGACGCGAAATGACGTAACGCCTCTTTTCTCTGAGCGGCGCAAAAGAGCCCTCCCACGCACCGAGCGACGGCCTCCCCCTCGCTCCTCTCAACGTCCGATCCGCACACGGGGCAGCGGGTTGGCAGCACTACCGTGCGGGCTGTGGGCGGACGACGTTCGACGACGACCTTGACGATCTCCGGAATGACGTCGCCCGCTCGCCGCACGACGACCGTGTCGCCAACTCGGACATCCTTGCGCTGAAGCTCGTCCATGTTGTGCAGCGTGGCATTGCTGACCGTAACGCCACCCACGAAAATCGGCTCCAGTCGCGCAACCGGCGTTAGAGCTCCCGTTCTTCCGACCTGGAACTCGACATCTCGAACGATCGTGATTTCCTCCTGTGCGGGAAATTTGTGCGCGATGGCCCAACGTGGTGCCCGAGATACGAAGCCGAGCTCATCCTGCCACCGGAGGTTATTGACCTTGTAGACCACCCCGTCGATCTCATAGGCTAATTTGGCTCTCTTCTTACCGATATTCGAGTAATAGGCCAAACAGCCGGAAATCCCCTCTACCATTTTCGCTTCCGGGCAAGTTCGCAGTCCGAGCGAATGGAGTGTCTCCACCACCTCACGCTGCTCCTGCACCTGCAGCGCGCCGCCGGTCACCTCACCGATCGCATAGAAGTACGCCTCCAGTGGTCGCTCTGCCGTCAAGCGAGGGTCTAGCTGACGCAAGCTGCCGGCGGCTGCGTTGCGCGGATTCACGAATACCTTCTCACCCGTTTCCAGAGCGCGTTGGTTCAGCGCCTCGAAGCCCTTCTTCGGCATGTAGATCTCACCGCGGACTTCCAATACGCGTGGTATTGCCGAGCCGCGCAAGCGCAGCGGCACCGAGCGAATCGTCCGAACGTTATGCGTGATGTCTTCGCCAGTGGTGCCGTCGCCACGCGTAGCACCGAAGACGAGATCGCCATTTTCGTAACGGAGACTAACCGCGGCGCCGTCGAGTTTTGGCTCGGCCCAGTACGTCACCAGCTCCGTCACCACATCGGCCGACGCCAGCCGCTCGCGGACGCGCTTGTCGAAAGCTTCCAGTCCTTCGTCGTTGAAGACGTTGTCCAGCGATAGCATCGGCTTCGCATGCCGGACTTCGCGAAATGCCCCAAGCTTGTCGGTGCCGACGCGCTGCGTGGGTGAATCGGCAGTGACGAGATTCGGATGCTCCCCCTCGATTTCCTGCAAGCGTCGAAACAGGCGATCGTACTCAGCATCCGAGACGGTCGGGTCATCGAGTACGTAGTAGGCGTAATTGTGCTCGCCCAGGGCTTTGCGCAGCTTTGCGGCCTCGGCCTTTGGCTTCGACTCGCGCGAATCAGGGCGTGCCACGAGAATGACCTCAGCGCCGCTCGAACTGATGCCGGTATTCGATCATTTCCTCGCGTAGGTAGCGTTCGCGTTGGCTGCTCCAGGAGCTGCCGCGCTCGTCGAACAGATCCGCGGCCAACTCCACGGACAGCGCGCGTGCGGTTTCGACCATAGCATCGAAGCGCGCCACGGGATCGCCTGCGCCGGGCAACACGACGAACAAGCTCAAGCCTGCAATGGTGGTCCCTTCGAGATTGTTCAGATCGAACGAGCCTGGCTCTGTGAGGCTCGCGACACTGAACGCTTCTTTGACGGTGTCCTGTTGCTGATGGAAGATCGCGTAGCGACCATGCGCGAGGCCAGCCTTGCGCAGGGCCTGCACCGCGCGCTCTGCCCCAAGCTCACCGTCGCGCGGGATCAACCGCAGGGCGACGATCCTGTCCGGCGATTGCTGGGCGGTCGTTTCTTCCGGCACCACCTCGACGAGCGGTGCGAGCTCCGCGGCCGCGGTCGGTTCGCCATCGATACTGGGCTCCGTACGCGGCGTGCGGACGGGCGAGCGCTGGACAAACACTGGCACACGGACAAAGCCGCGGCTCCAGAGGTAAACCCCAGCTACCAAAAGAGCCCCCAGCCCCAGCAGTACCCAGCGTAAGTCCCACATCGCGACGTGCGCTACATGGCCGCGAGTCGGACTGCTTCGTCGATGTCTACCGCCACCATGCGCGACACGCCGGGCTCCTGCATCGTCACTCCGGTGAGCTGGTGCATGGTCTCCATGGTGGTCTTGTTGTGCGTGATGATCACGAACTGCACGTGTGCCGACATTTCTTTGACGATGTCGGAGAAGCGGCCAACGTTGGCGTCATCGAGTGGTGCGTCCACCTCGTCGAGCAGACAGAACGGCGCAGGATTGAGCTCAAAGATAGAGAATACGAGCGCCACGGCGGTGAGCGCCTTCTCGCCGCCGGACAGCAAGTGGATCGTGCTGTTCTTCTTGCCCGGCGGGCGCGCCATGATCGTGACGCCGGACTCGAGCACGTCCTCGCCATCCATTTCGAGGTAGGCGTGGCCACCGCCAAACAGACGCGGGAACAGACGCTGCAGTCCTTGGTTGGCTTTGTCGAACGTCTCTTTGAATCGCGTACGCGTCTCGCGGTCAATCTTGCGGATCGCGTTCTCGAGCGTCTCCAGAGCTTCGGTCAAGTCGGCGAATTGCGCGTCGAGATACTTCTTGCGTTCCGACTGTTCCTGGAACTCATCGATGGCGGCGAGATTGATGGCGCCGAGCCTTTGGATCTTACGTTCGAGCTGCTCGAACGTTTCGTGCCACACAATCTCCGTGGCGTCCGCCGGTAGACCGAGCGTGATCTCGTCGAGAAGGAAGCCGGTGGCCGTGAATTGCTCGCCCACGGTTTCCGAACGCACCTGCGACTCGCGCGCCGCGAGGCGCACATTGTCAGCCAGTTCGCGAAGCCCATTGACGGCTTTCTGGCACTCGTTGCGCTGGTGCTCGGTGTCTCGCAACTGGGTATCGATCTCGTCCATGGCCGAACGAGCGCGGCCGAGAGCAGCTTCGACGACGAGGCGCTCGTCGAGCTTCGCAGTGAGCGTGTCCTGATCAGCACGCAGCGGATCCTCCGCCGTTGCGATCGAACCCTTGAGCTCTTGTTGACGCCGCGTCAAATGCGAGAGCTGGCTTTGCACTCGTACGATCGCAGCGCTCGCGGATTCCTTCGAGCTGCGGCGCGATTCGAACTTGATCGCGATGGCCTGTGCCGTTTCGCGATACTGCTCCGCCCGAGTGCGAGCCGCGAGAAGCTGATCATGCTGCTCGTGCCGTTGGCGCTCGAATTCCTCGCGGTTCGCGGCAAGATCCGTATGGCGCGTCATGGCTGCGGTGCGCCGGACACGGCTGTCGTCGAGAGACGTGATTAGGGCTTCGCGTTCCGCATCGAGATCCGCGACCGAGCGGTCGAGCGAAATCGCGCGATGACGCGCCTGGTCGAGCCCGGTGCGTGAGGCGCCGAGCTTGGCTTTAGTCTCGCTGAACAGCTCCTGGCGACGCGTAGCTTCCGCCTGCGCTTGGACGCGTGCTTCCTCGAGCCGCTCCAATTGGAACCGAGTATCCGAGAGGGCCTTCGCAACTTCCTCGACGCGTCGAGCATTAGCGGAGGTCTGCTCGTGCAGCCGTTTGATCTCATCTCCGCGGGCAATGACGCCGACCTGGGGATCGTCGCCGCGGTTCATGCGGACCCAATGTCGTCCGACCCACACGCCTTCGCGCGTGACGAACGACTCACCATCCGCGAGCGTGTGGCGAGCGCTCAGCGCGGCCTGCAACGACTCCGACACGCGAACGCCGGTTAGGAGTGCCGCTACTGAAGGTGGCGCCTGCATCCGCGCCAGCAAGCTATCGGCGCCGCTAGACGTCGACCCCCCGCCCTCGTCCTCGATCAGCGCCAGGCCACCATCCGTCAAATCCGCGAGCGTCGTAGCAAGGCCATCGAGGCTCTTGATCCGTACAGCCTGCAGATACGGGCCCAGAGCCGTCTCGACTGCGCGCTCCCAGCCGTTTTCGACAACGAGGTCTTGAGCGAGGCGACGGCGCTCGTCGAGCGATTGGTTCTTGAACCAGTGATTCACCTGCTCGCTGGACTTGCCGAGCGCCCCTTCCTGCAGCGCCTCGAGCGACGTCAGTCGGCCGCGTTCCGTCTGAACCTGCTCGCGCAGCTGGTCGAGATGCGCAGAGACTTTTGTTTCCTGGTCCCGAAGCTGCTGGATCTGCTGCCAGACCGTGTCGAGTGCGCGAACAGCATCATCGCAACCGGCCGACAGTCGGTCCTCATGTCGTATCAGCGTGTCGAGTCGCTGCTCGAGATCCTCAAAGCTGAGGCCACCGCGCTCTTCGACGTGCTTCTGTTTTTCTTTCTCGAGCCGCTCACTTTGCGCGCCGAGCTGTTCCAGGCGCGTGCCCTCGACCTCGATCGAGCGTTCGACGGCCGCGAGCTCTTCGCTGCTACGCTCCCAGCGCTCACGCAGCTGCTCCATCGCACGCTCGGCATCTTCGAGCCCCTGTTGCGAATTGCGTTGATCCGAGTGTGCCCGTTCGAGGTCGGGACCAAGCTCGCTCAACACCTGATCGAGTTGCGCGAGCTCGATCTGGTCCTTCTCGATGTGCGAGTTGATCTCGGCAACTTGCGCCTCAGTGTTCTGCAAGTCCTCGGACTGGCGCTGGATCAGCTCCTTGCGGTGCTGTACCGATTGCTCGAGGCGCGCAATCTCGGAGCCCACGCGGTAGTAGTTGCCCTGCACGGAGCTAAAGCTCTCGTTGCGATCGGCCAGCTCTACTCGCAGTTTCTCGAGCGTGGCCTCAGCGGATCGTTGCGCCGCGATCGCCGCTTCGAGTGCGATCTGCTTCTCGCGCAGCGCATGTTCCTGCGCTGCGACTTCCGCTTGCAGCGTTCGCAAGCGCAGCGCGAGCAATTCGGCATTTACTTTCCGCTGCTCGGCCTTCACGGTCTTGTAGCGCTCGGCATCTTTCGACTGCTTTTGCAGGTGCGCCAACTGCTTGTCGATCTCGTCCCGCACATCGGCCAGACGCTCGAGATTCTCGCGCGTGTGCTGGATCCGGTGCTCGGTCTCGCGGCGACGCTCCTTGTACTTGGAGATGCCGGCGGCTTCCTCCAGGAACGCCCGCAGTTCCTCGGGCTTGGCTTCGACGAGCCGCGAGATCATGCCTTGTTCGATGATCGAGTAGCCATGCGACCCGACTCCGGTGCCGAGCAGAATGTGCGTGATGTCTTTGCGTCGGCAGCGCGTGTTGTTCAGGTAGTACTGCGAGGTGCCGTCGCGCGACACAACCCGCCGCACGGCCACCTCGTTATAGCCCGCGAATGCGCCCGTGATCGTGCCGTCGGAGTTGTCGAACGTGAGCTCTATGCTCGCGACGCCGACGGGTTTGCGATTCGACGAACCGTTGAAGATCACGTCAGCCATCGAGTCGCCGCGCAGCGTCTTGGCGGACGCCTCGCCCAGCACCCAACGTATGGCGTCGATGATATTGGATTTGCCGCACCCGTTCGGCCCCACGATTCCCATGAGATTGCTCGGGAATTTGATGGTCGTGGGATCGACGAAAGACTTGAAGCCGGCGAGCTTGATCTTGGTCAGGCGCAATGAATAACCTCGTGGTGGTCGAGCAAGGCACGACCGCAATGGCCGCCTCGACGGTCGTAGTGTAAATTAAAAAACAATCTGAAAGCGACGGGCGAGCCGTACAGTTTCGCCACCCATTTAGGAAAATAAATTGGCTCGCAAGCCCACTCCTCGCCTGTCGAACGAAATCCTCGAAACGTTCCCGAACCCGCAGCCCGGGCGTGATTACACGATCCGGATGCGGATACCCGAGTTCACGTGTCTGTGTCCGAAGACAGGCCAGCCGGACTTCGCGACGTTGCATCTCGAGTACGTGCCTGACCGCAAGTGCGTCGAGCTGAAGTCGTTGAAGCTCTACGTCTGGTCGTTCCGCACCGAGGGTGCGTTCCACGAGGCAGTCACGAACCGCATGACCGATGATCTCGTGCGTTTGATGAAACCCCGGTTCATACGCCTAACTGCCGATTTCAACGTCCGCGGCGGTATTTTCACTACGGTGGTTGCCGAGCAGCGGAGGCCCGGATGGACGCCGGCCCCCACAATCGATCTGCCGGCCCCGACCGGTTGAGCTCAAGGCCCTTCCGCTGCTGCAACAGCTCTGTATAATCCCGCCTCTTTTCGAAGGGTCTTGGAGGCGAACGGCCATGCCTGCGAAAAAAGTAGTCAGCAAGAAGAAGACTACCGCCAGTAAGAAAAAACTGGCAAAGAAACCTGCTAAAGCGGCTAAGAGCCGCTCGTCTGCGGTTAAGGCTAAGCCTCCGCATAGGCCTTCCATGAAGAAGGCGAAACCCGCCAAGAGCGCGAGCCCGAAGAAGGTCGCTAAGCCGTTCGTGGCGCCCAAGAGTCAGCCAAAGCCAACAGGGATGAAGACAATGGCTACTGGTCCGAAAAAACCCGCGTTACGACCAGCACCGGCCGCCGCCAGTGCGCAGGCGTCGCGCCGTAGCGGTGCAAGCCTCTTGAGCGGACCGATTCGGGGCTTCGTTCCCTACCAGCTGGTGCGCGGCGAAGAGTATATGAACAAGGGGCAGCTCGAGCACTTCCGCAACCTGTTGGTCGCCTGGAAGCGCGAGCTCATGGAAGAAGTGGATCGCACGATGCTGCACATGAAGGATGACGCCGCGAACTTCCCGGACCCGAACGACCGAGCGACTCAGGAGTCGGAGTTCGGCCTCGAACTTCGCACTCGAGATAGAGAACGTAAGCTCTTGAAGAAGATCGACTCAGCCCTGTCCCGTATCGATGACGGCTCGTACGGATTCTGCGAGGAAACGGGTGAAGAGATCGGCCTGCGTCGACTGGAGGCCCGCCCGGTTGCGACGCTGTGCGTCGAAGCCCAGGAGCGCCGCGAGATCGCCGAACGGCAGTTCCGCGATCGCGAGGACCAATATCGGTAACGGCCGCGCGTGAGCTACGTCGGCCGTTTCGCCCCTTCACCGACCGGACCGCTCCACCTAGGCTCGATCGTCACCGCCATCGCGAGTTTCCTGCACGCACGCCAGGCCGGCGGGGAATGGCTGGTCCGAATCGAGGATATCGATCCACCCCGGGAGTTACCCGGTGCCGCTGGAGACATCCTGCGGACACTCGAATCGTTTGGCCTCGAATGGGACCGCAGTGTCCTCTACCAAAGCTCGCGCCAAGACGCGTATCGCGACACCGTCGAGCAATTGCTCGCGAATGGGCACGCGTTCCGCTGCGATTGCTCTCGCAGCACGGTTCGTGCTGCCAATGACGCGGACTCTGGACGATATCCAGGAACCTGCCGCGCCAAACACCTGACCGCCCCCGACACCGCCATCCGCCTGCGAGTCGCCCAGTCATCGGCAATCTGCTTCGTGGACGGCCTGCAAGGGGCCCAGACGGCGCGCCTGGACGCGATCATGGGCGACTACATCGTTCTACGCCGCGATGGACTACCAGCCTACCATCTCGCCGCTGTGCTGGACGACACAGCGCAGGGCGTCACCACTATCGTACGCGGCGTCGATCTGCTCGACTCGACGGCTGCGCACGTCCACCTGCAGACGGCCCTCAAAGCACGAACGCCGGCGTACTGGCACCTGCCCATCGTGGTCAACCCGCTGGGCCAGAAACTTTCGAAACAGACTGGAGCGGCCGCGGTATCCGCTGGCGAGTCGCGAGTCGCGGTCCGCGCTCTGGAATTGCTCGGGCTAGGGGTGCCTAGGGAGCTTATGGATGCGCCACCCCGATCGCTTTGGCAATGGGCGGTGGCGAACTGGCAGATTGAATCGCTGCGCGACCGCCGCGCCCTGACCGAGCCTACGAGCGAATGAAGGCCGGGCGTTTTAGCGCCCGGCCTAGCAACATCAGGCAGCGTTGACGTCCCGCATGCTCAGGCGGATGCGACCCTGACGGTCCACCTCAAGCACCTTCACCTTCACCACGTCGCCTTCCTTGAGCTTGTCGCTGACGCGCTCGACGCGATCGTTCGAGATCTGCGAGATGTGCACGAGACCGTCGCGACCGGGCAGGATGGCAACGAACGCGCCGAAATCCATCAAGCGGACCACTTTGCCCTCGTACACGCTGCCGACTTCAACGTCCGCTGTGATGAGCTTGATGCGCTCGACCGCTGCACGACCAGCCTTGCCATCGACTGAAGCGATCTTGACCGTGCCATCGTTGTCGATGTCGATCGTGGCGCCCGTCTCCTCGGTGATACCCCGAATCACGGAGCCACCCTTGCCGATGACGTCGCGAATCTTCTCCGGATCGATCTTGATCGTGATGATCGTCGGCGCCCAATCGGACATCTTCTCGCGCGGGGTCTGCAGGACCTTGTTCATCTCGGCAAGGATGTGCAAACGACCATCGCGCGCCTGCGCCAAAGCCGCTGCCATGATCTCGCGCGTGATACCGAAGATCTTGATGTCCATCTGCAGCGCGGTTACGCCGTCGGCGCTTCCGGCCACCTTGAAATCCATGTCGCCGAGATGGTCCTCGTCGCCAAGGATATCGGTCAGCACGACGAAGGAACTCGCTTCCTTGATCAGACCCATCGCGACGCCCGCGACGGGCGCTTTGATTGGCACGCCGGCATCCATTAGCGACAAGCTGGTGCCGCAGACAGAGGCCATGGAGCTCGAGCCGTTCGACTCTGTGATTTCGGAAACCACGCGAATGACGTACGGGAAGGTCTCCATGTCCGGCATGACCGCCTGGACGCCCCGGCGCGCGAGCTTGCCGTGGCCGATTTCGCGCCGCTTGGGGGAGCCGATAAACCCTGTCTCACCAACGCTATACGGCGGGAAGTTGTAATGCAGCATGAATGGGTCGCGGCGCTCACCTTCGAGGGCGTCGATGATCTGAGCATCGCGACCCGTGCCGAGCGTCGTGACGACCAGCGCCTGCGTCTCACCACGCGTGAACACAGCGGAACCGTGGGTCCGAGGCAGCAATCCGATCTGGATGTCGATCTTGCGAACTGTGCGGGAGTCGCGACCGTCGATGCGCGGCTTGCCGGCAATGATGCGGCTGCGGACCACGTTCTTCTCGGCGTCGTGGAACGCCGCCTCAATGTGAGCACCCGTCCACTCGGTGCCCGTCTGGTTGGCGGTCATGTCCGCCACGCACTGCTTCTTGAGCTCCCCGATCTTGGCGTAGCGCACCTGCTTCTCGGCAATGCCGTAAGCATCGGTGATCTGCGGGATGTACTTCGCGATACCGGCGCTCAGCGCTTTGTCCTCGACAGGGGCGGTCCAAGCCACCCTCGGTTTGCCCGCTTCTTCGGCGAGCGACTTGATCGCGTCGATGGCCTTCTGCATCTGTTCGTGGCCAAACATTACCGCGCCGAGCATGACGTCCTCAGGCAGGCGGTCGGCCTCTGATTCGACCATCAGCACCGCGTCGCGGGTACCGGCCACAACGAGATTGAGCTTCGACTGTAGAAGCTCCGCCGCCGTGGGGTTCAAGAGATACTGGCCGTCCTTGTAGCCGACACGCGCGGCTGCGATCGGACCCATGAACGGTAGGCCCGACAGGCACAAGGCGGCCGATGCGCCGAGCAGCGCCGGAATATCCGGATCGATCTCGGTGTTCATGGACAACACGGTCGCAATCACCTGCACATCGCGCCGGTAGCCGTGCGGGAATAGCGGGCGGATGGGGCGATCGATGAGGCGCGACGTGAGAGTCTCTTTCTCGCTCGGACGACCTTCGCGCTTGAAGAAGCCGCCCGGAATGCGGCCTGCGGCGTACGTCTTTTCCTGGTAGTTGACGGTGAGCGGGAAGAAGTCCCGTCCCTCGACGTCCTTCGTGGAGCCGACGGCGGTCACGAGGACCACGGTATCGGCCATGTTGACGATCACGGCACCGTCGGCTTGGCGTGCAATCACGCCGGTCTCGATGGTGACGTCGTGCGCACCGTACTTGAAGGTTCTGCTCGCTCTCACGTTGGTTTTCCCTTGACTAAATGGATCGCGGACGACTCCGGTACTGGAGTTGCGCGCCTATTTTTCTGGTTCCAAAACGTTCAGAGCCGGGTACGCCGGCTCTGAACACGGAAACTCTTGATTAGCGCCTTAGACCGAGGCGGGTAATCAGGTCCTGATAGCGGGCCTGACTGGCCTGTTTCAGGTAGTCGAGCAGCTTGCGGCGCTGATTGACCATCTTCAGCAAGCCACGGCGCGAGTGGTGATCCTTCCCATGCCCGGCGAAGTGGTCCGACAGCTGCGTGATGCGAGCCGATAGCAATGCCACTTGAACTTCGGGTGAGCCGGTATCAGCGGGACCGCGACCGTACTGCGTAATGATGTCTGACTTCTGGGGTGCTTTTAAAACCATTCATCCTCTCCCGGCCGTCCGATTCAACGGCCGTCTGTCTTTCTGCCCGTCTATGAAGGGGCGCATCATACCGAAACATTCGACGCCGCTCCAAGCAGTTAACTGCGAAAAACCCGCTGCGGCTCCAGACGACCCTCCGTGGTGACCGTGCCGAGGGCGATGAAGCGTCTTGGCTGCGCGTATACGCGGACCTCACCCCGCGGCCAATTCGGCTCCGCAGGTACCGCCTGGCCCTGGCTGAGGCGCGTCACGGCGGGGCCATCGAGCTCGACCGCCGGCCAATCCGGCAAGGCCAGATCCGGTGGCAGTAGGAAGGCGTCCAGGGCATTGAGGCCGCCGGCGGTGGCCGCTGTCTGCAGGCTGTCGAGCGAGTGCATCGGCTGGCCTACGAACGGCAGAACGGCTAAACGCCGCAGCGCCGCGACGTGACCTACCGTCCCGAGAGCAACCGCGATATCTTCGACCAGCGTGCGAATGTAGGTTCCCTTGGAGCACCGGACCGTCAGCGCGAGATGTGGCCAGCGGTACTCCTCCAGCACCAACGCTTCGATCGTCACCCGCCGCGGGGCGCGTTCGACTTCGATACCGCGCCTCGCGAGGCTATACAGAGGCACGCCGTCGCGCTTCAAGGCGGAATACATGGGCGGCACCTGGCTGATCTCACCGACGAACCGGCGCAACACGTCGGCGACAGCGTCGAGGGACGGCGGCGCCTCCCCCGAACGGTCCGCGATGACCTCCCCTTCGGCGTCGCCCGTAGTCGTCGCGATGCCGAGGCGCGCGGTCGTGCTGTATTCCTTGCCCGAATCGAGCAGATAGCCGCACAGACGTGTACCCGAGCCGAACAGAATTGGCAGCATGCCGGTCGCGAGCGGGTCGAGGCTGCCGGTGTGACCTGCGCGCGCAGCTTGGTAGAGGTGTTTCACTCTCTGCAGCGCGTGATTCGACGAGGCTCCCGCGGGCTTGTCGAGCAGTAGCAGTCCGAAGACATCTCTACCGCGGGCGCGAGCGTTCGACACCGTGGCTAGTCTGGCGGGCGGCCGCCGTTACCAGCGTCGTCGATGAGCCGCTGCAGGTCGGCTGCGTGGCGCGCAGTTGCGTCGTGACGGAACCGCAGCTCCGGCACGCGGCGCAGTTGCAATGCACTGGCCACGCGGCTGCGAAAGAAGCCGCGCGCTTGCTCGAACCCTTCCTTGATCGGCGCCGGGTCTTCGTCGAGCCCGAGCATATTGAAGTAGATCGTGGCCAGGCTCAGGTCACCGCTCACATCGACTTCACTGACTCGAGCACCGGACAGCCGCGGATCCTTCACTTCCGATAGGAGAAGCTCGTTCAGAAGCCGCTGCATCTCGGCGGCTATTTTGTGCTTGCGGGCGAACTCGCGCGGCATTAGGCCAGCTTACGCACGATTTCCGTGCGCTCATAACACTCGATCTGATCCCCAGCCCTGATGTCGCTGTAGTTGCGAACGCCAATGCCGCACTCCGTACCGGCGCGGACCTCATTGACGTCATCCTTGAAGCGGCGCAAAGACTCGAGCGCGCCTTCGAAGATCACAACGTTTTCGCGCAGCACGCGAATCGGAAGGCTGCGCCGCACGTAACCGTCCATGACCATGCAACCGGCGACGCTGCCAAACTTCGGCGAGCGGAATACCTCGCGGACCTGGGCAAGACCCACGATCTGCTCGCGCACCTCGGGCGGAAGAAGGCCGCTAGCTGCCGCTTTGATGTCGTCGATGGCTTCGTAAATGATGCTGTAGTAACGAATGTCGACGCCTGTTTCCTTGATGGCGCCCCGAGCCGCCGCATCAGCGCGCACGTTGAAGCCAATGATGATGGCCTTCGCCGCTGCCGCGAGCTGCACATCGGATTCGGTGATTCCGCCAACCCCGGAGCTAACGACGGTGATTTTCACCTCGCTGGTCGCCATTTTTTCGAGTGATTCGCGCAACGCTTCGGAACTGCCGTGCACGTCGGCCTTGATCAGCAGCTGGATGCTCGGGATGCCACCAGCTGCCATCTGGCTGAAAATATTTTCGAGCTTCGCCGCCTGTTGATGCGCAAGCTTCGAGTCGCGCTCGCGGCTCTGGCGGAACTGTGCAACGTCGCGCGCCTGGCGTTCGTTTTCCAGGACCTGCACGTCGTCGCCTGAGAGCGGGGTGCCGGATAGACCGAGAACCACGACCGGCGTGGACGGTCCCGCGGACTCCACCTGCTTGCCAGCTTCGTCGAATATCGCGCGGATGCGACCGAATTCGTGGCCCGCCAGCAGCATGTCCCCGATTTGCAGCTTGCCGCTGTGCACGAGCACCGTTGCAACCGCACCGCGGCCGCGTTCGAGGCTCGACTCCAGTACCACACCCGTCGCCGGACCTTCATCCACGGCTTTGAGATCGAGCAGTTCGGCTTGCAGCAGCAAGGACTCGAGTAGCTTGTCCACGCCCTCGCCCGTCACGGCCGAGACTTTGACGAACAAGGTTTCGCCGCCCCACTCCTCGGGAATGAGTTCGTGCTGTGACAACCCGTTGCGCACGCGATCGAAGTCGGCGTTCGGACGGTCGATCTTATTGATCGCCACGACGATGGGTACGCCGGCCGCTCTTGCGTGCTTGATCGCCTCGATCGTCTGCGGCATGACGCCGTCGTCGGCTGCCACCACGAGCACGACAATGTCCGTGGCCTTCGCGCCGCGGGCTCGCATCGATGTGAACGCGGCATGACCCGGCGTATCGAGGAACGTAATCCGGCCCTTGGGCGTCTCTACGGAATAAGCACCGATGTGCTGCGTGATGCCGCCGGCCTCGCCGGCCGCCACGCGCGTGCGGCGAATGTAGTCGAGCAACGATGTTTTGCCGTGGTCGACGTGTCCCATGATCGTGACTACCGGTGGCCGCTGCACGGCTGCTTCATCGGACGCGGACTGCTCCACCGACTTCGTGAGCATGTCCTCCATCCCCGTCTCGTTGAGAGCCGTGGGCGTGTGACCCATTTCCTCCACGACGAGCATCGCGGTGTCCTGATCGAGCACCTGATTGATCGTCACCATCATGCCCATCTTCATGAGGGCCTTGATGACTTCGTTGGCCTTGATCGCCATGCGCTGCGCCAGCTCGGCGACGGTAATGGTGGTGCCGATCTCGACGTCGTGCACGACGGGCGCCGTCGGGCGCTCGAACCCATGCTGCGCATCGCTACTGCTCGGCATCGAGCGACGACGTGAGGGCTGCTTCCTTTTTCGGCGCCGACCAGACATGCCGTCGGCAACGTGCAGCGTGTGATCGCCTTCGGCCGGTTCCTCGACCATGCGCTCGCGCTTGGCCTTCTGCCGCACGCGTTCAGCCTCCGCGCGGGTTTGCGCGTCTTTTTCGGTCAGCTGAGCTTTGCGCCGCTCTTCGTCGGCACGCGCTTGGGCTTCTTCGCCCGCAGCCGCCGTGCGCTTCTGCTCGTCCTCGTGGCGCTTGCGATCTTCCGCCTCGTGTTGCTCGGCTTCGAGCCGCGCTCGTTCTGCCGCAACGACCTTGTCACGTTCTGCCTGCTCGGCGCGCTCGACTGCGGTGCGGGCATCTTCTTCGGCGCGCTTAACCGCGTCGATATCTTCCTGTTGCTTGCGCGCCTGCTCCTCGAGCACGTCGCGTTTGATGTACGTGCGCTTTTGGCGCACCTCGACGTTGATCGTGCGAGCGCGGCCCTGGCCGCTGGCGAGCTTGAGCTCACTGTTGGATTTCCGGTTCAGCGTGATCCGACGCGGCGCCGAGTCGCCGGCGTCCTTGCGCCCGTGAGTCTTGCGCAGGTGTGTAAGTAATTCGAGCTTGGCATCCTCACTGATGACGTCTTCTGCGCCACCCACTTTGATGCCCGCCTCGTCGAGCTGCTCGATGAGCCGGTCGACAGGGACCTTCAGCACCTGCGCGAATTCCGCGACTGTCACTTCCGCCATTTGCGTGCCTACCTTGGTCCGTTACGCCTGCTTCTCTTGCTCGAACCAGTGCGCGCGCGCCGTCATGATCAGCTTTGCGGCACGCTCTGCGTCGAGATTCGTAATCGAGTCGAGATCGTCCACGGCCTGCTCCGCCAGATCCTCCCGCGTCACAATGCCGCGGCTGGCCAATTCGAGCGCGAGCTCGCGGTCCATTCCTTCGAGACTCAATAGATCCTCGGCGGGTTCCGCCTGGTCGATCACTTCTTCCGTCACGATCGCCTGCGTGATCAACACGTCACGTGCGCGCGAACGCAGCTCGTTGACGATCTCCGGTGTGAACTCTTCGATACCGAGTAACTCCCCGGCCGGCACATAGGCGACTTCCTCGAGCGACGAGAAGCCTTCCTGTACCAGAATGTTCGCGACGTCTTCGTCGACGTCGAGATCCTTTATAAAGGACTCGACGAGCAAACGCGCTTCCTTGTCGCTCTTCTCGTCCGCCGCCGACTCGGTCATGACGTTCAGTTGCCAACCGCTGAGCTCGCTCGCGAGCCGGATGTTCTGGCCGCCGCGGCCGATGGCCTGCGACAGCTTCTCTTCTTCGACCGCGAGATCCATCGTGTGCGAGTCTTCGTCGACGACGATCGACAGCACTTCGGCCGGCGACATCGCGTTAATGACGAACTGCGCCGGATTTTCGTCGAACAGAATGATGTCGACGCGCTCACCCGCGAGCTCGTTCGACACAGCCTGAACGCGCGAACCGCGCATGCCTACGCACGCACCTACAGGGTCGATGCGGCTGTCGTGACTGCGCACCGCGATCTTCGCGCGCAGACCGGCGTCGCGCGCGGCGGCGAGGATCTCAATGAGCCCTTGGCCGACCTCGGGAACCTCGATCTTGAACAGCTCGATCAAGAACTTCGGCTGCGTACGCGTCAGAAACAACTGCGGGCCGCGCGGCTCGGAGCGAACTTCGCGCAGCAGGCTCTTGATGCGGTCCTGCGGCTTGATTGGCTCGCGTGGGATCAAGTCCTCGCGCGGAATGAAACCTTCCGCATTGCCGCCGAGGTCGATGTACGCACCGTTACGATCGACACGCTTGACGATGCCGCTCAAGAGTTCGCCGACGCGGCCCTTGTAAGCCTGCACGACTTGCTCGCGCTCGGCCTCGCGAACCTTCTGAACAATGACTTGCTTCGCGGTTTGAGCTCCGATGCGACCGAAGTCGACGGACTCCATCGGCTGCTCGACGAAGCCGCCAATCTCGGCCTTCGGATCGACATCGAGTCCGTCTTCGAGACGCAGCTCGCGCGCCGGCTCTTCGAGCTCCTTCGAGTCGTCCGCGAATACTTTCCAGCGCCGGAACGTCTCGTAGCTCCCGGTGGCGCGGTCGATGGCGACACGAACTTCGATGTCGTCGCCATAGCGTTTGCGCGTGGCAGATGCCAGCGCGGCTTCGATTGCCTCGAAGATGACGGACTTCTCGACGCCCTTCTCGTTCGAGACGGCGTCTACGACCAGCAGGATTTCTTTACTCATGATTCACCACCGACACTGTTCCATCACGCCGGCACAAGCCGTGCTATCGCGATGTCATTCAAGGGCAACTGCCACACCTCACCATCGACCTCGAGCAGCGCACTGCCGCCCTGGAAGCCCGTGAGTTGGCCGGTAAAATTCCGGCGACCCTCACGCGCATCCCTCAATTCGATCCGAACCCGCTCACCGACGAACCGCTCAAAGTGCGCCTGCGTGCGCAGCCGGCGATCGAAGCCAGGCGACGACACCTCGAGTGTGTAACTGCCCGGCAGCGGATCCTCTACATCGAGCAGCGCGCCGACTTGCTCACTCACCCGCTGGCAATCGTCCACAGTCACGCCGCCCGCGCGGTCGATGTACAGCCGCAGCACACCGCGGCGCCCCAGATGCACATCGATATCAGCCAGCTCGTAGCCCATAGCCGCAACCGCAGGCTCGAGAAGCGTTAGCAACCGCTCTTTTTCGACCGCTTGACCCATGACTCACGCGCCGCCGTCGGCTCCCGCGAGAAAAAAAATGGGCCTACGGCCCATTACACTGTCGTCAAACAAAAAGCCCCTAACGGGGCTTCCTATCTAACCATCTTGGTTAACTCTAGCCCTGACCGGCCAATCCTTCGTGGATTTTGCCAGCGGCTCTTGGGCCGTCATCCGCAGAAAACAAACGGATGGTAGCAAAAGCAACGGTCGGGCGGTAGGCGCCCTACGTTTTCGAAACACACGAGGTCGTCGCGCGCGGGCCTCAGGGTGTACCCACGCGCACCAGCGAGAACGGGTCGACCCGGGCATCCAGGATTCGCACACCCCAATGCAGGTGTGGGCCCGTGACCCTACCAGTAGCTCCGGACAGGCCCAGAAGCTGGCTGCGCTCTACCCAGTCGCCGACGCGGACCTTGATCTCCGACAGATGCAGGTAGCTGGTGTAAAGACCCAGCCCGTGATCGATGAATACGGCATTACCGCTATAAAACAAGTCCTTTGCTAGCACCACGCGCCCGCGGTTGGCCGCGTAGATCGGCGTGCCGGTCTTGGCACGCAGATCGGCGCCGGAGTGTGGCGCACGCGGCTGGCCATTGAACACGCGCCGATGGCCAAAGTTGCGCCCGTCTTTGGCACCTTCCACCGGCACCTGGAACGGCACCGTCCAATAGCGCTCCGGCGTCATCTTTTCGTAGATCGCGTTCGTCTCTTCGCCCTCGCGGTTCGCGCGCGCCTGGTCTTCGGGGCTGAGCGCGACGTAGCGGTCTTCGACCGTGAGCTCCGTCGTCGGATACTTTTCCGCCCGCACTTCGACCGGTTGCCGCTCGACGCGGGTATGGCCGTCCGCATAGCGAAACGTCACGTCGACGGCGTGCGCCCCAGCACGCGAGTCGAGATCGACGCCCACAGTCGTAGCCCAATGGTCGCCGCTCTGTACGAACGGCACGGAGCGACCGCTCCACTGCACCGCCACACCCGTCAATCCCGGTTCCGCCGCATAGCGGATCTCCAACACCTGCCCCTGGCCCGCCACGAGCCCCGCCAGTAGCAGAGACAGTCCGATCATGGCTTCGTCCTAGTCGACGTACTTCGGCGCCTTCGGCAGCGAGGCAAGCGTGGCCTTATCGTGCTCGATCCACAGCGTGCCGTGCGTGTCCTTCAGGAATTTCTCGATCCGCGCGCGCGAGACCTTCGACTGCTCGGCATTGAACTCGAACGTCGGCGTGCGACCTGTCGTGCGTTCCTCCGGGTAGTGGTACAGATCGCCACCAAGCACGATCGTGCCGGCGTTCGCGACCTTCACTGCCAGCACCTGGTGCCCGGGCGTATGTCCAGGTGTCGACATGATCACGACGGTGCCGTCTCCGAATACGTCGAAGTCCTGGTTGTCGAGCAGCTTGGTCTTGGCGTCGCGCAAGGCGTCGTACGTGGCCGGTTGCACGATGCCCGTCGGTTTATCGCTGAACATGAAGTCCCGCTCGGCCTTTTGCACGATCCACGTGGCTTTCGCGAACAGGTTGGCGTTCGCCGTGTGATCCGAGTGGTAATGAGACATCGCAAAATAGTCGATGTCACCGACGCCATAGCCGGTCGAAGCAAGCTGCGGCAGCAACGGCTGCGTGGCCGAGATCACGCCCTCGACCACCGGTTTGCCGTCGCCCTTGAACTGGCTGTCGGGAACCGCGCCCGAATCGAACATCAGCGTGCCGCGAGGGTGAACGATCAGATACGACGCGTCGACGAAGTCGACCTCCTTCAGCTCCTCGCGCTTGAAGTTGAATAGCGCGACATCGAGACCCTTTATCGCGCCGTTCTCGAACACGTAGATGCGCGGTGTCGCGGGTGGCTTCGGTTTGTTCTGCGCGTGTGCTACGACCAAGAGCGAAGCGGCGAGCGCACCTGCGACGATCCAGCGTTGCCAGTTCATTTTACGATCCCCCTTCCGAAGAAACTATCGAGGGTGCGATGGCACCGTGAGCATGAAGTCTAACAAGAGCCCATCAAACGAACAGTTCGAGCAAACGGTTCAGCACCTCGCGGCCTGCTGGCGTCGCCCGTAGCCTGGCCGGCTCGTCCACCAGCCAGCCGCGCTCGACGGCCTCGCGGCGCGGTGCGGCGATCGCTTCTAGCAGCAGTCCTGTGCGCTCGGTGAACCATTCCTGCGGCACGCCCTCGAGCACGCGCAGTGCGTTCAGCAGGAACTCCACGGCGATTGCACGCGGCTCCGCGAGCCGCTGCGAGTCGCACGCCTTTGCAGCGCCCGCGGTCTCGAGATAGGTACGCGGGTTTCGGGTCTTGGCTCGGCGCTCTATTGCCGGTATGGCAGGCAACGTGATCTTGCCGTGGGCACCGGCCCCCACCCCCAAATAGTCCCCGAACTGCCAATAGTTCAAGTTGTGAGCGCATGCATGGCCCGCTCGCGAGTACGCCGAGATCTCATAGCGAATAAAACCGGCCGCTGCGAGCAAAGCTCTGCCGTGCGACTCGATCTCCGCCACCAAGTCGTCCGCGGGCAGCGCCGGAGGGCGGCGCTCGAACGCGGTGTTCGGCTCCAGCGTGAGCTGGTACCAGGACAGATGCTGCGGCGCGAGCTCGATGGCCTCCTCGAGATCGGCCAACGCACCCGCAACGCTGTCGTTCGGCAGGGCGTACATGAAATCGAGGTTGATATTCGCAAATCCCGCGGTCCGCGCAAGCTCGATCGCGCGACGCGCTTCGTCACCGTCGTGCACGCGCCCGAGTGTGCGTAGCTGGTCGTCACGCAAGCTTTGAATGCCAATCGACAGTCGGTTCACGCCGGCGGCGCGAAACGCGGCAAACCGGGCGGCGTCTACCGCGCCCGGGTTCGCTTCGAGGGTGATCTCGGCGCCGCGCGCGAGGGTGAGATCGGCCCCAATGCCACTCAGCAACCGTTCAATGGCAGCTGCGGAAAACAGGCTCGGCGTACCCCCGCCGATGAATATTGTTTGCACCTGTCGGCCCTGCACATTCGGCAGCTCGCTGCGCAGGTCGCGGAGCACCGCGTCGACGTATTCGATGTCCGCGAGCGGCCCGCGCGCTTCGTAGGAGTTGAAGTCACAGTAGGGGCATTTGCGCACGCACCAAGGCAGGTGCACATATAGCGACAGCGGCGGCAACACGGTGAAGGTTGGCCCCGGCGACGCGGCCCGAGTGATAGCGTGGGAACTCATGCGCCGAGACTAGTTGTCAGCGTCGCGCCGCTTCGCCCGCCGCCGTTCGAGCTCGCGCAGCATTTTTTCGCGGGCGGCATTTTCGCGCTCGGCCTTCTTCTCCTCGCTGAACGGTGTCGCCTCCGGATGTTTGCAGTCGAGTGTCGCCCAGTCGAGGCTGCGCATCTGGTCGAGGTAGTTCATTTCCTGCGAGACCGCATAGATGAAGTCGAGCCGCGTTCGCAGGTCGCTTTCTAGCTGACGTATCTCGGTTGGCCCGAGGTCCGAGGACGCGTGGAATCGCGCCGTCAGGTGACATTGAAAGGTGGACTCGGAGCCCTGCAGGTCGAGATCGGCGAAGCCCGTTTGCTTGGCCTCTTCGCGGCCATTGCCCCAGTGCCAGATAAAATTGTCTTTCGGCAGCTGGTACAACCCAAACTGCGCGGCCGCCGACCCAATCGACAAACCGGCCACCACTCCCGCAATCACGGACGACCGTTGCAGCATGGATATGCTCCGCTCCTTCGAGCGCCCTAGTACACGGAAACGGTATAGAAGGCTCCCGGGGCCGTCAATCGAACGCGGGGCTAGCGGCTCGCCGCGAGGATTCTGTATGCGCCGGTCACGTTCAGCGGCCGTTGCGCCTCGAAGAACTCCCAGCCGCTGTAGTCGCTCATCAGCACGCTGTCGCGTGTTTGCTCGAGCGTCTTGCCCGCCGCAATCGAGTCCTTTACGGCAGCGACTACCGCTTCGCGATACTTCAAGTTCGCGGCCACGTCTGCCTTGGTGCCGAGGCGGCCGTGACTGCACACGAAGTGCTCGAAGTCCATGCCGGCGACTTTTTTGATGGAGGCGATTTCGGAGGGCAACGTGATGTTCGGCCCGAACGGCATGCGCGAGTTCGTGATCCAGTCCGACGCAAACAGCACGTTGGTGCCGTCGACGAAGCGCACCACCGTGTTGTCTGGCGCGTGATCGGTCGGCATTGGAATCACTTCGACGAGCTTGCCGCCCAAACGGATGTTCACGGGAGCCGAGTACGTCAAATCCGGCGGCACGACGAACTTCAGTGGGCCGCGCGTTGCCTCCGCACCGCTCAATGCGCCATCGGCGTCGGCATCGTACACATCGAACAGCGCCGCTATTTGGCCTTGCGCCTCGCTGCGTTCGATGCGGCCGTTGTTATTCGTATCCTGCATCTTCAGCGCTTGCGGCAACGGCGTATTCGCCGGCGGCATCGCGAGCAGGCCGAGCAGCGCTTCGTTGCCGATGATCCGTGCCGTGTCCCGGTATACGGCGGCGCCAGATGCGTGATCCGCATGCGAGTGGCTATAGATCACGTACTTCACCGGCACGTGGAATCGGCGGTCGAGCTCGCCTTTGAGCCACGTGGCGAACTCCGTGCCGATGGGTTCGACGAGTACGATGCCTTCCGAGGTGACCATGAACGCCGAGACGTAGTCATCGGAGCGCGCGTAGTACACGTCGCCAGTCAGCTTGCCGATCTCGCGGCCTTTGTAGTTCGTGCCTTGGTATAGCGCGGCAGGCTGTGCGCCAGCATCCATGGAGAACAGTCCCGACACGGACCCGATCAGCGCGGCAAGCACAACGGAACGGCGAGTCATCGATCTTCCCCCAAAGCACCACGAATCGTCGTCGGGATCGTACTTGATTAGTGCGATCAATGCTGGCGATCGCGCGACATCACACCGCTCCCAACTCCTCGGCTTCCGACTCTGCGGCGCTATTGGCGGACCCGCGCCCTGCCATCTCGGCGCCAGCGTTGCGCGGCAAATGCCACATCCACCACGCCGAGCTCATCGAGATCAGGCCGACGCCCAAAAACGCCCAGTAGAAGTTCTCGACCGCCGTCGCTGGCTGCTGCAAAAACGCCCCCACGATCTCAAGCAGGTAGCCCGCGATCGCGACGCCGAGCGACAACGACAGCTGCTGCATCATGCCGGACAGGCTGCTCGCCTGCCCCATGCGCGCAGAGTCGACCTCCGCGTAACTAATCGCGTTCAAGCTTGTGAATTGCAGCGACCGAAAGCACCCGCTCACGAGTAGCACCGCGATGATCACGAGATGCGGCGTGCTCGGCCGGAACAATCCGAACGCGCACAACATGGTCGAGGCTGCGAGCGCGTTCCACAACAGCACACGGCGGAACCCGACACGGCGCAAGATCGCTGCCGCCAACGTCTTCATGAATATGGCGCCGATGGCTGACACAAACGTCAGCAGACCCGATTGAACCGGACTCAGGCCGAAGCCGATTTGCAGCATCAGTGGCAACAGGAACGGCGACGCGCCGATGCCAATCCGGAACAGCGAGCCACCTACGACTCCTGCGCGGTACGTGCTCAAGCGGAACAGATTCAGGTCGAGCAGCGGCCGCGGATGTCGTCTCGCATGCAGCAGGTACCCCACGAGACCGGCGACGCCAACGGACAGGGCGGCAACGGCGAGCTCCGAGGAAATCAGATGCCGTCCGAGAGCCGAGAATCCGAACATCGCGGCGCCGAGGCCGCCGCCAGCCAGGGCGAATCCGAGCCAGTCGAGGGGCGGCCGCGTTTCGTCGCGAATGTTGGGAATGAACTTGAACGCGAGCGCCATACCGAGAACGCCGAACGGCAGATTGATGAAGAAGATCCAGCGCCAGTCGAAATACGTCGTGATGAATCCACCGAGCGGCGGGCCCACCATTGGGCCGACCAACGCAGGGATCGTGAGCCAGCTCAGCGCCTGCACGAGCTCGTGTTTCGGCACGCTGCGCAGCAAGACTAACCGACCCACGGGCACCATCATCGCCCCGCCCATGCCCTGCACGAACCGCGCGGCCACGAGGGCGCCCAGCGAGCCGCTCATGGCGCAAGCGATCGAGCCGAGCAGGAACACCGCGATCGCCGTCATGAAGGTGCTCTGAGCGCCGAACCTATCGGCCACCCAGCCGCTGACCGGGATGAACACCGCGAGCGACAGTAAATAGGTCGTCAGCGCGAGCTTTAACGCGATCGGCTCCGTCGCGAGATCGGCTGCGATGGCCGGCAGCGACGTCGAGAGCACGGTCGAATCCATGTTCTCGATGAATAGCGCGCAGGCCACGATCAGTGGCAGTAGTCGGGAAGGCTTCATTGGGAGGCTGGCCGGCCTAGCAGGCGCGGCGCTCGAAGAGTGGGATCAACTGTGATCCTTGAAGTAGTTGCGCTCGTACTCGCGCTGCGCGTGGTCCTTTTCTTTCTTGACCGCGCCCGCCGCGCGTCGCGCTTGCCCCAGCGCTTTCCCGCGCGTGCTGTCGGTGCTGACGCCGGCCGAGGCGGAGAACAGCACGTCTGGTTTGCCATACCCGCATTTTGGGCATGGTGGCGTTTCACCGAGACGCACGAGCTCCTCGAACTTCTTGCCGCATTTGGCGCATTTGAAATCGTACAGCGGCATATCAACTCACTCGCGGAACGTACTTTATCTAAGGCTCCGAAATCAGCGCCTGACTATAGCCTTCGCGTTCTGCCGCCGCCACGCCGCCCCCCGCTCATTCGTGACGCTTACGCACGGCGCCTTCCGGCGGCAAATC
This sequence comes from Gammaproteobacteria bacterium, assembly GCA_039933105.1. Taxonomy (GTDB): domain Bacteria; phylum Pseudomonadota; class Gammaproteobacteria; order Steroidobacterales; family Rariloculaceae; genus FEN-1219. The sequence goes on along the minus strand of JBDTOT010000011.1, from coordinate 86,811 downwards.
TCCTTCACCAAATGCCTGAGCGCCCTCGACGGAGTCACAGTGCTTACCCGCCGCCGGCGCCTTGCCCATGGGGCACTTGAAGAGCCCCGAATCGCCGCGATCACCGGCAGCTTTGCCGTCGCGGCGCGGATGCACTCCCATGCTCATGACGGTGCCCTGCGGAAAACTCTCACGCGTGATGCCGTGCTTGAAGGCGGTGGCCGCACTTTCCATTTGCACGACCCACACGACGGGCTCACCGCTTTCATCGCGCACGAGAGCGTCGCGCTTGTCGTTCAACGGCACGAAGTGCATCTCGAAATGCGCGGCATTCGGCACGACGCGCACCATGACGCCCGTGAACACGCGATATACGCTGCCGTCGTACATCGCGTACGAATGATGCGCGCCCGCAGTTCCCGTCGCGACGCACATGGCGCTTGCGCTTGCCACCACCAGCAGTCGTTTGGCAGCCGTCGTAATTTTGAATTTCATGGTTACCCCTTTCCCCGACCCGCTCTTCACTTGAAGCCGAGATCGAGCTCGTGCTTCGGCTTGTCCATGTCTTTCTCGAAATTGTCTTCCCATATACGCGCCCACGGTCGGTCGAGCATGTCCGGTACCTTGAACGGAATCACTTGTCCCGGCGCGACCTGCGTCGCATAGCCGTCGATGGGATACAGACTGCGAGTGCATTCCGCCCAGCCGAGACGATCCGCCGTGCCCCAGCCCTGTTGGTAGTTGCGGAACCAGAGAATCCGCACGGGCTGCGCGAGAGCTTCAGGGTCGTAGATCACGGTCTCCCAATCGACACCCAGGAACTTTCCGCTTGCGTCGTGCACGGGGGTCACGATCTCGACGGTTTCGAAGGCATAGCTGAACTCCCACGTCGTGTGTTGCGTCCATGCCTGAACGTTTGCGGTGCGCGTGATCAGCGCGTCACCGTCCCAGAATCCAACCGTGTCGCCGTACCACTGCGGAATGTCCTGACCGAACGGAAGTTCGCGGTTCAGATGCACCACACGCCACATGTTGCCGCTGCCGCTACCCATGAACACCACGACGTCCGGCGTCACGATGAAACGCTGCGGCTTCGGACCTGTGGCCCATTGCCGCATGAACCCCTCCGGCCAGCAGTACGACGCCGACCACTGGTGCGCCGCATCGATGCCTTCGTGATACAGCTGGCGAACCATGCGCTCCTGGTACTCCGGCTTGAGTAACGAAAGGAACGTCGGCACCTGCGTCGCACGGCCGTAGTTCCAAACGCGTCGCCCTTGGGGCAGGTACTCGCCGTAGACGCCATCCCATTTCGGCATCGTGGCGTACGTATGCTTCGTCGGACCGCCGCGCGCGCGGGCCGCCGCGAGCAACGCGTCGTAGTGATCCTTCGCAGTTTTGAACGCGTACGGGCTCACGATGTTTTCGCGCGCCCAGTCTTTACCGCAGTCGCCCCAACGCGCAGAGAGGGGCGGACTCTTGCCGATGCGCGGATCGGACGTGCCGGAGCCAGCGCCGCCGCTGCGCATGTCAGTGATCTGTCGAGGGCTGTTACATCGCCAATAGCGCGGGTCGAGCCAGTGGTCGCGGTCTTTGTAGAAATCCTTGCTCTTGAAGAGATCCATCGCGAGCGGCTGGATACCTGGCGGCGGTTTGCCGTCCCAGTCGGGCCCATCGCCATAGCTCGGCAGGTCGGGCGGCGGATTCCCCGCAGGGAACGGCGCGCCACGAAGGCCCGCTACCACGGGAGGCTTCAGCTGTGCGCTCGCCGGCTGCACGCCAGCACCCATCACCAGCGCCGCGAGCGCCACCCCCATCGCCGTACGCAACTGAACCATCGTCTCCCCCCAGAGCCGTAGAAATTGAGTAAAAACGTTGACGCGTCAGCGGTCAAGCACGCCCCACGAGGTGGCACAGCTCGCTGCGGACGAACGCTAGACCTGTGATCTGTTTCCACGTCCCGCCGCCGTTGCCCGACTAGCCTATGCGGCATGCTCTCGTCCAAAGCCACCAAGATTCCCGCGGGTGACCCTAATCAGGGTCCGGTGGCCGACGCCAGCCAGACCGGCCAGTCCGTTATCGCGGAACGTGACGCGAAGATCGCAGAGCTCGAGCGACAGCTCGCAGAGGAGCGGACCAACGCCGGAACGCTGCGCGAGGCGAGCGACACTCTGCGCTTCAAGACGGAAATCCTTGAGAAAAGTTATGCGAAACAACTCGCCGACACGCGCGCAAAACTCGCCGCTGTCGAAAAGGCGGTCGCCGATCAAAAAGCTCACGAAGTAGCCTACGGCGCCGATCATGAAGCAACCGTTCGACTGCTGAGGGAGACGCGCGCGGAGCTCGAGCAGTCGAAGCTCGACCGCGATCAGCTGCGCGCGCAAACGCGTCGGAGCGGTTGGACGGGGCCGGCCGCGGCCGCTGCCACCGATACGTCTGAGAGCGGCGAAGGCACGATCAATCAGCTCATGGCCGGCGCGGGTTGGCTGACGAAGCGCGAGGCGTCCACCGGCGGCTCCAATCTCGCGGCACAGGTCCCTGCGCCGGAAGAAGCGCCCGCCGAAGACATGCTCGCGCCAGAGCTCGTCTTCACCAAAGACAAAAACAAGGGCAAGGACGAGGACTGACGTCTCGCCGTAGTGGTCGCACGGCCGGCCGCTCGTTAGAATGCGCGCTCTTCGCGCCGGCCCCACCACGGTTGGTGTGTCCTTCCGAACCCGGCGAGCCTCTGATCATGACAACGAATCCCGCGGACGTTGCGGCCGCAACACCTGCGCCCGACACCGGGCAAATCGCCCCGCAGCACGCGATGGTGATTCGGCTGCTGCTGGTGTCGGCGTTTGTCGTGATCCTCAACGAAACGATCATGGGCGTGGCCATTCCGCCCCTGATGGCAAGTCTTGGCGTCGACGCGGGCGCTGCCCAGTGGCTCACGACTGCGTTCCTGCTGACGATGGCCGTCGTGATTCCGATCACCGGCTTTCTCCTCCAGCGGTTCCACACACGCACGCTCTTCATCACGGCGATGACGCTGTTCTGTCTGGGTACGCTCGTCGCCGCGCTCGCGCCGGGCCTCCCCGTGCTCGTGATCGCTCGCGTGATTCAGGCGTCGGGCACCGCGATCATGTTCCCGCTGCTGATGATGACGGTCATGACACTGGTACCGCCGCAGTCTCGCGGCAAAACGATGGGCAACATCTCGATCGTGATTTCGGTTGCGCCGGCGATCGGCCCCACTATCTCGGGGCTCATCTTGAGCTTCCTGTCCTGGCGATGGCTGTTCGTATTGGTGTTTCCCATCGCGATCGCAGCGCTGGTGCTCGGCGCACGCCGCATCGAGAACGTGACCACGCCTCGAGAAGCGCCGCTCGACTTCGGCTCCGTGCTGCTGTCGGCTATAGGCTTCGGCGGCGGCGTATACGGCTTGAGCCTCGTCGGCGCACCGACTGCGCCGCAAAGCTTCCCGGCCTGGGCGCCGCTCGCGATCGGCGCGGTTGGGATCGTCGCGTTCGTCGTGCGCCAACTTGCGCTGCAACGGCACGACCGAGCGTTGCTCGACCTGCGTACATTCACATCGCGAAACTTCACGGTGTCAGTGGTGCTGATGGCCATCATGATGATGGCGCTACTCGGTACGCTGATCGTGCTGCCCATCTACTTGCAGAACGTGCGCGGTTTGAGCACGTTACAGACGGGCCTGTTGCTGCTGCCAGGCGGGCTGCTGATGGGTTTGCTGGGGCCGCCTGTTGGCAAACAGTACGACCGCGTCGGCCCCGCGAGCCTGTTGATACCCGGCGTTCTGATCGTGACGGCTGTGCTGTGGGCGATGACGCTGCTCGGCCCGGCAACGCCCGTCCCCTACATCCTCGTGGGCCATCTCATCATGAGCGTTGGCTTCGCGCTGCTGTTCACGCCCCTATTCACGGTGAGTCTGTCCTCGGTCAAGCCTCAGTTGTACGCACACGGCAGCGCCGTACTCGGGTCCACGCAGCAGCTTGCCGGCGCGGCCGGCGTGGCGTTGTTCATCGCACTGATGTCTGCCGAGAGTGCACGAGTGCTCGGCGGTGGGGCGCCAGCGCTCGAAGCATTGGCGGCTGGGATTCGCGCGGCTTTTTTGTGCGGAGCCATCGCCTCGCTGTGCGCCGTCGTGTGTGCGCTGTTTATCCGCAAACCAGACGCTGTCGCGCCCGCAACAGCGCACTAATTCCGCGAGCTCTAGCTGCGTCAGCGAGCGCGGCGGCGCGTGTTGCTCCAAATGACTGCCGCGATGCCGACGACAGCAAGGATCGCGCCGTAGTACGTCCAGTGGATGTCGCTGACCATGAACCCCTGCAGAAGCCAGCTGGGGCCCACGTTCAACCCCTGCATCATCCAGCCGCAGCCCATCAGAATCATCAGCAGTCCAAGCAGGTTGTAGACGATGCGCATGATCACGTCGAAAGCGGCTGACATTGTGTGTCTCCGTTGGTGGTTGATGAGGTATCCGCGGTCGCGCTCTTCACGAGCAGATCGCGCAGGCATTGATGCAGCTCGTTGCGGTTCGCAGTCCTGCCGTTGGCCTCGAGGGCCGAGTGCGTAGCGGCGATCAAGGCGTCGCCGAGCGTCTGCAATTCCAGCGAAGCAGGACGGCTGTTCTTCGGTGTGCCGTGGTGCTCCGGATGCGCAAACGCGTGCTCGCAACGCGCGCGGCTCAAAGAGTGATGCGCGGCGCACGCGGACGGCCGCGCGTCGTATGCGCAACAGCGGCCGTCGACGAGCAGTGCGCACGGCATGCGCGCCGCGTAATGTTGCGCTACCGTCATCGCGTCGATTCGCGCCGCGTTCTCCACGATGCGCCGCTCGACCGTTGCGGCAGCGGCGGGCGAGAGACGAGTCCGCAGGTGATGCACCACGGCTACGGCTTCGTGCTCGAAAACGCTGACGCGTAAATGGCAGCAGAAGTTGCAACCGGGCTCACACGCGACGGCAGCGCCCGCCTGTTTGGCGGCAGCGAACCCGCCATCGAGCTCGCGCGCAAGCCGCCCCGCAACAGCAGCGCACTCGGCGGGCACGCAGCCCACACAAAGGTGCCGCTTTGCGTCGTCATGCGTGGCCGTTGCCGCACCGTGCAGGCGCTCGCGGGAAATTTGCATCGTGTTGGTTGCGGAAGTCGGTTACGGCGTGCCGCTACTTTTTCGGCGTGCCCTGCGAGTAGTTGCGGTACGTGAGGTCCTGGCATTTGTCGTCCGCGTACGGCGCATCGGCCGGCAGCACCGTATCGCTGCCCGCGTACTTGTCGGTGAAGTCTGCGGGATCCTCCGCCTCGTAATCGCGCTTCAGTGCGAGCGTCTTGGAATCCAAGGTAAAACGCTCGATCACGTGCAACCTGTCGCTGTGCGGCACGGTGCCGGCGAGGCTGCCGGCGGCGAAACCTACCGTGTCGACCACCAACGTGTCGCCGTCCCAGCGGCCAATGGAGTGCCCTCCGCGGCTCTGCGCGACACCGGCCGGGTGCGCAGCGACCTTCATATAGACGACGCGCTTCAGCCCGCGGCCATACTCGATCGTGATCGTGTCCTCGGTCTGGTTGATGCGGTTGACCGGCCCATCGAATACCCAGTCGAACAAGACGCTCGTGATCTCGCACCGTGCGCGGGTACTGTCCTCGGGCTTGACCTTCTTCATCGCATCCGCGGCAGCCTGGCCGGCAGACGTGAACGTCACGGGCCGCGCGCCCCAGCCATTGTTCGGCAAATCGGCGACCTGCACGGTGCCCGCCTCGACGGCGGCGACCATGCTCTTCGGCACGAGACCGCCGCGCCCGTTCGGCGCGCGCGCTATCAGATACTGTTCCTGTGCCCAATCGCCGGAAATGTTCGGTTCGCCGCTCGGCCGCCGCGCGGGCCGGCTCGAATTGGCTGGCCCGGTCGCCGACGTCAATTGCTGATAGCGAACGAGCTTCGGCGCGTCACCAATCGTCAGATCCTCGACGTAACAGGTGGACGTGTCCTCGCGATGCGGGTGACCGTTGACCGTTACGTGTTTTCCCGCGACGAACATTTCTGGGGACCAACCCGAACGCCGCAGCACCGTTGCCGCTCGCATCTCGCAACGCATCTTCAGCTGTTTCCCATCGGCGCCCACCGTGTCGAAGTACAGGTAGGCGTGCGGATTAACGAAGTCCACGCCCGTGAGCGTGCCCTCGAGCATCACGGTTTTAGTGGCGTCGATATTGCCGAAACCGTGGTGGCCGAAAGCGCTGCTCGTGGTCACGAGCACCGCGAAACCGATGGCGAGCCGCGTCGACATGTTTGACGTCCTCGTAAGCCGCGAAAAGCGGAGACGAGTATAGCGCCGCGGTTCGGTGCGGCGCGGCATCGCCGCGCATGCACTGCCAGCCCCGAGACCATCCTCGTCACGGCGGCACATGCTAGGATCAACGCAGCCATCTGCGAGGGGAGCCAAAGGATGCGCAACCGAATTCCATTAGCCTTAGCACTGTTCGCCACGACAGGCGTCGGCCGCTCCGTTCTCGAGGCACAAACCACCGCAAGCGCAGCACCGAGCAGCGCGCCAAGCGCCACGGCGACTCCGCGCACTTCATGGGGCGACCCCGATCTGCAAGGCGTATGGGACTACCGAACCATTACGCCGATGGAACGCCGCCCGGAGCTCGGCGATCGCGAGTTCTACACGGAGGAAGAAGTTGCCCAGCTGGAGGGGCGCGCCGCCCGCCGCATGGACAAACCACCCGATCCTAACGCGCCGAACACGGGGCTCGTCCACGCCGACTATCTAACCGATCCGGGCCGTCACATAGATGATGCACACCGCACGTCACTCATCGTCGATCCGCCGACGGGACGCATGCCCGCCCTCACGCCCGCAGCACAAGCGAGGCAGGACACCGTGCGTGCTGCGGCCGTCGGAGCACCCGCCGGGGGCAAGACCGATTCATATCGCGATCGCCCGCTGTACGAGCGGTGCATCACGCGCGGCTTACCGAGCACGATTCTGCCGACCCTGTACAACAATAATATTCGCATCGTGCAGGCGCCGGGCTATGTCGCGATCGTGCACGAGATGATTCACGAGACGCGCGTCGTGCCGCTCGATGGCGCACCATTCAGCCGCGTGCGCAGTTATCTCGGCGAATCGCGCGGCCATTGGGAGGGTGAGACGCTCGTGATCGAGTCGCACAACTTCAATGGCAAGGCGACGTTCCGCGGCGCCGGCGCGAATCTGAAGTTGACGGAACGCTATCAGCGCACGAGCGCCGACAAGATCGAGTTTCGGATGACGTTCGACGACGACGCGCAATGGGTGAAGCCGTGGACCGTTGCGTATTCGATCCATCCCGCCGAAGGCGAGCTGTACGAGTACGCGTGTCACGAAGGTAACTACGGGCTGCACAACATCCTGGAAAACGCACGCGACGCGGATCGCGCCGCGGCCGCCCACAAACACTGACGGAGCACCATGCGAACGCGGTACCTCTTGCTTCCGCTAGGGATGGTTGCCGCCGCGAGCGCTGCGGCGCACCACTCGTTCTCGGCCGAGTTCGATGCCAGCAAACCGGTCACGCTGCACGGCACCATCCTCAAGATGGAATGGATCAACCCGCATAGCTGGCTGCACATCGCGGTGAAGAACGCGGATGGCACCAGTTCCGAATGGATGATCGAGGCCGCGACGCCGAACACACTCTTCCGGCGTGGCTACACGCGCGACGCCGTCAAGCCCGGCACTGAGATCACAGTCGAGGGCTACCGCGCGAAGAACGGGGCGAATCGCGCGAACGGCCGCGACTTGATCCTGCCCGACGGATCACGGCTGTTCATGGGGTCCGCTAGCACCGGAGCACCCGGCGACAGCCCCGCAGGCGGCGGCTCGAACGAACAATAGCGGGTAGAGCGCGCATGCCGACACCGTCTCGACTTCACCGCGCGGCTGAGGATCGCGCCCGCGAAATGATCACGACCTCGAGTACCGGAACTCCCACCATGATCGCAAGATCCCTCTGCATCACGGCTGCCCTGCTGGCCGTCGTCGGCTTGCGTGACGGCGCCAATGCGCAAGGCGGTTTCGCGCCCGCGGCGCTCGCCACGACTAAGGTTCGCGACAACATTTACATGATCCGCAGTGCCGCGTCGGGCAACGTGACGGTACTCGTGGGCGACGACGCGGTGGTGCTGATCGACGCGAAGTTCGACAACGAGCACGACGGCGTCATGGCCCAGCTGAAAACCATCACCAGCAAGCCCGTGAAGTACGTCATCAGCACGCACTTGCACGGCGACCATACGGGTGGAAACCAGAAACTGCAGGCCCTCGGCGCCCAAGTCATCGCGTCGGAGAACGCGCGCCGCATCATGGTAGAGACGGCGGCGCCGGGCTTGCCGAACCTTGCGATACGCGACTACCTGCGTCTCTACCTCGGCAAGCTGCCGATCGATCTCTATTATTTCGGCCGCGGCCACACGGATGGCGACATCGTGGTCCATCTGCCGACGGAGCGCATTGTCGTCATGGGCGACCTGTTTGCGCTCTGGGGTCCGTACATGCACCTCGTCCACTACGCCGCTGGCGGCAGCATTCGCGATTGGTCGCGATCGCTCGAAGGAGCGCTGAAGCTCGACTTCGACACTGTGATCCCCGGCCACAGCGGCCTAACCGATCGCGCGAACCTGGAAGGCTACCTCAACGAGACCGTGCGACTGCAGGAGACCGTGCGCGACATGAATCGCGCAAAGAAGTCGCGCAACGACATCAAGAAGGTGCTCGGCACGGAGTTCCACTGGAGTGATTTCATGTTCGATCTCGGGCTCGACGGCGTCATCACCGAGATGCAATAACGCTCGACGCGAGGGTTCAACAGATGGATGCGATTGCTAAGTTCAAGGAAGCCGCACGAGCCGGCTGGGAATCGTTCACGCCGACGGAAATGGCCACGGGCTCGTGCGCACCGAAGCTCGTGAAGTTCGCGCGCATCGAGCGCGAGATGCGGGTACTCGACGTCGGCTGTGGCACCGGTGTCGTCGCGCTGACGGCCGCGCGTCTCGGCGCGCGCGTCACGGGTAGCGATCTGACGCCAAAGCTCATCGAGCGCGCGAAGGAGAACTCCAAACTCATGGGCCTCGATATCGCCTGGGATGTCGGCGACGCCGAAGAACTCCCTTACAAGGATGGCGAGTTCGACGCGGTCGTGAGCCAGTTCGGGCACATGTTCGCGCCTCGGCCGGAGATCGCCGTGCGCGAAATGCTGCGCGTGCTGAAGCCCGGCGGCACCATCGCCTTCTCGACGTGGCCGCCCGAGCTGCTGGTGGGACGCATGTTCGCGCTCAATGGCCGATACGCGCCCGCGCCGCCGCCCGGCACGTCGCCGCCGCACCAGTGGGGTGACCCGAACATCGTGCGCGATCGGCTCGGGGATGCCGTCACCGATCTCTTCTTCGACCGCGACGTCATGTACTTCCAGATCCTGAGTCCACAGCACCAGCGCGTGTTTCTCGAGACCAATGTGGGCCCCGTCGCGAAGCTCGTCGAAGGATTGGGCAAGGCCGACCCGGCGAAACTGGCCGCCTTTCGCGCGGACCTCGAGCAGCTCATGGGACTGTACTTCGACGACAACCGCATCAAACAGGACTTCCTGCTGACGCGCGCACGCAAGCGGTAAAAAAAGGAAAGCCCCGCATTGCGGGGCTTTCGTCGACAGAACTTCGAAGAACGATCAGTTCACGGCGAAGCAGTAAAACAAGCCGGCGCCGCCAGTCGGTTCCAGTTTCGCCATCGAGCAACCCTGCGACGGGTGCGCGTTCGTCCACGAGTTCACGCCCGCGGCGCGGCCGAGGCGGTCGGCATGCCCCAGCGTTGCCTTCGCGTCATCGCCGCCGTTCGTCCAGTTGCTGCACGTATCGGCGGTGGCGGTGCCGTCGTCGTTCGTGCCCGTCAGCATGTCGTGCTGCAGCGGCGGCTGCTTCGGCGCCGGCGGATTGCCAGCAAGATAGTTGGGCGAAGTGCCCTTCTCCGTCAACGCCGTGTCTGCGCTGATCTTGTTGTTGGTCGCGCCGAGCAGATCGGAAACGTCTTTCGCGACCTGAACGCCTTTCACGTTGACCCAGGGACCCTTACCGATGCGGTCCTTGGCATTGACCGTGCTCGTGCTCAAGAACGCGTGCCACGTCTTGCCGCCCGCGCCCACCGCGGCCGCGAGCGATTGGCAGTGAGCATCGGCGCCCGCGAGCCCGCCGAGATTGCCACCCTTGCCGGGGTTGGCGCTCGTGACGAAAAAACTCATATTCGCCGCGGACTGCGCGAACGCTACTCCCGCGCCGAGCGCCAGCACGCTCAGGACTCCGAAAACTTGGATACGATTCATTCCGATTTCTCCTTGAAAGTTCGAGAACGTGACCGGCGGACCCTAACGAAGCGCGAAACCACGGTCAATCGCGCTGGGCCTTGGCCGTCTGTGGATTTGTTGAATCTATTTCGCGGGCGCAGGCGTAGCCGCCGCCGGCGGCGCTTGAATCAGCACGACGAACAAGTTGTCCGGCTCGCGCACGATGCCGACTCTCATCGCGCCGGTGGGTACCGGCAACTCGAGCGGCTTGCCGCCGGTCGATACAAACGTGCCGCCCGCCTTCGTGAACGCCGCTACCGCGGCGTCGATGTCGCGCACCTGCATCTGAAACCGCGTCGAACCGGTATCCTTCAGGTCACCGCGCACGGTCTTCCGATCTACGCCTTTGTAGTCCATGACCTCGAACACGAGGCCCGTGGTCGGCATCTTCATCATCCCAAAACGAAACTGTGCGTCCTTGCCGACCCCGAGCGCGGCGCCGACCGTGGCGTTACTTGCGAACGCCGGCGTGTTCGTAATCTCCATGCCGAGCGCGTCGTGGTACAGGCGCACGGATTTCTCGACATCCTCAACGGTGAGGCGCACGCGCACGTCGACGACGTTCGACGTGGCCGGCGCTTCGGTCTTCGGCGGCTCGTCGGGCTGAACGATCTCTACGAAATGGCCGTCCGGATCTTTGACGACGACCATGCGCGCGGTATGTCCCGCGCCATTTGGCAGCACGGCGGGCGCGCCACCGGCAGACACGACAGGCGCGCCCTGCGCTTTCACACGCGCGAGCGTCGCGTCGATGTCGCGCACGAACACGATCAGCGTGAACGCACCCGAGTCCTGCGGGCGGCGCTCGAGCGGTTTACCGCCCGCGCCAGAAATCTCGACGATCTCGACGCCCTGCCGCATGCCGCCCGGCCGCGCAATCATCCAGCGAATCTTCGCGTTCGGCAGGCCGAACATATTGCGCAGCGCGTCGTTCTTGTCCGCGTTGCCGGGCTCACCCTGTGTCTCGAGCCCGAGCCCGTCGCGGTAGAACGCCACCGCCTTGTCGAGGTCGTGCACGATCGGACTGAAGAAGTTGCCGTTGCCCGTGACGATAGCGGTTTGCGCAGCAGCGGGCTGCGCGTACGCGCTGGCGCCGAAAACAGTCAACACCGAGGCTAACAATAGACATCTCATTACTCTTCCTCCAAAAACTCAACGCTCGTCCGGCAACGCGAATACGTACAACGCCTGGCCACGACCGGGCGGCCGCACTTCCGGCGACAACAACGACGGCACCAGCCGCGGGCTGCCGCCGCCCAAGCCAGTCGTCACCGCAACGTATTGCTTGCCGCCCGCTTCGAACGCGATCGGGAAACCCTGCACCGACGTCGCGAGGCGCGTTTGCCACACGATATTGCCGTCGCGCACGTCGAGCGCTTTGAAGCTGCGGTCGAGATCGCCGATGAACACGATGCCGCCGGCCGTCGACAAGGCGGCCGTCAAGATCGCGGCGCGCTGCTGCAGCGCCCACTTCTGTTTCATCGTGTCCACGTCGAACGCGGCAAGCTTGCCGATGTTGCCGTTCGTGCCCGGCATGTCGTAGAAGCGTCGGTCTGCACCACCTGCGCTACCGCCACCGGCCTTCTGCTCGATGGCTTGCGCGCGGATCGCGATGCAGCTCTGCGACAGCGGAATCAGCAGCGTACGCGAAGGCTTGTGGAAGCTCGTGGCCTGCCAATTGTGGCCGCCTTCGGAGCTCGGACAGCCATCGATCCAATCGCCGACCTTGTGCGTGAGAATGTCGTCGCGGTAGCGCGGCTGGCCGGTCTCGCGATCGAAGCTGGCCCACACGTTTTGGAACAGCGTTTCGGCGTGATCGATGTACTCGCCTGTGCGCCGGTCGAGCTTCCACAGCACACCGTCCTTGCCGACGGTCAGCACCCATTTGCGGCCACCGCCGTCGGCAAGCACGCGCTCGAACACCACGTCGAGATCGAGCGCCTCGCCGGGCGCGTGCTGGTAATGCCACGCGAGCTTGCCCGTCTTCACGTCGAGCGCCACGGTCGAACTCGTGTACAAACCGGCGTCGAGCCCGGCCATGCCGCGGCTCGCCGGCATCCATGGCTTCGCCTGCGCGGTGCCCCAGTAGGTGAGTCCGAGCTCCGGGTCGAAGCTGCCCGTGATCCACGTTTCGCCGCCGGCGCGGTACAAGTCGGGCAAGTTGCCCCACGTGTTGCCGCCGGGTCCGTCGCTCGTTGCGATCGTCGTGAAGCGCCACTTCTGTTCGCCGGTGCGCGCGTCGTACGCGCTGATGAAGCACTTCTGCTGCTCGTAGGTTTGGCATGCGCCCATGCCTTGGATCACGAGGCCATTCGCAACCAGTGGACCACTGCTGCTCGCGTGGCCGTCCGGCATCTGCACGTCCCACACGGTTTCGCCGTTGCGCGCATTAATCGCGATCAACTTGCCGGCGGCCTGCACGAACAGCTTGTCGTCGTACAACGCCATGCCGCGGCTCGCGACGGTGTCCTTGAAGTGATGCTCCCAGATCAGCGTGCCGTCGCGGCCGTCGATGGCTTGCACGATGCCCTGCGTGTTGTTCAGAAACACGGTGCCGCGGTAGGCCAGCGGCGAAGGCTCGTTCGTGCCGCCGTCGCGCATCGGCCAGATCCACGCGAGCTGCAAGCGATGCACGTTGGCTGCAGTGATGTCCTTCAGCGGACTGTAGCTCGACGCACCGTAGTCGCGCCGCAGCATGGGCCAGTCCCCGGCCGCCGGATTCTTGAGCGCCTGCTCCGTGAGCGGCACGAAGTCGCGCACCGTGCCCGCAACGGTGACGCCGACCGGCTCCGCCGCGGGCCTCGCCAGTGCGAGCGCGTCGCTACCGATGACGGCCGACGTTGCTGCCGTCAACGTCGCGTTGTTCGCGGTGAAACCGTTCGTCTGCAGGAGATACGCGATGACGCCGAGATACGTCGTCTCCGGCAAGCTACCCGGCGCCTCTGGTGGCATGGTGGCGCGTAACTGAATCAGCAGGTCGGTGGTATTACGCCCCGTCCAGCGCACGCTGAACTCCGGCGCCGCGAGGATCGCGTTCGGCATCTGCCGCAGATCCGCCCCGTGGCACATCTGGCAGGTGTCGCGGAATGCGGTGCGGCCTGCCTCCACCTGTTCCGCCGTGAAGGCGTGCGCTGGGGCGGCCCAATGGAAAGCGGCGGCGCCTGCAACGGCAAGCGCAAACGAACGGCTGAACCGGCTCATTGCCCCGAATCTCCCCACTCACACGCCGTAGTGCGGCGCGCACCCCCAACAAACCAGCTCAATTGCCCGGCTGCGTGAACTCGAACGTCAGCTCGGCACAGCGTTGTTTCTCGAACGGCGTATCCGACAACAGCACGGTGTCTTGGCCCGTGTATGGCGTCGTGAGATAGACCGGATCCTCGACCGTGTACTCGCGCTTCAGCGCGAACGTTTTCGAATCCAGCGTAAAGCGTTCTACGACATGCAGCTTCTCGCTGCTCCTCGTCGGGGGTATGAGCACACCCGCGGCGAAGCCAATAGTGTCGACCACCAGCGTGTCGCCTTCCCACTTGCCGATCGAATGTCCCGTGTTGCTGGCCGCGAGCTCCGCCGGGTGTTTGTCCACGCCCAAGTGCACGCGGCGCGTGTTGCTGTACAGACCGTAGTCCAGGTCGATGACTTTCTCGCTGCCGGCAGTCGTCTGCGTGATTCGATTCACGGGCCAGTCGAACGTCCAATCGAAAACGATGCTAGTGGGCTTGCACTGCAAGCGCGGATTATCCTCAGGCGACCACATGCGAAACGCCGCGGCGGCGGCTTGACCGGTCTCGCTATATTGCGGGCGCGATGGCGCGGGATTCCGCGCCCTGATCTCTGCGATCGTGATCTTGCCCGACGCGTACGCCTCGCGCAGGCCGCGCGGCACGAGATCGCCGCGGCCACCCCTCGGCGGAATCGTCAGCACGGCCTGCTCGACAGCCCAATCGCCGGAGATGTTCGGTTCACCCGAGGGAAGCTTCAGCGGCCGCTTCGACGTGTCGACCGGCGCACGAGTGAATTGATCGTTGCGGTCTATCGACGTCGTGCTGGCGCCGCCGAGCGAGATGGTTTCGAGATAGCACGAATGCGGATCGTCGCGATGCGGGTGGCCGTGGATGTCTACATGGCGGCCCGCCACGAACTCTTCGATCTTCCAACCCGAACGTTTGATCAGCGTGGCTGCGCGCATCTCGCAGCGCATGGACAACGGCTTGCCGTCAGCGCCGACGGTATCGAAGTACAGATACGAGTGCGGGTTTACGAGGTCGAACTTCGTGAGCGTGCCCGACCAATCCGCGAATTTCTCCATCTGGAACAGCCCGAAGCCGTGGTGCGCGAGCGCGGGCCCGGCGCACACCACGGCGGACGTTGCCGCCAACCCGAGCCGCGTTCTGGAGCGGAACGCGAGCATCGACTAGTGCGCCGCGTGCACCGGCAAGTGCAACGACATCAGGACCACGGTGCCGTCGATCTTGCTGAACCAGTGCGGCGTGTGGTCAGGCACGATGACGAAGTCGCCCTTGGCGACATGGCGGGACTCGCCGCCTTCGATACCGGTGCCCGACAGATTCTCGGCGTTCGTGCGCTTCTCTGCAGTGAGTTTGCCGCCGGTCACCAGCGTGGCCGAGCCGTCGACGACGTAGAACAGTTCCGCTTCCGTTTCATGCGCCGCCGCATTGCCGACCGAGGCGCGATACTCGAGGCTCACGTTGTAGGGCGCGAGCTGCAGCAACGACTGCGCGATGGTCGGTTGATCCTTGCGTTCCGCCTTCGCCTTCGCGATCAACGCGGCTACGTCGGCGGCAGAGACCATGGTTTTGCCCGCCGGCGCAGCCGGCTGCTGCGCAATGGCGGACGACGACATGACGAAGGCAGCAACGAGAATTGAAAACGCGCGCATCACTTCCCCCTTTCCGCAGCGGTTTTTTTTCAGCGCGGGCGTCAGCCCCACGCGTGCCCGGATCGTACTAGACCCCGTCCCGTGAAGCTATGCCGCGGCGGCGCGGCGGGTGTGCGGAACACTGGCCGTGCCTGTGCCACTGCCACCGCTTGTGGCAGAGTGTGCCGACTCGAAAGGAGCCGCTCATGTCGAAGATCAGCGCGCCGCGATTCAACTCTATGACGCTGTGCAGCTCCGCAGCCGCGTTTGCCATCGCGACGCTGGTGGGTGGCGCTCTCGAGGCGCAACCCGTCGCCAACATCGGCTTCAAGAGCGTAGGTCGCGCCGCGCCGCTAGCAGTGGCGCTCCCCGCACCCACCAGCGAGGACATCGAAGCGTATCCACCCGCCGAGATTCCGGGCCTGCCGGAACGCTACTGGATGGTCGGCCCGTTCCGGACATTCAAACCGGGCCCCGACGGGAAGCCGATCGAGGTACGCAACGGTTCGGCCTGGAATGGCGCAGCGCCGAAGGGCGTGAAGCCGTTGCCGGTAGATCTCTTCACGTCGAACGATTTCTACAAGGACCGCGCCTTGTGGAGCGACCCGCGGTACTTCCGCTGCAATAGTAATGGAGCCCTCGAAGCGCAGTGGACAGGACGTGGCAACGTCAAGGCGATCATCGGCAACGATCCGCCGCGCACGGCTCCCTGGGGTTATTGCAACCGCGGTTTGCCGCGCGAGGCGCTCGTCAGTCCGTATTCGTTCAAGACCGCGGCCGAGCACTACGCAGCGCTACTTGCCGAAACCAAGACGCGCGGCGGCCCAACCGAGCACACCTACGCAACGGTGCCGGGCGACATCGGCGGCCGTTATCTCTGGCCGCGCGGCCAGAACTGGTACGCCGAGATATTCTGGACGCAAGTCCCCACCGTGCTGTCCGTGCTGACGCCCGAGTACCAGGCGCGCATGGTCGAGGAGCTGTATCACGACGGGCACACGAACGCGCAGCAGTGGCCCGCCCAGTACTGTTGGCCGGAAGGGTTCATGCGCCGCTGGCACTATCACGCGGTCACGAATCAGCCGCACTCGATCATCGTCACGCCGAAGCTCGTGCAAATTCTGGCGGGCGACGCTGACAACTTCATCACGCACGTGAACATCGGCCGCACATTCGATATGACGGGCGGCGTGCCGCACTTTGGCGCAGAGGTGCCGAAGTGGTACGGCGAGACCGTGGGGTTCTGGGACAAGGACGTGCTGATCACTTGGACCTCGAACATCCAGGGGTGGAAGGTTCACGGCAACTTCGAGTTCTCGAGCAAGCTGCAAACGATCGAAATCTACACGCCCACGCGCGATGCCGCGGGGAAGATCACGGGCCTGAACCACGAGGGCATTTTCTACGACCCGGAAGGCCTGGTTGAACCGATCCGCATGGTGCGTAACTTGAAGAAGGCCAGCGACGTCGAAGCGGGCGACCCCTACCAGTTCATCGAGTGCGTACCGACGATCTACCCGTTGAATGGCCACGCGACGCCCGTCGCGCCGGGCGCCGTGATCCAGTACAAGGTGCCCGACATGTTCGGCCGGCCGTGGGCGCAGATCTGGCAGGAGAATTTCGAACGCGACATGCAAAAGCCCGCCGCCGAAGATATCTTCAGCTTCAAGTAACGGTAACGTCTCATCCCGACGGACTTGAACCGCGCCTTCCTTAACTGTTATTGAGCGACGGACTAAAAGATAGGGCTGTTTCTCGCCGCGATTGGACATCACCAGGCACGTGCGACCCCCCACGAACGCTTAACCGTTATTAACGGCCCGCAACCTGACATCGCTGGCCGGCAACCCCTGATAATTCAGCTCGCGTTCAACGTCGCGTGCGAAAATCGTCACATGACTTCCGCTATGGAGTACCTCTGATGAATCTCCGACGCATGGTTTGGCTTGTGCCGCCCGTGGCGCTACTCGGGGCCGTCGCATACGCGCACAACGCGATCTGCGACTGTTTCGACAACGGCGACAACACGATCACGTGCGAAGGCGGTTTTAGCGACGGCGGCAAAGCGGTCGGCGTTCCCGTGCGCGTGCTCGACGGAGCCGGCAAGGTCTTGATCGAAGGAGCCATGAGTGCGCAAAGCGACTTCAAATTCCCGACACCCAAGGTCGACTACCGCGTCGTGTTCGACGGCGGCGAAGGCCACGTCGTCACGATCGACGGCCGCGACATCACGAAGTAGCCGTGCGGCGGCCGCCGCCGCGCTGCTTCTCGCAGCCTTTGGCTCAGGAACTGCCGAGGCCCACTTTCAGCTGCTCTACACACCCGAGGCTGCGCTGAAAGAAGCAGCTGCGGTGCCGTTCGCCATCGTGTTCTCCCACCCATTCGACAATGGGTTCACGATGGCCATGGGTAAGCCCGAGGCGTTTTACGTCGTAGCCCAGCGAGGCGAAGGCGAGCCCAAGAAAACCGATCTCATGCAGTACCTCGAGCCCATCGAGTGGGCCGGTAGCGACGGCACCAGCAAGGCGGCCGCGTTTTTGGCACACCCGCCACGCAACATCACGCGCTCGCTCGGCGACTACACGTTCGTCCTGCAACCGGCGCCGTACTACGAGAAGAACGAAGATAAGTACATCCAGCAGTTCACGAAGACCGTGATCAACATCGGCGGCATTCCGGGCAACTGGGACGAGCCGCTGGGCCTCCCCGTCGAGGTCGTGCCGCTCGACAAGCCCTATGCGAACTGGGTCGGCGGCGTGTTCCGTGCAGTCGTGCTCTCGGACGGCAAGCCGGTTCCGCATGCCGAGATCGAAGTCGAATACCTGAACCACGAGCCCATCATCGACGCCCATAAGTTCAACCCCGAAGCCAAGGTCACGGCGCCGCAAGAGTCGTTCAGCACGCTGAGCGTTCACGCCAACGCTGCCGGCGAAGTCACGATCGGCTTGCCGAAGGCCGGCTGGTGGGGCATCGCGGCGCTCAACCTGAAAGAGGGCTCGATGCACCAGGGCAAGAAGCTATCGGTGGATGCCGTACTGTGGCTCAAAGCCACGGACATGAAAAAGTAGGCGGCACGATGAGCGCGATGGCCCAGGAAGTTCGTCCCGCCGGCAGCCGCCTCGAGTGGCTCGGGATGATCGCGGCCACGATCGCGGTGGTCGGCGCGCTCGGCTTCTACGTAGTCGCGCACAGCGACGAGCACAGCACAGAGCCGATCTACGATTGGCAGGTCAGCGCTTTCGCCGGCCTCACGGGGCCCGATCAAGCGATCTACAACTCGCTGCATACCGTCAAGGACGAAATTCCGTTCATCTACGACGACATCAACCAGTTCAACGAGCCCGGCCAGAAATTCCATTGGCCAAATCTGACGGATTTTCAGGACTGGCTGCTGCCCCCGTTCTACAAAGACACGAGCTGGGAGCAACAGGGCTCGCTCACGTGGACGCTGTTCGAGCCGTTACCGGAAGGCGAGATGCAAGGCACCACGATGTATCTCGGCACGGACGGCAAGCTTCCGGGGCAAGGCTCGTTCCTGCTCACGATCGGCCACGTGCATGCCGGGTTCACGAACACCAACGCGATGGTGATTTGGTGGATTTCCAAGAACCACATGGAAATGCCGCAGAGCGGTTTCCGCGACGGGCTGATCCTGAAGGGCTGGCGCGAAGTCGTGCCGTATAGCGGCGCAGCGGAGGTCAAACGGCTGTTCGGCGCCGACGCCGCGGAGCGCGCCAAAGCGCAGTTCAAGGGCTTCCCGCCCGATGGCACGGTGCCCGACGCTTCGACCTCGAGCGACGGCGGCTCGACTGACAACGCGTCGGGTGACAGCGCATCCGCCGATGCCGCTGCAACGAAGGCAGCCGAGGTCGAGCAATTGATCCAGAATGCGTTGGGCGGCCAGGACACAGAGAAAGGGAAGTAGTTATGCGGTCTTCGACAAGGATGCTGCTACGAACTGTCGCAGTCGGCGTTTTGGCCTTCGCAACACTCGGCGCGCCGGCGCAAGCCAAGACGCTCCGGGTGGGCATCACGCTGCACCCCTACTACAGCTTCGTCGCGAATATCGTGGGCGATCGCGCGAGGGTTATTCCGCTGATCGATTCCGACGCGAACCCCCACGGCTACGCGCCCCAACCCGCCGACATGATTCGAATGCAGGCGATGGACGTCATGGTCGTGAACGGCATTGGCCACGACACGTGGGCATTCGAGATCCTCGATGCCGCGGGCATGCGCAATAAGCTGAAGCTGATCTACGCCAATGACGGCGTGTCGCTGATTCCCGTCGCGGGCGATCCGAGCGGCGAAAAGGTCGTGAACCCGCACACGTTCATTTCGACGACAGCCGCGATCCAGCAGGTCTACACGATAGCGCGAGCGTTGGGCGAGCTCGACCCCGAGAACGCCACGTTCTTCCGCGACAACGCGCGCCACTACGCGCTCGAGATTCGCAAGCTGCGCGGTGAGTTCGACGCCAAGATCGCGGGCGCCGACCTCTCGAAGTTCCGCTGCGCGTCGATGCATAGCGGCTACGACTACATCATGCAGGAGCTCGGGCTTCAGGTGTCGGCCGTGATCGAGCCACGCCACGGCGTTGAGCCCACGGCTCGGCAGCTCGCCGAGACGATCGATCGCATCAAAGCGGCAAACGTGAACGTGCTCTTCGCGGAGAAATACTTCGCCAGCAAGCTCTCGGACACGATTCGCGATGCGACGGGTGTGAGGATGTACTCGATCTCGCACATCAGCAGCGGCCCGTATACGAAAGGGAAGTTCATCGAAGAGATGCGCGAGAACCTAACGACGATCGCGACAGCGATCCGAGAATCGGCAAAGAGCTAGCATGCGGGGACCGTCGATCGAGTTCGAGCGCGTCAACCTGTCGCTCGGCAATACGCCGATCCTGGAAGACGTGACCTTCAAAGTGCAGGCCGGCACGATCCACTGCATCGTGGGTGCGAACGGCGGCGGCAAGACGTCGCTCGTGCGCTCACTGCTCGGTCAAATGCCGCACTCTGGGCGCATCGGCATCGTGTGGCACGAAGGCAAGGTCATCGGCTACGTGCCGCAGACGCTCGACTTCGATCGCAGCCTGCCGATCACAGTGCTCGATTTCATGGCCATGGCGTCGCAACGCCGGCCGGTTTTTCTGGGCATCTCGCGCCTAAAGCGCAAAGAGATCGGCGACAAGCTCGAACAACTAGGACTCGCCGGCAAGCTGCGCAACAAGCTCGGCAGCCTGTCCGGCGGCGAGCGCCAGCGTGTCCTTCTAGCGCAAGCACTGATCCCTGAGCCGGCGTTGCTCGTGCTCGATGAGCCCACCACGGGCCTCGACCTGGCCGGCAAAGAAATTCTGGAGAGCACGATCAAGGCCTTCGCGAAGGCTGGCGGCACGGTGGTTTGGATCAACCACGACATCGTCCAGGTCACGGAGTTGGCCGACGCCATGACCTACATCAATCGCAAGGTGTTGCTCGACGGCGCGCCGCGCGCCGTGCTCGCGAACGGCGCGGCGGCGCACCTGTTCCCGACTCTGAGTCTAGCCGCCGAGGGAGCGCGCGCATGAGTTTTCTGTATCACATCCCTCGCGATTACATCATCGCCCTCGCGAACGCCAACAAGATCCACTACACGTTCTCGTACGCGTTCGTCGTCAATGGGCTTTTGTGTGCGGTCATCATCGGGCCGCTGCTCGGCGGCATCGGCACCATGGTCGTGGCGAAGCGCATGGCGTTCTTCTCGCAGGCTGTCGGCAACGCGGCGCTTACCGGCGTCGCCATCGGCGTTATCATCGGCGAGTCATACACCGCTCCGTACATGTCGATGTTCAGCTTTTGCCTCTTGTTCGGCGTGTTCCTGAACTTCTCCCGCAACCATACGAAGATGTCGTCGGACACGCTGATCGGCGTATTCCTGTCGATCTCGCTCGCCATCGGCGCTACCGCGCTGCTATGGGTGTCCGCGAAGGTCAACACCCACATCCTCGATACGGTGATGTTCGGCTCGATCCTGACCGTCAACGACACGGACATGAATGTGCTGATGGTGACGACGCTGCTGACGGCCGTGACGGCGTTGCCGTTGTACAACCAGATGCTGCTCGCGAGCCTGAACCCGAGTCTCGCGCACGTGCGAGGCGTACGCGTTCATCTGCTCGAGTACGTGTTCGTGTTGCTCCTGACCATCCTTACGGTCGCCTGCGTGAAGATCATCGGCGCCGTGCTCGTCGAAGCGCTGTTGCTGATTCCGGCCGCCGCTTCGCGGAACCTGAATCGCTCGATCCGCGGCTTCGTGCTCTGGAGCATCGGGTTTTCGACGGCGAGTTGCATCATCGGTATCTACGCTCCCATGCGTTGGGATCTGCCCGTGCCGTCGGGCGGGGCGATCATCCTCACGTCCGCCGGAATTTTCCTCATCACGATGATCATTCGCATGACCTTGCCGCGCTATCGCGAAGCCTCGGTCTGATACACGGAGCACCAGTCGTGACGAAACAATTCACCGTCTCTCGCCGCACCGCTCTCGGTAGTACCGCGGCAGCCCTGCTCGTCCCATTCGCTGCCGCGAGAGCCGCGGATGCCGCGCCGATCATCCTCACCGGGACGCAGGCCACTTATTCGCTCGCCGTCGCGCTGACGGCCGGCACACCCATCGTCGTCCAGAACGTGCCCGCGGACGGCCGGCAGCTGTCGCTGCTGAAGGACTACATCCAGCGGCGCACGGATACCCTGGCCGCTACGTTCGTCGGCGCCGCAGCCGTAGTGTCCGTGACGAACGCGTTGCCGAGCGACCCGCTGTATCGTTTCGCCCGCGACGCGAACATCCGAGTCATCGACATCGAGGCGGCGTTGCCCTGGTCGCTCGACAAGCCCGGCGTCGCGTTGGCCGACACGCCACGCTCGACGAACGCCTGGGGCGGTACCGCCGACGCGTCGGAAACCGCAACGGCGCCCTACTTCTGGCTCAGCATCTCGAACGCGATCCGCATGGCAGACATCATCGCGCACGATCTTGGCGCGCTGTTCCCTTCATTGGCCCCCGTCGTGGCGAAGAATCTCGACGGGCTCAAGCGTTCGCTACTCGCCCTGCGGGGCGACTACCAGAAGAAGCTGATCGAAGGAGCTACCGACGTCGTATTCGCCCTCACGGGCGACTTCGTCTACCTCACGAACGACATGGGTCTGTTCGTCGACGGCTATTTCATCAAACAGGATGTGCGCTGGACGGAGTCCGATCTCGCGTCGCTCACTAAGCATCTGAAGGACAACGGCATCAAGGTCGTCCTCCACAAGTGGCAGCCGAGCGAGGCCATCCAGAACGCCATCAAAGCCGGCGGCGCCAAGCTCGTCGTGCTGGAAACCGGGGACCCTGGCATCGTGGTCGACCGTCAGCTTGCACGCGATGGCCTGCAGCAAATACTGCGCAAGAACCTCGAGTCCGTTCACGCCGCGTTGAACGCGCCCTAGACCAATCGACCCATACCGCTCGACGCCGTCGTGCGCTTCGCCGCGGCGGCGGCTTGGTCGATGGCCCATGGCCTTGATTTGTGGTCATGTCGGGTGGGCACGGCGCGCTGCGCACGACCGACGGAGGCAACAACTGGCAGCGTTTCGATGCGCCAGGCGGCGAAGATTTGGTCGCCGGCTCCTTGATCGCGGCCGACGCCGGCTGGGCACTGACGGCGCACGGCACCATCTTGCACTTCGCGGGAGTCGCCGCGCCCTGGCATGTCGAGCGCACAGGGAGCGACGACGAGACGTGGCACGACTTTCAGGTGCTCGACGCCGAGCGCGGCTGGGCAGTCGGCGCACGCGGACGGTGCAGGCCGTGCGGTTTTTCGACGACCGGCACGGCTGGCTCGCGGCCGCCGACGGCTGGTACCGAACCGAAGACGGCGCGATCACATGGACCAAGGTCGAGACGCCCGAGCGAGGAGGCTTCTCGAACGGCCATCCCGCGGGTGTTTGGTTCGCCGACGCCGCTACCGAATGGGCCGTCGATCGTGGCAGCGTGTGGAGTTACCGCGCCACGGACTCCGCCGAATCGCGTCGCTGATTCCCGTCTCGTACCGCCGTACGAACCGAGGCATACTCGGCGCCATGGGGGCTGCTTCAATTCGTTGGGGTCGGGTCGCGCTCGGTGCCTTCCTGGCGGAACTGATTCTCGTCGTGTTCGTGATCCCGATCCGCGCGCTTGGTGGTCCCGAATCCGCGGTCACGGTCGTCGCCGTCGCCGGCTCGTTCTTCGTGTTCGTGCCCGTGGCATGGTGGCTGTTTCGTTCGGCGCCGAGACCCGTACTGCAGGGCGCGCTGATGGGAGCGACCGCGGTATTGCTGTACACGCTGCTCGGGCTGGTGGGGCAATACTTCGCTCCCGATTCGCCGCCGATCCCGTTGATCTACTACGTCGCTCACGTATTGAAGGTGGCGGGTGGCGCGGCCGGCGGGTGGTTCGCATTGCGCCGCGCGTTCACCTGACACCGGTGCGGGGAGCTGCAAGCATATGCCCAAGCACGATCCTCTGAGTGCCACCGCCCTTTCGCGACGCGACCTGCTGCGCATCGGTGCCGGCGGCATCGGGCTCGGTCTCGCGGGCGGGCTTGGCACGGTACCGAGCGTGTTGGCACAGGCGAGCAAGAGCGTCGCCGCTAACCCGAACGGCAAAATCCTGGTCGTCTTCGAGTGGTTCGGCGGCAACGACGGTCTGAACACGATCATCCCGTATGGTGACCCGCTGTACTACAAGCACCGCCCGACCATCGGCATCCGTGAGCAGGATCTGCTGAAGATCGACGCGCAATTCGGCTGGCACAAATCGCTGGCTGCTCTGAAGAATCTGTACGACAGCGGCAAGGTCGCGATCGTGCACGGTGTCGGATACGACCAACCCTCGTTCTCGCATTTCACCTCGATGTCGTTCTGGCACACGGCGGCACCGAATAGCGGCAACGAATACGGCTGGGTGGGCCGCACCGCGGCCGGTCTCGATCCGAACGGCGCGCGCGACAATCTGATCGTGAACGTCGCGGAGAGTCAGACGCTCGCGGTCAAAGCGCAGAAGCACGTGCCGCTCGTGTTCGTCGATCCCGCTGCATTCAAACGCGGCGTGTTCGCACAGGAGAAGACGGCGCTCGACGCGCTCGACGCGCAGACGACGCCGGTGACCGAAGCGC
This sequence comes from Gammaproteobacteria bacterium, assembly GCA_039933105.1. Lineage (GTDB taxonomy): Bacteria > Pseudomonadota > Gammaproteobacteria > Steroidobacterales > Rariloculaceae > FEN-1219. The sequence goes on along the minus strand of JBDTOT010000011.1, from coordinate 62,400 downwards.
ACCGCTATGTGCTCGAAGTCACGAAGAGCGCTGCACAGGCATCCGAGGTCGTGCGTGCGGCGTGGACACAATATCGCGCTACAGCGAACCAGGATCTGCGCCTGCTCGACCTCGATAAGGTAGTGGCCCTGATCGAAGCCGGCTTCCCGACGCAGCTGTACTACGTGCCGCTGCGCGGCTCGCTATTCGATACGCACGTGAATCAAGCCGCTCCGCACGACCGCCAGCTGCAGTATTGCGCAGACGCGATCGAAGGGTTCTTCCAGGAAATGCAGCGCATCGGCCGAGCGGACGACGTGGTGTTGTACGTGCATAGCGAATTCGGCCGCCGCGTACCGGAGAACACGAGCCTAGGCACCGACCATGGCACCGCGCAGGTCAACTTCGTCGTGGGCAACGCCGTCAAAGGCGGACTGTACGGCAAGCCGCCGAGCCTCTCCGATCTCGTGCTTGGCGACAACCTCGCGAGCACCACCGACTTTCGCCGCGTGTACGCGACGTTGATTCAGGATTGGCTCGGCGCCGACGCCGCCCAAGTCCTCGGTCAGGGGTTCGATACGTTTGGCATGATGAAGACGTAACACCATGATTCATCAGAATACATGGGCTCCTGGACCCGCGGCCTGGCGGGACGACCTTTCGCCGCTGCCGCGCGCCGAATGGAGCTACGATCGAGCTGCGCACCTGCTCGCTCACGCGGGGTTCGGGGGCACGCCGGCGGAGATCCAGAAGCTAGCGGACCTCGGGTTCGAGCGTGCGGTAGCGCAGCTCGTGCACTACGAGCGCCAGCCGAATCCGAAACTTGCTCCCTTCGTAGAATCCGGATTGTGGGATCCGTCGCTGAAGGGCTTCCCGGACAGCCGGCCCGAGGCCACTGACCGGGCGGAACAACACGGCGAGTCCATGGGCGTGGCGGCGAAGCCTGCCGGCAACCGCCCCGTGCAACCGGTGTCGGACCGGTTTTTCTATTGGCTGCGGGCGACGATGCTCGAGACGCGGCGGCTCGGCTACTGGTGGGCGAACCGCATGCTCACGACCGCCCACCCGCTGGAAGAAAAACTCGCGCTGTTCTGGCACGGGCATTTCGCGACGCATGAGAACAAGGTCCGTGACTACCGCAAGATGCTGCAGCAGATCGAGTTGTTCGAGCGCCTTGCTACGAGTAACGCGCGCGATCTCACGATCAAGGTCGCGCAGACGCCTGCGATGCTCTACTTCCTCGACGCTCAGTACAACGTGAAGGGCGCGCCGAACGAGAACTTCGCGCGTGAAGTCATGGAGCTCTTCACGATGGGCGTAGGCAACTACACGGAGAAGGACGTCCGCGAGTGCGCGCGCGCATTCACCGGCTGGTATTTCGACGACCTCTCATTCCACGTCGACGCGGACAAACACGACGCCGGCGGGAAACACTTCCTCGGCCATAACGGCAACTTTGACGGCGCAGACGTCGTTAAGATCATCTTCGAGCAACCAGTCACCGCGGAGTATTTGGCCGCCAAGATCTATCGCTTTCTCGTACGCGACGAGCTGTCGCCCTCACTGCGCAAGTCGCTTGGCGCCGTGTTGCGTGCCGCCGACTACGAGCTGAAGCCCCTGCTCACGGCCATCTTCACGTCGAAGGACTTCTACAGCGCAGCTAGCTATGGCGGCCACATCAAAGGGCCGGTCGAGCACATCGTCGCGATGCAGAAGCATCTCGGCGCAGACTCGATGCCGGGCGTGCCGGACTTCAACCAGGCCACGATCGCCATGGGCCAGCACCTATTGAACCCACCCTCGGTCGCGGGCTGGGCGGGAGGCAAAGCATGGATCACGCCTGGCCTCTTGATCGCGCGCGGCAACGTGGCACGCGACGTGCTGATTCCGGACATGACCGGCTTCCGCGATTGGAATTTCACGGCCGGCACCGATGACGTGCTCGGGCAGCGGCTACGCGACGGCTACGACGTCGGCGCCGCAACGGCGGTGAGTGACCCGGCGAAGATCAGCACGTTCGATCGCGTGGCCCTCGAGCGCGACGAGCGGTTCAACACGCGGATTTCTGGGTACACGGGGTGGGAGCAGGCCGCCCGCAAGCTGATTCCAACGCCGCGCGATGCGGCGCGGTTCGACTTGTCACAGCTCGTGCGCGGCAGCGGCGCAGCGACTGCGGCAGAAGCAGTCGGCTACCTCACCGGCCGCATGCTGCGCATCCCGCTGGCGGCAGCGACGCGCGACGCCTTCGTCGCATTCTTGAGCAAAGAGCTCGGCACCGACAGCCTCGAACGCGCCAGCAGTTACATGGAAGACGCTCTGCGCATGACGGCGCATCTCATCATGAGCACGCCGGAGTATCAGCTCGTCTAGGCGCCGCTACGTCGGCTTCCAGTATCGTTCTTCTTCCAGGCGGAAACCGCTGCTGGTAAACCGCGCGTGCAGATCCGCGATCATCAGCGGGTGCCCGCAGGTGTAGATACAAGTCTCCGCAGGCGTGAGGCCCCACTCGTGGATGTAGCGCTCGACGATGGTATGGACGCGCCCCGTGTCACCGCGCCAACCGACATTGCGCGGATCGCCAGGTCTCGAGCACGTCGGCACGAACTGTAGATTCGGACAGCCGGCAGCCATTTCACGCAGCTCGGCGTCGTAAGCGAACTCATCGACGAAGCTCGCGCCATCGAGCACGTACATGCGCAGGTCGCCGGTCGCACCCGCGAGCCAGTGGCGCAGCATGCTGACGAACGGTGCTATGCCCGTCACGGTCGCCACCATCACGTGGTGACGAAACTCGGGATGCAGCCGGAATACGCCCTTCCCCCGTGGCCGCATCGTCAGCACGTCGCCGACCTGCAACGCGTGCAACAGCGGGGTTAGATGTCCCTCCGGCGACGGAATCAGCTCGACGAAGAGCTCGAGCAACTCTTCGCGTGGCGACGACACGATCGAATAAGGTCGCTCAATGCCGTCGACGCCGAGTGTGCAGTACTGCCCGGGCTCGAACTCGAACGGTTCGCTTGGTCGAAGCCAGATCTTGAAGTGCTCGGCCGTCAGATCGACGCGCCTCTCGATCGAGGCGTTGATGACCTTGCCCTTGATCTTGTGCGGGTGTTCGCCCGTCATTAGTCCATGGCGCCTTCGTTCGAGTCGTCCTCGTCGAAGTCCTGCTTGTGCTTAGGCGGAGCCGCGAGTGCGAGGCTCATGTGAGTCCAGGCGGTGGAATCGATCTTGCCGGTCTCACCATCCGGATACTGGATTTCGATGACGTCGAGCTCTTCGTCCACGTTGACGACCAGCAAGGGCCGCTCCGTCCCGGTGCCCTGATACCAGTGGCCGATGATCGGAGACGGATCCGCATCCATTGGGTTGACCTCTATTGAGCGCGCTCGGGCCTAGCGACCTTTCGTGGTATCGACCTGGAAGATCGGCAGATCCCAGTGGTTCGTCGTCAGCTCCCAGCGGCGCAATTCCTCGCGCTTACGAGTGGCGCCATCAGGGAACAGCTCGCGCGCGATTTCTTCCTCGTGCGAGCCCGCTTCCTGGTCGCGATACGTGATCTCGATGCGGTAGTCCCAACGCGCGGCTTCGTCGGTGTGGAATTGAGGGTGGTATACCCGGTAGTCGAGGATGTAGCCCATCTGTTTGGCGCGATCGAGAACGGGGATCTGATACTTGCGAAACAGGTCCCACCACTCGTCGATGAAACCGTATTTCACACGGTACACCCACTCGACTTCGTAGCCTTTGACGCCGGGCTTGGGCGGTTGCGCCCTAGCGGCACCGGCGATCAGGGCCAGGGCGGCAGCCAATACACACGCAAATGTTTTGAGTCGACTCATCGGTCGTCACCCCCGCGATAGATCCACTCCGTCAACTTGAGCACAGCGCCAGCGCTGCCGCAAGCGGCGCGACTGCTTACCGCAGCCGCGCCAGCACGTATGCGTCGACGAACGCGCCGTCGCGAAACGCATAGCGACGCAGCAGGCCCTCAATCTCGAAACCGAACTTCCTGTACAGCTTCAGCGCACGTTCGTTGTCCGCAAACACCGTGAGCTCGAGGCGGTGCAGGTTCAGCCAGCGATCGGCGAGATCGACGGCGGCGCGTACCAGCGCCGTGCCGATACCTCGTCCCTGCCACTGATCGTGGACGGCGAGACCGATTTCGCCCGCGTGCGCACGCCGCGGCGAATGCTCGGCCACGTGCAACCCGAGACCGCCGACGAGCGTGTCGCGCACGCACGCCACAAGTCCGTAGTGATTCGTCACGCGCTTCTCGAGACGCTGGCGCCAGGTCTGCGCCGACGGATACGGCAGCTGTAACGTGCCGTACACGGCCAACGGCTGCTCATGGATGCGCTGCAGCCCGCGAAAGTCTTCGGGTTCGGCGCGCCGGATGAGGATGTTCTCGACTATTTGCTGGCTCATAAATGAAAAACCCCGGTGGGGCGACTGCCTGACCAGGGTTTTCGGTGCAGGGTAGTCGCGGTTGCTGACGACTGCCCTCTTGCTACGCGCATGATCAGGCAGTGCATCTCCAGTTGAGATATACGAATTGCATGTTGGCGGCGCGTTTGTTCATAACGGCGCGCATGCTAACGCCGCGCGGTGAGACACGCAAGCGTCGCCGGATGGCGACTGCGCAACCCATCACGCGCGCCGAGTGGTGCGAAGGCGTTTCGGCCAGATGCCGGACTTGCCGGGCGACAGGATGCCGTTCGGATCGATCGCGTCTTTCAGCGTCTCGTGGAAACGGCGCAGCGCGTGGTTGTTGAACGAATACGCGTCGGCCACTTTGTCCATGAACGCGACGTGTGTGCGGTACTCTGCCCAGCCATTTGCCGCTGACACCTCGACTAGCTTGTCGAAGATGCGCCGGCCGTCCTGATTCTTGACCATGTCGTGCGACATCGGAATGCCGAACAGCAGTACGAGCGCGCGCGGACTGTAGGCCCACGGCAGCGCAGCAAACTGATTGCCAACGGGTAGCTTCATGTCGGCGTACAGCTGGCCGTACACCTTCTGCGCCTTGAACACGGCTTCGCCCGTCATCGGAATGATCGGCGAGAAACCGAGGTGGCCGCCGCCCTGCAGCAGCCCGAACACGCCGAGGCTCGGCGTGCCGAGCGCGACGGTGAGCGTTGAATCGTTCTGATCGACTTGCGCCGGGAACCGATAGCTGCGGCCGTCTTTGAACGTGGCGCCTCGAATCGTGCCGAACCTCTCCTTCACCGTCTCCCACTGAGCGTCGACGACTCGCGGGGGTCCCCAGAAGCGAAACTCAGCACTCCAATACGGCAGGTTCTGCTCGCCGCCCATACGGTCGAGCTCCGCTATCGATGGCCCGCCCGGCATTTCAAAGAATGAACCGCCCTGCGACGCGTGATAGTTCAAGAGCGGGCTCTCGAGCAACATCGTGCCGCGCAGCACGTCCGAGTTCATGAGGTAGGCGTAGTGCTCCATGAATGGGACCAGGTCGTCGTGCTTCGCGACGCTCACGCGGCCGTCCCGGTACGCTTCCGGCGCCGGCATCAGCCAGATCCCCATTCGCGTCACGATGCCGAAGTTCGACTGCGAGAACAGCCCGTCGACGAGCGGCCCGAAACCGTATTTGTACTGGTGCCACACCTCCGTGTTGGGCAAGCCGCCCATGCCGGTACGCAACACCTCGCCGCTCGGCAGCACGACTTCCATGCCGCACACGGCATTCCAGTGGTCGCGCATGGGCGTCCGACCGCCGCCGCGTTCGAGCGAATTGCCGACGGGGCTGCCCCAACCCGGGTCCGCCGGGTCGATCCACACGTTGAGCTTGTGTTCCTGGATGTAGCGGTACAGATCGAAGTAGCTGACGCCCGGCTCGACGACCGCGAAGTGCGTCTTGTCGTTGACCTCGATGACGCGGTTCATGCGCTTGAGATCCACGACCACGCTGCCGGAGTACGCCGGCGACGAGCCGCCGTAGCCTAAGTTGCGGCCGGTCGAGATCGTCCACAGCGGCAGCTTGTACTTGTTCGCGATACGCACGACGGCCTGGACCTGCTCGGTGTTGCTGGGTGCAACCGCCGCCGACGCAGTGCGATCTTCCCTCTCGCCATAAAACGGCGAGTACGCGTCCCGATAGAGCTTTAGGTCTTCGTCGCTCGTGAACACCCATTCCCTGCCGAGCGCATTCGCAAATTCGTCGAGCGCGCGGGAGAAGTCACGCTGAGCTACGCCGGGAGGTAACGCCATGCTGCACCGTTGAAAGCGTCGTCGCCGCATCTTACGCGCCGCGTGGAACTAACTGAAAGCGCATCGAGGCGCTGCTATGCTGCAGACACGCCGCCGAAGGCCTCGAAGGCGGACGGGGGGGATGCATGGCCGACGATACGCGGGCGCCGAAGGGTCTCAACCGACGGGACTTCTTCACGAGCGCGTCTCTTGCAGGTGTCGCGCTCGCGGCGGCGGAGCCCGCTACGGCGCAGACCACGCCTGCCGATGAACGCAAACCCGTGCCGCCGACGGACCAGCGGCTCGCACGCGAGCAACCCAACGTCGACGGCTACACGCCCGCGGAAGAAGCGCGCTATTTCGTTACCCACCCCGCATCCGACGTCATGGTCGACGTCATCAAGAGTCTCGACATCGACTACGTGACGATGAACGCCGGCTCGAGCTTCCGCGGCTTGCACGAGTCCCTGCTGAACTACGGTGGCAACAAACGCCCCGAGTTGCTGACGTGCGTGCATGAGGAGCAAGCCGTGGCGATGGCGCACGGCTACGCGAAGGTCGCGGGCAAGCCGATCATCGCTGCGGTGCACGGCACCGTGGGCCTGCAGCATGCGGCGATGGCGGTTTACAACGCCTGGTGCGATCGCGTACCCGTGGTCATTATCGCCGGCAACTATCTCGACGGCACGGAACGACGCGTGCTCGAGTGGGTGCACTCGGCGCAAGACTGCGTTGCACCGATTCGCGACTACATCAAATGGGACGACGCACCGGTGTCGCTCGCACAGTTCAACGAGTCTCTCGTGCGCGCGCACAAGATCGCCACGACCGTGCCAATGGGGCCCGTCGCGATCGTCGCCGATAGTCAGCTGCAGGAAGAGGAAGTGGGTGCCGCGAAGCCGGTGCTGCCGCGCCCGAGTCCGGCGCAGCCCCCGCGCGCCGACGACACGGCGCTGCGCGAAGCGGCGAAGCTCCTGGTCGACGCAGACATGCCGGTGATCGTGGCGGAGCGGTACGCGCACGACCAGCACGGCGTTGATTTGTTGGTCCAGCTGGCCGAGACCCTGCAAGCGGCCGTGGTGAATCGCCGCGGGCGCATGAATTTTCCGAATACGCATTACCTGAGCCAGGGCGGCAACGTAGCGGCCCAGGCGGACGTCGTCCTCGCGTTGGAAGTCACGGATAACTTCGGCCTGTTCCACAACGTGGCGGACCAGATCCAGCGCACGACCACGCGCATCGCCAAACCCGACGCCAAACTCATCACGCTCGGCAGCGGCGAGCTTTTCTGGCGCTCCAACTATCAGGGCTTCGGCCGTTACTACGGCAGCGATCTCGCCCTCGTGGGCGACGCACAGGCGAGCCTACCGGCGTTGATTGAAGCCGTGAAGAAGGCGTTGCCTGCGAGCTCGCGACGCATGCTCGACGCGCGCGCCACGCGCTGGCGTGCCGCCCAGAAGACACGCCGCGAGCAGGCGCTCGAGGCCGCGCGCTATGCGTGGAACGCAAGCCCCATCAGCACCGAGCGTCTGAGCGCCGAGATTTGGACCGCGATTCGGGATCGCAACTGGGCCCTCGTGGCCGAGCCACTGTTCCCCTCACTGCACGAATTCTGGGAGATCGATCGCTACTACCAGTACATCGGCGGCTCGGGCGGCGCCGGCATGGGCTACGGTGCGCCTGCCGCCGTGGGCGCCGCCGTCGCGCATCGCGATGCCGGGCGACTCGCGATCAACATTCAGAAGGACGGCGACTTGATGTACTGCCTGGGCTCGCTGTGGACCGCCGCTCATCACCGCATCCCGCTACTGTCCGTCATGCACAACAACCGCGCCTACCATCAGGAGCTCATGCACGTGCAGCGCATGGCCGCGCGCCGCCGCCGCGGCGTCGACGGCAGTGCACGCACGGGCAACACGCTCGAGAATCCGTTCATCGATTTCGCGACGGTGGCGAAAGGGTTGGGCGTGTGGTCGGCCGGTCCTATCGAGAACCCGGACGAGCTCGGGCCCGTGCTGCGCGAAGCGCTGGCCGTCGTCGAGCGCGGCGAGCCGGCGTTGATCGACGTCGTAGGGCAGCCGCGATGAGGACCAGCGCACTACTCTCTCGCCTGTATCAGCTCGCCGCGTTGGTCCTCGCGATCGCGGCGCTGTCGGAACCTGCTGCCGCCGCCCCGGACGAACGCGCGCCGTACGTCGCCAACGGTTGCTACCAATGTCACGGGTACGCGGGCCAGGGCGGCGCCGGCGCACGGCTAGCGCGCACGGTGTATTCATTCGAGGCGTTCTCCGCGCTAGTTCGGCGGCCGGCGAACGAGATGCCTGCGTACGCGCCCCAGGTGCTGAACGACCAAGCGCTCAGATCGATCTACGATTACCTGCGCTCGTTGCCAGAACCGCCGCGCATCGCAATTCGTTAGCTAAGAACGTCTCAGGGCAACACTCTCAGCCAAAGGTTGCGGAAGGCGATCGGCGCGCTCGGATCGTTGTGCGCCTGGAGCTTGATCGGCGAATCGCCGTGCTTCGCGTAGGACGGTAAACCTACGTAGACAGTCTCGCCGCGCAGCTCGAAATCGTCCTGGACCAGCACGCCGTTGAAGAACACCGTCACTCGTGCCGGTGCCCTAAGAACACCGTCGGAGCCGAAGATGGGTGCGTGCCACACGACGTCGTAGGCTTGCCATTCACCTGACTTGCGGCTCGCGTTTACCAGCGGCGCCGCTTGCTTGTACACGCTGCCCGCCATGCCGTTCACGTACGTGTCGTTATGGTACGAGTCGAGAATCTGCAATTCGTAACCGCGATCGGCACCGCCTGTCGAGGCGAGGAACACCCCGCTGTTGCCGCGCGCTTGCCCTGTCCCCGTCACGTCCGCCGGAACGCGCCACTCGAGGTGCAACTGATAGTTCCGGAAGCGGCGGAGCGTTTCGATGTTGCCTGCGGCTTTGTTGACGACCATGCGGCCCTCGACCACGGTCCACGCAGCGGGGGATCCGTCGCGTGTGTTCACCCACGCGTCGACCCCAGTGCCGTCAAATAGCACGAGGGCATCCCCGGGCGGCGCCACACCCGATGCGGGTACCGGACTCACGACGGAGGGCACGGGCTGCCATACCTCGGTGTCTTCCGGTCGGCTCTGCGCCACTGCGCTGCCCGGCGCGATGGCGCCGCCCAGCGCGATGAGCGAACAAAGAGTTGCGAACTGCGACCGAACAACGGAGCACGACATCCGTCGCAGCCGTCTAGACCTTGCGCGACAGAAGCTTGCCGTAGCCCGGCGCGGCGCTGTTCACCCCGACGAGCCGTGCGCCCGCCCACAGTCCGTGCGGCATGCTCGAGATCACGGGCACGCCCGTGCGCGCCTCGAGGGGCGCAATGATCTCGAGCGTGCGGAAGCCGCCGCAGGAGACCAGCAGCGAATCCGCGTCCGCCGCGGACTTGCGTACGCGTTCGCCGAACGCAATTAGGTCGCCTTGCGTCACGCGATCGATGTCCTTCATGGCCTCGATGCCAAGCCCCGTGACGACGACCGGCGTCATACCGTGCTCGATCAGGAACGCGCGCAGGCGGGCGTTGACCTCGTCGTTGTACGCCGTCGCGACGGCGACCTTACGCGCACCGACCGCCTTCAACCCTTCGATCACGCCATTGCTCATCGTCGTGGCCGGCAAACCCGACGCCTCGGTGACGATCTTGCGTAGCTGCTGGTTGTAGGCCTCACCCTTGTAGAACGTGAGCGACGTGCCCGTGAGCTCGATCGCTTCGGCACCCAGCTCCGCGAGTTTCTTCGCGGCAGCGGGGACGCGGTCTATCACGGCGTTGAACCCCTCGGGCGTCATGCGTTCTACGCCGAGGCCGGTCACCACGAACTTGATGCGCTCGCCGTACATGGCCACGCCTTCCTCGGGGATGCCCCGATCGGCCGGCGGAAAAATCAAGCCAAGGACCGGCACCTTGCCCGCGGCGGCGGCAGGGCTCGCCCCGAACTGGGTGGCGGCAGCGGTGGCGGCGCAGGCCGCGATGAAGTCTCTACGGTTCGTCGGCATGGTCCCCTCCTGTGGAGCTCATCCCCACCTGCCGATCATAACGGAGCCCGCGGTGCGTTGGGTGCCCTCCCCGTAGGCCCGCGGCTCCTACGGCCAGCGGCCGTATCCCTGTGACGTGGGTCACGATCTCTCGAGCCCGAGTCAAGAGAGCATCGCGTCGAGCCGTCATAGGGGCAAGGCCCGCCGGATCGTCGACCGCCGGCCGGTACATTCGCTGGGAGGGAAGCCGACGAAAGCCATGGGCACCACCCGCCGCACTCCTCGTTCGGGCTCCAAGTCCGCAGTTCGCAGCAGCGAGCGTAAAGGCGTTCTCGCGACCATCGAAGCCATTGCCGAGCCGATCGTGCTGGTCGACGCCGAGCAACGCATCGTGTTCGTGAATCAGCACGTCGTGCATCAATTCGGCTACGCCAGCGCGGAGCTCGTGGGGCAACACTTCAGCCGGCTCGTGCGCCAGGAAGCGGGTGACGGCGAAGCAGAGGATCCCACTGCGGTCCTGCGCAGGGGTCGGCCCACCGCCGCGCGCATCGAGACACAAGCCCACTGTGCAGACGGCACGCGGCGTTCGGTCGTTCTGGAAGTTGCTCGACTCGACGTCGACGACACGCCGCTCGCGCTGTGCCTGCTGCGCGCCGCCGGCACAAGACAAGACGCACGGCATGGCGGTCGCGTCGAGCAGCGCCTGAAGGACGCGCAACGCATCGCGAGGATCGGTAGCTGGTCGTGGGACATCGTCACCAACGAGCACTGGTGGTCCGACGAGATGTACCGGATGCTTCAGTTCGAGCGTGACGTTTATGCTCGGCCGTTCGAGCACTTCATGGAGCTCGTGCACCCCGCCGACCGTCAGCGCATGAGCGAGCGCATGCAACACATTTCCCAGGGCGCCGCGCCCACCGTGATCGAGCTGCGCGCCACTCTGCCGGATGGCACGCCGAGAACGTTCCACAGCCAGGGAGCGGCGACGCTGGACCAGAACGGCCGCACCATCCATCTTCGCGGCACGCTGCAGGACGTTACCGAGCAAGTGGCGACACAGGCGGCACTGCGGCTGACGGACCTCCGTTACCGAGAAGCGCAGCGCCTCGCGAAGATGGGCAACTGGGAGTGGGATCTCTCGACCAACACGAGCTGGTGGTCCGACGAGCTGTACAGGCTTCTCGAAGAAGACCCAAAGCGATGCGTTGCGACGTTCGACAATTTCCTGGCCAAAATCCACCCCGACGACCGTCCGGCCCTGATCGTCGGTCAGAGCAATATCTCGCCCGGCCCTACCGGCTTCATGCCCACTCAGAGCCGACTACTGCTTGCCGGCGGCCGCGAGACAATCGTGGAGCAAATTGTCGAATTGCGCGTCGACGAGAACGGCAAACCGCTCGCCGTCGTAGGCACCGTGCACGATATCACCGAGCGTCGGGCGCTCGAGAACCAGCTGCGTGAGAGTGAATCGCGGTATTCGAGCACCGTCGAGCTTGCGGCGATGGGCATCGCGCACATCGACTTGAGCGGAAGGTTCATCTGGTCGAACGGTCGTCTGCGCGAGATGCTTGGCTACGACAACGACGAGCTGCTAAAGCTCACGATCTGGGATATCTCACATCCCGAAGATTCCAACATGGCGGATCGAGACCGGCCGCGTCTGCACGCCGGAGAAATCGAGACACTGGCGCTCGAGAAGCGTTGCCTTAGAAAGGATTCCACCCCGATCTGGGTGCGGATCACGGTTGCGACGCGCCGCACCGGCGACGACCGCCTGATGTACGACGTCGCCATCGTCGACGACATTACCGCACGGAAGTCAGTCGAGGCGCGAGTCAAATATCTCGCGACCCACGACGAACTGACAAGCCTGGCGAACCGCACCCTCTTCGCCGAACTGCTGGACCATGCGATCGAGACGGCGGAGCGTTACGACCGCCGCTGCGCCGTACTATTCATCGATCTCGACCGCTTCAAGATCGTGAACGACTCATTGGGGCACGATGCCGGCGACCTGCTGCTCCAGGAAGTCGCGAGCCGGTTGCGCGCGTGCATCCGGAAATCCGCCGTCGTTGGACGCCTGGGCGGCGACGAGTTCGTGGTGCTGCTGGAAGAGCTGCCCAGCACGGAGGTCGCGGCCGACGTGGCCCGCCGCATCCTTGCGAGCATGCACGCCCCGTTCAAGATCATGGGCCACGAGTGTCGCGTCACGGTCAGCATCGGCATCGCCACCTATCCCGACGATGCGGCCGACGCGGCCGCTCTGATGAAGCACGCCGACCTTGCGATGTATCTCGCCAAGGACGAAGGCAAGAACAACTTCCAGGTCTACTCGAGCAACATGAGCCCGATGTCGGTGGAGCACCTGGAGCTCGAGATGCGGCTTGCTCACGCACTCGAGCGCGCTGAGTTCTCTCTGCAGTATCAGCCGCGAGTGGACATCGCCACGGGGCAAATCCGCGGTGCGGAAGCTCTTCTGCGTTGGTCCAACCCAGATTTGGGCGCCGTTCCGCCCGCGCGTTTCATTCCGCTTGCCGAAGATACCGGACTTATCGTTGCCATCGGCAAATGGGCCATACGCAAGGCATGCGAGCAAAACGTCGCGTGGCAGAAGCTCGGATTGCCCGAGGTCGTGATGTCCGTGAACCTCTCACCGCGGCAGTTCAAAGACCCCACGCTGCTCAGCGGCATAGTGAAGGTACTCGAGGAAACCGGAATGCGACCCGACCTCCTCGAACTCGAAATCACGGAGACCATGATCATGAACCACGTCGACATCGCCGCGGAGAAGGCCGCGGCGATGAAGGCGCTCGGGGTCAAGCTCGCGATCGACGACTTCGGTACCGGCTACTCGTCGCTGTCACAGCTCAAGCGTTTTCCGATCGACACGTTGAAGATCGACCGGGCGTTCGTGCGCGACATCCCGCACCGCGTGGACGACACCGCGATTACGCGCGCCGTCGTGTCGCTCGGCAAAGCTCTCGGGGTTCGCGTCATCGCGGAAGGCGTGGAAACCGCCGCGCAGTATGAATTTCTACGCGACAACGGCTGCGACGAGATCCAGGGTTTCTACTTCAGTAAGCCCTGTCACCCCGACGCGTTCGCGGAGCTCCTGAGGGATCCAAGTAAACACCCTCGCGGCGGCTGAAAGCTACTTCGCGCGAGCCTTGGCGCGGCCCTGCTTCTGCGCAGCTTCCTCCGCACGCGCCGAAGACAGAATGTTGTGTAGCCCGTAGTTGCCCTCGTGGCACGCGTACTCGAACAGCGGCTGCGACTCGTCGTGCGTCAGGTTCATCGCAAACGTCCACGGCTGAGCCCAGGTGTGCGCATCGTCGAACGTCACGGACCACTCGAGCGTGTCGGGCCCAAGCACCGTAAACCGCTCTGTCATTTTCAAATTCTGGCTGGACCCGCGAAACGGCACCTGATCATTGAAGTTCGTGGTCTCGACGATCAGCGTCGGGCCTTCCCAATGACCGCGAGCGTCACCCAAATATTGGCGGATCGATGAGTCGATGTGCGCTCGGCCATCGAGCGGAATCACGCGCGTGTCATGAATCATTTCGTACGTGATCGTCACCGCGTCCGGGCTCTGCATGATCTGGTACGAGTTGCCGTAGATGGCCGGCATCATCGAGCCTGGGACCCCACGCGTGATGCAGCGGTCGTATAGGCTCCGGTCCGTGTAGGAATCGGCGGGGCCGCGGCCTTTGCGCGCCGCTTCTCGCGCTGCCGCCCGCTGCTTCGCCTCATCGGTCTGCGGCGGTACCTTGCCGTCGGAGGGTTCGGCCACGAGCCACGGGCGGCTGTTCGCAGCGAAATAGTTCTCGAACCAATGCATGGGGCTCGTCGCGCCGGGGAACTCCGACAGCGTGGGATTGCGTTCGATCGTCTGTTCCTGGCGCTGCTGCGTGATCTTCGCGAGCTCTTCCGGCGTAAAACTATCGAGCGTACGCCCCGCGAACTCCGCGGGCCGCTCGAACGGAATGCCCGTCTCGTCGCTGTTGTTGTAGGCGCCGGCGATGGCCGGGTCGCCCCACGAAGTCCTCGCGGGCTCGTAGGTGCCGCGCGGCGGCAGCGGCGCAACCTTCTTGCGCTGCGGCACCTCTTCCGTCTTGATCGGCGCAGACGTCTGAGCCTGTACGGCAAACGCGGTCGCTGCGGTAGCAGCCATGCACGCCAGAACGAATGCTTGCTTCATGCGGTTTGGGTTCCCGGTCGCCGCTGCTGGCCGACAGTGTACAGCGTCGGAATGCCCGCGACGCCGGCCTACCGCCCAAGAGGCATTCCCATGTCATTCGCTTTCTGTTACAAATTTCCAATCCGCCCGGATCCACCAGGCTTCGGACACCCCCTTCTCGTGACCGGGTCAATTCTGGAATTGATCGGCATTCCCCGTCACGGAATCGTTACGCCGTCCGACTACCGTTGATCGCGCATGCACATAGGAACCAGACCGTTCGTTTACCTCACGCGGGGGCGCCTCATGCTCGAGTCCGAGCGCGTGATCGAAGATTGCGCGCGCGAAGGCGAGCCGGCGCCCCAGCGCGTGTGCTCGCAGCTGCTCGCGCAGCCGCCGCGCTACTCGCGTTGGCACGACGGCTACGAGAATCGCATGAGCACCGTGGCCGACGCGCGCGTGCGTGCGCGCCAGATTCTGGTTCTGCGCGCCTTCGCCCTCGAGCAGATCCATCGCGCGGCCCTGGTTCGCTATCTGCGTGACTACCACGTGGTGGGTAGTGCTCGCGAAATGACTCTGCGCGACTTCCACGGCGTCCTCGACACTCGCGACGCCGCCGTCTCGGAGCATCGGGGCTACCTCCTCGCCGCCACCAATCAGGTGTGCGCCGCCGGGCTACTGGAGATTGCGGACGACCTGCGTGGCGCGGAGCTTTTGGCCGAATACGAACGGGCCTATGGGCAGTTTTTCAGCATGTTCTGCGAGCACTCGCGTGCGAACCAGAGCCGCGAACCCTATCTGCTCGAGAGCCTATTACCGGAGGTACGGGCCGTGGTCGCGCGCATACGTGGGCAGATCCTCGACGGCGACTCGCCGCGTAGAGTCCCACGGGGCGACCCCCGTCGCGGCCTCGTTGCCATCCGACCCCTGGCGATTCAGGCGATCAACGTCCAGCCGCTGGCGCGGAAGACGCTCGCGCGCGGACTCTAGCGGCCCTATTTTGCGGCGCTTGGCGGGGCCGCCGGCCGTTCAAACAGCTCGATGTTCAGACCGTTCGGGTCTTCGACGAAGATGTTGCGCACGCCGTTGCCAAAATCCACGAGCTGGCCGTTGGCCGAGATCAAATTGACGCCCGCGGCCTTCATCTGGCCGACCATGCCCTGAATGTTCTCGACCTGCACGGCCATCGCCGGCGCGCCGGGATCTCGCACGCGCAGGTGGAACTTGGTGCGCGGCACGCCACGAAACTCGGTGAAGTCCACCGCCGTGCCGGGCGGCAGCGTGGCCGTCGCCTTACGAAACTCGATGTTCTCGGGCGCGCCGATCAGTTTCGCCAGCGCCGGATCCTTACCGAACGCATCAGTGCCGTTCAGTTCGACGCCGAGCATGCCCGTATAGAAACGCTTCGTCGCGGCAACGTCTTCCATCGTGAACGCCAGTGCGACGCGCTGGATGCTGCCTTCCGGGGCTCCCGCCGCTGGCGTCTCCTGCACGAGCTGCAGAAAGAATCCGTCGGGGTCGCGCAACACGATCGATCGCGCCTTGCCCTTCGCCGTCGCGATCTCAATCGGCGCGCCGCCCGTCGTGACGATGGTCGCCTTGGCCTTCTTAGCGGCGGCCACGAGCGCGTCGATATCGCGCACATACAGCACGAGGCTCGCGGCGCCTGGATCCCAGTACTTGGCCTGAGCGGGCTGGCGCTCGAGGCCCTTGAAGTGCGTGAACTCGAAGCGCGTGCCGCCGGGCAGCGCGACCATCGACAGCCGCAGCGAGACGCCGGGAGCGTTGGTCAGCAGCGGCACTCCGGGGTTCGGAAATTCCACGGGCTTGCCGTCGATGCCGAACACGTCGTGATAAAACGCGAGCGTGGTGTCGAGATCGTTGACGGCGTGAATCGCGTGCGACAGTGCTTTCGTCTGCCCGACCGGCTGCTCTGCTGCCGAGATAGCGAATCCGATCGCGGCCAGCGCAACTCCGAAACCTATTGTGCTTTTCATTCGTCGCTCCCCTCCAGGCAGTGGCTCATTTAATCACAGCAGCGGGCGATTGCGGACGAACTGCGAGATGATCCATTTCTCTCCGCCGGCCGGCGTTCGGCCCGCGTGCAACGTGCGCGTGTCGGCCTTCCCGTCGACCGCGTTCACGAAGTACATCCCTTCTCCACGGGTACCCTTGTGCTCGATGCCGAGCCGCGGAAACGCCGTCTCGCCGTGCCCGTAGTCGTCGTTCAGGTACACCAGGAACGTCACGACCCGCTCGCCTTGCTGCGCGATTTCCTCTGCGTAACTCGGCAGGTTCGGGTCGATGAAGTCGTAGTGGTCCGTGATCTCTTCGCCTTCATCGTAATGCAGCACGGTGACGGCTTCGAAATGCCGTAGCGGCAACTTGAGGCACGCGGCCATCCGCAGCTGCGCCAGAACGAATACAAAGTCCGTATCGGCGAGGTTGAATGCGGCGGCCGTATTCGTGCGTGTCGGCTTGGCCATGACCTCCCGACTGATGGCTTCGTAGACCAGCGCACGCGACAGGCGGCCACGGGCGCGCTCGATGAACCAGCGACACATACTCGGGCTCGCGAGCTCAAGGTGCGACCGGACAGAGGGGCTATCGCTGACCTCGACAGCCGGCGGCGCGGCCTGCCAGGCCCCGGTATCGATGCATTGCGCGGCGGAACGCCAATCGAGCGCTTCGACGGTCTGCCAGTCCATATCTTCCGCTCCGGTCCCGAGGACACGCAGCTGAGCCTGCGCTGGTGGCCAGCCCCGATCAGCGGCCGTCACCAACGTTGCGAGTGCGGCCTTCAAGTCGTGCCCGCGGCTCGCTCCCACGGCGTACAGCACTGCGAGCACTGCGGCCGCCTCCGCTCCGCCACGCTTGCTGGCCTCGGCGATGAGACCGGCCGCATCCTTCGGCAGGCACGGCGCGCGGTCGCCCACGAGCAGGCGTTTGCCGAGGCGCGTCATCGCCTCGACATCGTGCTTGCGCGCCGCGGTCGCGAGGTGCGTGACCGCGTCGCCGTGCGCACCGGCAGCATCACACCGATCTGCGCGCTCGACCTCGGGCGACAGCGACTGTCGCGCGCGGTGCGGGTCTGGGGTTGCCATGCTCATAAGCTCGCTGATTTGAGGTCGATTATGGCGCAAGGCCGGTGGCCCGACCAATTGCCGAGGCACGCATGCGCCGAGCTGTTCCTCAAAAGGCAACGGCGAGCCCAATGGCTCGCCGTTGCACTTCAGACACGCGCTCTCTGGACGCGCGTTAGAACGCTACGTTCACACCAGCGTAGAAGCTGCGACCCAGGATGTCGTAGAAACCGGCCTCCGTCTCGCCACCGCACGAGCTCGGAAACGGATCCGGCTGCGGGAACGAGGTGGCGCTACGACCGCCTGTGCAGACCGGTCCCCGGTCGAGCAGGTTGTCCACGCCGTAACGGAGCGTCGACCGCTTCCCGACGTTGAAGCTGCCAGACAAATCAAACACGTCGTACGCACTTTCCGCACCGAGCGTCGGGGACGTTGTCCTCGGGTCGGCCTTGCCCGCCTTGATGTTCGCGTTGATGACGGCTTGCGCGGCGTCGATGGCCGTGGGCAGATGCCGCCAGCGCAGCGCGAGGTTCCAGTCGCCGCGCCCGTAGCTGACGGTCGTGAACGTCCGGAAGTCATATGCACCGTTGTTCAACGACGTGGTCGCGGACGGCCCAAGGCTGCCCTTCCAGTCGATCACCGCAGCGTTCTTCGTGTCCTGCGTCTTCTCGTTGATCAGACTAGAGACCATGAAGTTGACGCCGAACTTGCCCTTGCCGAGATCCGTTTTCCAGTCGGCAGTGACGTCGACACCCGACACCTGCGCGAACGCCGCGTTGACGTACGAGACCGTCGTGGTGGTGGCGGTTCCGTTCACCGGGTTGCGATGGATTTTCAAGCACGCCGGATTCGTCGGGTCGAAGGTCGGATTCGCGGCAGCACTCAGGCACTTCTCGTACACCGTGAGCGCGCCTTCGACGGAGATCATGTCCGTGATTTTGATGTCGTAGTAGTCGACGCTCAGGTTCAGCCCGTTCAGCTTCTCGTGCTTCGAATTTGGGCGCCACACGATGCCTGCCGTGAAGGTCTTCGCTTCCTCCGGGTTGACCTTGGGATTGCCCGTCGCATCCACGAACGGCAACCACACGACCGAGTTGATCTGGCCCTGCTGGGTCGCCGAATAGTAGGTAGGCGCGACCGATCCGATGATCTGAGAACAGAGCGCTTGCACGGCCGCGGCGTTGGCAGGATTCGCGGTCGGATTTGCGCCGTAAGCAAACCCGCTGTTCAGCGCGCACGGCTCACCGCCGAACTGCACCGACCACGATTGCGTGTTCGACTGGAACAGTTCCGCGATGTTCGGCGCGCGTGTCGCGAGCTGGCTGCCGCCGCGGAACCGCAGCGTGTCGGTGATGCCCCAATCGAATAGCGCCTTGTAAGTGCCGACGCCACCCTGCAGCTCGTAGTCCGAGTAGCGGTAACCGAGTTCGAGATTCAGGTGTTTCCCGTTCTTGCCCTTGAACAATGGCAACAGCAGCTCGCCGTAGAGCTCCTTCACCGAGGTCTCGCCCTTCGTGTTGTCGGCCGGGAACCCCTCCGGGTTGTCGTTGAACGCGTTCTCCGTCTGCAGAGGATCGAAGATGTAGTAGTACGTGTTCGTGCGCGTATGCACACCGGCAGAGAAGCGAGCCTCGCCCGCCGGCATGTTGAAGGCGCGGCCTTGCACGTTGCCTTCGACGAACTTCTGATCCATCTCGGACTGGTGGTTCAACGTCACGTACATGACGTTCAAGCAGTCTTGGCTGATGCTGCCGTGATTGGCACCACCGAAGACAGGCACGCCACTGGTGCACTGTGCGATGCCGCCCGAAAAGCCGAAGCCTGGCGCGCCGGAGTTACCCTGTGCAAAGAAGCCCTTGCCGAAGTTCGGCGACGCCAACAGCGTGCGAACGCGCGTCAAGGAGGCATAGCCCTCGAGGTGGAGATCGAGCTTTGCCTGGCCTTTCGACGCGATGACGTCCCATGTGCCGTCGATGCCGTCGATCTTGCCCTTCAGGCCGAATGACATCTGATTGGTTCGGGTTTCGCTGAACACCGAGCGGTAAGTGTTGCCGGGAGCTCCGAAATCGCCGAAGTCCATGCCATAGTTGAAGCTCCAGTTAGCCTCCGGATCGGGCCGGGAGTCGAGTAGCGACGCGAGCTCCGGCGAGACCGGGAACGCCTGGGATTTCGTGCAACCGCCCGCCGGGCCGCAATTCAATCCGTACTGGCCGCCGGGGAGATAAGCAGCGTTCGTGCTGCCGTCGGTGTTCAAGGACGGCGCGTAGACGCCGTTGCCATGGACTGCGATGTTGCCCCAACCCGCGACGGCCGGGGAGTCCGTGAAAAAGCGCCGAGTCTTCGACGACACGTTCAGCACCTGAGCATAGGCCTCGACGCTGTCCGATATTTCGTAGGTGGCACGGCCGAACACGGAGCTGCGGTCGAGCGGAATGTTGGCTTCGAACGGCAAGATGTGCTGGATGATCTCGCCAAAATTGTTGACGGAACGGAACGGATAGTCACCCGCATTGTTCGCGTTGGTCCGCGACGTATACGTCGGGCCGTTATACCGGTACGCACCGGCCGTGGCGCCCGCACCGCCGGGCGTCGTGCCGTTACTGAAGGACGCAGCGCCCGTGTAAAGCGAGCCGTCCTGATTCCAGTAAATATTGGTGCCTCCGATCCGACCGGCGTTGGCACCCGTCTGGTTACCGCCCACGACGCCAATCGCGCCGGGCCGGTTGAAGATCGCATCGACGGCCGCACGACTCGGTGCGTTATTCGCGTCGGTCGTGATGTAGGGGCCCGTGTAGATGAGCTGCGTCGGGTAGGTGGTCCCGTCGCGCAGCGCGTTGTGCCAGAAATCGGTGTCGTCCGCGTCGACCGCGTCACGCTTGGCCAGCTCGAGGCCGACCATGATGTTGCCCTTATTGTCAGCGCTCGACACGCCGAACAGAGCCGACACGCGCGATTCCGCTCCAGCGCCGTTCTGCATCGAACCGGTCTGCGCGTCTACGTTGAAGCCCTGGAAGTTCTTTTTCAGGATGAAGTTCACGACACCGGCGACAGCATCGGCGCCGTACACCGAGGACGCACCACCCGTGATGACTTCGACGCGCTCAATAGCGGCAGCTGGAATCGAGTTCACGTCGACGGCCATCGTCGCATTGACGGGCACGGCTCGGTAGCCGTCGAGCAGCACGAGGTTTCGGTTCGCGCCGAGACCACGCAAGCTGATCGTGGATGCGCCCGCGGTGAGCGTTGCGAAGTTGTCGGTGATCTGGCTCTGATCTTGCAGCTGCGTCATGCCTTGCGCGGCAGGAACGAACTGCGGCAATTGGTTCAACGCGGTTTCGAGCGCAACCGAATTCTGGTTCTCGAACGCGTTCCTGTCGATCGTCTGAATCGGGCTGTTGGCGTCGTAGTCCCGCCGGACGATGCGCGAACCCGTGACGGTGATTTCTTCGGGTTGCTGCTGCGCTTGCGCCGTTGGCTGCTGCGCATGCGCCGTGTGCGGAACGAAAGTAGGTATTGCGAGAGCAGTGGCAACGGCGACCGCTAGTTTTTTCCGTTCATGAAAGACAACCAAACTAAACGAACGCCGACGGGCGCTCCGCGAATTGCGCGGCATACTCTTTCCCCCTCAAATAGTTACTGGACGGGTGTGGGTGCGAACAACGCTCCTGATGCTCCTCCCTGAGCTCGTTCGTCGCGCGAGTGAGACTCGACGTCATCAACCTCCATCTGACTACGTCGCAATTCTTTTTCGAGCGGCGAACGTATTCTCTTCCTCAGTGGCAGTCAACATACAAACGTTGCTTTGTCGTTACACTAGTGACCGCGTAGTGCGAATGCACTAGATCCACTCTCCCCTCGAACGACGAATTCGCGATTCCCCAATCACAAATCGATGCCAAGAACATTTCAGCGTAGCAACACTCGCACTTTTTCACTTTCTCAAATCGGAACTAGACTTGCGTGAATCGGAACTAGACTTACCCATGATGGAAAAAAATGTCGTCGCCTCGCCCGAGCTCGCCGCCGAAGGGCAGCGCAGGATCGAATGGGTGCGCCGGAACATGCCGATCCTGAACCAGATCGAGCGGCAGTTTGCGGCGGAAAAGCCATTCGCCGGCAAACGCATCGTGGTTTGCATTCACCTCGAGGCCAAAACGGCGTACCTCGCACTGGTCCTGCGCGCCGGCGGCGCTACGGTGGCCGTGACCGGCAGCAACCCGGAATCCACGAAAGACGACGTCGTAGCCGCGCTCGCCGCCGAAGGGCTGCACGTATACGCACGCCATGGCGCCCCGCCGGACGAAATGCGCCGCTACATGGGCTTTGCGCTCGAGCTCAAGCCGCATGTCGTGATCGACGATGGCGGCGATCTCGTGGAACTACTGCACGAGTCCCACCGCGCAGACGGCGCCGACATGCTCGGGGCGTGCGAGGAAACGACATCCGGAGTGCTGCGTGCCCGCGCGCGCGCCAAGGCCGGTCAGCTGCGCTTTCCGGTCGTGCTCGTGAACGACGCGCGCTGCAAGTACCTCTTCGACAACGTACATGGCACCGGGCAGTCGGTGTGGGACGCCGTGCTGCGCTCGACGAACCTCGTGCTTGCCGGCAAAACCGTCGTGGTCGTGGGCTACGGCTGGTGTGGCCGCGGCGTCGCTTTGCGAGCGCAAGGCCTCGGCGCGCACGTGGTCGTGTGCGAAGTCGACCCGATCAAGGCGGCGGATGCACTGATGTACGGTTGCCGCGTGATGCCGCTCGCGGATGCCTGCGGGATTGCAGACGTTGTCTTGACCGTGACCGGGGTGCGTCACACCCTGCGGCGCGAGCACTTCCCGCTGTTGAAGCACAACGTGCTGCTCGCGAACGCGGGCCATTTTTGGGAAGAGATCGACGTAGCGGCGCTCACCGAACTCGCCGCGGAACACCAGGAGCTGCGCACCAACGTCGAAGGCTTCAGGCTTGCCGACGGACGCTGGCTGAACCTGCTGGGCAACGGCAACATCGTGAATATCGCCTGCGGCGACGGCCACCCCGCGGAGATCATGGACATGAGCTTCGCGCTGCAACTGCTCGCGGCGCACCATGTCGTCACTGAATCGAGCTCCCTTGCCCCCGGCGTTCACCCCGTGCCCGCCGCCATCGACGCACGCGTGGCGCAGCTGAAGCTCGCAGCCGCAGGTGTCGCCATCGACGCCCTGACGAACGACCAAAAGGAATACCTGGCTCACTGGGAAGCGTGAGTAAAGGTCGTCTAAGATGCGCCGAGGTCCGAAGAGCCGGCGAGATGACCACCGACACCAACGCTGCAACCCTTTGGCGCCCCGAAGCCACACTCGAGTACATGCGCGAGCGCATGCGCCAGACGCTGGCTGACCACGTCGGCATCGAGCTCACGGAGGTGGGGGCGGATT
Source organism: Gammaproteobacteria bacterium (assembly GCA_039933105.1). Lineage (GTDB taxonomy): Bacteria > Pseudomonadota > Gammaproteobacteria > Steroidobacterales > Rariloculaceae > FEN-1219. The sequence continues at coordinate 39,519 of JBDTOT010000011.1, read as the reverse complement.
TTATCGTCGGCACCATGCCGGTCGATCATCGAACGTGCCAGCCCATGCGCGTACTGCACGGCGGCGCCTCGGTCGTGCTCGCCGAAACGCTAGGCAGCCTCGCCGCCAACGCGGCGAACCAGGATACGACGCGCCGGTTCGTGGGCCAGGAAATCAACGCGAACCACTTGCGGCCGGTGCCCGAGGGCTCGAAAGTCACCGGCGTCGCGAAACCGGTGCACATCGGTAAGTCGAGCCAGGTGTGGAGCATCGAAATCCGCAATGAGCGCGGGCAGCTGACATGTATCTCGCGGATCACGATGGCGGCCATCTCGGTCTAAACAAGCAACAAAAAGAGGCTCCGCATGTCCAGCACCTTGAAAGGCTCGTGTCTCTGCGGCGGTGTGCGCTTCGAAGTGAGCGCGGCGCCGCTGTTCCAGGGCTTCTGCCAATGTCTCGACTGCCGCAAAGTCACGGCCGGGCGCTACGCCGCGATAGGCGTGCCGTCGCAAGCGTTGAAGGTCACGGGTGAAAGCCGCCGCTACGGCAAGCCGGGCGACAGCGGCCAGATGATCTACCGCAACTTCTGCGCCACGTGCGGCAGCATGGTATTCGACTACGGCGACGGCATGCCCGGCATCACTGTCATCAACGCCGCGTTGCTCGACGACCCCGAAATGTTCAAGCCGCAGAGCGTGGTCTACGCGCGCAGCGCGTTGTCCTGGGATCATATCGATCCGGGTCTGCCGAGATTCGAGGCCCTGCCTCCGCAGCCTTGATCTTGAGGTCAGGGCACGTCGGTTGCGCGCGGCACGGCGACGGGGTCCGGCGAGCCGAGCTTCGTGGGCTGCACCTTAAAGAGGCCGAGCACCACGACGAAAAACACGGGCACGAACATGATGCCGAGGAGCGTCGACGCGATCATGCCGCCGACCACGCCGGTGCCGACGGCGTTCTGAGCGCCGGAGCCGGCGCCGCTCGCGATCGCGAGCGGCAGCACGCCGAACGTGAAGGCGAGCGACGTCATCACGATCGGACGGAAGCGCAATCGCGCGGCGTTCACTACCGATTCCTTCAGGCCGTGGCCGTGATCGAAGCTCGCTTTGGCGAACTCGACGATGAGCACGGCGTTCTTCGCCCCTAAACCGATCGTCGTGAGCAGGCCCACCTGAAAGTACACGTCGTTCGACAATCCGCGCATCCAGGTCGCGAGTAGCGCGCCGAGCACGCCGATCGGAACCACGAGCAACACGGTGACCGGTATCGACCAGCTCTCGTAGAGCGCCGCAAGACACAGGAACACGACGACCAGCGACAGCGCGTACAGCATCGGCGCGCGCGCGCCGGCCAGCTTCTCCTCGAACGAGAGGCCGGTCCACTCGAGGCCGACGCCCGCGGGCAGCTTCGAGACGAGATCCTCCATGATGTTCATGGCCTCGCCCGAGCTTCGGCCAGGCGCCGGCGCGCCCAGGATTTCGTACGCCGGCACGCCGTTGAAGCGCGACAGCTTCTGCGGGCCGTAGGTCCACCTGGCCGTCGCGAAAGCGGACAGCGGCACCATTCCGCCGTTCGCATTGCGCACGTACCACTGGCCCAAATCCTCGGGCTGCATTCGCGCGTACGCCTCGCCTTGCAGATACACGCGTTTCACGCGCCCGTGGTCGATGAAATCGTTCACGTAGCTCGGCGCCCACGCCGCTGCGATGGTCTGGTTGATGTCGGCGATCGACACGCCGAGCGCGCTGGCTTTCTCGCGATCGATGTCCAGCTTGATCTCCGGCGCGTCTTCTACACCGTTTGGCCGCACGGCCACGACGGCCGGATTCTTCGCCGCGGCCGCAAGCAGCTGATTGCGCGCGGCGAGAAACTCGGCGTGCGTGAGGCCGCCGTGGTTCTGGAGCTGCATATCGAAGCCCGTGGCATTGCCGAGCTCGAGCACGGCCGGCGGCGCGAACGCAAGCACCATGGCGTCGCGGATCGTGCCGAAGTAGCGCGTCGCCCGCGCCGCGAGCGCGTTGACCGACTGTGACGCCTTGGACCTTTCACTCCAGTCCTTGAGCTTGATGAACGCCAGGCCTGAGTTCTGGCCCGTGCCGGCGAAATTGAAGCCGACCACGGTCAAGACCTCGTCGACCGCATCGCTCTCCTTGTTCAAGAAGTAATCCTGCATTGCATCGAGCGACTGCCACGTGCGTTCTTTCGAGGCGCCGGGCGGCGCCTGCACTTGGCCGTACAGGATTCCCGTGTCCTCGTCGGGGAAGAACGACGTCGGCAATCGGGCGTACACGAACGCCACCACGGCTATCAACCCGCCATAGAGCACGAGCATGCGCACCGGCCGTCGCAACCCCTGCGCGACGCCGGCGTCGTAGCCGCGAGCGCTCGCACCGAACGCGCGGTTGAACACTGCGAAGAGCCCGCGGCGCGCGGGGTGGCCGCCCGGCGGTATGGGCTTCAGCATCGTGGCGCACAGCGCCGGCGTCAGGATCAGCGCAGTCAGCACCGAAAGCGTCATGGCCGACACCATCGTGATCGAGAATTGCCGGTAGATCACGCCCGCCGAACCGCCGAAGAAGGCCATGGGCACGAACACGGCCGCGAGCACGAGCGCGATGCCGATCAAGGCTCCCGTGATCTGCCGCATCGACTTACGCGTGGCGTCCTTCGGCGACAACTCCTCCTCGACCATCAGGCGCTCGACGTTCTCGACGACGACGATCGCATCGTCGACGAGCAACCCGATCGACAGCGCCACACCAAACATCGTCAGCGTGTTGATCGAAAAACCGAACGCCGCGAGCACGCCGAACGTGCCCAGCAGCACGATCGGCACAGCGATCGTCGGAATCAGAGTGGCGCGCAGGTTCTGCAGGAACAGGAAGATGACGACGAGCACGAGGCCGATCGCCTCGAGCAACGTGAATACGACGTCCCGGATCGACGTGCGCACGAACGGCGTCGTGTCGAGCGGAAACGTGGGTTGCAGGCCGGGCGGAAAGAACGGCTGCAGCCGCTTCAGCGTCGCGTTGATCGCGTCGACGGTGTCGAGCGCGTTGGCGCCGATGGCGAGGCGGATGGCCATTCCCGCAGCAGGCTTACCGTCTATCTTGATGTCGCGAGCGTAGTTCTCGGCGTTCATCGCCACGCGCGTAACGTCGCCGAGCTTCAGCTGCGACCCGTCCGGGTTCACGCGCAGGAGAATCTGTCGGAACTCCTCGGGCGTCGATAGGCGCGTCGGGCCGATGATGGCAGCCGTAATCTGCTGGCCCGGGACCGCCGGCAGGCCGCCGATCTGACCGGCCGATACCTGCGCGTTCTGCGCGCGAATCGCAGCAGCGATGTCGTTACTCGTGAGACCGAAGTTGTTGAGCTTCTCGGGATCGAGCCATATGCGCATGGCGTACTGCGCACCGAACATCTGCACGTCACCGACGCCGGGCGTCCGATTCAGCTGGTCGAGAATGTTCGTTGCGACGTAGTCGCCGATGTCCTCGCTCGACATGCTGTTGTCGGCCGAGATGAAGCCCAGGATCACGAGGAAATTGCGCGTGGGTTTCGCCACGCGGATGCCTTGCTGCTGAACCTCTTGTGGTAGTAGAGGCGTCGCGAGATTCAGCTTGTTTTGGACCTGTACCTGCGCGATGTCGGGATTCGCGCTCTGATCGAACGTCAGCGTGATCTGCGCGGTGCCGTCGGCGTTGCTGTCGGACGTCAGGTAGTTGAGGTTATCGATGCCGTTGAGCTGCTGCTCGATGACTTGAACGACGGCGTCCTGCACCGTTTGCGCTGACGCGCCTGGGTAGTTGACGTTGATCGCCACCTGCGGCGGCGCGATGCTCGGGAACTGCTGAATCGGCAACTGGAACACCGACAGCCCGCCCGCCAACATCAGCACGATCGCGAGCACCCAGGCGAAGACCGGCCGGTCGATGAAGAATTGCGAAATCACGCCGAGGTCTCTAGCGCTGGGCCACGCCGGCTGCGGGAGCGCCGCCGGGCTGCGACTGCTCCGCCGCTACCTCCACCGGCTTCACCTGCGCGCCGGCCCGCACTTTCTGCAGGCCGTCGAGCACCACGCGATCGCCGGCCTTGAGCCCGCCGCTGATGAGCCAGTCGTTACCGATCGTGCGTGCGGCCGTGACCACGCGTTCCGCGACGACGTTGCCCTCGCCCACGACGAGCACCACGGCGTCGCCTTGCTGATTGCGCGTCACGCCGCGTTGCGGCACTAGCAGCGCGTCGCGCTTGGTGGCCTGCGTCAACTTCGCGCGCACGAACATGCCGGGCAGGAGTTCGCGCGTCGGATTCGGGAACAACGCCCGCAGCAGCACGGCGCCCGTGCCTCGATCGACCGTCACCTCGGCGAACTGCAACTTGCCGCGCTCCTTGTAATCGCTGCCGTCCTCGAGCGTGAGGCTTACTTCGGCATCGTTCTGCTGGTCGCGCTGCAGCTCGCCGTTCGCGAATGCGCGTTGTAGCTTAACCATGTCGACACTCGACTGGGTGATGTCGACGTAGATCGGGTCGAGCTGCTGGACCACGGCGAGCGCCGCCGTTTGCTGCGACGTCACGAGCGCGCCTTCGGTCACGAGTGAGCGGCCGACGCGGCCTGAGATCGGCGAGCGCACCTGGCAGTAGACGACATTGATACGCGCGGTCTCGACCTGCGCTTTCGCCGCCGCGACGTCGGCTTCTGCCGCAGCGAGCCCCGTAACAGAATCGTCGTACGCTTGCTTGCTCACGAGATCGGCGGTGTGCAGCGGCGCGTACCGGTCTTTGAGTAGTGCGGCCTTGTCGCGGTTGGCGTCGGAGCGTTGCAACGCGGCTTCGGCGGACCGCAGTGCCGCGCTGTAAGTCGCGGCGTCGATCTGGTACAGCTGCTCGCCGTTCTTGACCTCGCTGCCTTCCTCGAACATGCGCTTCTGCACGATGCCCGAGACCTGCGGCCGCACTTCGGCCACGCGATACGCGACCGTGCGACCCGGCAGCTCGTCGACGATGCTGACGCTGCGCTCCGCTAGCGTGAGTACGCCGACTTCCGTCGGCCCACGCGGGCCCGCGGGCCCCTGTGGAGCGCCGCAGGCCGCCACTGTCGCGACACCTGCCGCGACCAGAATCCTTCTAAACATCACTCGAGTGCCTTCCTTGGCGCACATTCTGCCCTTCGCTCAGGCGCACGCATCAGGAGATTTCGAAACCGCAGTGCGTCGCTCCGGCACGGTGCCCGTCCGTCAGGAGAGCGTCTTCGCCACCCGGAACCCGAGGTAGTTTCGTCCGCGTGTCGTCGCCGGGTACGGGCCGCCGCGTCTCGCCGAGCGTTGCATGTAGGGGTTACTCATGAACGTGGCGCTACGGAAAACGCGGTTCGCGCAGTTGCCCTCCTTGTCGGCGCCGCCATCCGTCGGCGCGTGGACCCGATCGGCTTCATAACAGTCTTCGGTCCACTCGAAGACGTTACCGTGCATGTCGTACAGGCCGAACGCGTTCGGCGGAAACGACGCCACGGGCGACGTCTCGTTGACCCAAACGTCGCGGCCCTCGGCTTTGCCGCCAAGCTCGTGGCCGTCCGCTCCAAAGTTGCCATGATTGTGGTCGAGCTCGCTACCCCAGGGAAACGCCGTGGTGGTGCCTGCGCGCGCCGCGTACTCGTACTCGGCTTCGGACGGCAGGCGATACGCGTCGTCCTCACCCGTCTTGTGGTTCAGCCAGCCGACGAACGTCTGGGCATCGTACCAACTGATGCCGACAACCGGTCTTGTGCCACGCCCCCAGTCCTTGTAGTCGGGATTTGGTTCGCCGTTTCCTTTAGATCGCAGCGCCACGTCGACTGCGATGCCGTCACACCAGCGGTCACGTACGCACGCTTCCCATTGATCCCAAGTGACCGGAGTCTTCGCGATCGCGAACGCACGCGCAATCGTGACCGCGCTTTGCGGCTCATTCTCGCGCCGCATCGGTTCGTTCGCGGGTGAGCCCATGTTGAATTTGCCCGGCGGCACGACGACCATTTCGGGACAATTCCGGCATTCGCTGAAAGTTTGCCCAACCTTGGCCACGCGATTCGCTTTGGGCTTGGTCTGCCCTTGCACCGACCAGTCCGCCATAGCCACTACAACGAGGGCGCCGATCAGCAACGAGTAACGCGCTATGTGCACAGCTGTTCGCAACCATTCATGATGCCGACATCATACCGCTGTCGGTGCGTAGTCCAGCACGTTCACGGCGGCATTGCGAAGAGCGCGAATCGCTGCTTACACTCGTGCCCGTCTTTGGGGGAGTACTCATGAACGCAAAACTTTGGCTCTGCGGCCTCGTTGCTCTTGGCGCCGCGGCCGCGAACGCACAAGACCTTACCATCACGAACGGTCGTATCATCGACGGCACCGGCCGCGTCATCGAACGTGGTTCCATCGTGATCCGCGGCGGCAAGATCGTCTCCGTCGCTTCGGGCGCGCCGAGCGCCGCGGCCGGCCGGCGCATCGATGCCGGTGGCAAGACCGTAATGCCGGGCCTCATCGACGCACACCGGCACCTCGTGACCGGCGATCCGGCCAAGTGGCTTGCGGACGTGGCGCCGAAGGAGTTGCAGGACTTCCTCGACGCTGGCTTCACCACGGTGCTCTCCGCGATCGATCCGCCGCCGATCATCGAAGCGCGCAAATCGATCGAAGGCGGCAAGCTCAAAGGCCCGCGCCTTTTTACCGGCGCGTTTCTGCCCGTGGCCGGCGCGAGCGGCCCGCCGCCCGTCGAAGATCCCGCGCGTACGGACCCGTCGCGCGGCCCACGCAACGGCCCGCCTGCGCCCGCCATCCCGCGCGAAGCCACGATTCAACAGGTGCAAGCCGCGAAGCGGGCAGGCTATGACTACTTGAAGGTCGTGCTGGTGTCGACGCCGAACGGCCCCGAGCTCGACACGCTGAAACTGATCGTCGAGGAAGGCAAGAAGATCGGCATGCCGACGATCGTTCACGCCGTCAGCGTGATGGATACGTTGACCGCGATCGAGGCGCATCCCGACGTGCTCGTGCACACGCCGCACATCGGCCGACTCGACGAAGATCCCTACGCGATCCGCAAGATCGTCGAGGCGAAAATCCCGATGACGTCGACACTGTCCGTGTTTGGACCGCACTTCGGCCACGAGAACACGCCGCTGTTCCGCGATGCCAAGCCGTTCCCTTGGCACACGCTCTCGAGCGCGGGCCAGGGACCGGTCAATGCGCGGCTGCTCGTGAACAACGGCCTCGTGAGCTACGGCTACGGCACCGACACGCAATGGCCGCCGAAGGAGACACTCCTCGACGAACTGCGGGAGCTCGACCTCGTGTTCTCGCCTACCGAGATCGTCACGATCATCACGCAGGGGGCCGCGAAGTCGACGCTGCACCAAGCCGAGATCGGGACTCTCGAGCCCGGCAAATTCGGCGACGTCGTGATCGTCGACGGCGACCCGCTGACGGACAGCCACGCGCTGCTGCACGTGACGACGACGATCAAGGGCGGCGAAGTCGTCTTCCAGGCAAAGCGTTAGTCCATGAATAACTACAACAAGAAGGAATACACCGTGCGTAATCTACTTCTCGCTTCGATGGTCCTGGGCCTTTCGCTGTCGGGCCCCGCGTCCGCACAAGAGAAGAAGGTGCAGGCGCTGCCGCCCGACATCAATCCCGTGTCGCTGACGCGCCTGCCACCGTTGAAGCGCGACGAACTGAACGACGAAGGCAAAGCTATCTACGACAAGGTCGTCGGCACCGGGCCGGCGCCGACGACGGGCCCCGTGGCGTTATCGCTGTACAGCCCGAAGATCGCGCTCATATTTAATGATCTGAACGGCTTCCTGCGCTACAACGGCGACTTGAGCCCGCGGCACACGGAAGTCGCGATCGTCGCCGCGACGTGGGAGATCCAGCAGCAGTACGAGTACTCGGCGCATGAGCCTGCAGCTCTGAAATTCGGTGCACCGCAGGCCGTCATCGACACGATCAAATTCAACCGCGAGCCGGTGGGCTTGAGCCCGGAAGAGACGATGATCATCAAGCTCTCCCGCGCGATCATGCGTGACCATAAAGTCAGCTCGCAGATGTACGCCGACGCGGTCAAGCTGTTCGGCCGCAAAGGGCTCGTGGAACTCGTGACGGTCATGGGGGACTACGTCATGGTCGGCATGGTGATGACCACGATCGATCAGCACCTGCCAGAGAATCGGCCGGCGCTACTGCCGCCGCGCTAGCGCTCGTCGGACTCGTGACTTACCCCGCGCGCCGCCTGCCGGCGCGCGCGGTTTCAGCTTCTAGTCAGCTTCGCTGGCGCATGCTTCGCCGCATGACGAACACGCGCCCCGGCTGGGTCATCGGCCTCCTGAGCCTAGCGCTCACGACACTGCCCGTGCAGGCCGACGAAACGCTGTCGCACGGCAGGTTCGAGACGCTAACGCTCTACCGGCCTGCGGGCCCCGTGAAGTCGGTCGTACTGTTCCTGTCGGGGGATGGCGGCTGGAGTCTCGGCGTCGTCGACATGGCGCAAGCGCTGGCCAAAGACGGGGCGCTCGTCGTCGGCGTCGATGTGCCGAAGCTTCTCGCGAACCTCGAAAAGGACGGCGAGAGCTGCGTGTCGCCTGACGGCGATCTCGAGAACCTGTCGCACTTCGTTCAAAGCTACGCGGCGCTGCCGACGTATCGGGAGCCGGTGCTCGTCGGCTATTCCTCGGGCGCGACTCTGGCGTACGTCGTGCTCGCGCAGGCGCCGATCAATACCTTCGCCGGCGCGTTGTCGATTGGGTTTTGCCCGGACCTTCTGTTGCACAAGCCGCTGTGCGGCGGCGAGAACCTGAGATTCACGCGCCGCAAGAATGACGGCGGCATCGACGTGCAGCCAAGTACTACAATCGGTAATCCGTGGATCGCCGTGAACGGCGCGCTGGATCAAGTGTGCGATCTCGCGGGGACGCGCGACTTCGTATCGAGGTCCCACAACGCGTCGCTCGTCGAGCTGCCGAATGTCGGTCACGGTTATTCCGTTCCCAAAAACTGGCTGCCGCAATTCCTCGCGGCCTTCCGCAAGCTGGCGCAAGACCCGCACGCGGAGCTCCCGCCTCCGCCGACTGCGCTCGCAGACCTGCCGGTGATCGCAGTGCCCGCCAGCGGAGCGGGCGACACATTCGCGGTGCTGTTATCTGGCGACGGCGGCTGGGCGGGGCTCGACAAGGACGTCGCCGCGGCGCTGGCCGCCCAGGGCATACCCGTAGTCGGGCTCGATTCGCTGCGCTACTTCTGGCAAGCGCGAACACCCGTCGCACTCGCGGCAGATCTCGATCGCGTGTTGCGCTACTACTCCGATCACTGGCACAAAGCGCACGCGGTGCTCGTCGGTTACTCGCAAGGCGCCGACGTGTTGCCGTTCGCGATGAATCGGTTGTCCGCAGCCTCGCGCACCTTGGTCGAGCGCACCGTGATGATGGGGCTCGGCGAGAACGCGTCGTTCCAGTTCCATTTCACGAACTGGCTCGGCGGCGATTCCGACGGGCTCCCGATACTTCCTGAAGTCGACCGGCTCGATGCGGGCAGCACGCTGTGCCTGTACGGCACGGGCGAGAGCGATTCGCTGTGCCCGAAAGTACCCAGGGGTCACGTGCAGGCTATCGCGCTACCGGGCGGCCACCACTTCGGCGGCGGCTACGACGAGCTCGCGCGCCGAATCATGGCCGGGCTCAAAGTCTCGTAGACTGCGTCACGAAGGAAACATGATCACGACGCCGAGATCGGTGCGATCGGCGACGCCCTGGAACGCCGCCTTGACCTGATCGAGCGGTCGTTTGGCCGTGATCAAAGCGCCGATGTCCACCTGGCCTTTCTCCATGGCGGTGATGAAGCGCGGCGTGTCGCGCATCACGTTCATGCCCGCCATCTGCCCGCCGTAGATCCGCCTGCCGGACAGGCAGAAGATTGCGCCCGGAAAAGCGATGTCGCCGTTTTGCACCGCGAGCGTCACGAGGCTGCCGCCGGGCGCAGTGACTTCCCACGCCTGCCGCAACGCGAGCAGACCGGAGGGATCCGGGCCCGGCTCGACTTTCGGCGGGAAGCGGTCGTAACCCGAGCAGTCGATGACGAGATCCGCACCGCGCATCGAGAAGCGGTTGTTGCCGGGCACCTGCCCGCCCGCTTCGAGCCGGTCCGTGCGCGCTTTGCACATTCCACGGATACGCTCCACGAGCGTGACCGTGTCCTGATTCGGGTCGAGCACGGTCGTGGCGCCGAACCCGAGCGCTTTCTCGCGCCGCGTACGCGCCGGCTCGACCACGATAATCTGCCCTGCAGCCTTGGCCTTCGCGCCCTGCACGGCCGCGAGGCCGATGGGCCCAGCGCCGAAGATCACCACGTTCTGGCCGATCTGCACCGGGTCGTACACGTCCGTGGCGGCGATGCCCACCGCACCCGTGTCGCCGAGCATCGCGATCTGCTCGTCCGGCAGATCCGAGAAGATCGGCACGCAGTATTCCTCGTACGCGACGATGATCTCGCTCAAGCCGCCGATGACCGCGGCCTCGATGACGCCCGTCTTGTCCCGCATGTCCGCGATCGGATCGTTCGGCACGCCGTTCGGCGCGAGGTAGTTGCACCACTCCGGCGTGCCGCTCAAACACTGATGGCAGTGCCCGCACCAAGGCGTTCCGGAGACGAGCACGCGGTCGCCGACGCGCACGCGCCGCACCTGCGCACCCACGGCTTCGACGACACCCATGCCGGAATGATTCGGGATGTTCGGCATCGCCACCGGCGCGTCGCCGAGTACGGCCGTCGTCACCGTGTAGCAACCGCACGAGCCGCGCGTGCGCACGACGACCTGCGTCGGCGTGATGTCGCGCAACCGTAAGTCCACGACCTCGCCGTGCGTGCCGTGACGAACGAAAGCACGGAACGGCAGACCCTTGACGGTCTTCGTCGCGACGGCGGGGCCGGCGGGTCGACGTTCCTGTGCGCCAGCTTCGGCCGCGAGCAGAACCGCGCTGGTGGCGCCGGCCAAGAGCATGTCGCGACGCGACAGACGCGTGCTGGCTTCGTTGCGTGTCGAGGCCGCGGCACCGTCGTCCGCACCTAGATTGGGTTCGTGTTGGTCTTCGTCAGGCATGCGGCACCCCCGGTTGCGTCGATCATGGGTAGCGTGCGCCGCAGCGGTCAAGCGGGACTCGCCGTGCTACGGGTGCGGCCGCCACGCTCCTTCCTATCCGGAGGGCGTTGTGCTGAACTGCGGCGATCGAATCCGGGGGAGCACGATGAACGGACGCGCCAGAATCGCGGTTGCGGCGATCGCGTTGGGAATGGCGACCGCTTACCCCGCCACGCACGCAGCTGCAACCTGCGACCGCGCATGCCTGATCGGCATCGCCGACATCTATCTCGCTGCCATCGCTGCGCACGATCCCGCCAAAGCGCCGCTCGCCGCGAATGTGCGATTCGTCGAGAACGTGAAGCGACTGAAGCCTGGCGAGGGTATTTGGGCCGCTGCTGCCGGCAAGGCCACGGCATTTCGCATCTACGTGCCCGATCCCGTCCAGGGCAGCCTCGGCCTCATCACACTCATCGATCGTAAAGGCGCGAGCGGCGTGGTGCAGGCGCAGCTCGCCGTGCGTCTGAAGATCGACGACGGCAAGATCACGGAAGCAGAACACTTGGTCGCCGACGTGCCCGCCACCGCCGAGCCTGCACGCATGCAGGCGCCGCGCGCGCATCTCGTCGCGTTGGTGCCGGAACGTGAGCGCATGCCGCGCGCCGTGCTCGCGAAGATCGCGGGCTCCTACTACGACGCACTCGACGACAGCGACGGCAAACTCGCACCGTTCGCCGCGGACTGCCAGCGCGAAGAGAACATGATGATTACGGCGGGTCCGGGCTTACCGCCAGCCCCGCCCGAGAGCGTGGACACGCACGGGCAGGCGCCGCCGGCGCTCGCGCGCGACTGCATCGGTCAGATGAATTCGCGCCGCTTCGCGTATGTCGACACGATCGACAACCGCCGGGTGTTCGCGGTGGATCCCGTGCAAGGGCTGGCCATGGGGCTCTCGCATTTTCGCCAATCGATGAAACTCGGCCCGCAGCCGCTGATCGCGGCCGATGGCAAGAAGATGATCATGTGGGAAGAGAAACGCGACCCCTACGACCTACCGGCCGCTCACATCTTCAAGATCACAGGCGGTGAGATTCACGAGGTCGAGGCGATCGGCATCTTCATTCCGTACAACTCGGCCACCGGCTGGGAATAACCGACGACGTACGAGGTTCCTATGGCAATGCTGACTCGCCGCGAAGCTCTGCAACTGGTCGGCGGCGCCACAGCCGCCGCGGCGCTCGGTTCGAATGCGTCTGCACAAACGCCGGCGTTTCCGAAAGGCGCCGTGATCCGCACGCTGTTCAAGGACTACGCGCCGGAGGAACTCGCAGGCGGCGCCACGCTGTTCCACGAGCATCTGTCGCTCGGGGTGGATTTCGGCGACAAGTTTCGCGCAGCTTCCGCCGCGGTGCTCGCGGCGCAGGGCCTGCCCACTAGCAATGCCACCGGTCCTCCGCCCCCGCCTGCCGGCGCGGACCCCATGCGCAATGTCGATCTCATGGTGGAGGAGTTGCGCGCGGCGCAGCGCGACGGCGTCGCCTGCCTGGTCGACGCCGGCCTCGAAGGCGCGGGCGTGGATCTCGAGTTCATCCGTTCTGCCGCGAAAAAATCTGGCCTGCCCATCGTCAAAGGCGCCGGCTTCTACGTCGAGCCTTTTTACCCGAAGGAACTCGCGGGCATGAGCGAGGAGCAGCTCGTGCGCGCTTTGTTACGCCAGGTCGATAGCTACCCGGCCGGCGTGTTCGGCGAGATCGGCTCGTGGGACGAAATCTCGAAGGTCGAACGCAAAGTGTTCCGCGCCGTGGGCAAAGCGCACGTCGCGACGAACCTGCCCATCTTCACGCACACCGGCATTCCGGGTAAGGCAGCGATCGAACAGCTCGACATCCTCGAGGACGCCGGCGTCGACCCGAAGCGCGTGGCCATCGGCCACCTCGGCAATCTCGCCGACCCCAACCTCTACGTGCACAAGACGTTGTGCCGGCGCGGCGCCTTCGTAGGGTTCGACCGCCAGGGCGGCCGCGGCGACGCCGCCGTCGTGCCGCTCGTCATGGGGCTTCTGAACGCGGGCTTCGCCGACCACGTGCTGATCTCGGGCGACGCTTCGCGGTCTTACGGCAAACCCTTGACGGCGTTCCTACCGCAGCTGAAGGCCGCGGGCGCCGACGATGCAACGCTGCGCCGCATCACGGTCGACAACCCGCGGCGATTCCTCGCGTTCGTGCCGAAGAAGCCACGCAAAGCCTGAGGCGCTGCCGGGCCGCATGGCCCCGAAACCGTCGCGCTATTGCAGCGCTGCTTTGGCCGCGTCCGCGATCGCCGCGGCGATCGCACCGTCGATCGGTCGACCGAGGCTCACGGCATGCAAACGCCCGTCGTCGAACATCTGCAGCCCCCAACCCAGGTGCACGCCGATGACGAACGGCATCCCCTCCACGCCGATCATTAATGGCGAACCCGACAAGCCCGCCGCGCGGGACGTGGCGCTGCACGCGTAGACGAGAAGCTCGGTAGGCCGATACTCGTACGGCGCCATCGACGGCCGCAGACGACAGTCGCCTTCGCGCAGCTCCGCCTGCCGCAGTAACACACGCACGGACGCTTCGCCGTTCTCGATCTCCGTCCATTTATCGCCGGTAACTCTGGCAGGCGTGAGCCGACCCACATCGCCCGCGAGGCGACCCCGCACGAGCACTACCGCCCAATCGTCCGTCATGTCCGTGCCGGACCTCGCGGAGCGCCAGATATTCGCGATCCGATACGGCCGGCCGTGCGCGCCGAGCACGCGGCATGCCCGCAAGACAGCGTCACGACTCTCCGGCAACCCGTGTGCTGCCGCCAAGACGAGATCGCTTTTGGCTTCGCCGTTCAACTGCAGCATGGCGCCACGCGAGAGACGCACCATGTTCACTACGTTCGTGCCGCAACGGATCTGAACGACGCCGCGTTCTGCTCCCGTACCCCCAGTGAGCCACGGCAGCGCGACGTCCGTGCTGGCTTTGCCCTGGGCCTGGCCGAGCAACGCGAGGCCGACGATCGTGACGACGCGGATGCTGAGCCTCATCGCGCAGACAATACGCAGCCGTGTGCCCCGCGTCTCGCACGGCACCAGGAGTCGGCTATTGCGGCAAGGCGAACACGTACAGCGCGTGCCCGCGCGTGGGGGGCTGAATCTCGGGCTCGATCAGCGACGGCACACCGCGCGGACTCCCGCCGCCTAAACCTGTGCCCACGGCGATGTATTGCCGTCCGTTCGCTTCGAACGTGATCGGGAAGCCCTGCACCGACGTGGCGAGACGCGTTTCCCACAGCACCTTGCCGTTGCGCACGTCGACGGCCTTGAAGCTACGGTCGAGATCGCCGACGAACGCCACGTTGCCCGCGGTGGAGAGCACGCCCGTCAGGAACGACGCGCGCTGTTGCAGCGACCACGTTTCTTTGAAGGTATCGACGTTGAACGCGCCGAGCTTGCCGATGTTGCCGTTCGCGCCCGGCATCGCGTAGTAGCGCCGGTCTGCACCGCCGCCGCTGCCGCCACCCGCCTTCTGCTCGATCGCCTGTGCGCGCAGCGACATGCAGCTCTGCGACAGCGGGATGATCACCTGGCGCGTCGGGCGATGGAAGCTCATAGGGTGCCAGTTCTTGCCGCCCGCCGTGCTCGGACACGAGTCCACCCACTCGCCCACCTTGGCGTCGAGGATGTCGTCGCGGTAGCGCGGCGTACCTTTCTCGCGGTCAAAGCTGGCCCACACATTCTGGAACACGGTCTCGACGTGATCGAGATACGTGCCGTTCTTGCGGTCGTGCTTCCAGAGCACGCCGTCCTTGCCGACGGAGAGCACCCACTTGTCGCGGCCGGGGCCGTCGATCAGCACGCGCTCGAACACGACATCCAGATCGAATGCCTCGCCCGGCGCGTGCGAGTAGTACCACGCAAGCTTGCCGGTGGCTGCATCGAGCGCCAGCGTCGAGCTCGAGTACAACGCCACGTCGCTGCCCTTCATACCGCGGCTCGCGGGCATCCACGGTTTCGCTTGGGTCGTGCCCCAGTACGTGAGACCAAGATCCGGATCGAAGCTGCCGGTGATCCACGACTCGGCGCCCGCGCGATACAGATCGGGCAGGCCGCCCCAGCTGTCGCCGCCCGCCTCGCCGTCGAGCGCGACTGTGCGGAAGCGCCATTTCTGCTCGCCCGTCTGCGGGTCGTACGCGCTGATGAAGCACTTGTTGTTCTCGTAGACCGTGCAGGTGCCCATGCCCTGGATCAACAGTCCGTTCGCGACCAGCGGACCACTGTTCGTGGCGTACACGTCCGGCATCTTGACGTTCCAGAGCATCTCGCCGGTTGCGGCGTCGAGCGCGACGAGATGCGCCTCCTGCGGGCGCAGGGCCCACTCCTCCGCGCTCTGGAAGATCAGCTTGTTGCCGTACAACACGATGCCACGCGGCGCGACGTCGGCACCGAGATGATGTTCCCAGATCAGGTTGCCGGTGCGCGCGTCGAGCGCCTGGATGATGCCGCCTGTGTTGGCGAGATACATCGTGCCGTTGTAGACGACGGGCGCCGGTTGATTCGTGCCGCCCTCGTACATCGGCCAAATCCACGCGAGCTGCAGCAACTTCGCGTTATCGGCCGTGACTTGCTTCAACGGGCTATAGCTCGTGGCGCTGTAGTCGTGGCGAAGCATGAGCCAGTCTTTGTCCGACGGCTTGCGCAGCATCGCGTCGGTCACCGGCACGAAGTTCTTCACGGTGCCGTGCACCACGACGCCGGTCGGTTCTTGCTTGCGCGCGGGCGCTGCGACGGGGCCCGCAGCCACGAGCGCAACCTGTGGGTTCAAACCCGTCCCGATGCGCACGCCGGTGCTCGTCAGCGCTTGCGCGCTCGGCGCGCCGCCGTTCGATTGCAGGATATAGGCCATGACGCCGAGGTATTCCGCTGGCGCGAGCGCACCCGGCCGATCGGGAGGCATCGTCGCGCCGGCCAGCGCGACGAGATCCGCGGTAGTGCGTTCGCCCCACTTCGACACGAACTCAGGGCCCGAGAGGATCGCGCTCGGCAGTTGCCGCAACGTGGGGCCATGACAGGGCGCGCAGTTTTGCTCGAAGGTCGCACGACCGGCAACCGCTTGGTCCGTCGTGAACGCAGCGGCGGGCAGCGTGAAGCCCGCTGCTAGCGCAATGATCGAGATCTGTCGCGCCGCTTGTTGGGGGTTCATTGAGATGAGCCTCTATTCTTTGTCGCGGCCGTCGTCAGGGCAGTAGCCAACCCCAAAGAGTGCTGTGGTCTGGCAGCACGCCTTTTTCGGAATAGATCTGCACGTAGAGGTGCCCGGCCTTGAGCTCGGCCACCTGCTCCGCGCTCAGGCGCACGTCGCCCGCCACGGTGCCGCTCGCACCGCCAGCGACCTGGAGATCGGCGACAACCAAGCCGCGCCCGCGAGCGCCCGTGGCAACGCCGGCGTGCAATTTCGCGCCCGTGACCTTGGCCGGCAGTCCCGTGAACGATCCAGTGATCGTGAGATTCGTGCCGCTGAGCTTTGCGCTCAAGGCCCCTTCGCCCGCGACGTCGTTGCGCTCCGTGCCACCGATCGGCACCCAGTCGAGGCGCGCGTTGAAAACTTCGGGGCGTTGAGCGAGACCCGTCGTGCTGATCGTGACGAGGCAGGTGACCAGCGCAATCACGAATCTTCGGCGCATTCGGAGATTCCCCGTTTGTATCGAGAGAGTTGTAGTTAGTTGCAGTTCGTTACGCTGGAAGTATAGGCGATTCTGGGCGGCACCCGCCGCGCTGGATCGAGCCGGGGCGTGCGTTTGGGGGGGAGCCAAAACGCCGACGCAGGCCGAGTGGCCTGCGTCAGCATGCGTACTGCGGGCGTCCGGCGGCTAGTGCCGGATCTGCGTTGCGACATCCTCTTGCTCGTAGATTTCGCAATTGCCGCGTTCCGGTAACAATCCGGCGTCCGGGAATGGCGCCGGCCGCAAAATCCGCGGCGTCATAGTCCACGGTTTCACGAGTACTTCCGGATCGTCGATCGTCACCTCGTACAGGATCTCGTTGCCCTGACGCGTGAAGCGTTCGACGACGTGCATTTCCTCCGAGTGGAAGAAGCCGCCGCGCGCGAGCCAAGTGAAGTCGTTGAACCCGACCGAATCGAGCACCAGCGTCTCGCCTTCCCAACGGCCGACGGTGGAGCCCATGTACGTGGTCTCGCGTCGCTTGGCGTCGTGCTCGCGGCCGTCGGTCGGCATGATGCGGTATTCGCCCTGGCCGCCACCGCCGTCCGCGTACTGGCCGTAGAAAAAAATGATGTCGTCCTTGTTCTGCACGATACGGCGCGGCGCGCCGTGCCGCGGGATGCCGAGGGGCTGACACGTCATGACGGGATCGTATTTGTTCGTCCACATGTCGAGCTCCTGGACCTTGTCCCAGAACTCGGGTTTGTACAGCGGTCGATTCGGACCAAACCGCGACGGCGCCTCGAACTCGAAGTCGAGCGTCTGATTCCAAGCCTCGCTGCAACCGGCGAGCTGCTCCGGCGCGCAACGACGGTTGCCATAGCGCCAGTTCATGCCGGCGGCGAACCAGTTACCGCTGAGATCGGGCTTGCCCGCCGCCGTGCGCGGGGTCGGGTCTTTCGATTCGAGCTTTACCTGCCGGTCGACGCCCGTCAACGCATCCGGCGCCGAGGCCTTGGCGGGAATTGCGCTGCGGATGCTATCGGGCACCGGCACGACGACATACACGCTGCCGGTCTCCGTTTGCAGCGTCGTCAGGGCGCGCACGGCCTGGCCGTTGCGCTTCTCCGTGATCTTGCCGGCGTACTGCGCTTCGATCGGGTTCAGCGGGTTGTTCCAATCCTTGTAGTCGGCATAGGTGAACGTCGTGATCGTCGAACCGTGCTTGACCACCACACTCTCGGGCCAGAAATGCTTGCTGTCGAGCGTGGCCACCGCCGTAGCGCCTGCCACGCCCGGAAGCGGGAACGTGACGACGGGCTTGCCGCCCTT
Source organism: Gammaproteobacteria bacterium (assembly GCA_039933105.1). GTDB lineage: Bacteria > Pseudomonadota > Gammaproteobacteria > Steroidobacterales > Rariloculaceae > FEN-1219. The sequence continues at coordinate 21,426 of JBDTOT010000011.1, read as the reverse complement.
CCAGGCGACAGACGTTTGACCGAGCTTCGATACGCCCGCCGCAAGCAACTGCCCCGGATTGCGATCCGTAGCCAGGATCGGAATGCCTGCACTCGCGAGCGCCGCCTTCAGCGCGGCCTGTGGCCCGGCCCACAAGCGGATCAAACGCTCCTGAACGGCGTTCGGCATCGGCGTGGCCTTGCCCTTACCGGCGACGATCTCGGCGCCTGCAATATCTTCGTTCCACGCGTATTCGCCGCTGACGACCTCGACGGTCGAATACGCCTGACCGCTCGCGCGCGTGCAGGTGTATTGGATGCGCTGACCGGGGGTCTGGTAGTTGCTGCTCGAACGGTACTTGGTCAGCGTGCACGGCTGCCCCTCGACCTGGACCGTGCCTTTACCGGTGTACTCGAGCGATACCGCGAGCTCGTGCTCGTCCAGGCCGCGCAGCTGGACCATGTGCCAGCCCCAGTTGAAAAGAACGGATTTAAGGTCCTTGGCGTTCGCCGCCGGCGTGTACGGATCAGGACCGTTCGGGCGGGGCTGCGCGCCTGCGACCAAGGGCAAACCGAGCACAAGAACGAACCCAAGCACCAGCCTCAAGCTGTTTCTCGCTCGCAACGTCATCGCATTCCCCGAATCTAGTTAGTCTTGGCTGCCGCCGTTCGAGAGCGTGACTTCACGCTTGTCCGGCAGCGTGATCGAGCGGATGAAGCCGATCGGTTTGCCGTTGCGGGCTGCAAAGTACGAGATAGTGACCGTGTCACCGGGCTTCACTGTATTCGGGCCGTCTTTGCCAAACCCCAGGTTCTGCAGCGTATTCGCCGAGCCCGTGGTCATGATCCAGTCCGTGTCCGTGCCGTCGGCGTTGTGCACCGTGATCGTCATTGCGCCGTGCGGATTCGTGAACGCGACCTTCACCAGCGTGCCGGTCACTTTGCCTTCGCTCTTGATGTCGTACGTGCCCGCGAGAGAGTGATGAGCCAGAACCTCGCCGCTGACGAACAGCCCAAAGGCCACCGCAACACATCCCAACGTCTTCCTGATCATTCGCCCGCCTCCGATTGGCGACGGCACCGCGTGCCGCCGCATGCCCAACGCATGGAACCAAGAACTGCGCCGAGCCTAGCATCGCCGGCGCCTGGGCTCAATTTCACCGGCTCTAAATCGCTCAAGCTTCGAGGCGTCGCGAGGCGGAAACCAGACGGAGCGTGGCCTCCTTTACACTTTGCGCTACCGGCGCGACCTCGAAACCCGCTGCAGCGGTCTCATCCCCCTCAGTCCGGAACGTACGCAATCAGCATGCTGCGATAGGCACCGTCGAGAAACGCGGATGCGTCGCCGAACTCCCCCTCGTAGCGCTTCAGCGGATTCGTGCGCACGGCATCCTCGGCGCCGAAGCCCTTGTTCAGGTAGCCGATCATCGTCTGAAAAAGCTCGCGGTAGATGTCGCGCTGCTGGACGATTTCGCGGCCGCTGAGCACCTTACCCTGGGCAGGCACTACACGCGTGTCGGGCTTCACGAGATCGGCGAGCCATTCCACGGCACGCACGCGGCCGCCGAGCCAGGCGCCATCGCGATAGTCGAGCAATGGCCAGCGCTCGCCGGACACGACACCGCCGGCCGCCAATACGTTCAGCTGCGGGAAGTGCACGAACAAATCACCGTCGGTGTGCGCCGCCGGCATGTAGCCGTAGTCCACCTTGCGGCCGGCGAACTCGAGACTGCCCGTGTCGCGTAACACCTGGGTCGGCCGTGCCTTCTCAGGCAGCGGCTCCACGGGCACGAGGCGGCGCTCCGCCGTCATGGCGTACACCTTGTGGCTCAGGTACTGGCGCGTCTTCTCCTGCGCCATGATCGTGCCGCCTGCCGCGCCGACGATTTCATTGGCGCCGGTTTGCTCCGCGTGCCAGTGCGTATTGATCAGCCACCGAACCTGATCGTTGCCGGTCGCCGCGTACACCGCTCGTAGCAGCGAGGCGGCGTTGGCTGCGAGGCCGCCGTCGACCATCAGTGCACCGCCATCACCGTGCAGCGCGAGCACGTTCGAGCCCGCGCCCTGCAAGAGCTTCAGGCCGTTGAGATCGGTGGTGGTGATCTGCGCCGCGGCTTGCGCGCGCACCGCAAGCGCAGGCAACAACGCGAGCGAGGCCGCGCCGATCTCTAGAGATGCACGCAGGAAGCGCCGCCGGGAGTAGCGCTCGCTATTGGACAGGCGAGTGCTTGTAAACCGGCTCATGCACTCGCGGCTCACCTACTGGCCAGATGTCGGCCCAAACCCCCTGGGGCGGGCCGAGCACCGGCCACACAGGATCCTTATGCAGCAGCTTGGTGGCCCCGAGCTCGCGCAGTAGCGTTGCCTCTTCTTTGTAGACGGGTGTTTGGTTGGCCATGAACGGCATGAAGCCGCGCGACTGCGTGTAGTCGAGCGCCGTGAGCCCGTCCTGGTCCTTCGCGTTCAAGTCGCTGCCGTACGACGCGAGCTGCTTGATCACTTCTTTGTAGCGCTTGCGCACCGCGAAATGCAGAGCGGAGCCGCCGCGAATCTCTTCTTCGTGATTGATCAGCGCGACAACATTGACGTCCGTGCCAGCGTCGTGCAGCGCGCGAATGATCTCGAGCGCCCGCTTCTCCGGCGCTCGGCCCGCGAGCACGCCGTGGATAGGTGTCTGGCGATCCGCCATGTACAGCTTCGCGTCCGCGCCGTGCTCGAGCAGCAGTTTTACCAGATCGAGATCGCCGTTGACGGCCGCGCGCATCAATGGCGTGGCGCCGCGCGTGCTCGTCGAGCCGCGCACGTTGGCCGGGTGAAAATTAAGCTGCTGGTTCGGATTCGCCTTGTGCTCGAGCAACAGGCGAACCATGCCTTCGCCGTCGGTTTGGTTCGGAGCGTCAATCGAGGCGTGATTGCCGTCGCGTCGAGTATCGAGCGCGATCGCAGTGAACAGCGGGGCTTCGCCGTACACGTCCCACTGATCGACGTCAGCGCCGGCTTCGACGAGCGTCTTCGCGAGATCCCAGTTCGTATTCATGATCGCGACGAGCAGCGGCGACACGCCATCTGGATCCGGCAGATTGATGTCGGCGCCCCGCGCGAGCAGAGCCTTCACGCACGTCGTGCAGTTCTCGCGCGCGGCATACAGCAACGGCGTGAAACCGCCGCTGTCGAGGCTCTTGGGGCGGCCTTCGGCCGTCACGTGACGCTGGTAGTCGCGATCCGTCGAGCGAGCGTCAACCGCGGCGCCGCGAGCAATCAAGAAATCGATCATCTCTGGATGCCGGCGCGCGGACGCCCACATGAGCGCCGTCTGACCGCCGAACGTCTCGCGCGCATCGACAGCAGCGCCATGATCGAGCAGCAGGCGCGCCGCATCGACGTTCCCCGTGCGCGCCACGGCCATCAACGCCGTCTGGCCGTCGGCGTTCGGGGAGTCGGCATTCGCGCCGGCTTCTAGCAACAGCTTGAGGATCGCGGTGTCGCCGACTTCGGCGGCCAAGCTCATCGGCGTGGCGCCGTAGTCGTTAGCCAGCGAAACATCGGCCCCCGCGGCGAGCAGGCGATGAACTTCGCCCGCGTTGCCTTCGTATACGGCCCACTGCAGCGGCGTGCTGCCGTCCGTGTTGCGGTGATTGATGTCCGCCTTCGGCGGAGCGCCGCTGCCGACGCCCGCCAGCAACGTCGCGATCAGCGCGCCCAGGACAGCCGCTCGAAGTGCCGTCTGCGCCACGCTCATACCTCGGAAAGAGTGCCGGTGCTGTCGCCGAACTTCGCGAACTCTTTCTCCGGCACGCCAGCGTGTTCGAGAATCGTGGCGAGCACATTGGCATGCGGGGTGTCTTGCGCGTAGTGCACGTGCTGATTGCCCTTCAACCCGCCACCGCGCCCGATCAACGCCTGCGGCAGCGGATCGTTGTTGTGTGCATCGCTGTTCGACATGTTGCTGCCGAACAGGATGATGGCATGGTCGAGCAGGGTCCCGTTACCGTCTGGCGTGTTCGCAAGCCGCTGGGCGAACTTCGCGAACGTGGCCGTGTGGAAATTCTGAATGAGCTTCAGGTTCGCGATGCGGTCGGGGTACCCGCCCCAATGCGACGTCGGGTGGAACGCCTCGTGGACGCCGAGGTTCGGGTACGTCCGCATCGAAGCTTCCTCGACCATCTTCATAGTCACGACGTTCGTGCGGTTCGTCTGCCACGCCAGCGCGAACATCTCGAACTGCACGTCGAGCAATTCGCCGAACTCGTCGGGCACACCCCCTGGCGCGTCCGGAAGATTCGCCAGGGACTCGTTGCTCGCGGTGAGCTTCTGCACGCGTGTTTCCACCTCACGGACCGAATCGAGGTAGTTGCCGACCTTCGCGCGGTCGCCCGCGTCGAGCTCGCGGTTCAAACTCGCGGTCGCGTCACGCACGTAGTCGAGCAGGCTCGTCGTCGTACCGAGAATCGATTGGCGTTCCTGCTTCGTGGAGCCTTGCCCGAACATCGACAGAAACACCTTGCGTGGGTTGCCTTCCATCGGCAGCGGCTGATCCGGTGTACGGAACGAGATCTTGCCGCCCGGCTCGCCGCAGATCTCCATCGAGGGCAGCGTGACGTCCTTCATGAGGTGTCTCGCCGCCACCTGATCGGCCGTGACGCCGACGCCCGTCTGCACGTTGCGCGAGCGCGGATGCACGCCGTTCAACCATGTCTCTTCGACGTTGCCGTGAGGAACACCGCCCTCACCCGCCTTGTTGCGCAAGCCGCTCACCACGGTCACGTAATTACGCAGCGGCGCCAGCGGTTCCAGGATGTAGGGAAAGTCGAAGTCGCGGCCAATCTTTTTCGGCTGCCACAGGTCCTGCAGCGCTCCGTGCGGGAAATAGATGAAGCCGACGCGCGTATTCGGCGTTGCCGCCGTCTGTGCGAGCGCGGTGCCCGCCGGGATCATCGCGTCGAGCAGCGGCAACGCGATGGTCGCGCCGGCGCCCTTCAGCAGCGTTCTTCGCGAGAGATGTTTGCGTGTCAGAAACATGACTGCGCTTCCCCTTGAATTTAGTCTACCGCAACGACGCCTGCGTGAGCCCGTCGTGCGTGTTCGAGACCTCGCGCTTGCGGAACGCGTCGCTCGACACGATGGCGAGCACAAGCGCCTCGAAGCGGTAATCGTCTTTCTCGGCTTGGCGCACGATCGCGCGCACCGTTGGCATATCGCGGTAATCGGCCTCGCGGCCCAACGCGAAAGTCATCAGATTCTCGGTGAACGCCCGCACGAAGATCTCGGGGTCAGCGCTCAGCGCGCGCCGCAGATCCGCTGGGCCGTTCGCGTGCGTTCCGTCCGGCAGCACGCCGCTCGCATCGAGCTTGGTATGCGTGTCGGGATCGTCGGAGCGGTACTGGCCGACGGCGCTGAAATTCTCGAGCGCAAACCCAAGCGGATCCATGACGCCGTGGCACGCGAAGCAGGTGGGGTTCGCGCGATGTTGTTCGAGACGCGCGCGCAGCGTCTTCGGCGCTTCGCCGCGCTTGTTCTCCTGCAGCGTCGGCACCTGCGCTGGCGGCACGGGGCGCTTCGCGCCGAGAATCGTCTCGAGGATCCATGCGCCGCGCAGCACTGGCGAGGTACGGTTCGGATACGCCGTCAGCATCTGCACTGCACCCTTGCCGAGCAACCCATAGCGAGACTCGTCCGGCAGCGTCACGCGGCGGAAGCGTGCGCCTTTGACGTTCTCCATGCCGTACAGCATCGCGACGCGCTCGTTCAAGAACGTGTAGTCGGCCGTCATCAGCTTCATCACGCTCTGATCGCTGCGCAGCACACTGTCGATGAAGAGCTGCAGTTCTTCTTTGAAAGGCTCGCGAGGATCTAGCAAGCCGCTCGCCTGCGGGAACTGCGCTCGGTCAGGAACGATCGAGTCGAGCTTCGCGAGACCGAGCCATTGAAATGCAAAATCCTGCGAAAGAGACTTGGCCCGATCGTCTGCGAGCATGCGCTTGACCTGAGCCGCCAGTACGCTCGGCTTGCTCAAACGCGACTCCTGAGCCAGCTTCAGCAGCTCCGCGTCGGGCACGCTGCTCCAGAGGAAGAACGACAGACGCGACGCAAGCTCGAGGTCGCTCAATGCGACCGCGCCACTGCCCTGCCCGGATTCGGCTCTATATATGAAGTGCGGGCTCGCGAGCACCGCGCTCAGCGCGTCGCGAATGCCGATGTCGAACCCGCCGTCGCGGAACCCGGCATCGTAAAACGCCAACAAGGGATCGATGTCGGCATTCGTGACCGGCCGACGGAACGCGCGTTCCGCGAGGTTCGTGACGATCTCCGTGGCGCACGGCCGCTCGGGACCTTCTGACGGCCGGCAGGTGAAGAGTTTCTTCCGGCTCGCGGACTCGCCGACACCGGTGACCATAAGCGGCCCGCGAATCTGCAGCGCGTGCGCCGCCTGGATGCGCTCCTGCCCGCCTTCGAGCGCCACCGTGCGAATACGCTCGTCGCTTTCTGCAAAGCTGCGGTGCACAAACGTGACGGCCAGCTTGTGCTGCCCTGCCATGGCCATGAACTTGATCCGGCGGAGCCGGCCGTTGATCTCCTCCACGGCCGGATCGAGCGTCTGGTCGATCGCCTTGTGATCGCGTTCGCCACCGATGGTCGTGCGGTAGAACTCCTCGCCGTCGAGCAGCACGATGACGGTGTTCTCGAACTCCATGCGCGGCACTTCGCGTGCGAGCGCCATGTCGCCGATCGTGAGCTCGTATTCGCCGTCCGCGGGGAAGTCGTGCTCGACGATGAGGCCGCCGCGCGTACCGAACGGCATCCCCTCGAGGTGATGCTGTTGGCGGCCCGTGCCAGGAGTGCCCGCGGGCGGCAACGAGATGACCATGTTCGCGGCGTCGCCGTACTGCGCCGCGAGAGGCCGCGCCTTCGGGTCGCCGACGGCCTGCTGCGCAATCGCGCGCGCTGCGCCGATGTACTGGGTGACGAACGCGGGCGAAACCTGGAGGGCATCGGCGTCGTTGTCGAAGCGGCCTTTGACGTTGTCCTCGGGCAGCAGCGCCGCAGGGTTGATGTCGAGGGCGAGCAGATCGCGGATGGCGTGTGCGTACTCGCGGCGATTCAATCGATGCAACGGAACCCGGCCGGGCTCGTTCTTATCTGCCGCGGCATCGATGCGGTTCTCGAGCCACGCCGCGAGTTGGGTCGTGGCTTTGACGTCCGGACGCGGCTGGCCCGCTGGCGGCATCAGGCCGCTGCGTAGTTTGCGAATCGCCGCTTCCCATGTCTCGGCATTCTCGGCGATGCGCTCGGGCGAGAGCTTGTCGAACGCCTGCCCGCCGGCTTGCTCGGCGCTGTCGTGACAATCGAAACAGTAGTGCTTGATGACGCCCCATTCCGCGGCGTCGCGCTCGTGACCGGACCGGGTCTTTAGAGTGATGACGGCACCGGCCGCGACCACGGCGATCACCGGTAGCGCGTAGAGCGCGATTCGAAGGCTGCGTTTGACAGCGATGTCAGCACTCCCCAACGGACGCGCCGTCACGCGCCCACAAAGCTGGCCGGACCTCTTGGAAAACGAGCCCTTGTGGCCACGAAGATTAGCCTGTGATTATCGAGGCGCCTGCTACCCGTGTCTAGGTTTGCCAATGGGTTGCACGGACCCGTACGGAAAACTTGAGCTGTCCGTCGTTTAGTCAGATGGGCTGACCGCTGGGCCGAGGCCCGGGCCCGACGCTCCCCGATGCTAGGATCAGCCCCATGAAACCGACACGCACCCTCGCCGCATGGACCCTTGCTGCCTCGATCGGTTTGACTGGCTGCTCCGGTGGCTCGACTCCGAAGCACGACCGTGCGGCCGACGAAGCCGAAATCCACAAGCTGCTCGACAGCATCGCGGGCAGCTTCAAGACGGGCGACATGGACCAGGTGTTGGCGATCTACGCCGACGACGTGCTCGTGCTTGGCATCGACCAGCCCGACGTCGTGGGCAAGGCGGCCTGGAGCAAGGTCCTCGCCGACCAGCCGAAGGACGTCACGATCAGCGTGCGAATGGACACGAAGGAACTCGAGATTGCCGGCGATCTCGCGTACGAGCGCGGTAGTTACACCGCCGAGATCTCGAGCAAGGCGACCGGCGCACTACTACAGACCGTGACGAACCGGCACATCCACATCTTCAAGCGGCAGCCGGACGGCCACTGGAAGGCGTGGCGCTTGATGGAGAACGCGACGTCGCCGGCGCGGCCCGGCACCGCCGCTTAGTGGCGGATCTGGCTCGTGACTTCTTCGCGCTCGCCTTCGATGCAGCTGCCGTGCTCCGGGATGATCGCGGGGCGGCTCATGAGCCGCAGCGTTCGTGGATTCATGACCCACGGCTTAGCGAGCACGACGGGATCCTCGACCGTGACCTCGTAGAGCATGTCGTTGCCATTGCGGGTGAACTTTTCCACGACGCGCATCTTGTCGGAATGGAACAGGCCGCCGCGCCCGAGCCACGTCTCATCGGTGAACCCGACGGAGTCGAGCACTAGCGTGTCGGCTTCCCAGCGCCCGACCGTGTACCCCATGTAGGTGTACTGGAGCGCGCGTTGCGGATCGTGCGGCTTGCCGTCGAGCGGGATCATGCGAAAGTCGGGGTAGCCGCCGCCGCCGTCGACGCCGCCCCTGTAGAACATCGTAATGTCGTCGGCCGTTTGAAAGATGCGCGCCGGCGGTCCGTGCCGCGGAATGCCGAGCGGCAGACACGTCATGACGGGGTCGTCGCGGTTCGTCCACTGATCGAGCGCCTGAACCTTGTCCCAGTACTCGGGCTTGTACAGCGGGTGATTCGGATCGAGCCGCGAGGGCGCCATGAACACGAAGTCCTGGCTCTGATTCGTCCACTCCATGCAGACCGGTTGGAACGGTGTGCAGCGCCGGAACATTCCCCCGGCGACGCCCTGCTGACCGCCGCCGGCCGTGCCCCAGGAGCCTGAGAGATCCGGCTTGCCGCTCGCCAATCGAGGCGTCTCTGCCGTTGCGGGGGCGAACCCGCCGCCGCCCGGAAACTGCGCTTGGGCGCAGGTTGCGACGAGCGAGACAAGCAACGCCGCAGCGGTCACGAGCCGCGCCTTGGTGTTTGATGGTTTCCTCACGAGCCGCTCCTCAGTTCTTCGCCACGCCGGCGTTCCGGACACTGTCCGGAACCGGCACGACTACGTATACCTGGCCGATTTCGGTCAGTGTGGTCTTCAGGTCGCGCACGACTTTGCCGTTGCGTCGCTCGACGATCGTGCCGGCGTAGAGGGCTTCGATGCGGTGCAGCGGGTTGTTGAAATCCTGGAAATCGCCATAGACGAACTCCGTCGTAGTCGTCCCGCGCTTCACGACTACGCGTTCCGGCAGGAAGTCCTCGCCCAGCGTGGCCGTCGCCGTGGCGTCGGGCACTCCCGGGATCGGATACGTGATGACTGCCTTTTTGCCCCGCCACGCCAGCGTCGTCGCGCCCCTGATTCCGGCGGCAGCCTGCTTATCGAGTAGCGCTGCCGGGTTCTGCGCGAACGACTCGGACAGCGACACGTCCGCTGCCGCCGCAATGGCCGCCTTGGGCGCGCCGTGCGGACTGGCCCACAGCCGGATCAGGCGCTCTTCGAGCGCGGCCGGCCGCGGCGTGGCTTTGCCCTGGCCGGGCACAATCTCCGCACCCGGTCGGTCCTCGTCCCACACGTAGCGTTCGCTGATCGTCTCGACGTTGGCGTACGTTTCGCCGTTCGGGCGCTTGCACTCGATCTGCGTGCGGTATCCCGGGATCTGGTAGTTCGCGCTCAGCCGAAACTTCGACAGCACGCAGGGCTGCCCGTCGACTTGAATCGTGCCCTCCGCCTGGTATTCGAGCGTGGCCACGAGCTCCGGCTCGGCTTGCCCGCGCAACATGCCCATGTGCCAAGTCCAGTTGTAGAGGACGGCTTTCAGGTCTTTGGCGTCGGACTTCGGCGTGAACGGCGGTGGACCGCCGCCGAAGCCTTGCGCGTGGGCCGACAGCACGGCGCCGATGGAAAGTGCGGCGGCCACTGCGCCCGTCGCGACGGATCGTCGAAATAACATCAACCCCCCAAGTGCGCCGACTTAGTTGTCGCCGTTATCGTTGAACAGTTTGAACTTCTGCTCGCCGAGCTCGAGGGTCCTGATGAAGCCCGCTGGATTACCGTTGCGCGCCGGCAGCACGGTGACCTTGAGGCTTTCGCCGGGCTTGATGGAGCTGTGGTTCAACCCCTGCCGCGTCAGCACCTGCAGCGAAGCAGTCGTCAGTACCCACTCCGTCGTCGTCCCATCGGCGTTGTGAACCGCGAGATGGAGGTTCGAGTGCGGATTGACGAAGTTCAGCTTAACGAGCTCGCCCTGAAGGACGATCTCCTTGTTCAGGTCGTACACACTCGCGACGGCGTGATGTGCCTGCAACTGTGTGCACGCCATCGACAGCGCCGCGAGCGCGGCCAACCGAATAGCTAATTTGCTCATCGCCGCTAGCTCCCCACTAGATTGCGAGTCTCGATCCTAGCTAACGCGCAGCCGGAGCCGCAAGCTCTTGTCGCCGCCAACGCTTAAGCTAGACACAGGAGCGGTTGTGTAGGAGCGCCTATGAGCTACGTCGAAGCAAACCTCATGCAAGGCGAGCAAGTCGTCTACCAGACCAGCCTTCACTGGCTGCTGTACTCGTGGCCGATCGTGCTCGCAATCGTCGGGCTACTGATGCTGCTGGGAGTTCCTGCGCTCGGTCTCGTCGTTCTCGTGCTCGCGGCGATTCTCGGAGCCACGGTCTTCATTACCGTCCACAACGCCGAGTTCGCCGTTACCGACAAGCGCGTGATCATGAAGACGGGCTGGATCAACCGTCGTTCGCTCGAGTTGCTGCTCTCGAAGATCGAGAGTATTGCCGTCGATCAGGGGCTCGCCGGCAAGCTTTGGGGCTACGGGACGATTGTTCTGAGCGGCACGGGTGGCTCACACGAGCCGTTCAAGAATATCGCCGATCCGTTCGAGTTCAGGAAGCAGGTGCAGGAGCAGATCGCCAGAGTGCAGGATGCCGCGATCACTTCGCGTGCCAACCCTTCCGCTGCGAATTCCTCCGCCCGCGTCGAGCGCGAGTGTCCGTATTGCGCGGAAATGATTCTGGCGAAGGCCAAGATCTGCAAGCACTGCGGGAAAGAAGTGGAGCCGCTAGTCCTATAGAACGTGACTAGCGCAGAAAGCGCGCGTGGTCACGCAGGAATTCGCCTGCGAAGCGTCTCGCGAGCAGCAACATGTCGCTGCAGACATCGCTCGCAGGCCGCTCCGGGAATGCTGCGAAACGACACACGCGCTTGCGAACATCCGCGTGAGCGCGGGGTTGCGAAGGAGGACCAGCCACGGATGGGTCCGACGCCACTAATGTCTCGACGTCGACGAGCGCGGCACCCTGTGCGTGCCCACGTTCATCGCCTAGTTCGAGCCACAGGCGGCGGTCTGCTTCGCTGAGCACCTTCTTCCACTGCTCGTACCAGGCGTTGTGCTGCAACTCCCCGCTCTGCGCCCTGCCGAATGCGCTGGCGATCGTTTGAACGCTGCGTGCGTACCCCATCAGCGTTCCGACCAGTTCGCGAGAGTTCAGGTGCGGAGTGACGCGTGGTTGCTCCGCCTCGCGAAGCTCGGCCAGGTATGCCATGGCGGCCGCGATTTTCGCATCCAGCGCCGCCTTCAGATTGTCTGGCCGCACGGTGGCGGACATTCGCGATTCCCCTGCTATCCGCTATGCCTCACGACCGAGTGTCGGCGCAAACCTGGAGCGCGGCAATTGTCGCTCGATTCAGACACGTCGACTCAGAGGCGTTCCGCCCTCGCCGCAAACGCCCATGCTATAGACTCTCGCCGAGAGCGTTAGGAACGAGGGCAACGTGAATCGTCGTTATCGCGGACGTAGCGTGCAAAGTTCGATGTGGCAACCACGGCTCGCCCACCTGCTGGCTACGGCGGTCTTCTTCTCGAATCTGGTCCTTGCCCAGTCCAGCTCTGGAGGCGCGGCCGTTTGCCCGCTATCTGATTCGCAAACGGACGCATCGATCAAGGCGTTCGCCAAAATCGTTCCCACTCTGACGCAGGAGCCGCGCTGCGTGAACTGCCACGGTGGCGTCAATCCGTTCATGGACGGGTTTGGGAAGGATCCGTCCCCGGGCGAAGACGACATCGTCCCGTCACTGGCCGAGCATGGCGGCGGCAAGATGGACAGAAGAGTTCCACCCTCCGCCACCGACCCAAAAGGGTCTCCGCAGACGGCGTGCAATGGTTGTCACAACAACATGGCTCACAAGATCCCCTCCGGCGCTGAATCGGAGTGGGCACTGGCGCCGGCCTTTCTCGCGTTCCTCGGCAAGGATGCCCCGACTCTCTGCAAGCAGATCAAGGATTTTTCCAGACGCTGCGAAGGCGGGATATGCGGCCCTTGGCCAGACGCCAAAGCGGTGCTCGATCACTTCACGAGGGACGAGGGCAAGGACAACTTCACCGGCACCGCTTTTCGGGGCGACCGCGGCCTCGACAGGGAGGCGTACCCCGAGACCGAGGTTCCAACCGAGCCCCCGCGCAACATCACGGCCGCGGGTCTCGTCGCGCTCGTCAAGGAGTGGATCGATACGACCGGCGGGGAGTTCAAAGGAGACAAATCGTGCGGTTGTGAGCCCGCCCATTACCTCATTCGAGTGTCCACGGTGAACGAGACGAACTCGGGGATCCTGCATCGCACCAGCGTGATGCCGCCCGTGGATGTCCCTATCACTTTCAAAGACGACGGCACCTTTAGCGGCGATGGTACCGCCAAGTTTCAAGCCTCCGGCACCGCGCTAGTGTGCAGCGGCCAATCCACCAGTACCCTCGGATTTCACGTCTCCGGCCAGGCCATTGAGACGGCTGAAGAGCAATCCATGCGCTTCAAATTCGAGAACTCATCGCCGACGGTCACGAATTCCTCCGTTCGGTGCCCCGTGATTGGCGAACAAGGCTCCCAGAACGTTACGAAGGGCCAAGTTGCCATACCCTTCAATTTCACCGGGGACGTCGGAGAGACATTCGACAGCCATATGCCCGTGGCCATACCGGGTCACACTTCGACCATGCATGTGGAAATCGTGAAGAAGGAGTGACCGCGCGCGGCGGTCACTAGTCGTGCGCCAGCACACGTAAACCCTCCGGAACTCTCGAGCGTCGATTTCGCGGAGGAATACCGACTTGTGGGCGCCTCAGTGCGCGGGCGTTGGCGCCGGGGCCCTATTTGACCTGGCGCTTGGCTGATCGTTATATTCCTTAGGATACTGCGCTGCATCGTCGCGCAACCTCAGTCCCAAGGAGTCTCCGTGCGTCTCTACTGTGCCCTCGCCTCCGCGACCGCCTGCCTGGTCGTATTGCCACTGACTGCTCAAGACTCCGCGGACTCGCGCGCGAAAAAAGGTCTCGAACAAATCATCGTCACGGCTCGGCATCGTGAGGAGAATCTCCAGAGCATTCCGCTTGCGGCTTCCGTCATCGACGGTGACACGCTCGATCGCTCGCACACGGTGAACACGCAGCAGATCACGCAATTCGTGCCGTCGCTCTACTACAACTCCGCGAACCCGCGGAACACGGCCTACACCCTCCGCGGCCTGGGCTCCAACACGCTCTCTATTAGCGCGGCGAACGACGGTATCGAACCGGGCGTCGGCTTCTACGTCGATCAGGTTTATCACGGCCGTCCGGCCACCGCGGCGTTCGACTTCACCGACATCGATCGCGTAGAGGTGTTGCGCGGGCCTCAGGGCACGCTGTTCGGTAAGAACACCACCGCCGGCGCCATTCACGTGCTCAGCCGTGCGCCTACGTTCGAGTTCGAATCGAACGCCGAGGTGTCCGTCGGCAACTACGACTTCACGCAGGTGAAGGGCACCGTCTCTGGGCCGTTCGGCGAAAAGATCGCCGGCCGTATTTCGGTGCAAGACACTCAGCGCGACGGCTTGTTCTTCAACGTGCGAACGGGCGAGCGACTCAACGAGCTCAACAACTACGCGGTGCGCGGCCAGCTCCTGTTAACGCCCAACGATCGCCTCAACATTCGCTTTATTGCGGATGCTTCCGATCTCGATTCGGCGTGCTGCACGCAGACCTTCCTTCGCGTCGGTCAAAGCCTGCGCAGCGCGGCCCGCCAATATCCGGCGCTGGCGGCGGGGCTCGGCTATGCACCGCCCAGCCAGAATATTTACGACCGGTTAAGCGACATCGACGCCCCTCTGCACGTCCAGACGCAAGACGGTGGCTTCTCTGTTCTCGCCGAATGGGACCTCGGCGCAGTAGCCGTGACCTCCGTCTCGGCCTGGCGCTACTGGGATTGGGATGTCGCGAACGACCGCGACTACACAGGTATTCCAATTCAGCTCGTGCAGCGCATCCCCTCGCGTCAGGACCAATACAGCCAAGAGGTGCGCATCAACTCGAAGGGCACGGGGCGATTCAACTATGTCGCAGGACTCTATTGGTTCGCGCAAGAGATCTCGGGTACGCCCATCAGCACGTACGGGCCGGAAGCTGCGTATTGGCTGCTCAATCAGGCGAACTTCACGGCGCCGATTCCTCGTAACCTGCTCGACGGTTATAGCCAGACGGGTTCGTCCGATTTCAACATGAACAGCTACGCGGCCTTCGGCGAGGTCAACTATGCATTCACGGATCGCTTGACCGGCACGTTGGGCCTTCGTTACACGAACGAGAACAAGGACGGGACGTATGCGACGAAGGTGTCTGGCGGAACCGATCTGACGGGGCTAGCGCCTGCGACTGCGGCCGAACTGCTGCGCGCGAAGCTCTCGATCTTCCGTCCGCAGAGCTACACCGCGGCCAACGACGACGGCAATTTCTCGGGGCGCGCGAACATCGCCTTCCGATTCACGAAAGAACTGTTCGGCTACTTGAGCTACGCGCACGGCTACAAGTCGGGCGGCCTCAACATGTCGGGTCTGGCGCTAGATGCGCAGAATCAGCCGACGCTCGCCACAGCCGTGATCAAGGACGAAACCAACTCCACCTTCGAGGCCGGCTTCAAGTCCACGCTGGGCGACGGCAAAGCGACTTTGAATCTCGCCGCCTACCGTACGGAGGTCCAGGATTACCAGGCGAACGTGGTATCGAACCTGGAGACGGCCGCGATCCGCTCGTATCCCGCGAACATTCCGGAAGTGCGCGTGCAAGGCCTGGAGGCCGACTTTACGACGCTGCTCTCCGAGGGCTTCACACTGCGGTTCTCGCTCGCCTATGCCGACGGCAAGAACAAGGACTACCCTGCCGGGCCCTGCCCGCTCGAAGTGCAAACCGCGACCACCGTAGCGTGCAATCTCACGGGCGTACCGCTCGCAGGCCTGTCCAAGTGGTCCGAAGCGCTGAGCTTGGACTACCGCAGGCACGTGGGTCGCGGAGACATGACAATCCGGCTCGATACGAACGCTCGCGACGGCTACAACAGCGACACGTCGGCGTCGAAGTACACGGTGATCGACGGCTTCGCCGTGACTAACCTGAGCGTGGCCTATCGCTTTGCCCGCGGGTGGCAAGTCGAAGCGTTCGCACGCAATCTGTTCGACGAGGAGTACATCGCGGCGCTGACGATCCAGACTGGCAACTCCGGCCTGATCCTGGGCCAAGCCGGCGACCCGCGCATGGTAGGGGTGGCGTTCCGTTGGGGCACGCATTAACAGGCTATCTCATGTCTGTCGAAACGGTTCAGCGCGACGATGACGGGCAAGCCGTAGCGTTGAAGGAGCATCTTCAGGGTGGCTTGCTAGAATCCCTGGCATGGGGTTGTGGGCCCCGTTTTTCGGGAGCTCAACGTCCATGTCCGCGATCCGACCCCTCCGCCTGTTCGCGCTGGCAGCCCTGCTGGCCGCGCCCGCCGCTTACGCCGGCGAGACCAAGGGCGATGCCGCCAACGGCAAGGAAATGTTCATGGCCAGTGGCTGCCCGGCCTGCCATGGCGTGACCAAGGAAGACAATTCGAAGGTGGGCCCCAATCTCGTCGGCGTCGTGGGGCGCCAGGCGGGCACAACGCCGAGCCTGCTCGGCCCCAGCGAGAACATGAAGAAGTACGGTGTGATCTGGAGCGCCGAGACTCTGGGTGAATTCCTAGCGAACCCGAGCGCCAAGGTGCCAGGCACGGCGATGGCAGGCATTCTGACCGATCCGCAGCAGCGCGCAGATGTGATCGCCTACCTCTCCACGCTGAAGAACTAACGCCGTCGTCCCTGCGAAACAAAAAAGACTCACACAGCAGGGTTCAGCTTACCGGCTGACCTGGACGATGGTTCCACCACCAGGGGCGCCGTTGCCAGGGTCACCGTTGGAGACCACCTTGACCCAGAGTGCATCCTTGTCCTTGAAGTACGAGGTGTCGCTGGCCTTGCGCAGCGCATCCAGGTTGTTTTGCTGCATACCCGAGGCTGCGGTGGTGAATCCGGGCAGCTCGAAAATGACCCAGGAGCCGCGATCCAGTTCCGTCAGGTTGAGAAACACGGACGGCCTTTCGGTGGTCACTTTGATCTCGGTACCGGCTCGTACGTTGGTGCCAGTGACGGTGTACTCCTTGCCGTTGCGGCTGAGAACGACTGGCGGCTGAGCAGGAGCTCCACCGGCACCGCCGGGTCGAGGACCAAATCCACCGGGGCCGCCGGGGCCGCCGGGGCCGCCAAAAGTCAGACGCCCAATATCGCCCTTGCACACGGCAGCGTTCCAGGTGGGCTTGATCTCACAGGCCTCTGCGTCGACTGCGATGCTGTCGTTGACCCCGTCGTGGATGAGAACGTAGGAATTGGGACCGCCGCCGAGGGAGCCGTCCTTGTCGCGGTATGCCGCGGTCTTATAGGACGTACTGCCTCCATTATCACTGGCCCACTTGCTGTTGTTCGCCATCGGCGGGAAATACACCGGCTTGGCGTTGACGAATTTCAAGCGCTCGAGGGCGTTATTGGTGCTGACCCCGAAGCTGCTAAACAGCAGGTTGGAGATCGCTCCCGTCTTACGCGTGGCGTTGTCCTGGTAGTTCCGGAACGTGACGTTCTCCACGTCATGACGGTAGTCGTAGTACTCGTAGCCCCGGATCGGGAAATCCGGAATTTGCGGCTTGGGCAAGCTGCGGCCGTATTTCTTTTCCGCGTCCGTCTTCGGGTTGCCGCCGTTCTCCGTTTCGCCGACGAACAGCGAGTCCACGACCTTCGACGTAAACGCGTAACGACCGAATGCGCCCGACGCATGCGTAAAGCCCATCGCGTTGTCGGCCAGTTTCAAATTCCTGAACACGTGCATCTCACCGCGGCCCCAGATGCCGCCATTACGGTTCTTGTAGGCGGTGAGATCCTCGAAAGTCGACACCAGCGCCTTGCTGTTCGGGTCCGCGGGATTCTCAAGGCCGGTTTGCGAGCTGCCGGTGACACCGAAAGTGTTGTTGGGCGCAATGTTACGGTCGAACATGAAAGAGTCGTAGTTGGAGTGGGCGACGTTGCCCTTGAACTCGCGGAACGGCGTGCGACGCGGCCACGTGGCCTTGCTGATCTCCGTGTCGGCAAACTGACCATTCGGGTGCTCCGGCAATGACATCCAGAAGCCGTTCGAGTCCGAACCCGCCGCCACGTTGTCGCGGTAGACGTTGTCCGGGTTGGTGATCCAGAACGTCGACGCCGTGTTGTCCGAAGGTAGCAGAACATCCTTCGAGGCCTGGCCATTCGATCTGACGGCCTGGCGATCCTCGTAGTCTGCTCTCTCTCCGGCTGCGGCGAGATTGGTCGGCACACACGGTTTGCTCGTATGGCACTTCGTCTGGATTCCCAGGTTGTGGACGAACTCGTTGCCGTGCTCGATGCCGTCTTCCATGAAGAAGCAGTGACCAACGGTGTTGTAGGTCACGTTGTTTTCAACGTGCAGGAAGTTCGTGCCGTGCACGGTCACGCAGCGGTTGTAGGTGTCGTGGATGGCCGCGTTCCGGATGTACTGCCCCTTCGCATCGCCGACCAGATGCCAATGGATCGGATACCGGGCAAGCGTCAGGTTCTGACCCATGCGCCGCAGCTCGACGCCCTCGACAAACATGTGGCTCGACGGCATCGCCATGATGTGCCCGCCGAGGAATGACTGCTCCGCGTCGGCCGATGCCTGAACCTTGATGTTGCGTGTCAGCAAGCCCACTTCGCCGCGCTCATCCACGTCGAAGGTGATCTTGCCAAAGTGCATGTAGTCGAGCTTCTTGTCGAGCGTGATCTTGTTTCCCCTGATGGCGGAAATGATGCGCCGCTCGGCCTGCCGCGGATCGTAATCCGTCGACGCGAGCACGATCTCGTCGCCGACGCGCCAGCCCGCGCCGTTCAGCACCTCGATTGAAGTGCTGCCTGCTTTCGCCGTACTGGAGAGCTTGGTCCAGGTGTTGGTGCGATCGCCGTGCAGGTTCAGCGTTCCGCCCGAGATCATAATTCCGCGGTCGCCCATGCCCGCCATGACGTCTTCATTCTTGACGTTATTGGTGAGAGTGATCGTCGCGTTGCGCGTGTGGGGGCTGGCTTCGCTGCCAATGGCCAGCTCCCCGTGCAACATGATCCACTCGGTGGTCAGTTCCAGGTCGGCATCGTTGGCGAAAGTGAGCTTGCCATCGATGGACACGCCGCTCAGCGCCGGCGGACTGACGTCGAGGATCACGTCCTTGTCTCTCCCGATGGTGACCTTGTCGCCCGCGACCGGCACCTTGTGGTTTGGCCATGTGTCGGGATCGGACCACTTCGTCGGCTTGGCCGCCGGCGATCCGGCATTCTGAGCCTGTGCAACAGCGAACATACCGCTGAGCAGGAATGCAGGAACGAGTGCTATGAGAACTGAGCGATTCTTTTTGCTCATGACATCACCCCCCGTGCGCAAAGACGACACGTACTCGAGCCGCACAGGAAAACGCGGCTATCCCGAGAAGACGCCGCATGATGCGACGCCGTCGCGATTCGCGCAATTCGCGAACAGGCGCGCGACCGTCGATATGCCGCGCGGGACGTTTACTTACGAGCAGGGGCGCCTAACGCACCGTACGGCCTCCCATTTCGCGGGCGGACCACACTGGTACAGGCGCATCTCGCCGCCGCCGAGCACTTGTGTGCTGTCGAGCAAGATCCACGGAATCGTGACGGCCTCGCACTCCGAAAAATAGGGAGCTCGACTCGCTGTGTGTGCGGCTCCGTACAGAGAAATCATCGGGTATCACTCATGATCGATGCTGGCTCTTGTTTTGCCGGAGACATCGATGAACTCTTATTCGAAGGGCGCGCTAAGCCTATCGGCCCTCCTTCTGGCGACACAGGCGATGGCGGCGCAAATCACATTCTACGAAGGCGAAGGGTTCCGTGGACGCGCCTTCACCACCACGAGCAAGGGAGTCGAGGACTTCCAGCGCAGCGGATTCAACGACCGAGCGTCATCGGTGATCGTGGATAGCGGCCAATGGCAAGTCTGCCAGGACGTGCATTTCGGCGGCGAGTGCGTGCTCCTGGGTCCCGGAAGCTACGATTCCTTGATTCGATTGCGCATGAACGATCGAATTTCCTCAGTGCGGCAAGCTGACACGCGTGGGCACTACGAAAGCTACCAGACGCCCGAGCCGGTCGACGCCCCCAACTACGACTATCGACGACGTCCGCGCGAACGGGTGTACGAAGCGCGCATCACGTCGGTACACGCCGTACTGCAGCAGCAAGACCAACACTGCTGGGTGGAACGCGAACAGGCCGAGGACCGACGCAGTAACGACCGAAATACCGGCGCCAAAGTCGCCGGCGCGCTCATCGGCGGCATCCTTGGCCACCAGATCGGCAAAGGCGGACCGGCGATTACACTCGGCGGAGCCGTCGCCGGTGGCGTGGTGGGTTCCAAGCTGGCCCAGAACCATGACGACCGTGAGGACCGTGGCGATACGTATGGCCGAGACGTGCGCCACTGCGAGAGCAGCGTGCGTGGTCCGCCGGACTATTGGGACGTCACCTACACCTACGGCCGCCAGGAACATCGGGTGCAAATGGATGCGCCTCCGGGAAATACGATCTTGGTGAATGATAGAGGCGAACCGCGGCAGTAACTCTTGTTGCGTCGCCGAGCAGTTGATCGAACCACATACGTGGAGTCTGCAAATGATGTCTCTTAGCAAACACAAACTTTTGTCGAGTGTCGCGGCTGTCGTCTTGCTCTTCAACGCCCACCTGGTGGCGGCAGGCGACTCCGACGCAGCCCAGGACCGAAAGGAAGTCGACGCCGATACGGCGACTGTCCTCAGCGAGTTCCGCGCAATGAAGGGTGCCGAGGCGGCGTTCGACAAGGCGGCCGGTTACGCCGTGTTCAACGTCACCAAAGCCGGGTTCGTCGCTTCCGGTGCGGGCGGTGGTGGCGTAGCGGTCGACAAGAAGACCGGGGCTCGCACCTACATGCGCATGGGCTCGGCCGGCCTGGGACTGACGTTGGGCGTGAGCCGCTACGGCGTCGTGATTCTGTTCGAGACGTCGGAGAAGTTCGCAGCGTTCGCGAACGGCGGCTGGGATTCATCGGCGACAGCGCAGGCCGCGGCCGGCAGCAAAGGCGCGGAGATCTCGTCCACGTTCTTCGACGGTGTTGCCTATTACCAGGTCGACAAGAAAGGATTGATGGCGAGCGCGGACGTTTCGGGCACCAAATTCTGGGTCGCCGACGCGTTGACTGGGAAGTAAGAAGTTAGGCCGGCCGGCGGATGCTACTGCGAAGGCCTGCGCAAAATTTGGCGACCTGCTGACGACCGTCGAGGCCCACGAGCTCCATGCCGATGCGATCGACGTCATCCTCCGGAAAACTCTACTCCCGAGTGGTCCTTGATCGTCAGGGGGCTACACCGACTCCGCTTGAGCGCTGTTCGCGTCAGCGGGATTGACAAGGGAAACATACCCGCCGACGGCGAAATGGCCATCGGCCCTGGGGGCGCGGTCGCCCATGAAACTGTCAAAGTTCGAATGGGCGACGTTGCCCTTGAACTCGCGGAGCTTCGTGCGACGTGGCCACGTAGCCTTGCTGATATCCGTGCCTTCGAACTGGCCCGTCGGATGCTCCGGGAAGGCGAGCCAGAACCCTGTCGCGTCGGAACCCGCGGCCACGTTGTCGCGGAAAATGTTGTCCGGGTTGGTGACCCAGAAGCTCGACACCGTGTTGTCCGAAGGGATCAGGACATCCTTGGAATCCTGGCCGGTCGTCTTGAAGTTCAAGCCGTCCGAGTTCGCTCCGAACGGGGCGAGATTCGTCGGGTCGCACGGCTTCGACGTATGGCACTTGGTCTCAATCGCCAGATTGTGGACAAACTGGTTGCCGTGCTCGATGCCGTCTTCCATGAAGAAGCAGTGACCGACGGTGTTGTAGGTCACGTTGTTCTCAACCTGCAGGTCGTTCGTGCCATGCACGGTCA
>JBDTOT010000010.1:0-117175 GCA_039933105.1 Gammaproteobacteria bacterium | reverse complement strand
GAGCACGTACGCGATTGGCGCAAGCACGAGGATACCGAACAGAAGCCAGACCGCCTGCGCCAATGTCGCGAGCACGGGCCGACCCACGGCGCGCGGCGCCGTGCTTCTGGCGACATGCGCATCGGCGTTGCGTGCGATGTGTTCGGTTGCTGCGACGCGCGCCGCGAGCGCAGACGACGTGCGTGCCTCGTAAACGTCGCGCACGGTGAGCAGCGCCGTGTCCGCGTGATCGCGCAGCCGCGAGACCAGCACGGCCGATGCGAACGAGTCACCGCCCAAGTCGTCGAAAAAATCCTCGTCGACGCCCACGGCATGCGGCAACCCCAACGCTTCCTGCATTGCGGCCGTCACGCGCGCCTCGCGCTCGTCGCCCGGGGGCGCCGCCGGTGGCCGCTCGCCGTGCGCGTCGATCGCCATCACCGGCAGCGCGCGGCGATTCAACTTGTTGCTCGAGTTGCGCGGCAACCTATCGATTATCTTTATTTGCGCGGGCACCATGTAGGCCGGCAACAGCTCCACCAAGCGCGCCTTCAGCATCGCGGGATCCACCGCCGCGCCCTTGCGTTCCGGCACCACGAAACCGACCAGCGTCTTGCGCACGCCCTCGCCTTGAACCGTGCAGGCCGCCTCGCGTACGCCCGGGATTTCGGCGAGCCGCGCTTCCACAGCCTCGAGCTCGATGCGATAGCCACGGATCTTGACTTGTGAGTCGATGCGCCCGTGCGAGTAGAACCGCCCGTCCGCGCCGCGCGTTGCGAGATCGCCGGTGCGATACAGCCGACCGAGCCGCGCGTGCGTGGGGAATTTACGCGCCGTCAGCGCCGCGTCGTTGCGATACCCTCGCGCAAGTCCCGTGCCGCCGAGGCACAGCTCGCCGGGCGTACCGTCCGGCACCGGCCGCGAGTTTTCGTCCAGCACCCACGCGTGCGCTCCGGGTACGGGTGTACCGATCGCGACCGGCCGTCCGGGCTCGATCACGGCTCGCAGCGCGGTGATGGTGGTTTCCGTCGGACCGTAATCGTTGATGACCCGGCGGCCGACCGACCAGCGGTCCGCGATTTCCTGCGATAGCGCTTCGCCGCCGGGATGCAGCAACCGCAGCTGCGGCAATTCGCGCGCAGGATCGGCGCAGCCCGTCGCGCGCAACATCGTCGGCGGCGGGCAGAACATGGTGATGCGCTCTTGGCGCAGCCACGCCGGCAAGTCCGGTCCGAGACGCACGGTCTCGTCGTCCATCACCACGAGCGTCGCGCCGACCGCGAGCGCGAACCACGTTTCTTCGATCGACGAGTCGTACGCGCAGGAGGAATTCTGGGCGACGCGATCGTCCGGAGTGACCCCGATCGTCGCGACATCGCCCTGCACGAGGCCCACGATGCTGCGGTGCTCGATCATCACGCCTTTCGGCCGCCCCGTGGTGCCCGACGTATAGATCAGGTACGCCAGGTTCGCCGGCGTGAGCCACGCGGGTGCGGCGACCGGCGCGGTCTGCGCCGCCACTTCGCGCACGTCGACCGTGCGAACGCGGGCGCCGATGCGCGCCAGTCGCTCGCGCCCCATTGCGTCCGTTACAACCGCAACGGGATCCGCGTCGTCGATGATCGTTCGGACTTGATCGTCGGGGAAAACGGGATCGACACAGGTGAACGCTGCGCCGGCCTTCAAGGCACCCAGCTGCGCCGCGTACACGTGCTCGGAATCGCGCGGGAGCAACACAACGACGATGCGGTCGGGAGCCTCGATGAAGGCCGAAAGCGAATGTGCGAGCGCGGTAGATTGCCGATCGAGCTCGGCGTAGGTCACGGTGTGCCGCAGCGGCCGGTGCGCGGACGGAGGCACGTCGATGGCGGTGCGGTCTGGATGGCGTCGGACGACATCGGCAAAGATGTCGTGAAGGACCGACGCTGTCATTTCACGCCTGCTCGTGCAACTCGAGAAGCCGGCGGAATTGTTGCTGCATGAACCGCGTGCAGTAACCGCGGTCGATCGCCCAGCGCATTTGTGAGCCCGTCAGGTAGAACCCGCCTTTCAGGTGGCCGATACAATCGCGGCTGCCGCACTGACAGTCGAAATCAATCGCGAGCTCGACCTCGGCACCAGGATAGAAGAACGTGATCGATTCGTTGTTCTCGATTTTGCGCAGCGAGATCAGCGCAAGCCTATCGACGTCGAATACGGAGTTCGGCTCGCAGCTGTGATCGACGTAATCGAGCAGGTCGTTCTTAACGTGCCGGTTGAAGTCGATCTGGATCGTGCGCCACGTGCGCTCGCGTGTAATTTCTTCGGAGCTACACGCAAAGATGATTTCGCCTTTGGCGATGGCGCCATTGGCTACGAGCATCAACTGGAGACGCGGCTCGATGGCCGCCGAAACGACGTTGACTTTGGTCACTACAGCTCTCTGGCGGCGACACGCAAACGTCCCCCCGGCGCGCGCGCCGCGCAGTATGCGCGCTGCCTCCGGAACGGGGCAAGGACGGACTAGCGCCGCGCGGGAGCTCCGAGGCGCAGAGAGAACTGCAGCCGCAACTGGTCTTCGGTGGCCTGCCGCGGAGCGCCATAGAAGTAGGGATAGAGATCGCGTTGCGATTGAATCTCGAGCCATTCGACACCGCCACTGAACCTTTCGTTCGGCTCGTAGCGGTAGCTGAGCGTCCAGGCGTGACCGTCGTCGCTGTGGGACTCGGGTATGGCGCCAGCGCGCTCCATGAGAAATTGGTCATAGCGCAGGGAGACGCGATGCTTGTCGTGCCACATGCGCGTCAGCATCAGGTATTTCGCGTCGAACTTGTCCTCGACGAGTTGCACGAACGGCGATAGCGGGCCGCCCGCCGCCGGCGCTCCGGCGAGCCAATAGGTCTCGCCCCGCATCCACTGGGCCATGAGCCCGATCTCCGCCGGCAGCGCTACCTGCACGGCAAGGTGGTCGAACGACGTGTCCCAGCCCCACTGCCCTTCGGCAAAACTCCACGGGTCGGCGCGATTGTCATAGCGCGCGAGTTGCACGAGCGCGCGACGCGCGTAGCGCCACTCGCCGCCCACGTAATAGCCGGGGCGATGATCGGTTTCCGTGAATGGCTGAACTGTCTGCGGTGTCGTCCCGACGATGGCGCCGCCCGCACCGAAGATCGGCATCGGCGGCATCTGCAGTCTGTCGTTCAAGCGCGTCTGCCGGTCGTGCAACGACCAGCCGCGCCAGAAGAGCAACGTCGCGGCGGGATCGTTGCCGTAGAAACCAGAGGCGAACACGCGAACTTCCTGAGTGTTGCGAGTGCTCGCAAGCCGCCGCCGCAACGACCATTCGGCGCCGAGCGGCCGGATCTCTTCGCCGAGCCAGGTGTTGATCGCGGAGTAAGAATACGTGAACGGGCTCTCCCAACCGTGCGCGCCGTTCTCGAGCGACAGCGGCGGATAGAACGCGCCGAACCGCACCTGCTGCTGGTTCGCGGAACGCGGAATCGGCCGCCAGTCGATGTAGGCCTCGTCGATGCCGAGCCCGCTCGAGCCGTCGTCGACGTAGTCGGCCACGACGCGTGCGTTCAGCGTCGGACTGATGCGGCCGTGATACTCGGCGAAAAGCCGCACCGCTTCGACGCCGTCGTCGGCATAGCGCAACTTGCCGAGCCCGCCTTCGGGCCAGGCTGTGTAATCGGTGGAACTATGGAAATACGCCGTGCCAATGCCGACGAAGAGCTCGTTACGATCGCCCTCTGCGCTCGCATCGAGCGCCGCGCCCAGCAACGCGAGCGCGACACCGGCGGTGAGGGCCGGTTTCAGTAGCGGTCCCACGACAAGCTCTTCGAACCGTGCTTGTGATCTTCATCGGGCGCGAGGCGCCCCGTGATTCGCGCGTCGAGCTTCGTGACGCCATCCGTCACCGTTACACGCTGCGCCGCGGGCAGGCCCGTCGGTCGCGCGCGCGGCGTCCAGACCTCGACCGTGTAGTCGCCGGCGGGCACACCCTCGAGGCGAACCATGCCCCGCTGATCCGAGAGCGCGTAGTGCTCGGTCGGTACGACGACGATGTAGCCCAGCATGCTGTCGTGGATGTTACAGCCGACGACGACGACGCCAGGCTCGTCGAACGCCAACGGCGGGGGTGTGTTGCCTTTGTAGAGCGCGAGCTCGAACGTCTTCGCTTGCGAGAACGAGTAGACGTGATGGCTCACCGTGTCGCTATTCGGGAACTGCACCAGCGTACCAGCGCTTATGAGTAGCACATGTGGCACGAACTCGTTGTGCTGCTGATCCATGCTAGCGGTGCGGTTCGCGGCGTTCGGCTTCTTCACCGGCGCCAAAGGCGTGGCGTAGACGGCCACTTGCGCTACGGGCTGCCCGCCCTCGTCATTGACCTTGATTTCGAGTGTGCCGGCGAAGCACGGGAGTGCGGCCGCAAGGGCAATCAATGTCGCCGCCGCCAGCGCGCCCGTCCGCGGCATCCGATGTATGCCCATGCTAACTATCCCCGCCGTCACGAAAGAAGATGTTAGAAGCACCCCGGCACGGCAACCGTGACCGAGCGCACACCGGCCAGCCTTACGTCTGCGTACCATTTCGAACATTCCGCACGTTCCTTAAAAGACTGCGCCTCCCGGGCGCTTCCAGGGCACGATGAAGCAGTTCGGCTTCCGGCAGAAAATCTTGCTCCTCGCGGTGGCGCTCGTCGTCGCGACGCAGCTCGTTTCGTTGTTCCCCATCCTGGACTTGATGCGTCGCGACGCGGACGAACAAGCGCGGCGTACCGTCGGCCTCGCCGGCGTGCTGTTCGACGAATTCATGCGCAGCCGCGCCGATCAGCTACTGACGACGGTCAACGTGCTCGCTCTGGACTACGGGTTCAAACAGGCCGTTGCGAGCGGCGACCAGTCGACGATCCGCTCGGCGCTGCGCAATAACGCGGCCCGCGCGGGCGCCACTGTGGCGCTGTTGCTCGACCTCGACGGAACGGTACTGGTGAGCTCGAATGGCGAGGAGCAACGCAACCGCGCCCCGTTATCGGCTGCGCAGATCACCGACGAGTTTCCCCATCACGTCGTGACCATCGCCGGCGCACCGTATCAGACCGTGACGGTGCCGGTGCAATCGCCGCTGCCTGTCGCACTCGTCATGCTCGGCTTTCCGATCGACGATACGTTGGCCAAGCATCTGCAAAGCTTGACGGGGTTAGCCGTGACGTTCGTGGCGAATCACGGAGCCGCGCCGGAAATCCTGGCGTCGACATTGCCGCCAAATGAGCGCGCGGCGGCTCTCGACGGTCTCGACACCGATCGTCGCGATCCGCAGCTCACGGGCAAGGAGCTCAATGCTCACCTGTCGCTGCTGCGTCCGTTCCTGAATGACCGCAGCGACGCGTACGTCGCAGTGCAATTGCCGCTGGCCGAGGCCACGGCATCGTACGTGCGCATCCGCAACATTCTGTTCGCGATCACAGGGCTGGCTCTGTTGCTCGCTATCGGCGGCTCGGTCTGGCTCGCGAACACGATCACGCGCCCGGTGAAGCATCTCGCCGCCGCGGCTCGCCGAATGCGCGAAGGCGTTTACACCGAGCCGATCGACGTACGTTCGTCCGACGAGCTTGGCGAGTTGGCCGGCGGCTTCAACGCGATGCAGCACGCGATCGCTGATCGCGAGCGGCACATCTTCCATCAAGCGCATCACGACAGCCTCACCGGTTTGCCGAACCGCGATCTCACGATCGGCCTCCTGCGCGATTCCATTGCGACCTGCAAGCAACTGAGCATCGTGAGCATCGGGCTCGACCGTCTGAACGGCATCATCTCGTCGCTCGGTCACCGCGCGGGCGATGACGTCGTAAAGCTCACGGCCGCCACCCTGCGCGAGCGGCTGGACGACAAGCAAGTGCTGGGACACTTCAGCGGCCATGAGTTCGTCGTGGGGCTGCCCGAGTTCGACGCGCGTCAGGCCCTCGAGTGGGTCGAGCAGCAGGCCGACCGCCTGCGCGCCGGCCTGCAAGTGGCAGGCGCCAACATCTCATTGCAGGTCAGCGGCGGCGTTGCGTGCTATCCCGAGCACAGTCTCGATGCGGCAGAGCTGTGCCGCCGCGCCTCGAGCGCCCGCAACGAGGCGTTGGTCAGCCACTCGACGGCGGGCGTGTACCGGCTCGGCCAGGAAGATCGCGCGCTGAAGCAGATCAAGATCGTCGGCGACTTCCCGGGGGCGCTGAAGAACGACGAGCTACGGCTGTACTTCCAACCCAAGCTCGATCTGCGCACGCGCGAAATCTATGGCGTCGAAGCGCTCGTTCGCTGGCAGCACCCCGAGCTCGGCTTGCTGGCGCCGGCCGAGTTCGTCGATGCCGTCGAGCAGGCGGGCAGCATCGCGCATCTGACCCGCTGGGTACTGAAGAATGCCGTCGCGCGCTGCGCGGCGTGGCGCGATCAGGGTGTGAACGTCGGTGTAGCCGTGAACATCTCGGTCGACGATCTCACAGACGAGTACCTGCCCTACTTCCTGCTCGAGCACGTGCAGAAGCACCGGCTCGCAGCTGCGCAGCTCACGCTCGAGGTGACCGAGAGCGCAATCATGCACAACGTCCACAAGTCGTTGGCCGTGGTGAATTGCATCCACGAGCTCGGCTTCAGGCTCGCGGTCGACGATTTCGGCACGGGGCACTCGGCGCTCGCACAGTTGAAACGCCTACCCGTCGACGAGCTGAAGATCGACAAGTCGTTCGTGATTGGCCGCGAGGATCACAAGGATCAGGCCATCCTGCGCGCGACGATCGATCTCGCGCACCAGCTAGGGCTCGTCGTGGTCGCCGAGGGCATCGAGGACGACGCTGCGCTCGAGCGCCTCGCCGCCATGGGATGCGAGAACGCGCAGGGTTACGGCATTGCCCGCCCGATGCCGGCCGAGCAGTTCCTCCCGTGGCTCGCGCAGCGCCGCGCCGCCGGCCGCGCGACCGTCGTAGCCCTGGTGCCCGCCGAAGGCCGCGCCAGCAGCTAGATCTTGCGCGCTCGAATATCCGTCGTTCGGCGTCTGGTAGATTGGCGTGGTGGCAACCAAGGACCCCGCTGTACAGCTTCTGACGGTCGAGCCGATCGGCTACGTGCGCACGACACTCGCGACGAAGACCGAGGCCGTGCGCCAGCCGCGCGCCGGCGGCAACGCCAACGGACGCATCGAGCTCTTGCCAGGCAAGAACTTCGAGCATGCGCTGCTCGATCTCGACGGCTGGGACTACATCTGGGTGCTGTTCTGGTTCCATTTCAATCAGGGCTGGCGCCCCAAAGTGCTGCCGCCACGCAGCCGCTCCGGGCGTAAAGGTGTGTTCGGCACGCGATCGCCGCATCGGCCAAATCCCATCGGCATTTCTGCAGTGAAGCTCGAACGCATCGACGGCCTCACGCTGTACGTCGCCGACATCGACATGCTGGACGGCACGCCCGTGCTCGACATCAAACCGTACGTGGCCTACACGGATGCGATCGCCGCCACCGAGAACGGCTGGCTCGACGAATCGGGCACGGATCCCGTGCCGGCGTTCGCCGTGGAATGGGACACCGCGGCCGCGAGCCAAGCCGAGTGGATTGAGGCGCGCACGGCGTTGCCGCTGCGCGGACGCGCCACCGCCACTCTCGCCTTGGGCCCGGAGCCACAGCCCTATCGACGCATTCGTCGCGACGGCGAAGCCTTCGTGCTGGCGGTAAAGGAATGGCGCGTACGTTTCAGCGTCGCCGAGCAAAACGTGCGCGTTCACGACGTCACATCCGGTTTTCGCGAGGCGCAGCTCGTGCGCGGCGACGCACCGGAGATCGCGGCGCACCGCGAGTTCGTCGCGCGGTTCGTCTAGAGCTCGCGCAACGCGGCTAGAAACGCTTCGACATCCGCCGAATCGTTATAGATGTGCGCGGACGCGCGCAGCGTGCCAGCGAGATGCAGCCGGTGATGCAGCACGTGCGCGCAATGATAGCCGCCGCTCACGAAAATACTGTTCGCGTCGGCAAGCAGGCGTGCGATGTCCTGCTGACTCATAGCCGGCAGCGGTAGCGACACGGTCGCAAGCGCAATCCGCTCGCGCGCGGAGCGGCCGAGCACCGTCACGTGCGGCAGTTCCGCGAGCCCGCGCATCAGCTGATCGGCCAACGCGCGCGAATGCGCCGCGATCTTCGCCATGCCCACGCCGCGCAAGTAGTCCACAGCCGCGCCGAGCCCGATCACACCTTCGACGTTCGGCGTGCCGGCCTCATAGCGTAGCGGCGCTTCGAGCGGCTCGAATCGGTCCTCCGCGTGCATGGCCACCATGCCGCCGCCGACGCTTCCCAAGCCTAGCTCCGCAAACCGGTCGCGGCGCACGTACAACACGCCAACACCGTTCGGGCCGAACATCTTGTGGCTCGAGAAGGCCATGTAGTCGACGTTCAGCGCGCGGACGTCGACCGGCAAATGCGCGATCGACTGCGATGCGTCGAGCATGACCGGCACACCGGCCGCGTGAGCGGTTGCTATCCACTCCTCCACCGGCGCGATCACGCCCGTGACGTTCGACACGTGCGCCACGCTCACGAGCCGCGTGCGCTTCGTGAGCTTCGATTTCAACTGCGACCACCGCGGCACCGCCTCGTCGTCGATGTCGACCAGCACGGGCTGCGCGTCGACGCGCCACGGCATGTAGTTGCTGTGATGCTCGGACGCGGGGAACACGATCTCGTCGTCTGCCGTGAGACGCAACGCGCGTGCCAGCAGATTCAAGGAACCCGTGGCGTTGCGCGTGAACACGATCTCGGAGGGTTGCGCGCCAATCAGCGCTGCGACGCGATGACGCGCCCCCTCGTACGCTTCGGTGGCCGCTTCGGCGAGGGGGTGCGTGCCACGGTGCACGTTGGCGCCGACGGTTTCGTAATAGCGCACGACCGCATCGATCACGCTGCGCGGCTTGGGCGTGGTCGAAGCGCTGTCGAGGTAGATGAAGGGGGCGTCGTCGTACCCGCGCTCGAGCAGCGGGAAGCCGGCGCTTCGCATCAGCTCTTTACCAGCCGATATTTGCCGGACGCTTCCGGGGCGACGGCACTCACGTGCTCACCGCGAATCGGCCGCGCGAGCAACTTGCTCACCGCTTCGGCCGCGGCCGCGGCGCTGTCGCGCGACGCGGGGTCCGCGACGTGCAACGTGTCACCCACGAGCTGCCACTGCTCTAGTGTCGCTGCGTTGCCGAGCGCCGCGTGGATCGCGTCATCGAGCATCAGCGGCGTCACGGTCTCGCCGTTCACGGTCGCGCAATCGCTCTGCCGGCCTTCCACGCGCTCGAGCACCGGCCCGTCGCTCACGAGACCGCAAGCGCAATCGCGTGTCTCGGCCACGCGCACGACGTCGCCGACGTCATAGCGCAGTAGGGGCATCCAGGGCCGGCCGAGCGTCGTGACGAGCACCCGCGCCAGCGGCGCGCTGCCCGGCAACGGCATGAGATCGATGTGGCTGTGGCGCTCGTTCGGATGCAGCCGCCCGTGCTCGCATTCCATGAACAGCACACCGGCTTCCGTGGCGCCATACAGCTGGAAGAGCGGCGTGGTAACAGCGCGACTGATATCGCGACACATGGCGCGCGTCGTGGTCTCGTACGTCAGCGTGATGAACTCCGGCGCCGGCAACGCGAAACCATGCTTCACGGCGGCACGCGCGATCACGGCGAGATACGCGGGGTCGGCTTCGACACCGCGCGGCGCGAACTGAACCCACTCGCTCAGCATTCGCTCGACGTCCCGGTCAGTCCACGCCGACGGATCCTGGCTTTCGTTCAGGAACAGCATGCCGTCGACGCTGCGTTCGGCCATCGACACGCTGCCGAAATGGCACACGCCCGCGCCACACGCCGGCGTCGTTAGCACGGCTTCGCTGTAATTCGCGTCGCGCATCGACTTCGCGATGCGCGCGTTCAAGCGCATGGCGTCGCGCTCCTGCGGGTCCCACCACGACCATTCCCAGATGACCTGCAACCGATCCGCCGTGGTGCCCGATGTAGCGAGCAGCGTCACACGCTCGTCGCGCATCGCGGCGTGCAGATCCTGATCTTGGCGGACGAGGGATTTCGGAAAACCCTTTCGCAGCTCGCGTTTGCCGACGGACGGCAGCTGCGAGAGCCAGGCACGCAGCGCGCCCGTGTCGACGGGCGGCGCAGAGCGGTCGCGGTACAGAGGGACCTCGGCCACCATGCGCCGCGTCTCGTCGCTCACGCGCTGCCAGTGCGCTGCGGAATAGCTCATTTGGTGACCTCCAGTGTCTCCTCGAGCTTGGCTTTGCGTTTCGGCAGCGCCTCGAATACGGGTGCCGATACGCCGTGCGCTTCGATTCTACCCCTATGATCGATCACGAGCGCGCCGCCACTCGGCACGCAGTAGGCGCGCGCCTTCTTGCCGATCTCACGTGCGCGCACGGCCGCGTACGACCGCGCTTCCTGCCACTCATCGCCCTCGCCGTGCGTGTCGACAGCAACGGGCACTATCCCGAGACACTCGTAGGTCTCGGCCTCGTCGTCGTCTGCGTCCGCATTCGGCCAGCGGATCCAGCGCTTGCCGAGCATGATCGAGCCCGCCGACATGGCGGCAAACACTGCGCCGCGGTCGGCGGCTGCGTGGAAATCGGCGAGCAGACTGGCGCCGCGCAGCAGGTCCATGCCGGCCTCGACGTCGCCGCCGCCAACGAACACGAGATCGGCTTCCGCGAGCGCTTGGCGCATCTGACCCGACTGTTTGCGGCGGGTTGCCAGCTTCGGCCACAGAACGCGGCGGGCGCCTGCGGCGGTCAGCAGTCCGCCAAGCGCAGTCCCGAACGTCGGATCGTCACCGCTGGCCACGCCGACGTAGAGCGCCAACGGCTTGTCCTTGCCCGTGCGCTTCAGCGCGTCCGCAAGATACGGCTTCGTGCCGAAATGGCGGCTGCCGAATTTGCCGGCGATCAGGGTGATTGCTTTGCGCGCGCTCACTGAGCTTCCCTCGGGCCGTAGTGCGGAACGGTCTTACCGGCCTCGAGTGCACCCAAATCCGGTGCTCGGCCCGTGAAACCGTCGGTGATATTCGGCAACAGCGCGCCCGAATCGATCGCGTCGGACTTCGGCGCCAGCGAAAAATCGAACGCAGCCGGATCGTATAACCGCTGCGGATCCGTGAGATCCGGCGGCGTCACGCGCACGAAGACGTCGTAGTCGACGAGCCTGCTGTGCGCGTCCTGCCCCGTCACGCGCTGGTATTCGCGCAGGCTTGCGAACGTACGTGCGACCGGTTGCTTGATGTAATCCGAACGCACGTCGAACGGCGGCGAGTTCCACTGGAACGACGCCTTCGCGCGCGGGTTCGGCCGAAAGCCGTTGTAGTCGGACGTGGAGTAATTCGTGAACGTGCCGACGTTGAACACGGCCTCGGCCGCGCCTTCGGCAAGAATCAGATTGTTGCGGAAGTACAAATTGGCGGCGGGCCCCGGCACACCCACTTCGCCGATGAACGTGTTCTGGTAGCAGACGACGCCGGTTGGCGTGGACACGTATTTCAACGCACCGGCGCCCGGACCGTTGTAGACGACGTTGCGAATGAAATAGACCGGGCCGCCGAAGATCGGCTGAGCGCTCAGCCCGCCGAGCGCCGTGTTGAAGCACCGATTGCGGAACACGCGCATGTTGCGGCCACCGCCATCGGTCTCGATGCAGTTGTCGCCCATGTTGTAGATGTCGTTCTCGTAGAAGTCGTTCGACATCGGGAAACGGTCGGCGACGGCGTTCGGCGTGCCGTCCGGATTGCCGTAGGTGGCCATGTCGATGCCGTCGTGCCAGTGCGCGATGTAGTTGTGCGCGACGACGTGACCCTGCCCGTACACCTTCACCGCGTACTCGGAGTCGAGACGCTCGGGAAAGCCCGGCAGCTTCTCCCAGATCGCGCCGGTCCACGCCATCATCTTGTCCGGATCGTGGCGGCCGATGAACACGTTGTCAGCGATGTAGAAGTCTTTCGATCCCGACCAATCCGTGTGCACGCCGCGCCCCACGTTCGCCAGGCGCGAGTGTTTCAGCGTGAAGCCGCTTGCGCCCGCAATGCTCTTGTTGCCCAGCAGGAACGCGACGTTCGTGTTCCGAACCGTGATGCCCTCGAAGTACTGATAGTTCGCGGCCATCAGGTTGAAGAGGTTCTCGGCGCCATCGCCGTCGAACACCACCTCGCCATCGCCGGCGCCCTTGATCACGATTGGCCGTTCCGGCGTGCCGCTTTGAGTCAGGTAATACGTGCCGTCGAACACGGTCGCGAGCGCGAGGTAACCCGGCGACGGTGCGCGATTCATATAGTGGTGGCGATCGCTCAGGTACACGCCCGCGTGCACGAGGATCTGGTCGCCGGGCTGCACGCGCGGCGGGTAGGCATTCTGGTAGTCGAAGTGCGCACCCGCCATGTAGTACGCGGCCATCAGGCCCGTGAACGACGGCTCTTGCTTCGGTCCTTCATAGCCGATCGGATACACGTGGTAGACCTTGCCGTCCGCGGCCGGCTGCGGCTCGGCGCGCGTGCGCGCCGTCACAACGACGCGTGACTCGCCGTCCACACCATCAGGGTCGCGCAGCGATAGGCGAATCTCGTACGGCGTGCCGGGCTTCAAGTCGAACACGCTGCCCGAGAACATGTTCGGCGCAACGAAAGAGAACGGGCTGAACGCGAACGGATTCGAGCTCGAGCCGGGAATCGCCGGCGGTGCCGTACCGCCCGCGAGAGTCGCGGCGCTCTCCGCTGCGTTCGTACCTGGCAGGTAGCTCGGCCCGCCGACGCGACCGTTGACCTGCTCATTCATGAGACGCATCAGCGGCAGGCCGACATGCCAGTCCGCGGCGCCTGCCTCGCGATATTCAACAGTGACAGCGGCGTTACGGTTGTCGTCGCCCGTGATGATCCAGTCGAAACCGAGTGAGAGCAGCGTCGGCGGCTCGGCCGATGCGGTACCGGCCGTCACACGATCCTCCGCAAGGGCCGCTCCCGACCAGAGCAGCAGCGCGCAAACCGATGCACGCACGACGTTCGTCTTGCCGACCATAGAACCGTCTCGCGGGGTATCCCGCGGCGACTCTACCGCAACGACGGCGGTTCGGGGGAATGCGAACCGAGCGGACGCGCCGAACGGAACTCAGCGCCGGTGATACTCCGCGCGCCAGTTGATGTCGTCGAACCGCTCTGCGCGCCGCAAAGAGCCCCAATCCTGGGCCATGAAGCGGCGCGCTTGGCGGTCACCAGGCGCGCGCCCGAGGCCCACAGCCCGCCAGTTGATGTCGTAGAAGCTTGCCGCGTCGCGAATCGTGCCCCACACGGCGCGTAAGTCGCGGGCCTCCTCACGCGTGAACGGGCCAAAGTCTCCGTCGTAGTTCCGTGCCACGACATGGGCCGACGGGCGGCTGTAGTTCTCGTCGCGAATCGCGCGCCAATCGCCGTTGGGCAAATCGCGAGGACCACGACTCTCCGGCGTGATGCTGCCCGTGTGCTGCGTCTCTTGCCGCGAACTGCCGTAAACGACCTGCCCAATGAGGACACCGCAACCCACTAGGACAACTGCCGGTATGAAAAGCATGAATGTAGCGGGCCTGGCGTTCACGGGCGTCTCCTTGCATCAACGGCACTTTCAGCCGCATGAACAAGATGAGCGCCGCCGAGGGTCGCGCCTACCGGGTAGAGGCCTTAGCGCGTGTAGGAGAAACTACCGCGTGGTTGTCGGCGCCGCACTACCCGTTGCGCCGAATGCCTGGTGACCGAACGTCTTATGTATGTAGTCGAGTGCGGCCCGGCTGTCCCACTCTTGAGCGCCATGCACCTTCCCGAGCACGCGGCCATCAGCGTCCACCAGCACAGTGAGCGGCAGCGTGGACGCGCCGAGCATTTTCTCGAGCACGAGGTTCTGATCGATGAAATGCGTGATCGTGGCGTTCGACTCCGCAAGCGCGGTTTGCGCTTTGTCCACGTAGTCATCTGTCGAGACGCCGATGATCGTGAAGTAACGCGTGTCGTCGAGCCACGCGAGCCGCTCGAGCGAAGCCATCTCCGCACGACACGGGCCGCACCAGCTGGCCCACACGTTGATCAGGAGCGGCCGACCACGAAATTCATGCAACGCTCGCGGCGGGGAATTCAGGCCGCGCATCGTCGCGTCGCGCAACGGCTGCCCGACCGCGACTTCCTCGGGCGGCGCGCCGGTCGCCGAAGGCAACACCAGAATTGAGATAAGAGCCGCGATGGCGAGCACGCGCATCGCCAGAAAATGCCACCGTCGCGCGCCAACCGCAACGGCGTGTGGCGCCGCGATGTCTGGATCGTGAACGGCCGCACAGTCGGCGGCCTGGATCAACCGCGGCTCATTGCCGAGCGCCGCGGTTGTCGTCGGATGTTGGCGCGTTACTGAAATTGAAGATGTCGCTCTCGGGCTCGGGGCGCTTCATTCCCTGCTCGAAGTATTCCTCCCAGATCCGCGCCCACGGCCGGTCGTACCAGTCGGGGATGCGGTACTGGATGACGGTGCCTGGTGTCACGGGCTGCAGCCGCCCGTTGACGTTCCAGAGCGCCTGCTGGCATTCCTTCCACTGGTAGCGCATGTCGGACCTGGGCCCTTCGAGGTAGTTGTAGAGCACGTCGAGACGCAGCGGAGCCACGAACGCCAGCGGATCGTAAAGCGTGATTTCGAGGTGCAGGTTGCGCTTCTCGTCGCGCGTATAGACTTCGATCGCCTCGAGCTTGCTGCTGAATTCCGGCAACGCGTGCGACATCCACCAACCTTGCACATTGGCGGTCCACGCGATGAGCGTCTCACCGTCCCAGAAACCGACCGTCTCGCCGAACCACTGCGGGATCTGCGACACGTGCTTCTGGCCAATCAACACCTGGCGAAGAATGTTCAGGGCAGTGCCGGAGAGGAGTTGCACCTGATGAGGTGTGACGGAGATCTGAATGTCGCGAACGCCCTGAGCCCACCAGCGGATCATGCCTTCCGGGTAACAGGTCGAGGACACCCACTGCGAAGAGTTACTGACGGCAACGTGATAAAGAGCTTGCGCGAAGCGCTGCTGATATTCCGGCGTCAACATCTGCATCAGCGTGGCCGATTGCACGTTGTTGCCGAAGCTCCACTGTTTCTGCTGAAGGCCGCGGGAGTTGTAGTAGCCGTCCCACTCGGGAGGCGGGTGACTACGATCGTAGACCGTCGGCCCGCCATGGGCCTGTGCCTTCGCCAGCAGCGCGCTGTAGTGCTCCTCGGCTGTCTTGTACGGATACGGGCTCGTCAACTGTTTGACCGAGAGTCCGTCTTTGCAATCTCCCCACTCGCCGACGAAATTGCGAACCCACATGTCGTCGATGCGTCGCGGCGAGTTGCACCGCGTATAGCGCGGATCCGCCCAAACCTTGGAATCGAGATAAAAGTCCTTGGTCGTGAAGAGGTCCACGGGCAGCGGCGTTATTCCCGCGGGTGGCTGCCGCGAATCGATGGTCTTCCGCAGCTCCGCTGGCACCTGGCCCAGCGCTACGGGACCGAGCAGCACCGTTACGACCAAGGCAAGACCCAGCGCGCTGGTGACAACTCTGACAACCATGGTCAATCCCGGCGCGACAGGATCCACTTCGGAATGACGCCCGCATTCGACAGCAGATGGTCACGCGCGCCCGAGAGCCGCTCGAATAGCCGCGCCATGTCCACGCGCACGAGCTGGCCACGATGCTTCACGATCCGCCCGGCGATGAATACAGTGTCGACGTTCGACGTGTCGGCGCAGATCACGACGGTCGCGACGGGATCGACGACGGGCGCCACGTTCACCTGATCCGTGCGGATCAGGACGATATCGGCCTGCTTGCCGGGCTTTAAGGTACCGATCTTGTGATCGAGCGCGCAGGCTCGCGCGCCGTCGATCGTGGCGAACTCGAGCACGTCGCGGTGCGTAATCGTCGGCGAGAACGCGATGTCGGGCGTATCCGTGAACGCAAGAATCCGCTCCTGCACGAGCGCCGTGCGCATCTGCGTGAACATGTCGCCGGGCACACTCGACACGACGTCGATGCTGAGCGAAGGCCGCACGCCGCGAGCGAGCAGACGGCCGGTCGGCGGAACGCCATGACCCATCAGCATCTCGACGTACGGCGCCACCGACGTGCTACCCCCCGTGCTCGCGATCAGATCGAGTTCACGGTCAGAGCAGTCCGTGCAATGAATGTACGTGGTGTCCGGCCCCATGAGGCCGAGATCATTCAGCGTGCCCACGTGATTCACGTGCACGCCTGTCAAGCGCATGCCCACGTGAACGCTGATGCGGATGCCGAGATCGCGCGCCATGAGCCAGTCGTGCTTGGCGACCTCCGGAGTCGTGTTTCCGGGTGCGCGCGCAGCAAGCGCGAGCTGAAGCAACTGGTCGTCGGAGTTGAAGTACGTCTTGCGGATGCGACGCACGTCTTCCGGGTGCTCCTTCGAGCTGTAGGCCCACCAGCTCGCGCCGACCGGCGGCCCGTGAGCGTAGATCGCACGAATGCCGGATTCGGCCAGGCCATGGATCGCGGCGTCGGAGTGCTCGGGCGTGTTGTTCACGTGCGACCAGTCGAGCAGCGTCGTGATGCCAGCGTTGATGGCTTCGAGCGCGCCCATCAGGTTCGCGATGTAGACGTCTTCGGCGCGATACTGGATGCCGATGTTGTCGAGCATCCCGGAGAAGTACTGGTCGAGCGTGCAGCTCGGAAGCACTCCGCGCACCGGCGTCTGCCAGGTGTGACGATGCGTGTCGACGAACCCCGGCATCACGATGCGATTGCGCGCGTCGATGACGTTGGCATTCGGACTCGCTTCAAGATCGGGGCCGATCGCCACGATCTTGCTGCCCTGAATCAGCACGTCGGTGTGCGGCATGTCGCCGAGTTCGGGGTCGAGCGTCAGCACGTAGCCACCCTTGATCAGAGTGGTGTCATCTGCGTAGAGGCGTCCGCCGATCATGTGTTCCGCCTTAGGCGCCGGCGCGGACGTCGGCGCGGTGTTGTTGTTCGGCTGCGAGCCGTCGAGGCATCGTAGCACCGGCCGCCGGAGGTGCCCATAACCGCTGCGACGAGCACCGGGGCCGACTAACCGACGCTTGCGCTCCGCGACTCCGCCGCAATGTTGGGCGGTTGCGTTGCGTACGCCGGGCGCACGAGCAGAATGCACACGAAGCCGATCGACGCGCCGCCCGCGATCAGCGCCGGAATAGGCCAGTAAGCGCCGCCGGCGGCGCCCACCAGCGACGCAGCAATCAGCGGCACGAACCCGGCGATGGCGCCGCCGAGCTGATAGCCGAGCGACGTGCCGCTGTAGCGCACGTGCGCGGGGAACATCTCGGAGTACAGCGCGGCTGTCGGTGCGTACACGGCGTTGTGGCCGACGCAGATGCCGATGACGACCGCGAGCCACGTCAGCAGCGGGACCTGAGACGTGATCATGAAGTTCAGCGGAATGGCGAACGCGACAATGAACAACGCGCCGAACATCATCACGGCGCGCCGGCCGAGCCTGTCGGAGAGGGCGCCGAGAAATGGGATCGTGAAGCACTGCACGGCGCCCGCGATGGTGACGCCGATCAGGTAGGTGTTCTGCGACAGGCCGTATTTGCTCGTGGTGTAAGCCAGCGTGTAAACCGTCATGGCGTAGAACAGCGTGCCGTGCGCAAGATAAATGCCGGCTGCCAGCATCACGTTTCGGCCATCGGTACGCAGCAGCTCCAGCGCCGGCACTTTCACGACCCGCCGGGCCTCCTTGATCTGCGCAAAGACCGGCGACTCCATGATCCGCAGCCGGATAAACAGACCGACGAGCACGAGCACGATGCTGAACAGGAACGGCACGCGCCAGCCCCACGACAAAAATTCCGCCTCGGGCAACTGCTGCATCAGCAGGAACATGCCCGTGGCCATCAACCCGCCGACGGCGCTGCCGATCTGCGCGAAGCTGCCGAAGAAGCCGCGCCGCTTGCCGCCGGAATGCTCCGTGGCCATTAGCACCGCGCCACCCCACTCGCCGCCGACCGCGAGACCCTGCACGAAGCGCAGCGCGACCATGAGGATAGGCGCCCACACACCGATCGTTGCGTAGCTCGGCAGCAGCCCCATCGCGAACGTCGCCAGGCCCATCATCGTGAGCGTCACCACGAGTGTGGTCTTGCGCCCGATCCGGTCGCCGAAGTGGCCGAAGATGAGGCCGCCGACCGGCCGCGCCACAAACCCCACTGCGAACGATGCGAACGCCGCGAGCGTGCCGGCGAGCTCCGAGAAGGTAGGAAAGAACAGCCGGCCGAACACCAGCGCCGACGCGGTTCCAAAAATGAAGAAGTCGTACCACTCGATCGAGGTGCCGACCATGCTAGCGAGCGCAACGCGGCGCACCGATTCCTGCGGCGCCGAACCACTGTGCTTTGCTTGCGTCATCGCGTTGCCGCCCGGGTAGACGCCAGCCGCCGCTGCGACAGCGCCAACGCTTAGTGAGTTGTTATTGTGGCGCTACGATAAGCTCTGACGGCGCAACGAAACAATCCCTGGGCGCAGCCCGGGCCGCAGACGAAAGATTCGCGCGGCGCGCGGCGCACTGCCGCGTCACCGCGCGAGCGCGACGGTTTACTGCGCCTTGGCTTCCTTCGGCTCTTGCGTCTGCGTCGTAACGCCCTTCTTCAGCAGCTCTTCCCAACGCGCGATGTTGTCCTTGCTGCCGTTGCAGCCGCCATCCGCGGGGTTCAGATAGGTGCCGTCTTCGGCCCGGGCCCAACCAATCGCGCCCCCCGGCCGGCCGTCGCGCAACGGGCAGTACATGAACGTGACGCTCTGGCCCGGCTTGAACGTGTCGCCGGTGATGCCGCGTTGGATGAGGCCGGTTGGAGCGGAGCCCTCGAAGCTCCAGAGAGTCTCCTTGCCGTCGTCACCCTTCACATTCAAATAGAGCCAGGAGTGCGGATTGTTGAACGACCAGCGCACGATGGTGCCGGACTTCACGACCTCGGTGTTGCGGTCGAACATCGCGAACGAATGGTGCGCTTCTGCTACGGCCGCAACCAGCAAACCGGCCGCGATGGCCACCGACAGAAATTTAGAACGATTGGTCATCTTGAGCACTCCTCAACTATTTCGAATTCGGCGTGAGCGTCGTGTTGTAGATCGGGTCACGCGTCTGCCCCGGAAGCTCCGGGAACATCGTGGAGCCGCGGGCATCGTTGAACCCTTTCTCGCCGGGCAGATGGAAATTCGACACGCCCTTGTCGTCGAGATACGCGTTGGTGCTCTGCTCGCACTCCCACTGATTGATGCGGTAGTCGGCCTTCTCGAGGTCGGTCGCGCGACGGAACGCGTACTCCACGCTGACCGCCTTCAGGAACGCAAACTTATCGTAGAACGTGGCCTGCACTTCGATGCGCTCGACGTTGTCGGGATACTTCTTCAGCTGCCAGATCTCGACGCTCTCGAACTGGTTGCTCGTCATCGGCGACCAGCGCGTGAAATCGGCCGGGTACAGGTACTTCGAGTTCAGGATGAGCTTGTCGCCATCCCAGAAGCCGATGGTGTCGCCGTACCACGAGTGCGTGCCGTACAGATTGCTGTGCTTCTTGCCGATCAGCACGCGGCGAATCGAAGGGCCGAAATCGTTGATGAGGTACGACTCCTGCGGCATGTTGATGAACTCGTGCGTGTACGGTTCGAGCAGGAAGCGCGGCATGCCGGGCGGCTCGCAATGAGCCAGGCGGTCGTAGCGGACTTGCCCTTCCTCGATTTGCTGGCGCCAGCGTTCCTTGTAGGCCTTTTCGTACGCAGGCGTCAGCACGCCTTCGCGCACTTTACCGGCAAGTCCGCCGGGGCCATCGATGAACGCGTCGAGGTGCGTGTTGCCTGCGGTGTTCCAGATTCCGTCCCAGCGCGGCA
Source organism: Gammaproteobacteria bacterium (assembly GCA_039933105.1). Lineage (GTDB taxonomy): Bacteria > Pseudomonadota > Gammaproteobacteria > Steroidobacterales > Rariloculaceae > FEN-1219. The sequence goes on along the minus strand of JBDTOT010000010.1, from coordinate 97,292 downwards.
CCGTTGCAAGCGTGTGCTTCGTGCCACCTTTTGCCTGCGCGAGCAGATATTCGTAGTGCTCGTCGGAGGTCGCGAACTCCTTGGGCGGCTTTTCGGCCTTGAGCGGCGGCCCATATCCGCCGCCGAACTGCCCTCGCTGTGCGAGCGCGTTTGGCGACACGATGGCCAGCGTGAATGCAGCGATGCCGACGCACGCCAGGCTTTTGACTGAACTCATTAAATTTCCCCCTCACAGTATCGAGCGACACCACCGGCCGCAGCCGCGCCATACTATGAGTCCCCTTAGAGAGCGGTCAACGGCGTGCGTCGTGCCGGCTCCTTAAGAAGTGTCGCCAGGGCGCCGAAACCAACGTTCCCGGCCCGCGGGACGGTGGGCGTAACCACACTGGTGGCGAGACAACCACGTTAAGGATGACTTAACCCCTTACCGCGCGCGCACTTTCACGTTCCGACCGGCGGCGCCGCAGCGCGCCAACGCGCGAGCAGGGGCACGGCCGCGAGTCCGGCCAGCGTCAACGTCCACACGATGATCGCGCCGGTCGGCAGGTCGTATACGGCCGAGAGCAGGAGGCCCGCGAGGTACCCCGTGAAGCCGATCGCGTAACCCGCCGCGAGGGCATAGGCGTTCAGCGAGCGTGTCGCGAGCGCGGGCACCATGAGGCTCGCGAACACGAGGTAAACGCCCACGAGCTGCACGGAAGCGGTCACGCTGACGGCGAACAATAGATAGAACCCGGCGCGGCCGAACGTGCGCATCACGATGCGCCAGCTCACGAGCACCACGGCAGCGAGCACGGCAGCTGGCGTCAGCGTGTGCACGTCGGCGAACAGGATCTGGCCGACGAGCAAGTCGCGCAGCTCCTCTCCGCCGTGCGGATCGTTCGCGAGCAGCAGCAAACCGCCCGTGGCCGCGAGCACGAACGACACGCCGATGATGGCTTCTTGCGTCTTGCCGAAGCGCTTGTCCGTCCACGACAGCAGCAGACCGCCGGCGAGCGCCGCGGCGAACGCAGCGGCCTGCGCCGCGATGCCGTGCGCGTCGAGACCGAACGTGCCGGCGGCGATCACGCCCAAGCCCGCCATCTGCGCGACCGCGAGGTCGATGAAGATGATGCCGCGCTTCAACACCTCGCGGCCGAGCGGCACATGCGTGGCGAGCACGAGCACGCCGGCCACGAGGCCTGGACCGATGATCGTCAGCGCCGTAGTGTCGAAACTCACCGCTTGACCTCCAACAGAGCCTTCACCATTGCGTCGAACATGCCAAACAGGTCATTGGCGCCGGGCACACTGCCCACCGTGTGCGGCAAGACCACGTACGGTATTTGCGTGCGCGTCCCGAGCCACTCGGATGCCTTCGCGTCCTCGTACGTCGAGCGGACGATGAGCGCCACCTGCTTGCCCTTCAGCTGATCCAGCAATTCCGCGAGATGCGCAGCGCTCGGCGGCAAACCGGGTTTCGGCTCGAGATTGCCGACTTCAACGAGTCCAGCCCAGTTCTCGAGATACGCCCAGCCTTTGTGATGCGTCACGATCTCTTTGCCCTTCAACGGCGCGACCGCGGCTGTCCAGCGCTCGACTGCGGCCTGCCAACGCTTCGCGAAATCTTCGTAGCGCTGCTTGTACGTCGCCGCATTCGCGCGGTCGAGCATCGCAAGCCGCTCGCTGAGTGCTGCGGCCACCTTGCCGATGTTGCGCGGGTCGGTCTGGATGTGCGGATTGCCGTATGGATGCACGTCGCCAAGCGAGCGGTCCACGCTGCTCGGCTTGTCGAGCAGCTCGACGTAGTCCGCCGCGTTCAGATTGCCGGGCTGCCCCGGCTGCACGGCCGCATTGCCGGCCTGGCGCAGCAACAGCGGGAGCCAGCCGACCTCGAGGTCGGCGCCCGTGCAGATCACGAGCGCCGCGCGGCGCATCTTCGCGATCAGGCTCGGCCGCGCCTGAATATAGTGGGGGTCCTGCTGCGGCGTGGTCGCCGATTCCGCGGCGACGAGAGTGCCGCCGATCTCGGTCGCGAGCGCGGCCCATTCGGGCTCGCAAGCAAGAACCTCGACTGCGGCGTGCGCGGGCGTGGGCGCGGCCAACATCGCGAACAGAGCAACGGTGAGAATAGAAAGCGCTTTCATGTTGGGTTCCTCTAGAACCGGTGCGCGCCGTGCGCGCCCAGGCTCATCAAATACTGGAAGACGATCTGGTTATCGACTTCGGGCTGCGAGTGGTCACGGTTGAACTGCAACCGCAGCCGGCTGAACTCGCTGTTCGAGAAATCGCTCATGACGCTGATGCGGCTCGGGTCGTGCGTGACGAGAAGCGGATCCGGGCCCGCTACGCTCACGTTGTTGCTGGCCGCGAGACTGTCGTAGCGAATGCCGGCGCGCCAACGCGGCTGGAACTGATACACGCCCTGCACGTAGTAGCCACTCTGAGTGCCGTCGTACGACCCGGAGTTCGTCGCCGTCGTCGTCGTGACCGCAAGGGTGCCGGACTCCTTGCGGTGCAGGTACTCGGCTTGCACGGTGTAATAACGATCGCGCGGATTGCCGTTCTTCGCCCACTTCCAGACGAAATCGGCGATCGTGAGGTCGCTATTGCCGGTGAACTCGGCTGTGCCGAGCGTGAACACGGACGGGCGCTCGCTCGCGTCGGCCGACAGTCGCGACAGGCCGGCACGCCAGCTACCCGTGCTGCCGACGTCGCCGCCAATGTGCACGAACAGCGTCGACGCGCCAACGCCGCCGTGCGCGGCGCCCGCGGCCGGAAACGCGTCGCCACGCAGCAGCTCGGATCCGAGCTCCATGAACAACTTGGTCGGCGCAACCCACTTCACCTGCACGCCCGTGTCTTTGTAGGCGCCGTTCAACATCGCGGTGTACGCGAGCGGCGCGTCGTCGAAGTCCCACGCGTGCGAGTGGATCGGATTCAGATAGCCCACGTCCGAGAGAAAACGGCCCGCCTTGATCTTGAGCCCCTTCGGCAATGCGAGCGTCTCGATGTAACCCTCCTCGAGATCGAGCGACGTGTCGTTGCCCGTCTGGTCGATCGAGGCCGCCACGAAGCCGTAGTACTTGTCGTCGATGTTCGCGCTGATCGCGAGTTCGGTTTCGTCGAGCGACAACCCTTCGGTCGGCAACCCGGCTTCCGAGTCGAGCAGGAAACCCGTGAGCGCCCAGTCGGCGGGATCGCGGGAGTAATGTGCGTAGTGGCCGTTCAGAATCAGACTGATCGCGGGGTTGAACGCATTGCCCGTGACCTGCTGTGCGTGCGCTGCAGCGCAGCACGCAACGAGTAGCGGCGCGGACCACGCCGCGCAATTTCGGAATCGCATGATTCCTCCTTCCTTCAAAAAAACGGTAACGCAGGCGCCCTGGTCGTTATTGGGCCTGCAGGCTCGTCATCAGGACGGGAGGTGGGCTGGCGGTGCTCGCGAACGATAGGCCGCGCGGAACGCGACGGCGATAGAACCGCTGACGGTCGAAGCAACGGCTTCCGGCGTCGGCGGGGGAATGTGATGGATGGATGTCGCCGGAGTGCCGGCAAGATGGTCGCCGGCCATGCACAGCGCGCACGGCACGCCGTTCTCGACTTTGGCGTGATCGACCGCGTGAACCGCGAGCGCCGTCTGCGCGAGCAGCAACCAGCCGAACAGCACGAGCAACGCGGGCCGCACGCGGCGGGTGCGCAGCGCGGCTGCAAACGACTCGAACTTCTTTGCGACGCTAACCGTCATGCTGGCCAAAGACTAGCAGGAAGGAGCGCAGCCGCACAGGCGGCCGCGCCACCCGGCATTACTTTTGCGGCGGCGGGGCTTCGCCCGCCTGCACCACGATCTCGCGTTTCGTGAACTTCCACACGCCGTTGACCTTGCGCAGCCCGTCGACGTAGTGCCCGGCCGCGAGCACGCCATGCGCGTCGCCGACGCCGATGTCCTGCCAGTACGCACCGCCCGTCGCGGTATCGCCCTTGATGTCGTACGACAGGTTCGAGATCACATGGATCACCTTCGGGTCGGCCGGCAAGCCGCCCAAGAAGCCCTTCATGGCGTCGTGACCCTTCGTGTGATTCTCGCCAAGCACGAGTTCGCCGTCGTCCGTGAAGGTCGCCACGTACGCGTCCCAGTTGTGCGCGTCGAGCGCGCGCGGGTAATCGCCCGCCACGAGCTGATCGATGGCCAACCGATCGGCCACGCCGGCGACTCGCGGATCGGGGGCCTGAGCTTGCTGGCAACCTGCGGTCACGACTGCGACGAGGGCGAGAAATCGAAGCGGTCTCATGTGCAGATCTCCTTTTTCTTGTTGTGTGGGCGATGCGCCCGTAGCGCGATAGTGTTGCGAAATGCCGCCCTTTGCAATGGCGGCGCGATGCTCTGGCCGCAGCACAAGTAGTAGCATGCGACAAGCAAGGAGGACGCCCCAATGCCCAAACAAATCGTTTTCTGCGCCGATGGCACTTGGAATGGCCCGAGCGACGAGGTCACCACTACTGACATCGACGGCGCCGCGCAAAAAGACACATCCCTACGAGACGGCGACACGAACGTCGTGAAGCTGTTCGAGAATCTTCGAGGTCGAGAGGCCGGCACGCAGGCACTGCAGAACGAGACAGAGCTCATGTATCGCGACGCTGCCGGAACGCTCGTGCAGGCGGCGAAGTACATCCACGGCGTCGGCGACACGAATAACCCGGTCATGAAGGTGCTCGGCGGCGTGTTCGGCGCCGGGGTCATCGCGCGCATCGTCCGCGGCTACACGTTCATTTCGCGCGCATACGAAGCCGGCGATGCGATCCACATCGTGGGCTTCAGCCGCGGCGCGTACACGGCACGCGCGTTGGCCGGCATGATCTCGGCGGTCGGATTGCTCGATGCGAGCAAGTACGATCCGAACAACAAATCCGCAGCTTATTTGCGCGGCTTTGCCGCGTGGCTAAAGTGCAAAGGCCTCGTGTTCAAGGGCGACGAGAAGCTTTCGTCGCTATTGAACGCGATCATGGGCCTCGCCGGCGAGGCGGTCGCGCGCGCGGCACTGCGCAGGGGCGATCTGATTCCGCGCGTGCCAATCAAGTCCGTCGCGGTATGGGACACAGTCGGTTCGATGGGCATCCCGAACTACGTCAAGGGTTCGCGCAACGACTTCTTCAGCTTCGTCGACACGAAGCTGCCGCGCGCCGTGGAGCTCGGCTTTCACGCGATGGCGCTCGACGAGCAGCGGCGAGATTTCCCGGTGACGCGTTGGGACAAAGACGCGCGCGTCGAGCAGGTGTGGTTCGTCGGCGCGCACGCCGACGTCGGCGGAGGTTATCCGCTCACGGAGTCCGGGTTGTCCAACCTGGCGCTCGATTGGATGACACTGAAGCTGGCCGGCGCCGGCGTGCGGTTCGTCAAAGCGCCGTCCGGGCCGCTCGACCCCGCCCGCTTCGGCCAGTCGTTCCACACGCCATGGTCGAGACCGCCGTTCAACCTCGGCGCGAAACCGCGAGCACCCAAACGCGGCGACGTGTTTCACGACAGCGTGAACGACCGCTGGCAAGCGGACGCCGCGTACCGGAAATTCTGGCCAAAGATCTTTTGAACGTGTAGCCGATGCGCGTCCTGCTGCTGACTCCGCCGATGACTCAGCTGAACACGCCGTACCCTGCGACGGCGTATTTGACGGGTTTTCTGCGCGCGCATGGCGCGGATCTCGAGCTCGACGTCCGTCAGGCCGATGCGTCCCTGCTGCTGTTCTTGAGGCTGTTCAGTGCGCCGCTCGTGCAGCGAATGGCCGCAGAACTTACGCGACGCGCACGCAAGGCGCGCGGCGAGGAAATGCCACCATCGATCGCACACTTCCTCACGAACGCGGCGCGTTACGCCGCGACCGTGGAGCCCACGATTCGGTTCTTGCAGGGCCGCGATCCGAATCTCGCGCTGCGGATCGTCGGCCGCACGTTCTTGCCCGAGGGCCCGCGATTCTCTCCGCTCTCGGAGGGCGGCGAGGAGCATCTGGCCTGGGCCTTCGGCGTGCTCGGCACCACCGAACAGGCGCGCTATCTCGCGAGCCTTTATGTAGACGATCTCGCTGACGTGTGGCGCGACGGTATAGACACGCGCTTTTCGCTCGCACGCTACGCCGAGCGGCTCGCGGCCAGCGCTCCCACGTTCGACCCGCTGCAAGAGGCGCTCGACGCCGAGCCCACCCTCGTCGACGAAGCGCTGGACGAGATCACGCGCGAGCTCGTGGCCACACACCAGCCCGACGTCGTGGGCATGTCGACGCCGTTCCCGGGCAACGTGTACGGCGCGTTCCGGATCGCGCGCACCATCCGCGCACAATCGCCGACGACGGAGCTCGTGCTCGGCGGCGGCTGGGTGAATACGGAACTGCGGGGCTTAAGCGAGCCGCGCGTGTTCGACTACTTCGATTACGTGACGCTAGACGACGGCGAGCGGCCGCTCCTGAACCTGCTCGCGCGTCTGCAGGATCGCGACGCCCCGCTCGTCCGTACGTTCGTGCGCCGCGGCGGCGCCGTGATACTCGAGAACGATCTCACGCAGCACGACTTCCCGCAGAAGGATTCCGGCACGCCGACGTACGCCGGCCTACCGTTGAACGATTACGTATCGGTGCTCGAGATGCTGAATCCGATGCACCGTCTGTGGTCCGACGGCCGCTGGAACAAAATCACTATTGCGCATGGCTGCTACTGGAAGAAGTGCAGCTTCTGCGACGTGTCGCTCGACTACATCGGCCGCTACGATCGACCGGAAGCCGACGTCGTGCTGCACCGCATCAAGTCGCTGATCGCCGAGACGGGGCAGACGGGTTTTCATCTCGTCGACGAGGCTGCGCCGCCCGCGGCGCTACGCGCGCTCGCGAAACGGCTCGCTGCCGAGCGGCTCAGCATCACGTGGTGGGGCAACATCAGGTTCGAGAAGACGTTCACGCCCGAGCTCTGCCAGTTGCTTGCCGAATCCGGCTGCATCGCGATCAGCGGCGGGCTCGAGGTCGCATCCGACCGGCTGCTGAAGCTCATGCAGAAGGGCGTAACCGTGGCGCAGGTCGCACGTGTGACGCGCGCGTTCACTGACGCCGGTATCATGGTCCACGCTTATTTGATGTACGGCTTCCCGAGCGAGACCGTGCAGGAAACCGTCGACGCTCTCGAACGCGTGCGGCAACTGTTCGAAGCGGGTTGCATCCAGTCCGCCTTCTGGCATCGCTTCAGCGCGACGGCGCACTCGCCAATCGGTCTGCATCCCGAGCGGTATGGCATCACGCTGAAGCCGCCGCCGCACATCACGTTTGCGCACAACGATCTCGCGTTCGACGATCCCGTCGGCGCCGACCACGACTTTCTCGGCATCGGCCTGAACAAGGCACTCTATAACTATATGCAGGGCGCCGGGCTCGACGCCGACGTGCGCAGCTGGTTCGAGCCGCAACCGCGGCGCGGCGGTCGCGGGCGCTCACAGCGGCGCGCGCGCCGCGGCACGCCCGTCGTTCCGGCGACGCAGGTACCGCCGGATCTGATCGCACGCGCGCTCACGCAGTGAGCAGCGCACTCTAGCCGCCCATGGTCTACACGATCGAGCTCACTGTTGCCCTTCTCGCGGTGGTCGCCGTCGTCGCTTTCGCGGCGGGCCGGTTGAACGTGCCCGCCGCAATCCTGCTCGTGATCGCGGGCGTCATCCTTGCGCTGATTCCCGGGCTGCCGGCAGTGCAACTCGCGCCGGAACTCGTTCTGCTCGTCGTGCTGCCGCCGTTCATCTACTCGTCCGCGGTCGCAGTGAGTTGGCGCGAGTTCCACTTCAATTTACGGCCGATCGCGCTGCTCGCGGTCGGCGCGGTCGTGTTCACCACGCTCGCGGCGGCGGCAGCGACGCACTGGCTGCTGCGCTTTCCGTGGCCTATCGCGTTCGTGGTCGGCGCGATCGTGTCGCCCCCCGACGCCGTCGCGCCGTTGTCGATCGCTCGGCGCATGGGCCTGCCGCGCCGGCTGCTGGTCGTGCTCGAGGGTGAGGGACTCGCGAACGACGCGACGGCGCTCGTTCTTTATAGGTTCGCTGTCGGCGCCGTGATGTTTGGTGTGTTCTCGGCGGGTGAGGCCATCGGCACGTTCGGCGCGATCGTGGTCGGCGAGATCCTCTGGGGCATGGCGGTCGGCTGGACGATGCTGCGCCTGCGGCGCTTCGTCGGCGATCCAAGGATCGAGATCACGCTGGCGCTGCTCACGCCGTATGCCACGTATTGGCCGCCCGAGTGGCTCGGCGGCTCCGGCGTGCTCGCGACGGTCGCCGCGGGGCTCTACATCAGCTGGAACGGTTCGAAGCTGATCAGCGCGGCGACGCGCCTGCAGGGGATCTTCTTCTGGGACCTCTACATCTACTGGCTGGAAGGTCTGGTGTTCCTCGTCACCGGATTGCAGGCGCGTGCACTCGCGGACGGCTTACATGCGCACTCGTGGCGCGAGCTCGCGGTGTCGGGGCTCGTCGTGTGCGGTGCGATCATCCTGGCGCGCTTCGTTTGGGTGTTTCCCGGCGTGTACTTGCCCCGCTGGCTGAGCCCTACGCTCGCGCGCCGTGACCCGCCGCCGCCGTGGCAGCACCCGTTCGTGCTCGCGTTCACGGGCGTGCGCGGCATCGTCTCGCTCGCGGCTGCGCTCGCGATTCCGTTCGCGACGACTTCGGGCATGCCTTTCCCCGAGCGCGACATGATTCTGTTCCTCACGTTCGTGGTAATCCTAGTGACCCTGGTGGGACAGGGGCTCATGCTACCGACCGTGATCCGTTGGCTCGGCCTCGCTAACGCGGGAGCGCGCGAGCACACGGCCGACCGGGTCGCGGAGTTCACCGTGCGCCGCCGTGCGATCGAAGCATCGCTCGCACGGCTCGACGAGATCGAACGCGAACGAGGTTTCGACGGCGCCGTGCTCGCGCGCTTGCGCAGTGCCTACGAGGAACGCTTGGGGCGCGTCGCGCACCGCAGCGCAGACAACGAAGCCCACCGCACCGCGCAAGAGCTTCACGACAGAATTGAATTCGAGCTAATCGAAGCGGAGCGCCAGCGCGTCAACGAGCTTTATCGCGGCGGCGAGATCAGCGACGAAGCACGCCGCCGCATCGAGCGCGAGCTCGATCTGCGCGAGGCGCAGCTCGTGAGCGTTCGCGGCGGCGAGTGATGCATGTTGCTCGCGCTGAACAAGCCATACGGCGTCATCTGCAAATTCAGCCAGGAGCCCGGCAAACAAACCCTGGCCGACTACGTGGACGTGCGTGGCGTGTACGCGGCCGGCCGTCTCGACACCGACAGCGAAGGCTTGCTGCTGCTGACCGACGACGGCGCCCTACAGACGCGCATCGCCGATCCGCGCCACAAGCTCCCGAAGGTGTATTGGGCGCAGGTCGAAGGCGACCCGACCGACGACGCGCTCGCGCGCCTGCGCGCCGGCCTGGATCTCGGTGATTTCACGACGCAGCCCGCCGGTGCGCGACTGATCGACGAGCCTGCGAATCTCTGGCCCCGCGACCCACCGATCCGCTATCGCGCGAAGATCCCGACCGCGTGGCTCGAGCTCACGCTGCGCGAGGGCAAGAACCGGCAGGTGCGGCGCATGACAGCGAAGGTCGGCTTGCCGACCCTGCGCCTCGTGCGCGCTGCGATCGGCAACGTGAATGTCGAGGGTCTCGCACTCGGCCAGTGGCGCGAGATCGAGCCGCACGCGCCATGGGGCGTGGGATCGTCAGCTCGCGGCCGTGCGCGCGGCTCGCGCTGAGTTCAGCATCGCGCGAATGCCGCGCACAGCCTGCCGGATGCGGCTCTCGTTCTCGATCATCGCGAGCCGCACGTAGCCGTCGCCCTTCTCGCCGAAGCCGACGCCGGGCGATGCGCACACCTTCGCTTCCTCGAGCAGGCGGCGCGAGAACTCGAGCGAGCCGAGCTCACGGTAGCGCTCCGGGATTCGTGCCCACACATACATGGAAGCTTTCGGCGTCTCGACGGGCCACCCAGCTTCGTTGAGCCCCTTCACGAGCACGTCGCGGCGGCGTTGATACGTGGCGGCGATGTCGAGCACACATTGCTGATCGCCTTCGAGTGCCGCGATGGCCGCGACCTGCAGTGGCGTGAACGTGCCGTAGTCGTGATAGCTCTTGATGCGCGCGAGCGCATGCACGAGCTCCGCGTTGCCGACCATGAAACCGATGCGCCAGCCGGCCATGTTGTAGCTCTTCGACAGTGTGAAGAACTCCACGGCCACGTCTTTCGCGCCCGGCACCTGCATGATCGACGGCGCTTTCCAGCCGTCGAACACGATGTCGGCGTACGCGAGGTCGTGCACCACGAGGATGTCGTGCTTCTTCGCGAGCTCCACGAGCTTCGTGAAGAACTCGAGCTCGACGCATTGCGCCGTGGGGTTCGACGGGAACCCGAGCACGATCATCTTCGGCTTCGGATAGCTGCTGTGGATCGCAGCTTCGAGCTCGCCGAAGAAGTCACCGCCCGGCATGATTGGCACGCTGCGAATGTCGGCGCCCGCGATCACTGCGCCGTACATGTGAATGGGGTAACTCGGCTCCGGCACGAGCACCGTGTCGCCGCGGTCGAGCGTCGCGAGCATCAGGTGCGCGAGGCCCTCTTTCGAACCGATCGTGACGATGGCTTCACTGTCCGGATCGATGTCGACTTCGAATCGGCGCTTGTACCAATGCGAGATCGCACGGCGCAGCCGCGGAATCCCCTTCGAAGCGGAGTAACCGTGCGTGTCGGTTCGCTGCGCAACCTCGACCAGCTTGGCGACGATGTGCGGCGGCGTGGCGCCGTCCGGATTGCCCATGCTGAGATCGATGACGTCTTCGCCACGGCGGCGCGCGGCGAGCTTGAGCTCGGCCGTGATGCTGAAGACGTAGGGCGGAAGACGTTCGATGCGCGCAAAACGGCGCGTGCCTGCAGTGGAAACTGCCATGTGTGCTCTCACGTAAGCGCCCGGAACCGTCCGAGCGACGTCGGTAGCCCAAGTTGCTACCTGCGGCGCAGTCTAGACGAGCCACGCGCGGCGCCACAAGATCGCGACGCAAACGGGTGTGCGGGCGTTCACGCGCGCGAAGGGTATAAACTCCGCACCGCATGTGGTCGTCGATACAAACCGGCATTTTCGCAGTGCTCGCGCACCCCGGCGCATGGGTCATCGCGCTGTTCGTCGCTACGGCCACGTACATCCAGTTCCGCGGCCGCGTGCGGTTGAAGCTGCGGCGGCAGATCTTCGATCACTCGACATTGACGTCGCCCTACAACAGCCTGATGTACGCGTTCTCTTCGGCGCCGACGACGCCGTATGTCGACGTCGCCGCGTTTCCGCAATTGAAGATGCTGGCCGACAACTGGACGTTGCTGCGCGACGAAGGCATGAAGCTGTTCGACGAAGGCCACATCAAAGCCGCCGAGAAGCACAACGATGCAGGCTTTCGTACGTTCTTCCGCACCGGTTGGAAGCGCTTCTATCTGAAGTGGTATGACGACCCCGTGCCGTCGGCGCAAGCGCTGTGCCCGCGCGCAACGGAGCTCGTGAACAAGGTGCCCGGTTTGAACGCCGCGATGTACACGCTGCTGCCGCCCGGCGCGCGGCTCGGCGCACACCGCGATCCGTTCGCGACTTCACTGCGCTATCACCTGGGGCTCGTGACACCGAATTCGCCCGAGTGCTTCATCGCTGTCGACGGCGAGCCGTACTACTGGAAGGACGGCGAGGGCGTCGTGTTCGACGAGACGTACGTGCACACGGCGGAGAACCGCACGCCGGTCACGCGCCTGATACTGCTGTGCGACATAGAGCGACCGCTGTCGAACGGGTTCGTGCGTTGGCTGAATCATTTCGTCGGCCACCGCATGGTGCGCGCAGCCGCGTCACCGAATCAGGTCGGTGACAAGCAAGGCGGCTTGAGCACGTTCTTCCAGTACGTGCACGTACTGCAGACCTACGGCCGCCGCGTCAAAGAGTGGCACTACCCCACGTACTGGGTCACGAAGAAACTCATTCTCGTCGGCATCCTGTACCTGCTGTATCTCGGCCTCTTTTAGGTCCTCGAATCTGCACGGCCGGAAATCGTGAACCCGGCACTCGTGCCGTGCGCTGCCGCGCGCATGATTACGCCATGACGCTTCGAGCCCCGCACCGATGAACGACGCAGGCCCACGCCTCCCGATCAGGCTTTGGGTTGCCGCGCTCGGCGCCACCGGGTTCATCGCCGGCTTCTTCGGACCAATCGCGCTGAATCCGGACGCGAACCAGGGGCCGCTGCTCGGTATTTTCATCACGGGGCCGGGCGGCGCCTTCGCCGGCGTGATCCTCGGCCTGGTGTTTCGCGTGCTGCCAGTCTCGAACGGCGTGCGTGTGGGCGCTCTGCTCGCTGGCACGGCAGGGCTCGGGCTCGGTACTTTGTGGTTCTGTCTGCCGCAGCCCGCAGTGCTGGGCTATGTCATCGACGCCGCGGTCACCCATTGCACGCGACCCGCCGACATGGCGAAGGACGCGCTCTCACGTTGGCAGGCGGCCGTCGCGCGCGCCACGTGGGCCACTCCACCGCCCGACTGGCAGCAGCGCGCACTCGCGAACGTCGGCCGCGATCCGGGAGTGGTGCTGACACTGAACGTCGCGCGCCGCACTGCGATTCGGCAGCACCGCAAGCCGTGGGACTTCGGGAGAAAGGATGCGGGGCCATGGCTGCCAGCGGCACGCACCGAAACTTACTACGCTCACGACGAAGAAGACTCGTGCGCCGCCTACCTCGCGCGGCCACGGCAGTTGTACCTGCCGCACGACCCGACGCCCGGCAACCCCAACGAGCCGGCAAAGGTCTGGCCGCCGGTGGATACCACCGGGTTCCTTTCGTTACTAACCCTCGGCCCCGTGCCCGAGCAATACCGGCGCCTGGTCGATCCACGCTGAGCCTCGATCCGGCGAATCGTGCGCCCTGGCGTCAGTAGCCGACGGCCTGCCCTTCGCGACGCGAATCGCTGGCCGCGACGTAGCCGTCCTCGGCATCGTCCGACAATTTCCAGATGAACTGGCCGGAGCCGAAATCGTTCGACGAGTCGATCGGCCCGACGTCGTGGCCAAGCGCGCGCAACCCGTCGACGAGCGCCGGCGCGCACGTGCCCTCGCAGTCGATGTGGCGACCTACGCCCACCTTCCACCGCGGCGCGTCGCACGCGGCCTGCGGCTGCTGACCGTAGACAAGCATTCGCACGAGCGTCTGTAAGTGTCCCTGCGGCTGCATGTTGCCGCCCATGACGCCGAAGCTCATTTGCGGTCGGCCGTCTTTCGTCAGAAAGCCGGGGATGATCGTGTGGAATGGCCGCTTGCCGGGCTCGACGACGTTCGGATGGCCGGCTTCGAGCGTGAAGCAGTGGCCACGGTTCTGCAGGCTGACGCCCGTGCCCGGCACGACGATGCCGCTGCCGAAGCCCATGTAGTTCGACTGAATGAGGCTCACCATCATGCCGCTCGCGTCGGCGGCCGTGAGGTAGATCGTGCCGCCGCGCGGCGGCGTGGCATGCGCAAAGTCCTGCGCGCGCTTCGGATCGATGCGCCGCGCACGCTGGGCTAAATAGCCGTCGTCGAGAAGATCGGCGGGCCTGACGTTCGTCATCGCGCGCGGGTCGGCCACCCAACGATACGCATCGGCGAACGCGAGCTTCATGGCCTCGATCTGCAGATGCTGTGAAGCGATGCTATCGACTGGGAGCGCCGCGAGATCATGGTGGCGCAGAATCCCGAGCGCCATCAGCGCGGCAATGCCCTGCCCGTTCGGCGGAATCTCATGAACCATGTAGCCGCTGAAATCGGTTGCGATGGGCGTGACCCATTCGGGCATGAAACCTGCGAGATCGCCCGGCGTCATCGCGCCGCCGTTCGCGACGCTGTGCGCCGCAAGCGCCGCCGCAATCTCGCCGCGGTAGAACGCCTCGCCGCGCGTCGCGGCAATCTTGCGCAACGCGGCCGCTGCTGCCGGAAACTGGAACCGCTCGCCGGGTTGCGGCGCCCGTCCGTGCGGCATGAACGCCTCGCGGAAACCGGGAACGCTCTGTAGCACAGGCACCTGCCGCGCCCAGCTGGCGGCGGTCACGACACCCACGCCGTAGCCGCGCTCCGCGAGCTCGATGGCCGGCTGCAGCAGATCCGCGAACGGCAGCTTGCCCAAGCGTTGCGACAGCGCCGCCCAGCCTGCAACAGCGCCCGGCACCGTGACGGCGTCCCAGCCGCGCGCTGGCACCGCATCGCGGTGCTTGTGCAAGAAGTAGTCGCGTGTCCACGCGGCAGGCGCGGGACCCGAGCTGTTCAGTCCGTGCAGCGCATGGCCATCCCACACGATCGCGAAGTTGTCGCTGCCGAGTCCGTTCGAGACCGGTTCGACGATCGCCATCGCAGCCGCCGCCGCGACCGCCGCGTCGACCGCATTGCCGCCTTGGCGCAGCATCGCGAGCCCCGCCTGCGCGGCGAGCGGCTGCGACGTGGCAACGACGTTGCGCGCGAAGAGCGGGCTACGCGTCGTCGGATACGGATTGGTCCAAGAGAATCTCATTTACGCTGCAATCATCCGGTTGGCCACTTCTACGATGGTCGGCCGGCCCCGTGTGGGTCACGGGCCATTCATCGTTCCGACACCTTCGCTAGACATGATTAGCCGGTGCATGCGGCCCGCCGGAGATCCTTTTGTAACAACACTGTAATGAAGCCCCGGTAGCTTTGCCGCGACTTCGCAGAAACACCCCCGATACGGAGATTCCATGAACAAGACACTGTTGTCCGCCACCCTCGCCATTGCCTGCGCCATGAGCAGCGCCGCAACTCGCGCGGCGGAGCCGGGCGAAACGACCATTGGCGGCAGAGCCTATGTCGACCTCACGAACGTCGACGAAACGAGCAACGGCGCCAAGACGGATGCCTCCGGCACCGGTCTCGACGTCAAACGTTTTTACTTCATCCTCGGTCATCAGTTCGACAAAGTCTGGTCCGTCAACCTGACGACCGACTTCAATTACGTCGCCAACGACAGCGAAACGCAATTGTTCGTCAAGAAGGCCTACGCAGAGGCCAAGTTCAACGACAAGTTCACGCTGCGTCTGGGCTCGGCAGACACCCCGCTGCTGCCGTTCGTCGAAGGCATCTACGGTAACCGCTTCATCGAGACCATGCTCATCGAGCGCATCGGCTTCGAGGCCTCCGCCGACTGGGGCGCGCACATCTTAGGCGCTTTCGGCGGCGGCAAGGCGCACTACGCCGTGTCGGCGATCAACGGCGCTGGGTACAAGACCGCGACACGGAGCCAGGGTCTCGACCTCGACTCGCGCATCGACTTCGAGCCGGTCAAAGGCCTGACGCTCGCACTGTTCTACCGTGCCGGCAAGCGCGGCCTCGACAGGGAGAGCGTGAATACGTTCCATACGGCGAACCGCACGGAAATCCTGGCGGCGTACGCCAAGGACAAGTTCAAAGTCGGCGCCGAGTTCTTCCAGGCCGACAACTGGAACACCGTGCTGAATCCGCTGAGTGACAACAGCGACGGTCATTCGATCTGGGGCGCTTACAGCATCAAGAAGAACGTGCAGCTGTTCGCGCGCGTCGACGAAGCGAAACCGAGCAAGGATCTGGCACCCGCGCTCGAGAACAAGTACGTCAACTTGGGCGTGATCTTCACGCCGGTGGCGAAGGTCGATCTCGCGATCGTTTACAAGCAGGACAAGGTCGAAGGCGGCTTGCTGAAGACCTCGAACGGCACGATCGGCGCGACGACCGGCGCCCTCGAAGGCAAGCACAACGAAATCGGTCTCTGGGCGCAGGTCTCTTTCTAACGACGACTGCATCCCCGAAGGCGAAGCCCGCTCCACCCCCCCCGGAGCGGGCTTTGTTTTTTCGGTAGACTCCCTGCGATGGGGGGACGGGGACGTTACGCGCTGATCTTCGCGGCCGGGCTGCTGGCCCCGCTCGCGACTGCCTTCGCGCAGCGGGTACCCGACCTCGTGTTCGACCCCACGTGGCCGAAGGAGCTGCCGAATCTCTGGAAGCTCGGCGGCGTGACCGGCCTGGCCCTCGACCGCGACGGCACCGTCTGGGTCTACAACCGACCGAACGACCTCACCAACATCGAACTGCACGCCGAACTCACTCCGCCGCTCGGGCTCTGCTGCGTGCGCGCGCCCGCGATGATTCACATCGATCGCGCGGGCAAAGTCATCGGTTCGTTCGATGCACCACAAGGCCACGGCACGGACGTCGACGGTGCGGGCTTCGCCTATCTCGGCCAGGAGACGGTGCGCAAGTACGACACGCGCACGGGGCGCGTCGTCGGCGAGATCGCGCACACGCCGGAGCGCGAGGACGGCGGTCCGGTGGGATTGCCGACGTTGAACGACCGCAAGCCGGGGCAAGGCAGCCGCGGCCCCGTCGCCGCGTTCTTGCCGCAACCGCCGCGCGATGCGGCCGCGCTCGCGGTACAAGCCGAGAAACGCGCGGCGTTCCGCGCGAAGTATCCGCCGGATACTCCCATGGTGGTGGGCACGATCGAGGAGATCCGCGTCGTCCAGGCCGATCAAGAGATCTACGTGGCCGACAACTATCTCGGCGGCCGCGTGCTGATCTTCGATCTCGACTCACTCGCATTCAAACGCGGCTGGGGCGCGTACGGCAAACGCTTGCGCGACATCAGCACCGACGATGCCGACCACGCTTACACACCGAACGGCCCGATGCCGCGCGATTTCGCCGGGCATCTCACGATCCAGGTATCGCACGACGGCCGCGTCTACGCCGCGGACCGCAACGCGAACCGCATTCATGTCACGAGCAAACAGGGTGAGTTCATCGCCGAGTGGGTCATCGCGCCCGGCACGGGGATCGGCGGCGCGACGGGTGGCATCGCAATGTCGCCCGATCCCGCGCAGCGTCTCCTCTATGTTTCGGACCTCACGAACAACCGGATTTGGTTCGTGAACCGCGCCGACGGCCGCGTACTCGGCGAGATGGGTCACATGGGCGAGAACGGCGGGCAGTTCTTCGGGTTGCACATGATCGCCGTCGATGCGAGCGGCAACGTGTACACGGGTGAAGTGTTCCAGGGCGAGCGCGTGCAGCGGTTCGTGCCGGCCGACAGCGCGAAGGGCCGCGCGCTGAGGCGGTTGTCGGATACGCCCTAGCACGCGTGTGGTTTCGCGCGGCGCCCGCTATCATCACCGCGCTGATATCACCTGGAGAACACACCATGCAACGCACGTCGTTCGGTCTCATGCTGGTTGCCGCCGCTGGTACCCTGCTCACGGGCGGCGCCGTCGCTCAAAGCGGCAACAAGCTCCCCGCGCAGGACTACGTCGACATCCTGCAGCTGATTCAGGCCTATTCGCGCATCCTCGAGAACTGCACGAACGGCGGTAGCGACTACGCCGATCAGTTTACGGACGACGGCACGTTTGGCGTCTCGCAGACCTGGGGCAGCGGCGTGAAAGTCTGGTTCCGCGGCCGCGACGAGCTCGCGCGCGCCGGCGGCTCCGACGGCAAGGGCGGCTGCCGCCCGCCGACACCGAATCCCGAGTATCACATCGTGGCAGACCTTTCGATCGTTGCGACGCCGGAAGGCGCGAAGGCGACCTCGACGCTGCTCACGATGCAGAACAAGACCACGGCGCAGGGCGACCCCATTCACTGGGAAGGCGGCTACGAGGACACGCTCGTGAAGACCGCGAAGGGTTGGCGCTTCAAGCAGCGCGTGCATGTGTGGCCAGAGGTCAAGTGGACCGACCGGCCGCAGGACATGCCACAGCGCAGTCTCGCGGGAGAATAAACCGCAACCTGAAGGTTGCGCTTTTGCGAGCCGGCCGCTAAGATCATGCGCAACCTGGAGGTTGCGTATGATCCCCGATCGCATCGAGAAGACCGCCCTTCTGCATGCTCCGCTCGAGCGCGTGTGGCGAGCTGTCAGCGACGCCCGCGAGTTCGGCTCCTGGTTTGGCGTGGCGTTCGACGGTCCATTCGTCGCTGGTCGGGCGATCGCGGGCCGCATCGTGCCCACCACGGCGGACGCCGACGTCGCGAAGCTGCAGGAGCCGCACACCGGCAAGCGGTTCGAGTTCCACGTTGAGGCCATGGAGCCGCCACGTCTTATCGCGTTCCGCTGGCACCCGTACGCGATGGATCCGAGCGTGGACTACACCCGCGAGCCGACGACGTTGATCGTGTTCGAGCTGACGCCGGTCGGCAACGACACGCGCCTCTCGATCGTCGAATCCGGCTTCGACGACATTCCGCTGTCGCGGCGCTCGGCGGCCTTCACCGCCAACGACGGCGGCTGGACGCATCAGCTGCGCCTCGTCGCGAACTATCTGGCCACGTCCACGACCGGCTGAGATGACGCCCAACAGGAGCGGCCAGCCATCGGCACGCGCCGAGCGATTCGCACCCGTGTTCGCGGCGCTCGGCGACGCCACGCGGCTGCAGATCGTCACGCGCCTGCGCAACGAAGGCCCGCTGTCGATCGTGCGGCTCACCGAGGAAACTCACGTCTCGCGGCAGGCCGTGACGAAGCACCTGCGCACGCTCGAGTCGGCCGACCTCGTGCACGGCGAGCGCGCGGGACGCGAGCGTGTGTGGAAGCTCAGGCAGCGGCGACTCGACGAGCTGCGCCGCTACGTCGACGAGATCTCGGCGCAGTGGGACCAGGCTATCGACCGACTGCGCAGCTTCGTCGAGAAACCCTAGTTGCCGACGACTGCCTGCATGACGGCAGTCTCGAAGTCGTCGCGCAGCTGGCCGCGCGTTTCAAGGAACGTCACCTGCGTCATGAAGATGCCGATGACCTTCTCTTTCGGATCGACAAAGAAGTGCGTGTTGTAAGCACCGCTCCAGCCGAAGCCACCCTTCGACAGCCACGTGTTGCGCGCAGCGGGATCGCTCACCACGCGCACGCCGAGCCCGAAACCCTCTCCCGCGACGCGCCCCGGTAGCGTGTCGGGCGCGAACACGGACGTCATCGTCTCGACCGAGCGCCGGCTCAGGATTCGTGCGCCGTCGAGCTCGCCACCGTTCGCGAGCATGAGCGCGAAGCGCAGATAGTCCTCGGCCGTGCTCGACAACCCACCGCCGCCCGAGAAATACGCGCCGTTCATGAACGCGCCGTCTGCGGTCTTCTGCAGCGCTCCGTTGGCGCGCTGATACAGCGTCGGTTTGCGCGTTTGCACGCCGTCACGGTAGAAGAACGTGTCCTTCATGCCGAGCGGCGCGAAGATGCGCTGCTCGAAGAATTTATCCAGCGACATCCCGGACGCTACCTCGATGATGCGCGCGAGCACGTCGAAACCGTACTGGCCGCTGTAAGCCCAATGCGTACCGGGCTGGAAATCGAGCGGGATACTCTGCAATCGCGGCAGCACCTGCGCCAGCGTCTCGCCGGCGCCCACCGCAAACGGAAACGTGCTACTGAACCCGCCGCTCATGAGCCCCGAGGTGTGCGACAGCAGATCGCGAATCATGATCGGCCGTTGCGCCTCGACGACGCGCCCCGGCAATGGTGCGTTCGCCGCGAACGCCGGCGACGGCGGGAAGTAGCCCTCCGTGTTCGGCACGACCACCGTCATGGTCTGCAACGCCGGAATGAACTTGCCGACCGGATCCGTCAGCCGCACCTTGCCCTCTTCCACCAGCATGAGCAGCGCTACGGCGATGACGGGCTTCGTCATCGACATGATGCGAAACACGGCGTCCGTACGCATCGGCGCCTTCGACTCGAGGTCCATCACGCCCTGGGAGGTGAGCATGGCGACGCGACCGTTGCGTGCGATCAGCGTCACGGAGCCTGCGAACGTACCGGCGTCGATGTTGCGCTGCATGAGCTCCGTCACACGGGCGAGCCGCGCCGTCGACAAGCCGATACTCTCCGGCTTCACCACAGGTGTGGCCGCGTGCACGACTGTCACGACGGTGGCTGCACACGCGAACCAGCCCGCTCTTACGATTCCTCGACGAATTGGCATGCTTCCCCTCCCAATCGCTTTTGGCGACGCCGGCAGGCATCATCGCGCAGCGTCACAACGAGGGTAAAGTAGAGGCTGCCGCGATGCTCGCTCGCATTCTTCTCGCCACACTAACGCTGATGCCCTACCTCGCCACCGGTCAGCCCGCGTCGAGCGCCACTGCACTCGGGAGTGCGTTTGCCGTGGGCTACATCGAGACCCGCGCCGCGGCTGCCGAAGCCGGGCGCTCCGCGCTCGAGGCCTACCGCGACGCAACGCGGCAGCAAACCGGCTGCGTCGCTGTGGAGCTATACGCGCAAACGGGTCGTCCCGGCCATTTCGCGGTGCTCGAGACCTGGCGCAACCAGGCCGCGCTCGATGCGCGCGACCCGTCGGCGAAGCGTCAGCTGATGGACGCGCTGCAGCCGGTTCGCACCAGCGACTACGACGAGCGGCTCTACAAGACGCTGACGGTGGCAGCGGACAAAGGCGTCGGCGGCGTTCGCACACAAGGCGTGTTCGTCGTCTCGCACGTGGATGTCGCACCGAACACGGAAGCGCCGAATCTGCTGCAGAAGCTCGCCGACGCGAGCCGGCAGGAAGCCGGCAACTTGCGCTTCGACGTGCTTCAGCACAAGGAGCGTGCGAATCACTTCACGGTCGTGGAGCACTGGCAGAGCCAAGCGGCGCTCGACACACACGTCGGCGCCGCGCACACGCGCGAATACCGCGATGCGCTGCAGCCACTGACCGGCAGTCCGCTCGACGAGCGGGCCTACATACCGATCGATCCGCGGGTCCGTTGAGAGCGCTTCAGCGGCGGCACATCGGCCGTCACTAGCGGCCCCGCGAGTTTGCCGTCGTCACACACCTCAATGCTGATCTCCGCGCCATATCTTTCGTTTCTGGTCACCGGCGACCGAAATGTCATGGGCAGTCAGCGGTGATACTTGCCGAGCATGCAATGCAAGACTTCATGCCCGAGGCTCAGCGTTGCTTCGTCGTCAACGGCGCGGGGCTTCTTCGTGTTCGGCAGATAGATCTCGCAAGTCCGCGCGCCGGTCTCACGATTGGTTTTCAGTATCGAGAACCCATGACGGTAGTCCAGGCGGATGTCATGCATATCAACGTGGGCGCCGTGCTCTTGCTGAAGACTCAGCAGGTCAGTCGGCGATATATAGGCAATCACTAGACGCATGTCGTTTATGTTCAGCGTGGGCTTGATGAGTTCGCCGCCGAACGTCGCAGGTGCGGGGACCAGCGCCGCTGCGATCAGCGCTGTCGGCGCCAGCAACGACGAACGTTGAACGCGGCGAACTCGCGGGAGAGTAGCGCAAGACACGAGGGGTTCCTTCCGCGGGACGCGCGTAAGAGGACCCTCACGAAACTAGTATTCACGGCGTGACAGCTCATTGGCAGTAAGTGAAAACGTGTTCCCCTGGTATGTAATAGTATTCGGCGACCGTTCCATCCTGCCGGCTGGAGGTCTTGGATGAGCGATTCCACCGGACGTCAGACCGTCTACGGGTTCGGCGATTTTCGCCTGGAGCCGCGACATCGCGCTCTTTGTCGCCGCGACGGCAGTCGCGTCGAAATCACCGCGAAGGCGTTCGACGCGCTTCTTTACTTCGTCGAGCATGCGGGAACCATCGTGGTGCGCGACGAGCTTATGAAGATCCTCTGGCCGCGGACCGTCGTCGAGGACAACAGCCTCAACAAACTGATCGCAGCGTTGCGTCGCGCGCTCGACGACGACGGACAACGTTACCTCGTAACCGTCCAGGGCCGTGGGTACCAGTTCGTCGCGGACGTGAAAGCGATGGCTGAGCCGGCATCCGCCGCACCGCGAGACCGTGAGCTACTCGCCCCGCTGCCCCCCGCGGCGAGCGCGCGGCCCAGTGGCTTCGCTCTGCGACCTCGCGCCCTCCGCGCTGTTCTTGGCGCAGCCGCATTCGCGGTCGTCGGTAGCTACTACATTTGGTGGACGTCAAGCGGGGCGTCGAACGTACCGCAGAGCCCGCCGCTTGGCGCCGTGACGCGCGTCCTGCCTGCAACGAGCTACCCCGGCGACGAAGCCTCGCCCTCGCTATCGCCGGACGGTCGACAAGTCGCGTTCTCGTGGGACCGTGGGGCCGAAGACGCCGGCAATCGCGACATATACGTGGCGACGCTCGGTGCCGCCACACCGTTGCGTCTGACCGACGATCCCGCCGTCGATCAGGATCCCGCGTGGTCGCCGGACGGAACCGAGATCGCCTTTTTGCGACGTCGCGGTCCCAGAGACTTCGACATCATGGTAGCGCCGGCGCTCGGCGGCGCCGAGCGGAAACTGCACTCTGCGCGGTTATGGGTCGACACGCAGTTGCGTGAAACAGCGCCATTGCTGGCATGGAGCCCCGATAGCGCATATGTGGTCTTCACGTCACAGACAGGCGATTCCAGCGAAGCAGGCGACTACCATTTGTACGCGCTCGCGATCACGACGGGTGCCATTCATTCTTTGACCAACGATCCTGACGTGTACGATTCCTCTCCCGCCGTTTCGCCCGACGGGCGATGGCTTGCGTTCTCGCGGTTCCAAATCTCGGCGGGGCGGTCGAGCCGACTCATGGTCCAGCGGCTGGGTCGCGAATTGAAGCCCGAAGGCCGGCCAAGCGTCTTGCCGAGTGGCCCAACGGGCACTCCGCACTCGCCGCACTGGTCGCGGGACAGCCGGCGCGTGGTGTTTCTCAACGCGGGGGAGATACGCGAGTCCGTCGTGGGCGGCGAGTCGCGCGTCGTATACACGGCCAGCGGGGCACCAGGAGCCACACGCTATCGCGGACTCTCTTTGCATCGTGACGAGGAACGCTCGCTCGCGGTCATCGCCGTCGAAACCGCGCTGGCCGATATTTGGGCGATTCCCGTCGACCCCAAAACCCATGAGGCCCGGGGGGCGCCTGTGCGGCGCATAGCATCGAGCGCTGTCGATCATCATCCGCAGTTCTCACCGGATGGACGGAGCGTCGCCTTCATAAGCGGGCGGAGCGGTCGCGTAGCTGTCTGGCGTGCCAGAGCGGACGGCGGAGAATTGCGGCAGCTCACGGATATCGAAGTCACCGCAATCGGATTCCCACGCTGGTCGCCGGACGGCCGGCAGCTCGCCTTTCACGTTGCCACTCCGGGTCGAAACCGACAGATCTACCTGCTGCCCGACAAGGGCGGCATAGCGCAGCCGTTCACCGGCGGCTGTTGCGCGGAATGGTCTTTGGATGGACGTTACCTGTATTCGGTCGAGATTGGCGCGGCCGACATGATCGTGCGCACCAATACGGCCGATGGCACGCGCGAACCCTTGTTCGAGGGTACTCTGCCGCGTTTGACGATCGATGGAACACGCATGATTTACTCGAAGACCACGGCGCGTGGGCTGTACGCACGTTCGCTTGCGGGCGGTGCCGCGACGAACCCCGAGGAGAAGCTCGTCGACGACTACACGCCGCCGCTCGGCGGCACAACGCCTACGAGCGACGGTTTCTACTACGTTGGGCTCACACCAGCTGGCGTGCCGAGAGCCCTGCGCTTCTACGACTACGCGCGGCATGCTGCGCGCGATGTCGCATCGTTGCCACCGCGAACTGAACAGGGTCTGTCTGTGTCGCCCGACGGGCGCACGCTGCTGTACGCGGCCAGCAGCAGCTCGAACGGTGATCTCCTCGAACTCGAGTTCGAATAGCGGGATCGGCCCGGCTCTTAGTCGGGGCGGGCGATCAGATCCAGCTGCCCGCGGCGCGCCACGCGCCGGTCGAACAGCCCCCAGGCGCCTTCGTTGCCATGCCACGCGCCGCCCGTCGCGGCCTTCGCATATTCCGTGGCGCGTGTCTCGAAGAAGTTCGCGTGCTCGACGCCGTTCAGGATCGCCGTGAGCCAAGGCAGCGGATGCTCTTTCGCTCCATAGAGCGCTGGAAGCCCAAGCTGCTTCAGCCGCCAGTCCGCGATGTAGCGGATGTACGCTTTGACGTCGTCGGCCGTCATGCCCTCGATGGGACCGAGCTCGAACGCGAGGTCGATGAACCGGTCTTCGAGTCGCACGACCGTGCGCGCGCACTCCATGACGTCGTCGCGCACGGCGCTCGTCAGCGCGCCAGTTTCGGCCGCGAACGTGTGGAACAAGCGGATGATGCCTTCGCAGTGCAGCGTCTCGTCGCGCACGGACCAGGACACGACCTGCCCCATGCCGCGCATCTTATTGTGACGCGGGAAGTTCAACAGGATCGCGAAGCTGGCAAAGAGCTGCAGCCCTTCCGCGAAACCGCCGAACATTGCGAGCGTGCGCAGGATGTCGGCTTCGTTGTCCACACCGAACGTTTGTAGATAGTCGTGCTTGTCGCGCATCGCGGAGTAATCGAGGAACGCCGCGAACTCCGAGTCCGGCATGCCGAGCGTTTCGAGCAGCAGCGCGTACGCCGCGATGTGCACGGTCTCCATGTTCGCGAACGCCGCGAGCATCATCTTGATCTCGGTGGGTTTGAACACGCGCGCGTAGCGCTCCATATAATTGTCCTGCACTTCCACGTCGGACTGCGTGAAGAAGCGGAACACCTGGGTGAGCAAATTGCGCTCCGCATCCGTGATGCGCGAGCTCCAGTCCTTGCAATCCTCGCCGAGCGGAATTTCCTCCGGCATCCAGTGGATCTGCTGCTGCCGCCGCCAGTACTCGATGGCCCACGGATAGCGCAGCGGCTTGTAGCTCTTGCTCGGCACCAGCAGGCCGGGACGCTGCAGAAGCTCGATCTGATCGGTCGTCGTTACTGACATGCGAGGCACTCGTCGTATTTGTTTTCGTCGGCCGAAAGCGCTTTCGTGGGCCAGCGCCGCGTGTTGTCGCCATCGACTCCGGCGAATCCCGCGCGCTGCACGGACTTCGAGCGGCAGTAGTACAGGCTCTTCACGCCGCGCTCCCACGCCATCCAGTGCAACATCAGGAGATCCCACTTATGCAGGTCGCTGCGCAGATACAGGTTCACGGACTGGCCCTGGCAGATCAGCGGCGCGCGGTCGGCCGCGAGCTCCACGACCCAGCGCTGGTCGATCTCGAACGCCGTGCGGAAAATCGCCTTCTCGTCGTCATCGAGGCCCTCGAGGTGCTGCACGGAACCGTCGTGCGCCAGAATCGACTGCCACGTCGCGTCGGTGTCGATGCCCTTCGCGGCCAGCATCCTCGTGAGCGCCGGGTTGCGCACGCTGAACGAACCCGACAGCGTCTTGTGCGTGTAGACGTTGGCGGGGATCGGCTCGATGCAGGCGCTGGTGCCGCCGCAGATCACGCTGATGCTGGCCGTCGGGGCGATCGCGAGCTTATGGCTGAAGCGCTCGTGCACGCCCTGCTCGGCCGCGTCGGGGCACGCGCCGCGCTCCAGCGCAAGGGCGCGCGACGCAGCGTCGGCCGCCGTTCGCAGCTGCCGGAACATGCGCAGGTTCGCGGAGCGTGCCAGCGCGCTCTCGAACGGGATGCCGTTTTGCTGCAGGTACGAATGGAAGCCCATCGCGCCTAGCCCCACCGACCGCTCGCGCATGGCCGAGTAGCGCGCTGCGGCCATCGAATCAGGCGCCCGCGTGATGAAATCCTGCAGAACGTTGTCGAGCATTCGCAGCACGTCTTCGATGAACTGCGGCTCGCGATGCCACTCGTCCCACGTCTCGAAGTTCACGGACGCGAGGCAACAGACCGCCGTGCGCGTCTCGCCGTGCTGATCGCGGCCGGTCGCCAGCAGGATCTCGCTGCATAGATTCGACTGGCGCACTTTCAGCCCGACGTTACGTTGGTGCGCCGCGAGCTCGCGATTCGCGGTATCGATGAACAGCAAGTACGGCTCGCCCGTCTGCAGCCGGGTCTCGAGAATCTTCTGCCACAGCTGCCGCGCGCCTACGCGTTTCACGATCTCGCCCGAGCGCGGGCTGCGCAGCGCGAACGGCAGATCGTCGCGCACGGCGAGCATGAACTCGTCCGTCACGCACACGCCATGATGCAGATTCAGGCTCTTACGGTTGAAGTCACCGGACGGCTTACGGATCTCGACGAACTCCTCGATCTCGGGGTGATGCACGTCGAGATACACCGCCGCCGAGCCGCGGCGCAGCGAACCCTGCGAGATCGCGAGCGTCAACGAGTCCATCACACGCACGAACGGAATGATGCCGGACGTCTGGCCGCAACCTTTGACCGTCTCGCCGATCGAGCGCACGTCGCCCCAATACGTGCCGATGCCCCCACCGTTCGACGCGAGCCACACGTTCTCGGTCCACGTGTCGACGATGCTGCCGAGATCGTCCTCGACCGAGTTCAAGAAACACGAGATCGGCAAGCCGCGCTCAGTGCCGCCGTTGCTCAAGATCGGCGTAGCCGGCATGAACCATAGGCGCGACATGTAGTCGTAGAGGCGCTGCGCATGGTCGGCGTCGTCGGCGTAGGCGCGCGCCACACGCGCGAACAGATGCTGCGGCGTCTCGCCCGGCATCAGATACCGATCCTGTAACGTTGCGCGGCCGAAACCCGTGAGCAGCGCATCGCGCGCGGGATCGATGACCGGATAGCGCGTTTGCAGCGCCGTCTGCTCCAGGCGCAGCGATACGGCGTCGGCGAGCGGCGCCGCCGGCGACGCCGCATCGTCGAGCGAAGTGTTTAGATGCACCGACGCATATCGCGACGCTGCTTTGACTTGATCGGGTTGTGTGGCCATTCCGCTCCCTACGAAAATAATGGGGCGGATGGAAAGCGCGCCACGGACACCGTGCCACGCTCCTGCCCAGCACACCCCGGCTGACAGAACATTGCGCGCTTCGGCAGGTCTCCTGGCTCGCCGCTAAAAGGCAGTTTGGCCGGCCTTCCCGGGACGTAAGCCCCAGTGGCGTGATCGGCACGACTGCGTCGCGGCCTACAGTTGCGGGGGCAGCTCCGGCTTAAAGCTTGACTCTGACCGGATTCCCTTTTCATCGCACTCACGTGCGAACCGAGGCACCACTAGATATTGGGTGTCGAGTCGCTAGCTTGTCAACATGTTGTGTGACGAGCATCGGTTCGCATCGATTCGTGGAGGAAGTGCGCGGCCGTTTGGCCGCGCACTCGCCGCCCACTAGCGCTACTTCACCGTGTAGTCGCGCCCCTGCATGCACGCGATGAACGCACGGTTGTAGTCGTCTCTATGCTCCGCCTTGGCCCGCTTCTTCGCTGTCGCGGGATCGAGCCCGCTTTGCTCGACGGCCCAGCCGTTGCACTCCTGGCGGTCCTGCGCCGTTTGCGCGGCGGTTTGACCCTTCGCGGGATACGCAAACAAGTTCTCGGTCGCCTTGTCGTCTTGCTTGGACGGGCTTCTGTATGCGTAGGGATACGGGTAGCCGTACGCATATGGCGAATACACCCAAGGGTCGTACCAGCCGTAGTACGGAGACCCGAAGGCGAACCCAAAGCCGATCCGCGGACCGTAAAATCCGCGCGCCTCGGCAGACGCGCTCGCCAACGCCAAGGTGCCAAAAACAATCAACGTGAGTGTCTTCATAGTTATCACCTCTGAAGGAAATAACGGCCGAGCAGCAGTAGGAGTTGACGGTCAGTCACACCGCTGCGGCGAGGCAAAGAAAACTATGGGTCCGAACGAATTAGTCCGCCGGCACAGTCCGATCGCGCGCCCACGCGCGCAACGCTGCCACCTGCTCCGCCATCACGACGGACAGCGGCTGTGTAGCGCGCAGCTCGTGCAGGATTAGCGCCGCACACATCGGCTGTTTCGTAGAACGCGAGGTATACAGCCCCGCGACGATGCCTTGCTCCAGTTCCGCTCCCGAGAAGCCTTCACTGTGACCAGCAAGCGCACCGAGCTCCTCCGCCGAGAGATTCACACCGCGTTTGCGGGCATGAATGGCAAGGACGTCTGCGCGAGCCGCGCGGCTCGGCAGGTCCACGAAGAAGATCTCATCGAAGCGCCCCTTGCGGATCAGTTCCGGCGGCAACGCCTGAACATCGTTGGCGGTAGCCATGACGAAGATGCGTCCTCGCGGCTCGGCAAGCCACGTTAGAAACGTGCCGAGCACGCGCCGCGAGACGCCACTGTCGCCATCGCCATCGCCGGCGGCCAGCGCTTTCTCGATCTCGTCCACCCACAACACGCATGGCATCAGGCTCTCGGCCGCGTGCAACGAATCGCGCAAGTTCTTCTCGGACTCGCCGTGCCACTTGCTGTAGAGACTTCCGAAATCGAGTCGCAACAGGGGCACGCCGAAAATTCCAGCCGCCGCGCGAGCCGCGAGACTCTTACCGCAGCCCTGCACCCCCAGCAACAGCACGCCTTTGGGCGGATCCAGCTCCGGAGCCGTGCCGTCAAAAGCGGGCTTGCGGGTGGTGAGCCAGTGCCGAAGGTGATGAAGACCGCCGACATCCGCGAACTTCGCAGTATCCGGCTCGTACGACAACGTGCCGCCACGATTCAGCAGCTGATACTTCGCGGCGAGGATGCCGGGAATGTCCGCCATCGTCAGCGCGCCGTCGTTGAAAATAGCCTGCCGAGCGAGGCGCTCGGTATCCGGCGCTTCGAGGCCAGCCAGGTTGTCGATGAGATGATCGAGCGCTGCCTTATCGATCGTCGCAGGCTGGCCGCGGTTCGCATTGGCCCACTCCTTGGCCACACGCGTGATCACCATCAAGCGTTCGTTGCGCGAAGGTGCGGCGAGCGGGAGGCGCGCGGATAGGTGCTCGAGCTCCTGTGGCACCGTAACCTCGTGGCTCATCAGAACGAGCGTGCGCGGCACCGTGTCGTAGTCCTGCGCGATATCTTTGATCAATCGCACGTTCACGGGGTCGGACAGGTACGGATGGAAGTCCAGCAGCACGTAGATGCCGGCCATCGGCGTCGCCTTCAAATGGCGCAGAAGCTGCGTAGGCTCGGCGAGGGTTTTCTGCGAGCTGCCGAGGTCGCGATCGACCCGGCGCAGCCCCTCCGTGACGGTCCACTGAAAGACACCCCAGTCGCGGCCACGGCTGACCTTCAAGCTGGCCTCGCGCACGAGCTGCAGCACCCGCGCTTCTTCGCGCGACTCGATGACAATCAGCGCGAAACGCGACGCGAGGAGCATCTCGAGCTCGCGTCGGGGGTCGTGCGTAAGGGGTTGGGCGGCCATCCTCGGCCGGAAATCTAGCAGATGAGCCGCGGCGGGGCATGCGGTCAGCGTCTCATCCGGCGGGTGCGGTGGTCGGAAGTTATGCGGCGGGGGTCTCGAGGGCGCGGCCTATCTCGCGCGCCTCGCCGGTGTCGGGGCCGCGCGTAAAACGGCTCGCAAAGCGGTCGAGATAGACGTAAATCGACGGTGTGATGTATAGCGTGAGCAGCTGCGACAGCAGCAAACCACCCGCGACGCAGAGCCCGAGCGGCCGACGTGACTCGGCGCCCATTCCGCTGCCCAACGCAATCGGCAGCGTGCCCATCATCGCCGCGAGCGTCGTCATCATGATCGGCCGGAAACGCACGATCGCGGCTTCGTAGATGGCGCGCTCCGGCGATACGCCTGCCTCGGACCGCTGTTTGTTGATCGCGAAGTCGACCATCATGATGGCGTTCTTCTTGACGATACCGATCAGCATCACCATGCCCACGAACGCGTAGAGCGTCAGCGGCAGGCCGACTACGTATAACGTCAGCAACGCGCCGACCGCGGCCGTCGGCAACCCCGACAGAATCGTAAGCGGGTGGATGAAGCTCTCGTAAAGGATCCCGAGGATGATGTAGACGACCAGGATCGCGATCCCGAGCAACAGGCCCATGTTCTGCGTCGCCGCCTGGAATGCGCCTGCGGTTCCCTGGAAGCTGCCCTGGACCGTCGGCGGCACACCGATCTTGGTACTCGCGCTCTCAATGCCGCGCACTGCGTCGCTGAGCGCGTAGCCCTCGGCGAGATCGAACGACACCGTCACGGCGGGCACCGAGCCCGAATGATTGACGGTGAGCGGGATGGTGCCGCTGGTGGCCTTCGTCACGGAGGAAAGCGGCACGAGCGTGCCCGAGCTCGAAGTCAGGTACAACGTCTTCAAAGACGCTGCACTGCGCTGCAGCTCCGGCAGCAGCTCGAGCATCACGGGGTACTGGTCGTTCGATGCGTAGATCTGCGAGATCTGCTGCCCTCCGAACGCGTAGCCCATCGCAGCCTGGATGTCGACGACCGAGACGCCGAGCGCAGCGGCTCGATCACGGTCGATCTCGACCTCGAGTGACGGCGCTGCGCGATCGAAATCACTGTTCACGCCGACGAACCCTGGAGTCATCTTGAGCTCGTCCTCGAGCTCGGTCGCGACGCGCTGGAGCTGACCGAGGTCGATGCCCTGCAGCGTGTACTGGTAGCTCGACCGCGAGTTGCGGCCGCCGATCCGAAGGGCAGGCGGATTCGTCACGAACACGTTGACGCCGGTGATGTTCGCGACCTTGCGTCGCAGCTCGCGCGCGACCTCTTCCGCGGAGAGTTTGCGCTCGCCCAAGGGCTTCAGCATCGCGCGCACCTGCGCGCCGTTGGAGCCTGCGCCGCTCGACCCCACCTGGAACATCGCGCCGCGGGCGTTCGGGTCGGCATTCACGATATCCGCGACCTTCTGGCCGTACTCGACCATTCGCTCGAAGGACGTGCCGTTCGCGGCCTGGACCGAGATCTGCACCACGCCGGTGTCATCGGCCGGCAGGAAGTCCTGCGGCATGATCATGAACATCCCAATGGTTGCGGCGATGCTCGCTGCGAACATGCCCATCACGACCGGCTTGTGATTAAGGCTCCAGCGCAGGCTGAGATCGTAGGTGCTTTGCAGCCAGCGGAACGAGCGCTCGCTCGCGCGGTGGAACGCGTTCTGCTTCATCCCATGCTCGTCACGCAGGAAACGCGCGCAGAGCATCGGTGTGAGCGTAACCGAGATAACGCCCGAGACCAGCACGGCGATGATGATGGTGACCGCAAACTCGTGCAGCAACCGGCCGACGATGCCGCTCATGAAGGCGATCGGGATGAACACGGCCGCCAGCGACACGGTCATCGAGAGGATGGTGAAGCCGATCTCGGACGCGCCGTCAATCGCCGCGCGGTAGGGCTTCTTGCCCATCTCCATGTGCCGCACGATGTTCTCGAGCATGACGATGGCGTCGTCTACGACGAAGCCGACCGACAGCGTGAGCGCCATGAGCGACAGGTTGTCGAGGCTGTAGCCGAGCGCCGACATGCCCGCGAACGTGCCGATCACCGCGATCGGCAGCGCAAGCGAAGGGATGATCGTGGCGGACGCGCGGCGCAGAAACAGGAAGATCACGCCAACCACAAGGGAACCCGCGATCAGCAGCGAGCGCTGCACTTCGTCGATCGACGCCTGGATCGTAACGCTTCGATCGTAGCGAATGGCCATGTCAATGCCCGCCGGCAGCGAGGCCTGAAAACTCGGCAGAACCTTCTTGACCTCCTTCACGACCTCGATCGTGTTCGCACCCGGCTGGCGCATGATCGCGACGTTGATCGCAGGGTCGCCGCGGTACCAGTTGCCGTCGCGAAGATTGCGAACGCTGTCGACGACCTGAGCGACGTCCGCCAGCCGTACCGGCGCGCCGTTACGATACGCGATGATCTGGCGGCGGAACTCCGCGGCACTCTGCAGCTGACCATCCGTATGGATGATCGCAGCGTCCTCGAGGCCGTTCAGCGCGCCAGTGGCCTGATTCGCGTTGGAACGCTGCACGGATTGCGCGAGCTGGTCGATGCCGATTCCGCGGGTTGCGAGCGCGGCAGGGTCGGCCTGGATCCGTACCGCGTACTTGGCGGCGCCGAACACGTTGACCCGGGCAACGCCGTTCAACGTCGACAGCTGGCGAGCGAGCAGAGTCTCGGCGTAGCGATCGACCAGCGTCATCGGCAACGTCTTCGACGACAGTGAGAGGAACAAGATCGGCGACTCGGCAGGGTTCTCTTTGCTGAACGTCGGCGGGTCGACCATGGTTTTCGGCAACTGGCGCACAGCGGACGAGATCGCGGCCTGCACATCCTGAGCGGCCGCGTCGATGCTTCGATCGAGCCGGAACTGCAACGTGATGTTCGTGCTGCCCTGGCTGCTCGTCGACGTCATCGAGTCGATGCCGGGCACGGTCGTGAAGACGTTCTCGAGCGGCGCAGCGACCGCCGAGGCCATGGTCTCAGGATCGGCGCCCGCCAGGCTGGCCTGCACGTTGATCGTCGGGAAGTCGACGTTAGGCAGCTCGTTCACGGGCAGCGTGAAGTAGCCCACGGCCCCGAAGATCACGAGCGCTGCCATGACGAGCGTCGTCATGACGGGGTAGTCGATGAAGCGACGCGATGCGTTCACGGGCTCTCGACAGCGCCCGGCTGCTGGTTGTTGCGTTGCGGGCTGTCTACGAACACCGCCACACCCGGCACGACCCGTAGCTGGCCGTCGACGATCACCCGATCGCCGGCATGTATGTCGCTCTCGATCGCGTCGGCGGTGCCGTCGTCGAACAGCACCCGAACGCGGTGCTGCTCCGCGCGGTTGTCCGCCGTGACCACGTACGTATAGGTGCCGTCGGGACCGCTGTTCACGGCGTCCCGCGGCACGACCGTCGCGCCCGGGATCTGGCCCAGCTCCACGGTCACGTTGACGAGCTGGCCGGGCACGAGCGAGGAGTCGGTGTTCGGGAACGCCACGCGCAGCTCGATCGTGCCCGTCGTGTCGTCGACGCGGTTGCTCACGAAATCGACGGGCGCGGTGTACTCCTTACCGCCCTCGGAGCGCTGGTCGACGCTCGCGACGAGCCCTCCCGCACTCGCGCGCGCCTGGATCCGCGGCAGATCCGACTGCGGCAACGAGAACGACACCTTGATCGGTTGGATCTGATTGATCGTGACGAGCGCGGCAGTGGAGTTGTTCGCGACAAGGTTGCCGGGCTGCACGAGGATCGGGCCCGTCTTGCCGCCGATGGGCGCTCGCACACGCGTGTAGTCGAGGTTCAGCTGCGCGATCTCGATGGCGGCCTGATCGGCCGCGACGCTTGCGGTCGCGCCCCCCGTCGCGGCAACGGCAGCGTCGAGCGCCTCGACGGACGTCAGCTTCTGCTCGTAGATCGTACGCAAACGTTTCTCGTTGTTGACGGCGTTCTGCAGCTGAGCCTGGTCTTTCGCGAGCTGGGCCTTGGCCTGCGCGAGGGCGGCCCGGTACGCGCGGGGGTCGATCTCGAACAGGAGGTCGCCAGCCTTCACGAGTTCGCCTTCCTGGAAGTGCGCGCTGTCTATCACGCCCTGGACGCGCGCCGTGACCTGCACAGCCGTGTTCGCGAGAACCGTGCCAATCGTCCGTTCGACGATCGTAACGTCACGGCGCTCGGCCACCGCGACGCGCACGGGCGGCGCCGTGGAGCGCGGGCCCCGTGACGGAGAGCCGGAGCCGCTGTGATTCATGTAGGCGAATACGCCCAGGACGGCGATCAGCGCGCCGCCGCCGATCAGCCATCTGCCGACCTTGACCCGTCCGACGCCGACTGGCGTCGGGGCGGAGGCTGCAAACTCAGACTCCTGCACGTTTCCACCACGTCCTATGCTGAACGGCGAACTATAGGCAGTCAGGCGGCCCCGTGTCTCTCCGCGTGTGTCTCAAGTTTGCTCAAAGCAAGGCCGCGAAATTCAGAACACCGCGCGCCTCAAGCGGCAGCGCCGTTACAGATGAAAGACGACGGGTGTCTCGGCCGGAGATTTCCATCGAGCGGGAGGGGACTTCGTGCGCGGACTGCGCGCAACGGACGCCGATGCCAACCGCCTGTACCGCGACTACAATGGCCGCGCCCACCGCGCTCCGAGCCACGAGTGACCAACTCGCAACACACGCCCGTCATGCAGCAGTACCTCGCCATCAAGGCGAAGTTTCCGGACGCGCTGCTGTTCTACCGCATGGGCGACTTCTACGAGCTGTTCTACGACGATGCGCGGCGTACGGCAAAGCTGATCGACATCGCGCTCACGCGCCGCGGCCAGTCCGGCGGCGAACCGATTCCGATGGCCGGAGTACCCGTGCAGTCGGCGGAAACGTACCTCGCTCGACTCGTGCGCCTCGGCGAATCCGTCGCGATCTGCGAGCAGATCGGCGACCCCGCCACGAGCAAAGGCCCGGTCGCGCGCGAGGTCGTGCGCGTATTGACGCCCGGCACGCTGACCGATGCAGCGCTGCTGGACGACAAGGAGACGCGGCTGCTCGCTGCCGTCACGCTGGGCGCTCCGCTCGGCCTCGCGTGGCTTGATCTCGCGGGCGGGCGCTTCAGCCTCACCGAGCTCGCCGACCTCGACGCGCTGCACGCCGAGCTCGAGCGCTTGAAGCCTGCCGAATTGCTGCTGCCGGAAGACGCCGAAGCGCCAAAGTGGCTCGCAAGCGCGAGCGGCGCGCGCCGCCGACCACCGTGGCATTTCGATCCCGGCACGGGCAAGCGCCTGCTCTGCGATCAGCTCGGCACCCGCGACCTTGCAGGCTTCGACGCCGAGGATATTCCCGCTGCCGTGGGCGCCGCAGGCTGCCTGCTGCAATACGCGAAAGACACTCAGCGCGCGGCTCTACCGCATCTAAAGACACTGCAGCGCGAGCGCCGCGAGCACGCCGTGATCCTGGACGCGCAGACGCGCCGCAACCTCGAGATCGAAACGACTCTCGGGCGTAGCGAGCAATACACGCTCGCGGGCCTCATGGACCGGTGCGCCACGGCGATGGGCAGCCGGCTCTTGCGCCGCTGGCTGAACCGGCCGATCCGCGACCGCGCAGAGCTCAAGCGCCGGCAACAATCTCTCGACCTGCTGCGGACGAACGGCCCGATCGTCGCCATACAAACCGTGTTGAAGGACATTGGCGATCTCGAACGGATACTGACGCGCGTCGCGCTGCGCACGGCGCGACCGCGCGACCTCGCGCACCTGCGCGATAGCCTCGCGACGCTGCCGGAGCTCAAACGCCTCGCGGCGCCGCTCGGTGCCGAACGCCTTCAGGCGCTCGCCGCGCGCTGCGGCGAGCACGCGGCCGAGCGCACGCTCCTCACGCGCGCGCTCGTCGATACGCCGTCCGTGCTGTTGCGCGACGGCGGCGTGATCGCCGAAGGCTACGATGCCGATCTCGACGAGCTGCGCCGGATCAGCACGAACGCCGATCAGTTTCTCGTCGACATGGAGACGCGTGAACGTGCTCGCACGGGCATTGCCAACCTCAAGGTCGGCTACAACCGCGTACACGGTTTCTATATCGAGCTCACGCGCGGTCAGGCGGCCGCGGCACCAGCCGACTACATCCGGCGCCAGACGCTGAAAGGCGCAGAACGCTACATCACACCCGAGCTCAAGGAGTTCGAGGACAAAGTGCTGTCGGCGCGCGAGCGCTCGCTGGCGCGGGAAAAGCAGCTCTACGACGAGCTGCTGGAAAAGCTCGGCCGGGATCTGGCCGCGCTGCAAGCGACCGCCGAAGCCGTGGCCGAACTCGACACGCTCGCCAACCTTGCCGAGCGCGCCAAAGCCTTCAACCTCGTGCTGCCTGCGCTCGTTGACGAGCCGCACCTCACCTACCGCGGCGGGCGCCACTTAGGCGTACAGCAATCGAGCAGCGCGCCGTTCGTGCCGAACGATCTCTCGCTCGACGAGCACGACCGCATGCTGATCATCACGGGCCCGAACATGGGCGGCAAGTCGACGTACATGCGCCAGACGGCGCTGATCGCGATCCTGGCGCACATCGGCAGCGCGGTGCCTGCGGAGTCGGCGACCGTCGGCTCGCTCGATCGAATCTTCACCCGCATCGGCGCCGCCGACGACCTCACGGGCGGCCGCTCCACGTTCATGGTCGAGATGACGGAGACGGCCAACATCTTGAATAGCGCAACGCGCGCGAGCCTCGTACTGATGGACGAGGTCGGGCGCGGCACGAGCACGTTCGACGGTCTTTCGATCGCGTGGGCGGCCGCGCGCTACATCGCCCAGAAGATCGGCGCGCTCACGTTGTTCGCGACCCATTACTTCGAGCTCACGAGCCTGCCGGAGGAGCTGCCCGCGTGCCGCAACGTGCACCTCGACGCAACCGAGCACGGCCGCGAGCTGATCTTCCTCCACAGCGTGAAGCCCGGGCCCGCGAGCCAGAGCTACGGCCTGCACGTGGCGGAGCTCGCCGGCGTGCCGCGCGACGTCGTCGATCGCGCGCGCGACTATCTGCGCACGCTCGAGAAGCACCAGCAAGCGTTGCTGCCCAAGAGTCCGCAAACGGAGCTGCGCTTCGTTACTGAACCGGCGGCGCTCACCGCTGAGCATCGCCAGGCCCTCGAACGGCTCACGGCGCTCGACACGGACTCACTGTCGCCACGCGCCGCGCTCGATCTTGTCTACGAGCTCGCACGCCTCGCTAAAGCATCCAAGTGAGTCAGTCCGACACGTGCCGGAAGCGGCCGCGCTCGAAGAAATGTATGGTCTGGTCACTCACCCGCCTCGCCCACGGCAGCGCGAAGTGCGCAACCCTCATCACGATGTGATCTGCGAGACCCGGCACGCGCGTTTCAGCGACGGACACGGTGCCGTCGTTAGGTTCGAAGATGCCACCGACGGCCCAACCGCTGCCGAACGGCACGCGGCCGGCGATGGCGCCCGCCGGCACGGCCGGCGGCCATTCGGCGAACCCGCCGCGAGCGTTCAGATCGATGAGCGCTTGACCGATGATTCGACGCCCGCCTGGCAGTCGCGTCACACGCGCGCCGACCTGGCTACCGCGCAGCGGCGAGCCGAGCAGCACGACGCGGCCGAGTCGCGCCGGGATGCGCTGATCCAGCATCGCGCGGATCACGACGCCACCCAAGCTGTGCGCTACGAGATGCACGGTGTCGCCGGGCACGCGGTCGATGAAATCCGCAAGCGCTCTCGCGTTGGTCGCGAGCGACTGACGGACGGTGGGATAGCCGAAGCGTTGTACGACGAAACCACGCCTTTCGAGCCGACGTTGCAACGGGAGCATCGCGCCCGCACGCATCCACAGACCGTGGACCGTGACGACGCCGGTCAAGTCGAGCGCGAATCTTTGAGGCGTTGCAATGCTTCGCGATTGGTCCACGAGGCGACCTTTTCGACCGCGGCCTCGACGGGCAGCCACAGGTAGGCCACGTGCTCGCCGGGCGCGAGCTGCACGGCGCGCACGTCGGGCACTTCGAGGTAATACAGATGCTCGAGATTGCTCTGCACGTCGGGCGAGTAATGCGCACGCCACGCCGGCAGGATTGGAAACGTGTTCTGCACTCGGGCGTCGCGCAAACCTTCTGGGGCGAGCCCGGTTTCCTCCTCGATCTCGCGCGCGGCACATTTGGCAGGCGTCTCGGCCCAGTCGAGCGTACCGGTGACGCTTTGCCAAAACCCGCGGGGCTCTACGCGCTCCAGCAACAGGCAGTCGAGCTTCGGCGTATGTACGACCACGAGCACCGACTCGGGGCGCCTGAAGTCAGCGACGGCGACCATCGGCGGCTAGCTCGGGGTCGCGCTCTTGACGCGGATGCCGAGCTCTTTCAGCTGCGCCGCATCGGCCGGGCTCGGCGCACCCGTCAAGAGGTCGCTCGCAGTGGCCGTCTTCGGAAACGCGATCACCTCGCGAATGTTCTCCGTGCCAGCCATCAACATCACGAGTCTGTCGAGACCGAACGCGATTCCACCATGCGGCGGCGCGCCGTACTCGAGCGCAGACAGCAGGAAGCCGAACTTGAGCTCCGCCTCTTCCTTGTCGATGCCGATCAAGTCGAATACCGCCGACTGCATCTCCGGAGTGTGGATACGCATCGAACCGCCGCCGATCTCGTAGCCGTTCAGCACGACGTCGTAGGCGCGCGCGATGGTCGTGCCTGGCGCCGCACGCAGGGCTTCGGGCGACGAATCACGCGGCGACGTGAACGGATGATGCAGCGGCGTCCAGCCACCCGTCGGCACTGCGCCGAACATCGGGAAGTCGACGATCCACAGCGGCCGCCAGTCGCCCTCGAGCAGCTTGCGGTCGCGGCCCACCGCGATGCGCAGCGCACTCAACGACTCGTTGACGACACCGGCTTTGTCCGCGCCGAAGAACACGAGGTCGCCGTCCACGGCACCCACGCGATCGAGCACGCCGTTCACCGCCCCGTCCGGCAAAAACTTGAGGATTGGCGACTGCAAACCGTCGCGCCCCTTCGCGCGCTCGTTGACCTTGATGTACGCGAGGCCTTTCGCGCCATGGCGCGCAACGAGCGCCGTGTAGTCGTCGATTTCTTTGCGCGTGAGCTGCCCACCCTTGGGCAGCTTGAGCGCTGCGATACGGCTCCCGGGATCCGCGGCCGGGCCGGCGAACACCTTGAACTCCACGCCGCTGAACAGATCGGCCACTTCGACGAGCTCGAGCGGATTGCGCAAGTCCGGTTTGTCGTTGCCGAAGCGGCGCATCGAGTCGGCGTACGTCAGCCGTGGGAATGGTGTCGGCAAGTCTGCGCCGAGCACGGATTTAAACGTGTCGCGCAGCAGCTCCTCCATGAGCTTCATGAGTTCCTCTTCGTTCATGAAAGAGGTCTCGATATCGAGCTGAGTGAATTCGGGTTGACGGTCCGCGCGCAGGTCCTCGTCGCGGAAGCACTTCACGATCTGATAGTAGCGATCGAGGCCCGCCATCATGAGCAACTGCTTCATGAGCTGCGGCGACTGGGGCAGAGCGAAGAAGTTGCCGGGCTGCGTGCGGCTTGGCACGAGGTAATCCCGCGCGCCTTCGGGCGTGGTCTTCGTCAGGATCGGCGTCTCGACGTCGACGAAGCCGTTGTCATCCATGAACCTGCGCAGCGCCCGCGTCACGGAGTGGCGTAAACGCAGGTTCTTCAGCATCGGCTCGCGGCGCAGATCGAGGTAGCGATACCGCAACCGCAGTTCCTCGCTGACGAGCTCGTCGTGATGGAACGGCGGCGTCTTCGACTTCGCGAGCACGGTGAGTTTGGTGGCGAGTACTTCGACTTCGCCGCTCGGCAGATTCGTATTGATGGTCCCGCCCGGACGCTCACGGACGCGGCCCTGCACCTCGACCACGAATTCGGAGCGCAAGCGCTCGGCCTCGGCAAATATCTCGGCGCGATCCGGATCGAAGACGATCTGCAGGAGCCCTTCGCGATCGCGCAGATCGATGAAGATCACGCCACCGTGATCGCGGCGCCGGTGTACCCAGCCGGCAACGGTAACTTCGCGGCCAATCGCAGAGCGGTTTACTTGGCCGCAGTAATGACTGCGCATGGAGTGAGCCCGACCGAAGAGGCGGGGGATGTTACGGTGAACCCTTAAGGCGGCGCAAGCGGCGCGGCCTCTCGCGACGGCCCCCATTCTGGCATCACGACGCCTAGCGACACGACCATCTTCAGCGCCTCTTCTACGGACATTTGCAGCTCGACGGTTTCCTCGCGAGGCACGAACACTAGGAAGCCGCCGGCGGCGTTCGCTGAATTGGGCACGAACACCGCGACCACGTCGCGGCCAGTCGCGGCCTTGATCTCGTGCGCCTCGTCGGACGTCTGGAAGCCGACTCGCCACACGCCCTTACGTGGGTACTCGATCAGCAGCACCTTCCGAAACGACTTGCCGGAGGAGAACAACACGGACGAGAACGTCTTCACCGCGCTGTATACCGAGCGCACGAGCGGAATGCGCCCGAGCAACGACTCGCCCCAACGCAACAGCTCCCGCCCGATCAAGTTCGCGACCATGACTCCGGTGGCGAACAGCACGATCAACGCCAGCGCGGCACCGACTCCCGGCACGCGGAATCCGAGCAGCGTTTCTGGTTGATAGGCCTGCGGGACGAGGAACAGGAGCCCGTCCATCAAGTCGAGCAGCACCTTGAAGACGAGGACGGTAACGGCGATTGGCAGCCAGACGACGAGGCCGGCCACGAAATAGCGGCGCAGACGCATCACGCTCTCGCGGACTTGGATGCTTTCGGTTTGCGCTTGGGTGCAGCGCGCTTAGCTGTCTGCGGCTTCACTTTGCTGTCCGGGTTCTTCGGCTTGTCGGGCTTGTCCGCCGTAGCGGTAACGGCCGCGGCCTCTTTCTTCTCTTCGCTTTTCACGGGCTCGGAAGATTCGGCCTTCTCGACGAGGTTCCGCTTCTTGTCCTTATCGCCCTTGAAATCGGTCTCGTACCAGCCGCTGCCCTTCAAGCGGAACTGCGGCGCAGATACCAGCCGGCGCAACCGCGACTTGCCGCACTCGGGGCATTTTCGCAACGGCGCGTCGCTCATCTTCTGCAGCGCGTCGAGCTGGTGGCCGCACGCGGCGCACTGGTATTCGTAGATCGGCATAGCTTCTCTCTCGCGTTAGGCGGCTCGCTCCTTCACACCTTTGATGAAGCCCAAGCCGTCGCCTTCGGCCGTGACGCGAATCGTATCGCCGGGGCCGAAGTCGCCGCGCAGAATACGCTGTGCGAGCGGATTCTCCAATTGCTGCTGGATCGCGCGCTTGAGTGGCCGAGCGCCGTACACGGGATCGAACCCCGCCTGCGCGAGACGGTCGCGCGCACCGGGATCGAGCACGAGCCCGATCTCGCGTTCGGCGAGCCGCTTCAGGAGATAGCCGAGCTGGATGTCGACGATCTTGCGGATGTGCTCCGCCTCGAGCGGATGAAACACGACGACGTCGTCGATGCGGTTGATGAACTCGGGCCGGAAGTGCTGCGCCACGATCTCCATGACCTCGGCTTTCATGCGCACGTAGTTCGCAGCGCCAGCGAGCTCCTGGATTCGCTCGCTGCCCAGGTTCGAGGTCATGACGATCACCGTGTTGCGGAAGTCCACGGTGCGGCCCTGGCCGTCCGTGAGCCGACCGTCGTCGAGCACCTGCAGTAGCACATTGAACACGTCCGG
Source organism: Gammaproteobacteria bacterium (assembly GCA_039933105.1). Taxonomy (GTDB): domain Bacteria; phylum Pseudomonadota; class Gammaproteobacteria; order Steroidobacterales; family Rariloculaceae; genus FEN-1219. Next base: position 56,429 of record JBDTOT010000010.1, on the reverse strand, counting down.
ATGCGCCTTCTCGACTTCGTCGAGCAGCACCACGGAGTACGGCTTACGCCGCACGGCTTCGGTCAGGTAGCCGCCTTCCTCGTAGCCGACGTAGCCCGGTGGCGCGCCGATCAGCCGCGCGACCGAGTGCTTCTCCATGAACTCCGACATGTCGATGCGGATCAAGGCTTCTTCGGTATCGAACAGGAAGCTCGCGAGGGCTTTCGTGAGCTCGGTCTTGCCTACGCCCGTCGGACCCAGAAACAGGAATGACCCGTTCGGTCGATTCGGGTCAGCGAGGCCCGCGCGCGCGCGGCGGACCGCGTTCGACACGATCTCCAGCGCTTCATGCTGCCCAACCACGCGTTGCTCCAGGAACTGCTCCATCTTGAGCAACTTTTCCTTCTCGCCCTCGAGCATCTTCGACACGGGTATGCCGGTCCACTTCGAAACGACCTCCGCGACTTCCTCTTCGGTCACTTTGTTCCGCGACAACTTCGGCAGGTCGCGATCTGCATTCACGGCTTGCGCGAGCTGGCGCTCGAGCTCGGGAATCTTGCCGTACTGCAGCTCGGCCATGCGGCCGAGATCGGAAGCGCGCCGGGCTTTCTCGATATCGGAACGCGCTCGCTCGAGCTCTTCCTTGATGTGCACTTCGCCCTGTACGGCGGCCTTCTCGGCCTTCCACACCTCTTCGAGATCGGCGTACTCGCCTCCGAGCTTGTCGATCTGCTCTTCGAGATCGGACAGCCGGCGTTTCGAGGCTTCGTCGCGTTCCTTCTTCAGCGCTTCGCGCTCGATCTTGAGCTGGATCAAGCGGCGCTCGAGCCGGTCCATCTCCTCGGGCTTGCTGTCCATCTCCATGCGAATACGCGACGCGGCCTCGTCGATCAGGTCGATCGCTTTGTCAGGCAACTGCCGGTCGCTGATGTAGCGGTGCGACAGCGTCGCCGCGGCTACGATCGCGGGATCGGTGATCTCGACTTTGTGATGCAGCGCGTACTTGTCTTTGAGGCCGCGCAGGATCGCGATCGTATCTTCCACCGATGGCTCGTCCACGAGCACTTTCTGGAACCGCCGCTCCAGCGCCGCGTCCTTCTCCACGTATTTTCGATACTCGTCGAGTGTCGTGGCGCCCACGCAATGCAGCTCGCCGCGAGCGAGCGCGGGCTTCAGCATGTTGCCGGCGTCCATCGATCCCTCGGCCTTGCCGGCGCCGACCATCGTATGCAGCTCGTCGATGAACAGGATGACCTGGCCTTCCTGCTTCGCGAGATCGTTCAATACCGCCTTCAGACGTTCCTCGAAGTCACCGCGAAACTTTGCGCCGGCGATCAACGCGCCCATGTCGAGCGAGAGCACGCGCTTGTTCTTCAAGCCCTCCGGCACTTGGCCGTTGACGATGCGCTGCGCGAGACCCTCAACGATGGCGGTCTTGCCGACTCCGGGCTCGCCGATCAGCACGGGGTTGTTCTTGGTGCGCCGTTGCAGCACCTGGATCGTGCGGCGAATCTCGTCGTCGCGGCCGATCACGGGGTCGAGCTTTTCCTGCTCGGCGCGCGCGGTGAGGTCGATCGTGTATTTCTCGAGCGCCTGACGCTTTTCCTCGGCGTTTTGGTCGTCGACCTTGCTGCCGCCGCGAATCTCGTCGATGGCTTTCGCGATCGCGCCTTTGACCGCGCCCGCTTTATCGAGAATGCGGGAAAGATCCGTCTTCGACTGCACGGCCGCGAGCACGAACAGCTCGCTCGAGATGTAATTGTCGTCGCGCTCTTGCGCAAGTTTGTCGGTCACGTTCAGGAGCTTGCTGAGCTCGTTGCCAATGTGCACGTCGCCCGGGGCGCCTTCCACGCTGGGCAGACGATCGATCGCCTCGCCGAGCTGCGAACGCAGCAGGTTCATGTTCACGCCGGCTTTCGTGAGCAGCCCGCGGACGGTGCCGCCTTGCTGCTCGAGCAACGCCGCCATCAAGTGCACGGGTTCGATGAACTGGTGATCCCGGCCCACGGCCAACGACTGCGCATCCTGAAGCGCCTGCGTGAAGTGCGTGGTCAGTTTGTCCATGCGCATGGCAATACGATCCTGATTGATTGGCTCGACCGGACATGAGGCTAGCTCGGCGAGATCTCAACCGCCATGCCGGTAATTATCGACGCAGGGCTACGCGCTGTGCTCCCGCCAGATTAGCGTGGCCATGCGGCCGCACGGGGCTTCGCGCCGATGCGAGAAGAACCGGCTCGACTCGCGAAACGTGCAGAATCCCCCGCCGTAGACGGCCGTGACCCCAGATGTCCTCAGGCTGTCACGCGCAATGCCGTACAGATCGGCCTGCCAGCGGGCGCGCGCGTTCGGCGTGAAATGCGCCGCGGCCTTTGGCTCGGTGGCCACAAACGCGTCCCGAACGTCGGCGCCGACCTCGTACGCGGCCGGACCGATCGCGGGCCCGAGCCATGCCAGGAGCCGATCGGGCGACACCCCAAGGGCATGAACCGTAGCGGGCAGGACGCCGTCAAGCAGTCCGCGCCAGCCGGCGTGTGCCACGCCGATGCGCCGGCCCGCCCTGTCGCAGAGCAACACCGGTAGACAATCCGCCGTCAGTACGGCACAGACGACGCCCACGCGCGCGGTGACCGCGCCATCGGCAGCCAAAATAGCCTCGCTATCGAGATCCAGAACGCGCGCGCCGTGCACTTGATCGAGCCACGCTGGCTCGCCGGGTAGCGCGAGCGCGCCGCGCAACCACACGCGGTTCGCTGCAACCACAGCCGGGTCGTCGCCCACGTGCGTGGCGAGATTCAGGGCACTGTAGCCACTTGCGCCCGGGCCGCGCTCGGTGACCCAGGCGCGCACGCCGGAAGGCGCCGGCCAGTCGGGAGCGAAACCGAGAGGGGCCGCGCTCATCGCGTCGCAGCCACATCCGCACGCAGCAGCGCGAGCAGTGTTTCGAGATCCGGCGGCAGCGAGCTCTCGAACGCGAGCGCCACGCCGGTAGAGGGATGCGCGAACGCAAGCCGGGTCGCGTGCAGCGCCTGCCGTCGGAAGCTCTGCAGCGCCGCTTTCAGCTCATCGCTCGGCGCCGGCGGCAAGCGTGGACGCCCGCCGTACACGGGATCGCCAAGCAACGGCGCCCGGATGTGCGCCATGTGCACGCGAATCTGATGCGTGCGGCCCGTCTCGAGCTCGACCTCGACGTAGGTATGCGCGCGAAACCGCTCGAGCACACGATAGTGCGTGCGTGCGGGGCGCCCGCCCTCGACGACGGCCATCTTCGTGCGCTCGCGGCGATGGCGGCCGATCGGCGCGTCCACCGTGCCACCGCCCGTCAGCACGCCCTGACAAATCGCACGATACGTACGTTTGATCTCGCGCCGCTCGAGGGCCGCCGAGAGCGCCGTCTGGCTCTCGAGCGTGCGCGCGACGAGCAACAACCCGCTCGTGTCTTTGTCGAGCCGGTGCACGAGGCCTGCGCGCGGTAGTTCCGCGAGTTCGGGGTGCAGATTCAGCAGGGCGTTCTGCAACGTGCCGGAACGGTTACCGGCGCCCGGATGCACGACCAGGCCAACCGGCTTGTCGATCACGAGCAGCGCCGCATCGGCAGTCACCACTTTGACTGGAATGGCCTCGGGCGCCACGGGCACGGCCGCTTCGAGCTGCGTATCGAGCACCAGCTCCTCGCCGCCCTTCAATAGCGCCCGGGGCTTGGCGCCCTGGCCGCCGACGGTGAGATGCCCGGCGTCGATCCAGCTCTTCAGCCGACTGCGCGAGAACTCCGGCAGCAACTGGGCCGCAGCCTGGTCGAGCCGCTTGCCACCGAGCTCGTCGGGTACCGTGAGCCGGCGTTGAATGCGGCTCACACGCCACCCATCCGGGCGGCGGGAAACTTTCGGCTATACTTCGACATCCAAGAGCCAACTTGACCAAACAGCGATTATCGCCCCCGCCCGCGTCATCCGGACAGACCACGTGCTTCGAACCACCTGCAAACTTCTGCTGCTCAGCCTCGCCTTGACCGCTGTCGCCGCGTGCCACCGTAATAAAACGGTCGAGGATGCGGGTGGCCCCGCGGTCATGTACGAGAAGGGCTACACGGCCATGAATGCGTCGAACTACGCCGGCGCCATTCAGTACTACAAAGGGCTCGAGTCGCGCTTTCCGTTCAGCCCCGAGGCCCGGCAGGCACAGCTCGACCTCATTTATCTCTTTTTCCGGAGCCAGCAGCCCGAACAGGCTATCGACGCAGCCCAGCAGTTCGAGAAAGAAAACCCGACGCACGAGCGCATCGACTACTGCCTGTACATGCGCGGCCGGATCCTGTTCGAGAAGGAGCCGAATATCCTCGAGCGGCTGTTCAAGGTGGACCTCTCGATGCGGCCACCCAAGGACACGCTGCAGTCCTTCGGTATCTTTCAAGAGCTGATTCGTCGTTTCCCGAACAGCGAATACGTGCCGGATGCGCGTCAACGCATGACGTTCTTGCGGAATCGGCTCGCCGCGTACGAGAACTACGTCGCGAGGTACTACGTGAAGCGCAGCGCCTATGTGGCGGCGATCAATCGCGCGAAGTACGCGCTCGAGCACTACCCGGAAGCGCCAGAGCTTCGGGACACGCTGCAAATTCTCGTGACAGCGTATGAACAGCTCGGCATGCAAGACCTGGCGGCGGATGCGCGCCGCGTGCTGCGCGAGACCTACGGCGAAGAGGCCGCAACCGCAAAGCTCTGATTCGGCCGTGCGTCAGTATCCGGACGTGATCGGGTAACGCCAGTCGCGACCGAAAGCCCGGCTGCTCACGCGGACCCCAGGCGGTGCCTGCCGCCGCTTGTACTCCGCGCGCTTCACCATCTGTAACACGCGCACCACCGTTGCTCGATCGAAGCCGAGCGCCGTGATCTGCTCTACCGAGTAATCCTTCTCGATGAACGCTTCGAGAATGGGGTCCAGCACTTCGTATGGCGGCAGCGAATCGCTGTCTTTCTGGTCGTAGCGCAGCTCGGCCGTGGGCGGCCGCGTGAGCACGCGGTCGGGAATCACCGAGCCCAGGCCGTTGCGATAGCGCGCGAGCTGGTACACGAGCACTTTCGTGCAATCCTTGAGTGGCGCGAACCCGCCGGCCATATCGCCATACAGCGTGGCGTAGCCCACAGCCATCTCGCTCTTATTTCCGGTGGTCAGAAGCATCTTGCCCTGCTTGTTCGAGATGGCCATCAGCAGCACGCCACGACAACGTGCCTGGATGTTCTCCTCAGCGGCATCGGGGGGAAGTCCCTTGAACAGGTCGCGCAACACGCCTAGCGTGGCGTCGAACATCGGCTCGATCGACAGCGTGTCGTAGCGCACGCCGAGATTGCGCGCCTCGGCGGCCGCATCCTCGAGGCTCATCTGCGATGTGTAGCGCGAAGGCATCATGACGGCGTGTACACGCGCGGCGCCCAATGCATCGACGGCGATCGCGAGCGTCAGCGCCGAGTCGACGCCGCCCGATAACCCGAGCACAGCCCCGCCGAACCCGTTCTTTTCGACATAGTCGCGTGTACCGAGCACTAGCGCGCGATATACGCGCTCAACGAGCTGTAACTCCGGTGCCGGAGTGGTTGGCTTCAGGGCGGCCTTGCCTCCAGCGAGGTCGAGCTCCACGACGTGCAGCCCTTCCTCGAACTGCGGCGCGCGGAAGCGCACTTCGCCGGTCGCATCGACGGCAACGGAACCGCCGTCGAATACGAGCTCGTCCTGGCCGCCGACCATGTTTACGTAGAGCAGCGGCAGCTGGGTTTCGCGCGCACGGGCCGCCAACACCTCCTCGCGGAGCTGCTGCTGATGCATGTGAAACGGCGAGCCGTTGATCACCAGTATCACGTCGGCGCCCGCGGCGGCGGCGGCTTTGGCGGGCTCGGGCACCCATGCGTCCTCGCAGATTACGAGACCGCATTTCATGCCGCCGATCTCCGCGATCGTGGCCTCATGACCCGCTTGGAAATAGCGTTTCTCGTCGAACACTGCGTAGTTTGGCAACGCCTGTTTGCGATGATTCGCAAGGACGCGGCCGTCGCGCAGCAACGCAGCGCTGTTATAGATGGACGAGCCGTCGTACTCGGGGTAGCCGAAGCACACGGTAATGCCGCCAACGCCGTTGCGAACGGTTTCGAATGCGGCATGCACGCGATCGCGCAAGCCGCGGTGTAGCAGCAAATCTTCCGGCGGATAGCCGCACAGCGTGAGCTCGGGGAACAGCACCAGCTCGCACCCGAGGTGGCGGGCGCGGGCGGCGTAGTCGAGGATCTTGTTCGCGTTCGCGTCGATAGCACCGACGCGCGTGTTGACCTGAGCTAGGCCGACCTTCACCCCAGCGCCTTGGCCATCGCCTCGCCGAGATCCGCCAACGAGCGAACGGTCGTGACGCCCGCGCGCTCGAGCGCCGCAAACTTCTCCGTGGCCGTGCCCTTGCCCCCGGAAATGATGGCGCCAGCGTGGCCCATCCGCTTGCCGGGCGGAGCCGCAACGCCGGCGATGTAGCCCACGACGGGTTTCTTGACGTGCACCTTGATGTACTCGGCCGCGGCCTCCTCGTCGGAGCCGCCGATCTCGCCCACCATGATCATGCCGCGCGTGGCCGGATCTTTTTCGAACAGCGCGAGGCAATCGATGAAGTTCATGCCACGCACAGGATCGCCGCCGATGCCGACGCAGGTGCTTTGGCCGAGGCCGCGCAAGGTGGTCTGATTCACGGCTTCGTACGTCAGCGTACCCGAGCGGGACACGATGCCAATCGAGCCTGGCTTGTGGATGTGCCCCGGCATGATGCCGATCTTGGCGCCGCCGGGCGTGATGATGCCCGGGCAGTTCGGGCCGATCAGACGCACGCTCGAGCCTTTCAGTACGGCTTTGACACGCACCATGTCGAGCACTGGCACGCCTTCCGTGATGCAGACGACGAGCTCGATGCCGGCGTCGGCCGCCTCGAGGATCGCGTCGGCCGCGAACGGCGCGGGCACATAAATCATGCTGACGGTAGCGCCGGTGGCGGCCGTGGCCTCGGCCACCGTGTTGAAAACGGGGAGATTCAGGTGCTTCTCGCCGCCGCGGCCCGGCGTTACGCCACCCACTACCTTGGTGCCGTAGTCGAGGCACTGCTGGGTGTGAAACGTGCCCTGCTTGCCGGTCAGGCCCTGGCAGATCACCTTAGTATTCTTGTCGATCAGAATGCTCATGCCGCGGCTCCGGCCAGTGTCACCACTTTGGAAGCCGCATCGGTCAAACCTGTTGCCGCGACCACTTTAAGACCGCTCGCGCCTAGCATCTCGCGGCCCTTCTCTACGTTCGTGCCTTCGAGTCGCACGACGACGGGCACCGTAACGCCCACCTGCTTCACGGCAGTGATGACGCCTTCCGCGATCGTGTCGCAGCGCACGATGCCGCCGAAGATGTTCACGAGGATCGCGCGCACGTTCTTATTCGTCAGGATGATCTTGAAGGCTTCCGTCACGCGCTCGGCCGTAGCGCCACCGCCGACGTCGAGGAAGTTGGCGGGTTCGCCGCCGTGCAGCTTGATCAGGTCCATCGTCGCCATCGCGAGACCTGCCCCGTTGACCATGCACGCGATGCTGCCGTCGAGCGAGACGTAGTTTAGGTCGTGCTCGCGCGCGCGGCGCTCGCGCTCGTCCTCTTGCGCCCCGTCGCGCATCGCAGCGAGCCGCGGCTGACGGAACAACGCGTTGTCCTCGACGGTGATCTTCGCGTCGAGCGGCATGACATGGCCGTCCTTCGTGACGATCAGCGGATTGACTTCAACGAGGCTCGCGTCGCACTCGCGAAACAGTTTCACGAGCTTGCGAAGGATGTCGCGCAGTTCCCCTTGCTGAGCACCCGTGAGCCCCAGGCCGAAGCCGAGCTTGCGGGTTTGGTAGTCCTCGATGCCGGCCGCCGGGTGCAGCGTCAAGGTGAGAATCTTCTCGGGCGTGCTGTGCGCGACTTCCTCGATGTCCATGCCGCCCGCCGCGGACGCCATGATGGCGATGCGTTCGGACGCGCGGTCGACCACGAGGCTCAAATACAGCTCGCGCTCGATGCTCGAGCCGGATTCTACGTAGACATGATCGACCGGCAGGCCCTCCGCACCGCTCTGGTGCGTCACGAGACGCGTGCCGAGCATCGCCTTCGCGAGCTGCTCGACCTCTGCCACCGACTTCGCGAGCTTGACGCCGCCGGCCTTACCGCGCCCGCCGGCGTGAACTTGGGCTTTGACGACCCACAGGGCGCCGCCAAGCTTGGTCGCGGCCGCCTTGGCTTCGGCCGGCGTGGTGGCCACCTGACCTTGGGGCACTGGAATGCCGTAGTCAGCGAACAGTTGCTTCGACTGGTACTCGTGAAGATTCATACGGAAGGTTTCTCGGCCAAACGGCGGGCGGCGGTATTCTCCATGAAACCCGTCGGGCTCGCAAAGCGTGTGAGGCACGTCCCAGGACGAACGCATTGATCGGGTAGAATTCGCGCCATGTCTGCCGTCGATGCTCTCCAAGCCGAGCGTCCGAAATCTTCCGCTCCGCCCAACGCCGATTCGGCGACGGGAGACTTCGCGTGGCGGGTTCTAATTCTCCTAAACCTGTTCCGGCTCGCAATTGCTACTGTACTGCTCGCCGTCTTCTACCTCGTGGACTCGCCGCGGATCGTAGGCGAGAGCGATTTGACTCTCGCTTGGCAGGCGCTGGCCGGATTGCTGGCCGTGGGCTGCGTCGAGCTCGTTCTGCTGCAACGCCGCTATCCAACCGCCAACGTGCAGACCTACGTGCAGTTCTGCACCGATCTCGTCGGCATGACGCTGTTGATTCACGCGAGCGGCGGTATCTCGAGCGGCCTCGGCGGCATGCTGATCGTTTCTGTCGGCACACTCGCGTTGCTCGTCGCGGCGGAGCGCGCGTTCCTGTTAGCCGCCGTTACCGCGCTCGCGCTGCTCCTCGAGCAGACGTACGCGCAATTCCAAGGAATCACGACCAGCGCGCAATTCGCGCCCGCGGGCATCCTGGGCGCCGTGATCTTCGTAATCACCGCCGTCGTGCAACTCCTGCGACACCGTATCGTCGAGACCGAAGCGCTCGCCGAACAACGCGGTCTCGACCTGCGCAATCTCGTCGAACTGAACGACTACATCATTCAACACTTGCGCGAGAGTATCGTCGTCGTGGACGGCGATGATCAGATTCGACTCATCAATGAATCGGCTAGCAAGCACCTCAGTGTCCGAACCAACGTCGGGGGCCAGGCGGTTGCCGCGGTGTCCTCGGACCTCGCGGAACAGCTGCTGAGCTGGCGCAAGGCCGTACCTTCGACACGTCCGTCGTCGACGTTCAGCGCCCCCGACGGCGCGAATCTTCAACCGCACTTCGCGCCGCTTGGCGGCGACCGGGGCAGCGGCGTGGTGATTTTTCTGGAGGATACGTCGCTGATCGAGGACCGCGTCCAGCAAGCCAAGCTCGCGGCCCTCGGTCGGTTGAGCGCGAGCATCGCGCATGAAATTCGCAACCCGCTCGGCGCCATGAGCCATGCGGGGCAGCTGCTGGCGGAATCCCCGAGTATCAGCACAGACGATCAACGCCTTACAGACATCATTCGCTTGAACGCGCGACGCGTAAGCCAGATCGTCGAGAGCGTGCTAGCACTGTCACGCCGCGGCCAGAGCCGCCCGGAGCGCCTGCAGCTCACGCCTTGGGTCGAGGACTTCACACGCGAGTTCGTCAAGACCCTCGAGCTCTACGAGGGGGCAGTGTCAGTCGTGGAAGGCGCGCCCGAGATCGAGGTACGGATGGATCCCACCCATCTGCATCAGGTCCTGTGGAACCTCTGCGACAACGCGGTCAAATACGCGAGCGCTGCAGCCGGCGCGATCGCCGTCGAAATCACCTGCGGCGTACTCGAGCAATCCGGCCGACCGTTTCTCGATGTGGCCGACCGCGGTCCTGGCATCAAGCCTGACAAAGTGGAACAGATCTTCGAGCCGTTCTACACCACGCAATCTGGCGGGACAGGCTTGGGACTCTATATATCCCGGGAGCTCGCGGAGCGTAACGGCGCATCGCTGCGTTACCAGGCGCGCCCTGGCGGCGGCAGCGCATTCCGAATAGTGTTTGCAGATCCGAATCGCTGGCACTCCAGCGAAGAGTCGCTATGAAGCCGATCGCGCTGGTGGTGGATGACGAGCCGCACATTTGCGAGCTGCTTTCGATCACGCTCGAACGCATGGACATCAGCACGCGCACGAGCATCAACGTGACGAGCGCGAAACAAATGCTGCTGGAGCAAGCATTCGATCTGTGCCTGACCGACATGCGGCTACCCGACGGCGACGGATTGGAGCTCGTCGAGTGGATCCAGCGCGAAGCCCCGGCCACACCGGTGGCGGTGATCACGGCGCACGGTAGCGTCGAGGCCGCCGTTCGCGCCCTCAAGCTGGGTGCGTTCGACTTTGTCTCCAAGCCGCTCGACTTGAACGACCTGCGCAAGCTCGTCACGGCTGCGCTGAAACTTCGGGGCACGGTCGTGGCCCCGCGGAGCACCACCACCGACCCGCTGGTCGGCAAATCGGCGCCGATGGAGCGTGTGCGCGCGATGGTCGCAAAGGTCGCTCGCAGCCAGGCGCCCGTGCATATCTCAGGCGAATCCGGCACAGGCAAGGAGCTCGTCGCCCGGATGATCCATGACAGCGGTCCGCGGCACGAAGGTCCGTTCGTGCCTATCAATTGCGGCGCGATTCCAACGGAGCTCATGGAGAGCGAACTCTTCGGTCACAAGAAGGGGAGCTTCACGGGCGCGGTCGTGGACAAGATCGGCCTTATCCAAACGGCCGAAGGCGGCACACTGTTCTTGGATGAGGTCGCCGACCTTCCTCTGCACATGCAGGTCAAGCTGTTACGCGTGATCCAGGAGAAAACGATTCGCCCGGTGGGCCAGGCGAACGAGATTGCCGTCGACGTACGGATCTTGAGTGCCACGCACAAGGACTTGAGCGAGCTCGTCGCCGAGGGCGGGTTCCGCGAGGACCTGTTCTACCGCATCAACGTGATCGGCGTGCACGTACCGCCACTGCGCGAACGCGGCGAGGACGTATTGATGCTCGCGCATCACACGTTGTCGCGCCTGGCCGTAGAACAGGGCGTGGCGACGCCGCACCTGACTGCCGACGCGCAGGAGACGTTGCTCGCGTATCGTTTCCCGGGCAACGTGCGCGAGCTCGAGAACATTCTCGAGCGCGCGCTGACGCTGTGCTCTGGCGACGAGATCGACGTGGCGGACCTGCAGCTGCGCAACGACGAGCCAACCGAGGAGCGACCGAGCCTCGACAATGACTCGCCACTCGGTACGCAGCTCGAGGAAATCGAGCGCGACGCGATCGTCGCGGCGCTCGAGCAGACGCGTTACAACAAGACCGCTGCTGCCAAGCGTCTCGGAATCACATTCCGCGCGCTACGCTATCGGATCAAGAGGCTCGGCATCGAGTGAGCGGCTTGCGCCTGCGACGTCTCGCGCCGCTGTCGCTACCAGGCGAAAGCGCTGACAATTTTCGTCAGATTGTGCCGCTAATTCGGCTTCCGACGGGGCCGCCCGAGCTGCAATATGTCCAAGCCATCCGCGGCGAAACGAGTACCGCGCGGCGGAAACCGCGCCGTGCCGCCGGAATTGACATAGTCGCCCGGGCGCTGGCATACGGCTTGCATTAATGCCGCCCAGACGTACTGCGCGTCACCGTGATGAGAATCCATTTGAAAACGCTAGAGGAGCTTCTGAAATGACGAAACTGCAAAAAGGCTTCACCCTGATCGAACTCATGATCGTGGTGGCCATCATCGGTATCCTGGCCGCGATCGCGATTCCTGCCTATCAGGACTACACGATCCGCGCTCAGGTGACGGAAGGCTTGAACCTGGCTGCTGCAGCGAAGGCTGCGGTTGCCGAGTCGTTTCTGAACAAGGGCGTCGGGCCCGCCAACCGCACGGCCGCCGGCATGTCGCCGACCGCGACCGACACGAGCGGCAAGTACGTGAAGAGCGTCCAAGTCGCGGGCGGCACGATCACGATCGCCTATGGCAACGAAGCCAACAAGGCGATCGGGAACCCGTCGCTGACGCTCGAGCTCGTCCCGTACACGACGGCGGACCAGTCGGTTGCGTGGCGCTGCGGCGGAGCTCCTCTCCCGGCCGGAGTCGGCGTGGCGATCATGTCGGGCGCGGCGTACACCGGCGGCACGATACACACCGGCAACCTGGACAAGTATCTGCCCTCGGCCTGCCGTCCGTAAGCTAGCTGGCTAGCGGTCTGGCCACTACTGAACGTGGCCGGGCTTGTCGAATGCGAGGCCCCTCACGGTGTGAGGGGCCTTCGCTTTTGGCGCCGCCGCTTCGTATTCGTCAGCATGACATCGAAACCCAGCAACGCGCGAAGTGCGGCCGGGTTCACCGTGGTCGAACTGGCCGCGGTTCTAGCCGTCACGGCCCTTATCGGCGCGCTCGGTGTTTCGGCTTATCGCACCTACGCCGTCCGGGCTGAGATCGCTAGCGGGCTTGCCGGCACGACGAGCGTTCGCGACCACGTCACCGCTGCGTTCCGGACCATCGGCATCCCGCCCGCCAACCGCCAGGCTGCGGGACTCGACCTGGGCCGTGACGCCGCATGGGGCGACTACGTCGACAACGTGGACATCGTGAGAGGGCGCGTAGACATCCGCTTCGGTGGCGGGGCGGACGGAACCATCGCCGGCCGAACTCTGTCCATGACCCCGTTCGAAACCGCCGATCAGCAAGTGATCTGGCTCTGCGGCAACCAGTTGCCGGGCCCCGGTCTCGAGCCTCTCGGCTTCGCGGGCGGGGCCGAGCAACCCGTCCAGGTGCTGACGTTGATCGACGTGCGCTACCTGCCGCCGAATTGCCGGTGAGGCTTTGAGCCGCTTTCGCACGCGTCTCGTGAGACCCGTCACGCCGGCCGCGCGGCCGCCACGACAGACTCGCGACTTGCCGGCCGGCTTGGATCTCCGCGCCACGCGGACACCCGCAAATCTCTGTCACAAAAGAAGAAGCGCGCGGTTGACAGTTCCCGGCGGCTGCGGTGAAAGTACAACGCTTATGGTCAAAGCCGGCTAAAGATCCGGCATCGCAACGGCGTCCATGGCAGTCACTGCAACCCAAAGTCCTCTGTCCGGCCTGCCCCGCCGACTGGTGCAGGACGGGGTCATTTCAGAGTCCGATCTGCTGACAGCTCTCGAAGCGATCGGCGGCAAGGCTGGCCAGCTCGTGCCGCATCTGGTTGCGAACCGCCTCGGCGACCCCCGCCAGATTGCCGTCGCCGCAGCCCACGAGTTCGGTGTGCCGTTGCTCGACCTCGACGCCGTCGACCTCGACCTCGACATCGTCAAGCTGGTCGACGAGAAGCTGCTGCTGAAGCATCGCATTCTGCCGATCCTCCAGCGGGGCAAGCGCCTCTTCATCGCCGTCTGCGACCCGACCAATCTGCAGGCACTCGACGAAATCAAGTTCCAGACCACGCTGCGCATCGAGGCGGTCATCGTCGAGCAGGACAAGCTCGACGCGCGCGTCGCCCGCGCCATCGAAGCCGTCGACACGACGATGTCCTCGCTCGACGACGATGGCGACTTCGACCTCGAAAACCTCGAGGTCTCTGCCGGCGACGAGGACGTCGGTGGCGACGTCAATACATCGGACATCGACGACGCGCCGATCGTGCGTTTCGTCAACAAAGTCATGGTGGACGCGATCAAGAAGGGCGCGTCCGACATCCACTTCGAACCCTACGAGAAGCATTTCCGGATCCGGCTCCGCCAGGACGGTGTGCTGACCGAGATCGCCCGTCCGCCGGTGGCATTGGCGGGCAAAGTGGCGGCGCGTCTGAAGGTCATGGCCCGGCTCGACATCGCGGAACGGCGCATCCCCCAAGACGGCCGCATCAAGATGAAGCTGTCGAAGAATCGCGCCATCGACTTTCGCGTCAACACCTGTCCGACGCTGTTCGGCGAGAAGGTCGTCTGCCGATTGCTCGATCCCTCGAGCGCGCAGCTCGGCATCGACGCTCTCGGCTATGAGGAACCTCAGAAACAGCTCTACCAGGCCATGCTCGCGAAGCCGTACGGCATGATTCTCGTGACCGGCCCTACAGGTAGCGGCAAGACCGTGTCGCTGTACACCGGGCTGAACATCCTGAACACGGCCGACCGCAACATCTCGACGGCCGAAGACCCCGTCGAAATCAACATGGCCGGCATCAACCAGGTCAACGTGAACCCCAAAGTCGGCCTGACGTTCGCCGCGGCATTACGCGCGTTCCTGCGTCAGGATCCGGACGTCATCATGGTTGGCGAGATCCGCGACCTCGAGACGGCCGAGATTGCGATCAAGGCTGCCCAAACGGGCCACCTCGTGTTGTCCACGCTGCATACGAACGACGCCCCGAAGACGCTGTCGCGTCTCGTCGACATGGGCGTCAAGCCATACGCGATCGCGAGCTCGGTGAGCTTGATCATCGCCCAGCGCCTCGCGCGCCGGCTGTGCAGCAACTGCAAGGAGCCCATCGACATTCCGGCCGAAGCGCTGAAGAAGGAAGGCTTCACGCAGCCAGAAATCGAGGCCGGCATCACTATCTTCGGCCCCAAGGGCTGCACGCAGTGCACGGCCGGGTACAAGGGGCGCGTCGGCATCTATCAGGTCATGCCCGTCACGGAAGCCATCGGCCGCATCATCATGGAAGGCGGTAATGTGATGCAGATCGCCGAGGCTGCGAAGCGCGATGGCGTGGCCGACCTGCGCCAGTCGGCGCTAAAGAAAGTCAAGGACGGCCTTACCAGCCTCGAAGAGCTCAATCGCGTTACAGTTGAATGAGCGCGATGCGCCAGGAAGGCCGATCGCCTATGTCCGTGCTCCGTTGGAGACCTTGAAGAATGGCAACACTTGCAGCAGCCAACCAGTCCCCTTTCACGTGGGAAGGTAAAGACCGGACCGGGAAGAAGGTCAAGGGCAAAGTCGTCGCGACGAGCGAGGCCGCTGTCCGTTCCGAATTGCGCCGCCAGGGGGTCGTAGCGACTCGGGTGCGCAAGCAGAGCATGTTGTTCCGCAAACGGGGCAGGGTGACGGCCGCGGACATCTCGGTGTTTTCCCGCCAGCTCGCAACGATGATGGCGGCCGGTATCCCGCTCGTGCAGTCGTTCGACATCGTCGGCGCCGGGCACGAGAACCCGGCCATGCAGAAACTGATTCTCGCGATCAAGGGTGACGTCGAAAACGGCACGTCGCTCGCAGACGCCCTCGGGAAGCATCCGCTGCATTTCGACGACCTGTTCGTGAACCTCGTAGCCGCAGGCGAGCAGGCCGGCGCGCTCGAAACCCTGCTCGACAAGATTGCAACCTACAAGGAAAAGACCGAAGCGCTGAAAAAGAAGATCAAGAAAGCTTTGTTCTATCCGGCAGCGGTCGTTGCCGTGGCCATCGTGGTCACCACCATTTTGATGCTCTTCGTGATCCCGGAGTTCGAATCGTTGTTCCAGGGGTTCGGCGCGGACCTTCCAGCGTTCACACGCATGGTCATCGATATTTCTAAGTTCCTACAGAGCAAGGGCTGGATACTGGCGATCTTGATCGTCGGCGGCGTAGTGGGTTTCCTCTACGCCAAGAAGCGCAATCGCGGCGTACAGCACTTCGTCGATCGTGTGATGCTGAAAATACCCGTGCTGGGGGCGATCCTGCACAAATCCGCGATCGCGCGTTATGCGCGTACACTCGCGACGACTTTCGCCGCCGGCGTCCCGCTCGTCGAAGCGCTCGGCTCGGTGGCTGGCGCGTGCGGCAACATCGTGTACGAAGGCGCGGTGCTCAAGATGCGCGACGAAGTCGCCACCGGCCAGCGCTTGCAACGCGCAATGGAGAACACTGACCTGTTCCCGAACATGGTCAACCAGATGGTCGCCGTCGGCGAAGAGTCGGGTTCGCTCGACGCCATGGCGAGCAAGGTCGCAGATTTCTACGAGGAAGAGGTCGACAACGCAGTCGACAGCATGTCGAGCTTGCTCGAACCGCTAATCATGGCGATTCTCGGCGTGCTCGTCGGCGGCCTCGTGATCGCCATGTACCTGCCAATCTTCAAGATGGGCGCCGTCGTCTAGACGCGCCGGTCGTCGCGTGGAGATCTTCGAGGCCTGGCCCGTGCTGTTATTCGCGGCCGCTGGCCTGATCGGCCTGATCGCCGGCAGTTTTCTGAACGTTGTCGCCTACCGCGTCCCGATCATGATGGAGCGGGCGTGGCGCTCGCAGTGCGATGACCTGAAGTCGCAGCCGTTCACGCCCCCGCCCCACGTCACCGAAGACGGGCGCTTTGATTTGATGTGGCCGCCGTCGGCGTGCCCGGGCTGCGGCACTGCCATCCCGCCGCAGCACAACGTACCGGTACTCGGATTTCTATGGCTACGCGGCCGCTGCGCCAAGTGCGGATTCAAAATCTCGCCGCGCTATCCGATCGTCGAGGCAGCCGCCGGCGTACTCGCGCTGGTCGTGGCGTATGTGTTCGGCCCGACGTGGCAAACGCTGGCGGCGCTCGGTTTCACCTGGACGTTGCTCGCGCTGACGCTGATCGACCTCGATCACAAGCTATTGCCCGACTCCATGACACTCCCGTTGCTCTGGGCCGGTTTACTCGTGAACGCGTTACCGCTTGGCGGCACGCCGCTGTTCGCGCCGTCGCTGCATTCGTCGGTCATCGGCGCAGTGGCAGGATATCTCGCACTTTGGACCGTATTTCAGCTGTTCAAGCTGGTAACCGGCAAAGAGGGCATGGGCTACGGCGACTTCAAGCTTCTCGCTGCGATCGGCGCATGGCTGGGGTGGCAGCTACTGCCACTGGTGATTCTCCTATCGGCCGCCGTGGGTAGTGTGATCGGCATCGGCATGATCGTGTTCGGCGGTCGTTCTAGCCAAACCCAAATTCCGTTCGGCCCTTATCTTGCCGCCGCGGGGTGGATCGCCCTACTGTGGGGCGAGCGGCTCGTGCACTGGTACGAGTCGTTTTTCGCTCGTTGAGCGCGATCGGCCGGTGTCTTGCTGCCGCGAACGCCAGCGACGACCTTAACGTAGAGAGTGCAGACAATGGCGGATCACGCGGCCGGTCGGCCACCCTTCGTAGTGGGCTTGACCGGTGGTGTCGCCAGCGGCAAGTCGGCTGTGGCGGCCGTGTTCGTCTCGCTTGGCGCAAGTCTCATCGATACCGATGCCGTAGCGCGTGAAGTCGTAGCGCCAGGAGAGCCCGGCCTCGCAGCCGTTCGCGCCGCCTTCGGCGCCAAGGTGTTGCTACCGTCGGGTGAGCTGGACCGAGCGGCATTACGCGGACTGGTGTTTGAAGATGGCGCCAAACGGCGACAACTCGAATCCCTGCTCCACCCGTTGATCCGCGCACGCACGCTCGCGAAGCTCGCGGAAATGCATGCCCCCTACGCGATTATCGCGGTGCCGCTCCTCGTCGAGACTGACTTTGGGCAGCTCGTGGATCGCGTGCTGGTCGTCGATAGCCCAGAACACCTGCAGCTCGAGCGGCTCATGAAACGCGACGCGATCCCGCGCTCCGAGGCGCTAGCGATGTTGCGCGCACAGGCCGATCGCGCCACTCGTCTGCAAGCCGCGCACGACGTGATCGACAACGGCGGCACGCGCGAAGCCACGCGAACACAGGTCGAACTGCTGCATCGACGCTATCTCGAGTACGCCGCGCATGCTGCGCGACGCGTTTGAGTTTGCCGAGCGTGCGACGCTCGCGCAGAATAGCCCCATGAACACCGCTGCCGAGCTGCCTGCTGCATCGCCAGAGCACGGCCTCATGACGTTCGAGCAACCGCTGTCGGAACGCATGCGCACCTTCCTGCGGGTCGAGTTTTTGTTTGGGCAAACGCTGTTTCACGTTGACGAGCCGACTGAGTTCAGCTCGCGAGCGGCGGTGTCGGGCCTGCTCGAAATCCTGACGATCTTGGGACGCGGTGACGTCCGCTCGGATGTCGTCAAAGAGCTCGAGCGGCATGCCGACATGCTGAACCGGTTCAAAAGCCAGCCGGGCGTCGATGCGAGCCGCCTGACGGGTCTCATCGACAATATCGACGACCTGCGTCAGCAGCTGGCAGAAGCCGGGCCGCATTTGATCAACCCTTTGAAAGAATGTGACTTTTTGAACGCCATCCGGCATCGCAGCGGAATCCCGGGTGGCACGTGCATGTTCGATCTACCGGACTACGGCTACTGGCTTCATCTGCC
This sequence comes from Gammaproteobacteria bacterium, assembly GCA_039933105.1. Classification (GTDB taxonomy): domain Bacteria; phylum Pseudomonadota; class Gammaproteobacteria; order Steroidobacterales; family Rariloculaceae; genus FEN-1219. The sequence goes on along the minus strand of JBDTOT010000010.1, from coordinate 38,175 downwards.
GCCGATCGAGCGACGGCGCCAGCTCGAAGACTGGACGCGTCGCCTGCGACCGATCTGCGACGCCGTCGCCGAAGTGCTGTGGCTCACGCGCGAGGCGACGGAAGCGGCGGACCAAGTCGCTCCAGGCGGCCTCTTCCAGCTCGGTTTCGACCGCAGCGAGCAGCCGAGCCTCGTGCGGGTGCAGCTACCCGTCGATGCCGGCATGTTCCCGGAAATCAGCGCGGGCCAGCACCGCTTCACGATCCGTTTCGTCCGTTGGCGTGGCGTCGACGCACGGCCCGTCCAGGTCAACCAAGACGTTCGCTTTCAGCTCGCGATCTGCTGAAGCCGTTCAACGATCGGCCAATCGCCCTCGACCAACGGCAGCGCGGCGAATTCATCGACCGCGATCCACCGCAGCAGCTGGCCTTCGCGCGGCACTACTTCGCCGGTAAAACGCCTCACCCGCCAGATATCGAGTCGCACGTGCTTGTCCGGGTAGTCGTGGGCGAGTTCGAACCAGGCCGCTGCTTCCTGGACGTCGATGCCGAGTTCCTCGTCGAGCTCCCGGCGTAACGCGGCAAACGGCGCCTCACCGGGCTGGCTCTTGCCACCCGGAAATTCCCACAAGCCCGCCATGTGAGTGCCCGCGCGCCGTTGGTTCACGAGCCAGCGCCCGCGCTCGTCGCGGATGAGGCCCACGAGCACGTGCACGCGTTTCTGCGCCGTCACGTCAACTGAGACGGCCGTGACACTGCTTGTACTTCTTACCCGAGCCACAGGGACACGGCTCGTTGCGCCCCACCTTCGGCTGCTCGCGAACGTACGTCTGAATCGGGTCGACGTCCGGCGACGGCGTCCGCAGCGGTTGGCCCGAGAGCGCCTGACCAAAGCCAGGCGGCGGCGCCTCTTCCGGCGGCGGAGCGACCAACGACGGCGCCTCCGCGTGTTGGAAGCGCAGCGTGCTCGGATCCGGGGTGACCGGCTCGACCGCTGCCACGTCCTCCGGATGGCGAATCTGGATCTTCGACAGGATCGTAATCGTCTCGTGCTTCACGCGATCGAGCATCGCGCTAAACATCTCGAACGCTTCGCGCTTGTACTCCTGCTTCGGATTGCGCTGCGCGTAACCGCGCAGGTGGATACCCTGTCGCAGGTAATCAAGAGCCGCGATGTGCTCCTTCCAGTGCGAGTCGAGCTGCCGCAGCATGATGCCCTTCTCGAGCTCATGCATGATCTCGGGGCCGATTTCGCTGACTTTCTGCGCATAAGCATCGTCTGCGGCCTGAACGACCAGCTCACGCAAACGGCTCTCCTCGATGGAGTGGTCCTTCTCGAGCAGCGCCTCGACGTCGAACTTCACGCCGAACTCGTTCTCGAGCGCCTTCGTGAGCCCGGCTTTATCCCATACCTCTTCCACGCTCTGAGGCGCCACGTGCTCGCTGATGGTGGCGTTGACGACGTCCGCGCGAATGGCCCGGACCGCGTCGGAAATATCCGCGGCCTCCATGAGTTCCTGCCGCTGGCCGTAGACAACCTTGCGTTGGTCGTTGGCCACGTCGTCGTACTCGAGCAGCTGTTTGCGGATATCGAAGTTATGGGCTTCGACCTTGCGCTGCGCCCGCTCGATTTGCCGGGACAGTAGTGCGCTTTCGATGACTTCGCCGGGCTTCATGCCCGCGCGCGAGAGCATCCGCTTGATGCGCTCCGGGTCGCCGAAGATGCGCATTAAGTTGTCTTCGAGCGACAGATAGAACCGGCTCGAACCCGGGTCGCCCTGGCGGCCCGATCGGCCACGGAGCTGGTTGTCGATGCGCCGTGACTCGTGACGCTCGGTGCCAACGATGTGCAGCCCACCCATCTCGAGCACTTTTGCGTTGCGCTCGCGCCAGTCCTTTTCGAGCGCAGCAATAGCAGCCTCGGTGGGCGCCTCGAGCTTGGCGCGCTCGGCCTCGAGGTTGCCCCCGAGTTTGATGTCTGTACCGCGGCCCGCCATGTTGGTCGCGATCGTGACGGTGCCGGGACGCCCAGCCTCTACGATGATCTCGGCCTCGCGCTCGTGGTACTTGGCGTTCAGCACCTGGTGCGGAACCTTGTGCTGTTTCAGGAGGCCCGACAGGAACTCCGATGCCTCGATCGACGTCGTGCCAACGAGCACGGGTTGACCCCGCTGATGGCACTCTGTGATGTCCTCGATGATCGCCTTGAACTTGTCCTCCTGCGACAGATAGACGAGATCCGCCGCGTCGTCGCGGATCATCGGCATGTGCGTCGGGATGACGACGACCTCGAGGTTGTAGATCTGTTGGAACTCGTAGGCTTCCGTGTCGGCCGTGCCGGTCATGCCTGCGAGCTTCTTGTACATGCGGAAGTAGTTCTGGAACGTGATCGAAGCAACCGTCTGGTTCTCCTCCCGAACGCGCACGCCTTCCTTCGCCTCGACCGCCTGGTGCAAACCGTCGGACCAACGCCGGCCCACCATGGTGCGGCCGGTGAACTCGTCGACGATGATGACCTCGTCGTCACGGACGATGTAGTCCACTTCGCGCTTGAACAAGCCGTGCGCGCGCAGCGCGGCGGTCAAGTGGTGCATCAACCGGATGTTGCCGGGATCGTAGAGGCTCTCGCCCTCGTTGATGAGGCCCGCCTTCGACAGCAGTTGCTCGACGTACTCGTGGCCTTCTTCCGTCAGGTGCGCCTGCTTACTCTTCTCGTCAATCGTATAGTCGCCGGGCACTAACAGCTGCGCCTTCGCAGGCGAAGCGTCGACGTCGATCTCGATCAGGTGGTGGCCGCCTTCTTTTGCCTTCGCGAGCGCCTGGCCGGTCGACATGGTGCCGAGCGACTTACCGTTGACACTGAGCAACTCCACCTGCGAAGACTCTATCTCGTCGTTGGCTTTGCCCGGCGGTGGCTTATGGACCTTGAGCGACGGGATCAGTTGGTTGATGCGCGTGTAGAGCTCGGTGCTCTCCTCGGCGCGTCCAGAGATGATCAACGGCGTGCGCGCCTCGTCGACAAGGATCGAGTCGACCTCGTCGACGATCGCATACGCCAGCGAGCGCTGCACGCGGTCTTCCGGCCGGAACGCGAGGTTGTCGCGCAAGTAGTCGAAGCCGAACTCGTTGTTGGTGCCGTAGGTGATATCGGCCGCGTACGCCGCCCGTTTCTCCTCGGTCGGCTGGTTGCTCTTGATGACACCCACCGTAAGACCGAGGAACCGGTATATGGGAGCCATCCAATCAGCGTCGCGCTGGGCGAGGTACTCGTTGACCGTCACGAGGTGCACGCCCTTGCCGGTCAGCGCATTCAGATACACGGCCAGGGTGGCCATCATCGTCTTGCCCTCACCGGTCCGCATCTCGGCGATCTTGCCCTGATGCAGCGTGATGCCGCCGATCAGCTGCACGTCGAAGTGCCGCATACCGAGGGTGCGGCGCGCAGCCTCGCGGACGAGCGCGAAGGCCTCGGGCAGCAGTGCGTCGAGGTCCGCGTCGGCCGCGTAGCGTTGCTTCAGCTCAGCGGTCTTGGTCAGGAACGCGTCATCAGGGAGAGGCGTCAGAGACGCCTCGAGCGCGTTGGCCGCGGCCACGAAACTACCGTAGCGTTTCAACAGCCGCTGGTTGCGGCTCCCGAAGACGCCAGTCATCAGACGGGAGACGGTGCTCAACACGCGAGGGGATCCTTAGGGCGCAGGTTATGCGTCCTATTCTAAGGACCAAAGGTGGTTTTGGGCACCGCCCCGCAATTAACGGTGTTTAATGCGTCTGACCGACGTAGGTCAGGGGGTCGACGGGACGGTCGTTGACCAGCACTTCGAAGTGCAGGTTCGGACCCGTGGCGCGGCCGGTGCGGCCCATCCGGGCGATGACCTGGCCGCGCTTGACCGTATCGCCGACGGCGACCAGGTTATCGACGTTGTGAGCGTAGCGCGTCACATAACCGTTGCCATGGTTGATCTCGACCAGCTGGCCGTAGCCATAGCGCTCGCCGGACCAGGTGACCACGCCCGACGCCACGGCAATGACCTCGGCACCCGCGCGGCCCGCGAAATCGACACCCTTGTGGAACGCGAGCCGCCCGGTGAACGGGTCGGTGCGGCTACCGAACTGGGACGAGATATAGCCGGCCGTGACAGGCCGACCGCCGGGATGAACTTCGTCACGCAGCTTCCGATTCAACAGCAGATCCTCGAGCACGTTCAGCTGCCGGCCGCGATCCGAGAGCTGGTCGTCGAGCACCTGGAGCGCATTGACGATACCGTTGATCTGCACCGAGGCCGTATCAGCAAGCGCCACGGGCTCTTCAGGACCGCCCAGCGGGGGTTCCGAGCTGAAATTGAACTCACCGTCCTGAAGCCCTGCCATCTGGGTGAGGCGCGTGCCCAAGGCGTCGAGACGGACTACATGAGCGTTCATTTGGCCTAGGCGCAACGCCAAGGCATCGAGATTCTGCTGCAGAGTGCGCCGAGTGGTATCGACGATGGCCTTTTGCTGCGCGAGCTCCGCGCGCCACGTCTCGGCCTGCCCCTGCGTCGTAATGCCGAATACTCCGGCCGCGCCGACTCCTGCATAGAAAGCGCCGGCGCACACTGCCAGGGCAACGACGGCAACCGTGAGCCACACCCGCCCGGAGGCGAGGTTCGCGTGACCCAAATGTCCCCGGCCCTTTGACAGGAGTATCAACTGCATCCGGTGCCCCAGGCTTCTAATTCTTCGATCCAGCGCCATGGCGGGCGCCGGCATGCAGCCCGAGTGTACATGCAGGTTTTGTCAAAAGTCACTCGGCAACCCCGCTATCATTGGAGAAACTCCGGCAGATCGGTGGCTTTGCGTCCCGCCTTTTCAAGCGGTTTGCCTCATATCGAGCCGGATCAGGATGCCGGCAACTCCGCGTGGGCTCAAGCAATGCGACCCAAAAAACAGACGTTGGTCTCAGATCGATGGGAAATGAACCCACACATTTGTCAGAACTACTGAGACGGGGCTCCCTCGCGGAACTCAAACGCGAGGCCGAGCGTCGCCGAAGGGAGACAGCCGAAATCCGGCGTTTGCTACCGGTGGATGAAGCCGCACATCTTGTGAACGCCGCTACCAACGAGGCCGGCGAGCTCGTGCTCCTAATGGATACGCCGGTGTGGGCCGCGCGCGTACGCTACTGCCTCGGCGTGCTGCCGAATAAGAAAATACGAATCGGTGTGCAACCCGCAGGCCGTTGAAAGGCCCGGGGTGGATGCGCTAGTGGCTAGGGGCGAGCTGATAGGAGACAGGCGAGCGCTGCTCGGCCTCGTCGAACACGACGGCGACATGACTGTCTGGCGCCTCGAGCAGCGCGCGGAGCAACAGGTTATTGAGCTTGTGGCCGCACTTGAAGCCCGAGAATTCGCCGATCAGCGATGAACCGAGCAGATACAGATCCCCGAGCGCGTCGAGGACTTTGTGACGCACGAACTCGTCGCGGTATCGCAAACCGTCCTCGTTGATCACGCGGTACTCGTCCATGACGATCGCGTTGTCGAGGTTCGCACCGAGTGCGCGTTCGCGGGCTCGCGCGCCCTCGAGGTCCTTCAGGAAGCCGAATGTCCTCGCACGACTGATTTCCTTCAGGAACGCTGCCGTCGAGAAGTCGAGGTTCACCGCCTGGCGATATTTGCGTAGCGCGGGATGCTCGAAATCGATCTCGACGTTCAAGCGAAAGCCGTCGTGGGGGGCGAGGCGTACCCACTTGTCGCCTTCGCTGACTTCGATGGGCTTTAGCACCTTGATGAAGCGCTTCGGAGCGTTCTGCTCCTCGATGCCGGCCGACTGCAGCAGGAAGACGAAAGGCGCGGCGCTGCCATCCATGATCGGCACTTCGGCCGCGGTCAAATCGATGAAGGCGTTGTCTACACCTAAGCCCGCGAAGGCGGACATCAAGTGCTCGACGGTGCCGACGCGCGCTCCATCCTGTTCGATCGTGGTTCCGAGCGCCGTATCGGTCACCCGCAAAGCGCTGGCCGGAATGTCGACGGGCTCCGGGAGATCAAGGCGACGAAATACGATGCCGCTATTGGCCGGCGCGGGCCGCAAAGTCATGTAGACCTTGTCGCCCGAGTGCAGGCCGATGCCGCTCGCGCGGATCGATTCTTTTAGAGTGCGTTGACGCACGCCTTCCGTCGCTCCCTAACGTGTAGTGCCATTCCCTGGCCCCGACCAAACCGCGTGTGCGTCGGCGAATGCCGACACCGCCACGCGCTCGACGGGGCCGAGGAAGTTACCATAGCGCCGTTCTCGCCAGCAAGGAAACCCACCCTACGTTTCAGTCCGCCTGCCGACGCAGGAACGCCGGAATGTCGAGCAGCTCTTCCAGCGTGTCGCTGCTGGCCGTGAGGCCATCACCGACGGCTTTCTTGCGTTGCACAGCCGGCTTCTGCAGCTCGATGTAGTTCGGCTCGCGCCCTTTCGTCTGCCGGCGGACGATTTGCTGCGGCCGCTCGCTCGCCATGGCCACACCCTGGCCGAGACCCGTCGCGACCACCGTGACCCGAATCTCGTCGCAGATCTCGGGGTCGATGACCGTGCCGATCTTGACCGTCGCGTCGTCGGACGCGAACTGTTTCACCGTGTCGCCGACTTCCTGATATTCGCCGATCGACAGATCCGCGCCCGCCGTCACGTTGACGAGAATGCCCTTGGCGCCCGACAGATTGATGTCCTCGAGCAGCGGGCTCGAGATCGCCGCTTCGGCTGCGAGCCGCGCGCGATCCTGACCGCTTGCCACACCCGAACCCATCATCGCCATGCCCATCTCCGACATCACGGTGCGCACGTCGGCGAAGTCCACGTTGATGAGGCCGGGCCGCGTGATCAATTCCGCGATGCCCTGCACTGCACCTTGCAACACTTCGTTCGCCGCGCGGAACGCGTCGAGCAGCGTGGTTTGCGGGCCCAGCACGGACAAAAGCTTCTCGTTTGGAATCGTGATCAACGAGTCGACGAAGCGCGTCAGCTCTGCGATGCCCTGCTCCGCGACGCGCATGCGCTTCGCGCCTTCCATCGTGAACGGCTTGGTGACGATGGCGACCGTGAGGATTCCCATCTCCTTCGCGAGCTGCGCGACGACAGGCGCCGCACCCGTGCCGGTGCCGCCACCGAGGCCGGTCGTGATGAAGAGCATGTCGGCGCCTTCGATCACGGCCTGGATCCGATCGCGATCTTCCATCGCGGCCTGGCGACCCACCTCGGGGTTCGCGCCCGCACCGAGACCCTTCGTGATGTTGCAGCCGATCTGCAGGCCTGTTTTGACCTTCACGTTCTTCAGCGCCTGCGCGTCGGTGTTCGCGCAGATGAAGTCCACGCCCTCGATCCCCGTACGCACCATGTGCGCTACGGCGTTACCGCCGCCGCCACCAATGCCGAGCACCTTGATGACAGCCGTTTCGCTGTACCCGTCCATAAGTTCGAACATTGCACTCTCCTCGTTAACTGGCAAAACCTAGAAATTCTTCTGAAACCACGCTCTCATCCGCTCGAAAGCATTGGTCACACCCAACCTGCCGGTCGACGCTTCGGCTTTCGCCTTCTGCGCCTGCCTGCTGTACAGCAACAAACCAACACCCGTCGCATGAATCGGGTTGCGCACGACGTCGGAGAGACCTTCGACGAACTGCGGCACCCCGAGACGCACCGGCATGTGGAACACTTCTTCGGCGAGCTCGATGGCGCCTTCCATCTTCGCGCTGCCACCCGTCATGACGATGCCGGCCGCCATGAGCTCCTCGAAACCCGAACGCCGCAACTCTTCGCGGATCAACTGATACAGCTCTTCGTAGCGCGGCTCGACGACTTCCGCCAATGTCTGGCGTGCGAGCCGCCGCGGCGGGCGATCGCCCACGCTCGGCACTTCGATCGTCTCGTCCGGATTCGCGAGCTGCGAGAGCGCGCACGCGTACTTGATCTTGATTTCTTCCGCATAGGGCAGCGGCGTTCGCAGCGACACGGCAATGTCGTTCGTGACTTGATCCCCGGCGATTGGAATCACGGCCGTGTGCTGGATCGCTCCGCCGCAGAAGATCGCGATGTCGGTCGTGCCGCCGCCCATGTCGACGAGGCACACACCCAGCTCCTTTTCGTCTTCGGTCAGCACGGCGTAGCTCGATGCGAGCTGCTCGAGCACGACATCCTCTACGACGAGCCCGCAGCGCTGCACGCACTTCACGATGTTCTGCGCCGCGCTCACGGCGCCCGTCACGAGATGGACCTTGGCCTCGAGCCGCACGCCGGACATGCCGATGGGCTCACGGATGCCTTCTTGCGAGTCGATGATGAATTCCTGCGGCAGCACGTGGATCACGCGCTGATCTGCCGGAATCGCCACCGCGCGCGCCGCGTCGATCACGCGCTCGACGTCCCCGGCGCTGACTTCCTTGTCGCGAATGGCAACGATGCCGTGCGAGTTGAGACTCCGCACGTGGCTGCCGGCGATACCGGTAATCACGCTGTTGATCTCGCAACCGGCCATCAGCTCCGCTTCCTCGATCGCGCGCTGGATCGACTGCACGGTCGACTCGATGTTCACGACGACGCCGCGCTTCAACCCCCGCGACGGATTCGAGCCCAGGCCGATCACCTCGAGCCGGTCGTCCGCGGAAATTTCGCCGACGATTGCCACGACCTTCGACGTGCCGATGTCGAGGCCTACGATCAATCTGCGGTCGTCTCTTCTACTCATGTCTCTAGCCTCGATCCGCAACCCGCGCCACCGCGGTGACGCTGGTGGATGGCGTGTCGCGCCAACCCACGGCGAACCCGTTCGTGTAACGCAGGTCGACGTAGGCCACGCGCTTCAACTCATTCGCGAGCGCCGGCGCCACGACGGCGAAAAACCGGTACAGGCGCTCGTCGATCTCGCGGCGGCCGAGACGAATCTCCTGGCCGCTACCGAGCACGAGCAGCCACGCGCCGCGCTCGTCCATCGACAGGCTCTGCAGCGTGAGATTGGCTTCGGCCAGCTTGCCGCGAACGGCGAGGTAGCGGCGCGCTACCTCGCGCTCGCTGCCGTGCGGGCCTGCGAGGCGCGGCAGCTCGGGAAAATCGTGTTGCGCCTGCTCGGTGAACAGCTCACCGCGAACGTTCAGCAAACCGTTATCTCCCCAGCGCGCCGCAGCCTGGTGCTCGGTGACGCGCACGATAAGCGTGTCGGGCCACGAGCGCCCCACGTTCACGCGGTCGACCCAGTCGATGGCTTTCACTCGCCGCCGTAGCTCACCCAAATCCGTGGACACGAACCCGGCATCGTGGCCGCTCATGACAGCCGCTTCGATCTGTAGCGGCGTAACGCGCTGGAACGTGCCTTCGACCACGAGATTGCGAGCCGGCCGATCGAGCACGAGCTGCCCACCTTTGAACAGGCCGAACAACGCACCACCGAGCAAGGCGACGGCGAGTGCCGTCTTGAGCCGGCCGCGCCATCGCACTTCGATCCGCGGCAAGCGCCACTTCGAGAGCTTGCTCTCCACTCGGCGGCGATTGCCTTTGCGCGCTGCACCGAACATTAGCCCTGCGCCTCCGCCGCGGATTCGCCGACGATTCGGACCTCGGCCTCGAGCCGCACACCGGTGCGTTGTTGCACCGTGGCTTTGACCTCGTCGATCAATGCCTCGATGTCGGCGGCCGTGGCTTTGCCGGCGTTCACGATGAAATTCGCATGCTTCTCGGAAACGACCGCGCCACCGATGCGCCGACCCTTGAGCCCGGCCTGCTCAATGAGGCGGCCGGCAAAATCGCCGGGCGGATTGCGGAACACGGAGCCACAGCTCGGAACTCCCAGCGGTTGGCTCGCGTTGCGTTGCGCGAGCAGCGCCTTGATCGTGTCGAGCGAGCTGGTGATGTCGCGGTCGAAGCGGAACGTGGCCGACAGGAACCACTCGACGCTCCGGCCGCGCACGGTGCGATAGCTGACTTCGTACTCGGCGCGCGGTCGCGCTCTCCGTTCGCCGCGCCGATCCAGAGTCTCGACCGCTTCGACGTTGTTCCAGGTTTCGCCGCCGAACGCCCCCGCATTCATCGCGAGCGCACCGCCGACGGTGCCGGGAATTCCGGCGAAGAAAACGGCGGGCCCCAAGTGCCAACGCACGCACTGCTTCGCGAGCAGCATGCAGGCGAGCCCGGCGCCAGCGCGCACGCGCATGTCGTCGAGTTTTTCGAGCAGCCGGGGCAAACGTGCGGTCGCGATGACGGCGCCGCGGAGGCCGCCGTCGCGCACGAGAAGATTAGAGCCCAAGCCAAGCCAGTGCACCGGCATGTCGGCCGGCAGGTCGGCGAGCGTGCGTTGCAGATCCTCCACGCTCGTCGGCTCATAGAAGAGATCGGCGGGCCCGCCAACACGCCACGACGTGTGCTTGCGCAGCGGTTCGTTGCGCAGCACGGGGGGCGTCACGTCGTCGGCAACGGCGTTCACTTCTGCACCCCCACGGGCGAGCGCACGCCCAACATGCGAGGCAGATTCGGCGCGATGGCGCCGATGCTGCCTGCGCCGAGGGTCAACACGACGTCGTCGGCGCGCAGCACCTGGCCGAGCACCGTCGGCAAATCCGTGAGCTCATCGAGGAAGATCGGCTCCACGGCGCCGCGGACGCGCACGGCGCGAGCGAGGGACTTGCCGTCAGCGCCCGCGAGCGGCTTCTCGCCAGCCGAGTAAACGTTCGTCAACACGAGCGCATCGACCGTGGACAGCACCTGCGCGAAATCGTCGAGCAGCGCCAGCGTGCGCGTGTAGCGATGCGGCTGGAAGCAGACGACGAGCCGGCGGCCAGGCCACGCGTCGCGCGCGGCAGCGATCGTCGCCGCGAGTTCAGTTGGGTGATGGCCATAATCGTCGACGAACGTCACGCGGCCGGCCGGGGTCTGCACCGTGCCGTGTACCTGGAGGCGGCGATCGACGCCAGAGAATGCGGCCAGCGCACGCGTCAGTGGCGCGTCGTCGATCTCGAGCTCCGCGGCCACGGCGATCGCGGCGAGGGAGTTCAGCACGTTGTGCCGGCCGGGCAGATTCAGTTCCACCTCGAGCGGCGTGCTTCGTTCCTTGGATTGCACCTTGAAGCGCGTCTTGAGTCCGCGCCGCTCGACGTCGAACGCGCGCACGTCGGCGCCTTCGCCGAAACCGTAGCTCACGACGCGGCGCCCGAGCCGCGGAATCAGCTCGCGCGTGTTGTCGTCATCGCTGCAGAGCACCGCAAGCCCGTAGAACGGCAAGTTGTGCAGAAAGTCGACGAAGGCTTGTTTCAGTCGGCCGAGATCGTTCTCGTACGTGCCGAGATGATCGGCGTCGATGTTCGTCACGACCGCGAGCATTGGTTGCAGGTGCAGGAACGACGCGTCGCTCTCATCGGCTTCGGCGACGAGATAGCGCCCGAGACCGAGCTTCGCGTTCGCGTTGGCGCTTGCGAGCCGCCCACCGATCACGAACGTCGGATCGAGGCTGGCCTCGGCCAGCACGCTGGCGACGAGGCTCGTGGTAGTGGTCTTCCCGTGCGTGCCCGCGATGGCGATTCCGTAGCGGAAGCGCATGAGCTCGGCCAGCATCTCCGCGCGGCGCACGACGGGGATCCGGCGCTCCTGCGCAGCGACGACCTCGGGATTGTCCAGCGTCACGGCGCTCGACACGACGACGACGTCTGCAGCCCCCAAGTGCTCGCCCGAGTGGCCTTCGTGCACGCGCGCCCCGAGCCCGCGCAGGCGTTCCGTCACGCCCGTGAGCTTCACGTCCGTGCCGCTCACGTTGTAGCCCAGGTTCAACAGCACCTCGGCGATGCCGGCCATGCCCGCGCCGCCGATGCCGACGAAATGGATATTGCGGATGCGGCCCATACGCGTGGCGGCGTTCATGCGCGCGCCTCCGCGGCTTCGAGGCACGCGGCCGCAAGCTTCTCGGCCGCGGCCATCCTGGCCTGTTTGCGCGCGGCTTCAGCCATCGCGACGAGCCGGTCGAAATCAGTGAGGCAGACCTCAAGCGCTGCTGCGAGACCCGCGGGCGTCAACTCCTGCTCGGCGATCAACACGCCGGCGCCACCGCCGACGAAGTGCCGCGCGTTCTGCGTCTGGTGATCGTCGATCGCAGCCTTGAACGGCACGAGGATCGCGCCGACGCCAATCGTGGCGAGCTCGCTCACGGTCAACGCGCCGGCGCGCGCGACCACGAGATCCGCCCATTGATACGCCGCGCCCATGTCGTCGATGAATTCGTCGACGCGAGCCGTAACGCCCGCCGCGGCGTACGTCGCGCGTGCCGCATCGAGACCGGAACGTCCGGCCTGGTGCCAAATCTCGGGCCGCGCATCCGCGGGCAAAGCAGCGAAAGCGTGCGGCAGCGTCGCATTCAAAATCCGCGCGCCCTGGCTACCGCCGATGACGAGCACGCGACGGCGCTGCGCGCGCCGCGCGCCGAGCCGCGTGCGCGGCGCCTCCGACGCGGTCAACGAACGCCGCACCGGGTTGCCGATCAGCTCGGCGTGAACGTGGTGGGGGAAACTATCCGGAAACGCTTCGAACACGCGTTTGGCGAACGGCGCGAGCCAGCGATTCGTCGTGCCAGCCACGGAATTCTGCTCGTGAATCAATAGCGGCTTGCGAGCAAGCCACGCCGCAATCCCGCCCGGCCCCGCGACAAAGCCGCCCATGCCGAGCACAGCGGCGGGCTTGCGCCGGCGCAACGCGCGCAGCGCTTCGAGTACGGCGCCAACGATCTGAAACGGCGCGCTGATCCACGCGAGCACGCCACGGCCGCGCACGCCCGCAATCGTGATCCATTCGATCTCGATGCCGTGTTGCGGCACGAGCCGGGCTTCGAGCCCACGGTGCGTGCCAAGCCACACGACGTCGCAGTCGCGGGCTTTCAGCTCGGCGGCCACGGCGAGCCCCGGAAATACATGCCCACCCGTGCCGCCCGCCATGATCATGATGGGGCCGGCGGTCATCGAACGTACCCGCGCTGCACGAGGCGCTTCTGATTGCCGTGGAGCTCGCGGTGGATACGCAGCAGGAAGCCAAGCGCGATGAGCGTGACGACAGTGCTCGAGCGACCGTAGCTCACGAGCGGCAGTGGCAAACCTTTCGTCGGCAACAGGCCGGTATTCACGCCGATGTTGATGAAGGCTTCGAAACCGAGCATGAGGCCGACGCCGATCGCGACGAGCCCCTGGAAATGCATTCCACTCTGCAGCGCATCGCGGCCGAGCTTGATGGCCCGGTAGACGACGATGCCAAACAGCGCGATCACGATCGACGCGCCCGCGAAGCCGAGCTCCTCGACGAGCACGGCAAAGACAAAGTCCGTGTGTGCTTCGGGCAGATAGAACAGCTTCTGCACGCTCTCGCCCAAGCCCACGCCACCGAGATCGCCGCGACCGATGGCGATCAGCGATTGCGTGAGCTGGAAGCCGCCTGCGAACGGATCGGCCCAGGGATCGCGAAACACCATGAGCCGCGCGAGCCGGTATTTCGACGACAACGCGAGGATCGTGAGCAATACCACGCCGACGGCAACGGCAAGCAGGAAGTCGCGCAACCGTGCGCCTGCCACGAAGAGCACGGCAAGCGTCGTCGCGCCGAGCACGACGGAGGAGCCGAAGTCCGGCTCTATGAGCAGCAACGCGCTCGCGCCGCCGATCACGAGCAGCGGCTTCACGAGACCATTCAGGCTCGCACCGAGCTCCTGCGCACGCCGCACGGCGTAGCTCGAGATATAAAGGAGAAGGCACAGGCGAGCCGGCTCGGAGGCCTGCAGCGTGACGGGGCCAACGAGCAACCAACGGCGGCTGCCGTTCACCGCATGACCCAAACCCGGGATCAGCACGATCGCGAGCAGCCCGAACGCGATCACGAGCAGCAGCCAATTCATGCGGTACCAGAGCTCGGTCGGCACCAAGCTCGCGACCACCATGCCGGCTACGCCGATGCCGATCGCCCCGAGGTGCCGCACCAGATAGAACAGCGGCTCCCCGGTCTGCCGATCGGCGATGGAGATCGACGCAGAGCCCACCATAATTGCGCCGATCACAAGCAACGCGACGAGCGAGGCCACGAGCATGGGATCGAACGCGGCGTTGCGCGGTGTTGCGGCTGCACTCATTCCGGCAGCTCCTCCGCCGCGCGCGCGAACAAGTCGCCTCGCTCCTTGTAGTCTCGGAACATGTCCTGACTCGCGCAGGCAGGCGACAACAGCACCGTGTCGCCGCGGCGCGCGAGGGCGGCCGAGCGAGCGACGGCATCGCTCATGTTCGCGGCACGCACCGTGGGGCAAACGCCGGCGAGCGCTTGCTCGAGATCAGGCGCGGCCGTGCCGATCAGAACCGCAGCGCGCACCTTGCCGCGGGCGCCCGCCGCAAGCGGCGCCAAATCCTGGCCTTTCGCAAGGCCACCTGCGATGAGCACGAGCGGGCCGTCGCACCCATTTAGTGCGGCCAGCGTCGCGCCAACGTTGGTGCCCTTCGAGTCGTCGACGTAGGTGACACCTTTACGCAAGGCGACACGCTGACAGCGATGCGGCAACCCTGGAAACGTACGCAGCGCTTCGAGCGCCGCGGGCAGGTTCCGTGTGAGCTCTGCCGTCAGCGCGAGTGCCGCGAGGGCATTGGCCTCATTGTGGGTTCCCCGAATCGCGAGCTCCGCGGCACGCAGCAGCGGTTCACGGTCGCGCGCGAGCCAGCGTTCGCCGTTTCGCACAACGATCGAGTACCCGCGCGCGAGCTCGGTCGCAACGGAGAATGGCACCACCCGCGGATGGCGCGCGCCCATGGCCGCGACGATCGGGTCGTCTGCATTCACGACGGCGTAATCGGCCGAGCGCAGCAGCTTCTCCTTGAGCTCGGCGTAACGTTCGAGCGTGATGTGCCGGTCGAGGTGATCGGGCGACACGTTCAGCACTGCGGCGGAGAGCGGCGCAAGGCTGTCCGCGGTTTCCATCTGGAAGCTCGAGATCTCGAGCACGTAGGCATCGGCCGGGAAGTCGAGCAGGTCGAGCGCTGGCGGCCCGAGATTGCCGCCGGCCGGAGCGGCGAGCCCTTGCGCCTTCAGCATCTGCGAGGCGAGCGTCGTGACGGTGCTCTTGCCGTTGCTGCCCGTGACGGCGATGACGGGCGCACGCGCCGCGAGCGCGAACAGCTCGATGTCGCCGATAACGGCCAGGCCGCGCCGGCGCGCCTCGAGCGCGAGTGGAATGTCGTACGGGAGCCCCGGCGACAACAGCACGCGACTCGCGTCATCGAGCCACTTTGCGTCGAGCGTCTCGACGATGACTTCGGCCTCTGGACAAGCCGTTTTAAGGTCATCGAGGCCCGGCGGGTTCGCGCGACTATCGATCACGCGTACGGATTCACCGCGCGCGCAGAGATAGCGCGCGACCGCCATGCCCGTGGCGCCGAGGCCTACGATCAAGCTGCGTTTTGCTGCGGTCTCTCGCACCGATTCCTTCCGTGTCGCTGTTCTGCTGCGCGGCCGCCTCGCGTCGAACGGCCGTACTGCCGCAATCGCTGCCATCAGCGAATCTTCAAGCTGGCCAAACCGATCAACACCAGAATCACGGTGATGATCCAGAAACGTACGATGACCTTCGGCTCGGCCCAGCCCTTGAGCTCGAAGTGATGATGTAACGGCGCCATGCGAAAAATGCGCCGGCCGGTCAACTTGTAGGAGGCAACCTGGATGATGACTGAGACGGTTTCGACGACGAAAACCCCGCCCATGATGAACAGCACCAGCTCTTGCCGCACCGCGACCGCCACGAGGCCCAGAGCAGCACCGAGTGCGAGAGCACCGATGTCACCCATGAACACTTGCGCGGGGTAGGTGTTGAACCACAAGAAGCCCAAGCCGGCGCCAGCCAGGGCCGCACAGAAAACCAGGAGCTCGCCGGATCCCGCGACGTATGGGATCCCGAGGTAATTCGAAAAGATCGTGTTGCCGGCGGCGTACGCGAACACGCCGAGCGCCGTGGCGACGAGCACGGCCGGCATGATCGCGAGGCCGTCGAGACCATCCGTCAGGTTCACGCCGTTGCTCGCTCCGACGATCACGAGCGCCGTGACCACGACGTACGCCACGGCCGGCAATTCGATACTGTAGTTCTTCAAATAGGGAATCAGCAGCGCGTGCTCGACCGCGGTGTTCTCCGCGCTGACATAGAACCCGATCGCGAGCGCGAGCGCGCCGACGGTCTGCCAGAAGATCTTGGAGCGCGCGGAAAGGCCCTTCGAGTTGCGCACGACGATTTTTTTGTAGTCGTCGACGAAACCGATCACGCCGAAGAACAACGTGCCTCCGAGCACGAGCCAGACGAATCGGTTGCTCAGGTTCGACCACAGCAGCGTGCTGAACGCGATCGCAAGCAGGATCAGCGCACCACCCATCGTGGGCGTTCCCGCTTTCGGTTGGTGGCTTTGCGGGCCGAGCTCGCGGATCTGCTGCCCGACCTTTTGCATTTGCAGGCGCTGGATCAGCCACGGACCCATGGCGAACGACAGCACGAGCGCGGTCAGCGCGGACAGGATCGCGCGCATCGTGAGGTAGCTGAAGACGTTAAAGACCGTGTAGAGGCGGGCCAGATGATCCGCGATCAGAATCAGCATGCGACCGCCTCGGGCACTGCGACCGCATGCGCTAACCCATCGCCAATGTCCTCGGCGCTCGCGCCCGCGGCTTGCGCGGCCGCCGCGGCAGCCATCGCGTTCACGACGTTGTGCCGCCCGGGCAACGGTAGCCAGACGTCGACTTCGTCGCCGTCCGGCAATTGCAGCGTAAACTCCGAACCCGCGGCGCCATAAGTGGGCTCGCCGATCACACGACAATCCGCGCCGGGCGAGAAACCAAACGTGACCCTGTCTTCGCACGGCGCACGCGCGAACCAGTCGCCGCGAAATGGATCGTCTGCATTCAGTACGGCGGTGCCCGCGCGCGGCAGGTGGTCGAGCAGCTCACCTTTGCCCGCCGCAACTCCCGCCACCGAACCGAATCCTCTGAGATGCCCGGGCGCGGCATTCGTGATCACAGCCACGGTGGGCTGGGCGAGATTCGCGAGGTAGTCGATTTCGCCCGCGCGGCTGGCGCCGAGCTCCACGACGAGCGCGTCATGCTCGTCCGTCAGCATCAGCAGCGTCAGCGGCACGCCGATGTCGTTGTTCATGTTGCCCTGTGTCACACAGATCGAGCGGCTCACACCCAAGATCGACGCGACGAGCTCTTTGACTATGGTCTTGCCGCTGCTGCCCGCGACTACGACAGTCGGCATGGCGAATGTCGTGCGCCAGGCTTTGGCCATGAGGCCGAGAGCCCGTCGGGTGTCGCGAACCTCGATCTGCCGCAGCGACGAGCTCGCGCGGCGCGACACGAGAGCGCCGGCGGCGCCCTTCGCGTGCGCGTCGGCCACGAAGTCGTTGCCATCGAAGCGATCGCCCGCGATGGCGACGAACAGCGCTCCGGGAATCAACCTGCGACTGTCGGTGGAGACCGGGCCGAACGGTGCGTCGGCGCCCACCAGCGTTCCATTGACTTCATTCGCGACTGCGCTGAGCGTTCGCAACATCATGGGACGACCTTCAGCAGCTCGACGGCCACCTCACGGTCGTTGAACGCGCGCCGCTCGTTACCCACGAGCTGGTCGGACTCGTGGCCCTTGCCGGCGATCAATACGACGTCGCCGGGCCGCGCCTTGCCGATCGCGTGAGCGAGTGCCGCGCGCCGGTCATGGATCACGCTGACGCGTGGATGTTCGCCGACGCCAGCGCGAATATCGTTCACGATCGCGACCGGGTCCTCGCTGCGCGGATTGTCGTCGGTCAGGACGACGCGATCGGCGAGATCTGCGGCGATGGCGCCCATCAGCGGCCGTTTGCCGCGATCGCGATCGCCGCCGCAACCGAACACGCACCAGAGCTCGCCGGTGACGGCCGCCTCGAGCGTGCCGAGCACACGCTCCAGCGCATCGGGCGTGTGCGCGTAGTCGATGACGACCCACGGTCTGATGGGCAGCCCGCCGAGAACTTCCATGCGACCCGGAGCCGGCTTCGCAGCGCTGAGCGCCGCGCACGCCAAGGGCAACGACGTACCTTGAGCGAGCAACGCGCCGAGCGCAGCGAGCAGATTCTCGGCGTTGAACGTGCCGATCAGCTTCGACTGCAGCCGCCCGACGCCAAACTTGCCACTGATCTCGATATCGAGGCCGGCGAGATCCGAGCGGCGCACGCGGCCCACGAGCTCCGCGCCGGCTCCGCGCGTAGTCGTGCGCAGTAACTCGCAGCCTCGCGGCAGATCGGCGCCGAGTGACGCGCCAAACGGATCGTCGGCATTCAGCACCGCGCACTGCAGTTCCGGCAGCCGAAACAGCCGCCGCTTCGCGTTACCGTAGCTCGTGAAATCGCCGTGCAGATCGAGATGATCGCGCGTGAGATTCGTGAATACGGCCGTGTGGAACTTGAGGCCCGCGATCCGATCCTGAGCCAACGCGTGCGACGACACTTCCATCGCGACGCGGGCCGTACGTAGCTCCGCGAGCTCGCGATGCAGCGTGAGCGTGTCCGGCGTCGTATGCCCGTGGATCGTGAGCTGCGGCGGCACGCCGTAACCGAGCGTGCCGATGTAAGCGCAGGGTCGCTGCGGCTGACCGAGTGTCTGCGCCAACAAGTACGCGACGGTCGTCTTGCCGTTCGTGCCCGTGACACCGACCAGCGTCGGCGCAGGGTGCAGCGCGTAGAACGCGTGCGCGAGATCGCCAAGTCGGGCTTTCAAGCCGGGCACGGCGAGGCTTGGCGCCGCGACGTCCGGAAATTCGGGCACCGGCTCGTACAGCACGATCGCCGCACCGCGAGCGACCGCCTCGCCCGCATGGGCAAGCCCGTGCTCTCGGCCGCCTTGTATTGCGACGAATGCGGCACCGGCGGTGACTTGCCGGCTGTCGAGCGTGAGGTCGGTGATCGCGAGCCGGCCGTAGCCGCCCGCTCCTGCACCGAGCAACTCGCCGAGCGTGCGGCCGCGTGTTGCGAGCGCCGCCATCATGGTCTCACCTGCGCTTGCGCGAGCACGGTCAAGGCCGGTGCCGGCAGCGCATCGGGCGGCACTGCCATCACGCGCAGCGCCCCGGAAACGATGTTCGCGAATACGGGCGCCGCGACGTCGCCTCCGTAGTAGGCCTGGCTCTGCGGCTCGTCGATCATGACGACGACCACGAGCCGCGGCGCACTGGCCGGCGCGATGCCAGCGAAGATGGCGCCGTGGCGCTCCGCGCTGTAGCCACCGACTCCGGATTTCTGCGTGGTGCCCGTCTTGCCTGCGATATGGAAGTTGCGCACCGCCGCGCGCTTGCCAGTGCCGGTCGGGGCAACGACGGCCTCGAGCATGCCGATCAGCTCCTGCGAGGTATTCGCGGAGATCACGCGCTCACCGGCCGGCGGCTCATCCACGGCGAGCATCGACACCGGTCGCACGATGCCGTTGGCAGCAATCGCCGAATAGGCGCGTGCGAGCTGCAGCGCCGTGACCGCGACGCCGTAACCGTAGGACAGCGTGGCCTGGCCGATCGTGCGCCAGTGCTGCGGGTCGTTCAGCACGCCGGCCGACTCGCCGGGATACGTGCTGTCGCTCAAACGACCGATGCCGAAGCCGGTCAGCATCTTCCAGATCGTCTGCGGCTCCATCGACAGCCCCACGCGCGCGGCGCCGACGTTGCTCGACAACGCGAGCACGGTCGTCAGATCGACCCGACCCAAGTTGTGCTCGTCCTCGGTGATCTTCCTGTTATTGATGGAGAGCGAACCCGGCGACGTATCGATCATCGTGCGCGGGCCAAATGAGCCGCTCTCGAGGGCCGCGGCGAGCACGAGGGGCTTGAAGCTAGAGCCGGGCTCGAAAATGTCGGTGACCGCGCGATTGCGGTACTGCTCGGCGTGATACTGCGAACGATCGTTCGGGTTGTATGACGGTTGATTCACCATCGCCAGCACTTCGCCCGTGTTCGGGTCGAGCACGACGACCGAGCCAGAACGCGCATGGCTGTCGGTCACCGCACGCTTCAGCTCGCGGTACGCGAGGTACTGGAGGCGCAGGTCGATGCTCGTGCGTAAATCCTTGCCGGGACGCGCGTGGCCCAGGAGCTCCACGTCGCCGATCACGTGCCCGAGCCGATCCTGCAGCACACGCTTGCTGCCGTTCTCGCCCTTGAGCCAGTGATCGAACGCGGCTTCGAGCCCTTCCTGGCCGCGATCGTCGACGTCCGTGAAGCCAACGACATGGCCCGCGACCTCGCCCGCGGGATAGAAGCGCTGATACTCACGAATAGTGCCGACGCCGGGCAGGCCGAGCTGCAAGACCTGCTCGGCTTTCGCCGGGCGCAAATGGCGCTGCAGAAACACGAACTCGCGATCGAGATTGCTGGTAATGCGGCGCTCGAGCCACTCGGTGTCCTGGTCGAGCACGGCCGCGAGCTCGGGAAGACGAGCCAGCGCCGGCTTCAGCTCCTGCGGGTTCGCCCACACGGTGTCGACCGGCGTGCTCACCGCGAGCGGCTCGCCGTAGCGATCCGTCAACGTGCCACGATGCGCCGAGATCTGCACGGTGCGCAGATGCCGATCGTTGCCCTGTTCCGTGAGGAACGCCTTGTTGACGAGCTGCAGATATAGAATCCGGCCTTCGAGCGCACACGCGCCGAGCGCGAAGCCGGCGAGCAGCAACGTCGTGCGCCAACGCGCCCGATCTGCCACCGTCGTTTTCGCGCCGCGCTTCATTCGTTCACCGCTTCGGCTCGACGACCACGACGAGCTGCTCGTCACGCGGCACCGTGAGGTGCATACGGTCGCGTGCGAGACCCTCGATGCGCGGGTGGGTGGCCCACGTGCTCTGCTCGATCTGAAGGCGCCCCCAATCGATCTGCAGCTGGTCCTGCTCGCGATTCAGCTCCTCGGCCTGAATGAATAGCTGTCGCGAGTGGTGCTCCGTCTCCACGATCCAGATTCCCGATGCCGTGACGCACGCAGCGAGCAGCAATACGCAGGCGAGTTCGATTAGCTGCTTCTTCATGCGGCGTGCTCGATGGGTTCGCGCTCGGCGATGCGCAACCGTGCGCTGCGGGAGCGTGGATTGCTCTGCTCTTCCTCGGCTGTTGGGCGCACGAGCTTGCCGATCAGCGTGAGTCGTGGCCGAGCGTGCGGCGGAATGTTCGGTAGCCCCGCGTACGCTTCGTCGCCACGCGCCTCGCGGGCCATGAACCGTTTCACGATCCTGTCCTCGAGCGAATGGAAACTGATCACGACGAGTCGCCCTCCGGCGACCAACAAATCGACACACTGCGCGAGCGCACGCTCGAGCGCGCCGAGCTCGTCGTTGATGGCAATCCGGATGGCCTGGAACGCGCGTGTGGCCGGATGGATCCGGCCCGTCTGCCGCCCGGCGTGAGCCGCGATCAAGCTGGCGAGCTGGCGCGTGGTGGTCAGCGCCGCCTCGTCGCGCGAGCGTACGATCGCGGCCGCAATTTGCCGCGCACGCGGCTCCTCACCGTAGCGAAACAGCGCGTCGACAAGCTCCCGCGGCGACGCGGTCGCGAGCCATTCCGCCGCCGTCAGGCCGGCCGCTGTATTCATCCTCATGTCCAAAGGTCCGTCGTGCGCGAAACTGAAGCCACGCTCCGCAACGTCCAGCTGCGGCGAGGAGACCCCAAGATCGAAAAGGACTCCCGCCAACGCGTGCCCGGCGAGCCAAGGCGCGACGACAGCGGCAAGGTCTTCGAAGCCTGCGTGCTGGATGACGAATCGCTCATCGTCGGCGAACCGCTCTCGGCCGTGAGCCACGGCTTGCGGATCTTTGTCCAAAGCGAGTAACCGTCCCTGCGCTCCGAGCCGCGCCAATACTGCGGCGCTATGCCCGCCACGTCCGTAGGTCGCATCGACGTACCAACCGTCATCCCGCAACGCCAAACCTTTGACCGCCTCCTGGAGCAGCACCGGCTGATGTCCAGAAGCTCTGGTCACCGGCTCAATGCCCTACAGAGTCAGCGATTCGAGTTCTTGAGGTAGGCCCGCTTCTTCGCCGTCGTCTTCTGCCAGCCACTCATCCCGCCGCGCGCTCCACCGTTCTTCGCTCCAGAGCTCGAACTTGTTGCCTTGACCGATCAACATCGCTTGACGGTCGAGGCTCGCGAACTCTCGCAACTCACGCGTCAACAGGACTCGCCCGTGGCTATCCATCTCGAGCTCGGTGGCGTGTCCCAACATCAGACGCTGTAAGCGCCGCGATTGCTTATTGAGCGCAGGCAAACGGATCAGCTTGCGTTCGATCTCCTCCCAATCGGGCAGTGGGTAGATGAGCAGGCAATAGTCCCGGTCGACGGTAGCCACCAGACGCCCTTCGGCACGGGTCATGAGCTGGTCCCGATAACGAACCGGGATAGCCAACCGACCCTTTGCATCGAGGGTGACTTTGGTAGCGCCGCGCAACATAGGGAGACCGCCAGGCCCATTCCCTCCCACTTTTCTCCACTCCTCGACACTATAGGGACGGGTGCACCGCGGGTCAACGCGTTTGCGTGCAAAAACTCTGCTGCCGACAATGTGTTACGTCGCGAGTGGGCGACAGTGGTTTTGCCTCGGTGGCAAGTGAGCAGCGGCGGGTCTGCGGCGGGGCGTCGAAGGGGCTTCCCATCGACGTTCGGGACGGGAAAGAAGGGCCGCACCGACTAACGAAGTTGCGCGGCGCACTTCTTAGGGGGAGGAAGTGGGAGTCGGCCGATAAGCCGGGTTCTGTCGAGAGCAGCCATTCATCTGCGCTGCGCGTCACCGCGCAGCTGAAGCGACCTACCCGGGAGCTCGTGTGGGCACACTTAACGCTCCCCTATTCGGTCTTGCTCCGGGTGGGGTTTGCCTTGCCGCAGAGTGTTACCACCTGCGCGGTGCGCTCTTACCGCACCGTTTCACCCTTACCCACTATTGCTAGCGGGCGGTTTATTTTCTGTTGCACTTTCCGTAGGCTCGCGCCTCCCAGGCGTTACCTGGCACCCTGCCCAATGGAGCCCGGACTTTCCTCCAGGTGTTACCCCAGCGGCTGCCTGGCCGACTCCCGGCGCGAAGTCTACGCGCTTTGCGCGCTCAGGTGCGCAGCAGCCGATAGAGGTCGTTGCGAGCTAGACCTGTGATCGCCGCCGTCAACTTCAACGCCGTGCCCGGCTCGACTTCGGCCACGAGCAGCGCATAGACGCGCTGCGCTTCGGCAAGATCAGCGCTAATTTCGCTCGTGTCGCCGGCCACGACGATCACGAATTCGCCAAGTAACGGAATCTCGCCATCGAGCCGCACGTGCAGTTCCGCGAGCGTACCGACGACGATCTGTTCGTGGATCTTCGTGATTTCGCGTGCGAGGGCAGCGCGTCGTTCACCACCGAACGCGGTGGCGATCGCAGCAAGCGTGGCAGCGATGCGATGCACGGCTTCGTAGAAGATCAGCGTGCGCGGCTCGTGTTTGATCTCGCCGAGGCGTTCATCGCGCGGACCATCGCGACGCGGCAGGAACCCCTCGAAGACGAAGCGATCGGTGGGCAAACCGACCGCAGAGAGCGCTGCAATCGCGGCGCACGCGCCAGGCACGGGCACGACGGCGATACCAGCGTCCTGCGCCGCGCGCACGAGCCGCCAGCCGGGATCGCTGATCAGCGGCGTGCCGGCGTCGCTGACGAGCGCCACGGACTCGCCTGCCGCAAGCCGCGTAAGCAGCTCGGGCACGCGCTGTTCTTCGTTGTGCTCGTGGTACGCGATAAGTCGCGATTCCGCGGAGATACTCAATAGCAATCCCCGGGTGTGGCGCGTATCCTCGGCTGCAATGACATCGGTCTTGGCGAGCACCGCACGCGCGCGCGGGCTCAGGTCGTCGAGATTGCCGATCGGTGTCGCAACGACGTAGAGCGTGCCAGCCTCGGCCCGCGCGCCCGTCATAACAGCGCTATAGATGTGTCCATGATCGAGATGCAGTTTACAGGTGCGCTGCGGCGCGCAGCCACCGCGATTCTCGTGCTTGTACTCGTCGGCTTTGCCGCGTGCACGAGCATCACCCCGTCAACGCGGCCAACGCCAAGCGGCGCAGGTAACCTCGAAGCACGCGCGAAAAGCGCGGTGGAAGCACGCAACTACAGCGCAGCGGCGGACCTGTACGCGCAGCTCGCGACCGGAGCGACCGGCGCCACTCGCGTGGACTACTTGCTGGAGGCTGCGCGCTATGCGCTCGAAGGCGGCGACAGGGCCGGCGCGCGTCGCCGCTTGAACGACGCACGTGGCAGCGCCACACCCGCGCAGCAACAGGGAGTCTCCGTGCTGCTCGCTCGCATCGAACTCGCTGAGCGTCGCCCTCAACCCGCGCTCGACATACTGGCTGCGATACCGCAGCCGCTCGGCGATGTCGCGCGCATCGACGCTGCGGCGATTCGCGGTCAGGCGTTGTTTCAGCTCGCGCGGCCGATCGAAGCCGTACGTGTGCTGGCCGAGCGCGAGCTGTGGCTGAACGATGCAGCGTCGATTCTCGCGAATCAACGCATGATCTGGGATGGCTTGCGGCAAAACCCGAGCACGGCGGCTCTCGCACCCGTGGGCGACAAGACCGTCGACGGCTGGTTGGCACTCGCGCCACTCGTCGCAACGAGCGGCCAGGAACTGCGGCGCGCGCTGCTGACTTGGCGGCAGACCTACACGGACCACCCGGCTGCGGGAGGCCTCCTCGCGGAACTGCTCGCCTCACAGCGCGGCACGGCGTGGCCTGCGCACATCGCATTGCTGTTGCCGCTATCGTCGCCGCAGCGCGTTGCGGCGCTCGCCGTGCGCGATGGCTTCATGGCCGCGCATCTGCGCGGCCCGCACGACGCGGGCACGACAGTGCGCGTGTACGACACGGCGCCGGGTACCCAGCAGGCATACCTGAAAGCGCAGCTCGACGGGGCAGACTTCATCGTCGGCCCGCTGCTGAAACCCGAGGTCGACCAGGTCATAGCACAGGCTGGATTCGTGCCGACGCTCGCGCTGAATTTCGCGACGAAGGACGGCACGTTCCTGCGTAGCTTCTACCAGTTTGCGCTGGCTCCAGAGGACGAAGCACGAACGGTCGCCGCGACGGCGGCTGCGTCGGGCGCGAAGACGGCACTCGCGTTCGTGCCGAGTACTGCGCGTGGCAACCAGATTCGCGACGCATTCCGCGTCGAGTTCGAAGCGCGCGGCGGCCAACTGGTCGACTCGAGCGGCTACGACCCGTCGCTGCAGGATTTCTCGAGGCCCATCGCTTCGCTGCTAAACATTACGCGCAGCGAGCAGCGCTATCGTCGGCTCGCCGCGAATCTCGGCACGGCAGTGCAGTTCGAGCCGCGGCGCCGTCATGACGTCGATATGATTTTCATCGTGGCCGACGCGCGCACCGCTCGGCTGCTCGTTCCGCAGCTGCGGTTCTACTCCGCCGGCGACATTCCGACGTACGCGACGGCCGATATTTTCGATCCGTCCAACACGCGGCGCAGCACCGACCTGAATGGCGTCATCTTCGCCGATACACCGGCATTGCTCGCGCCTGACGATGCCGTGACGAGCGTCACCAGCGAGTGGACCTCATTCTGGCCGCAGCGCTTGAGCCAGCTGCGCCTGTACGGCATGGGCATCGATGCCTACAACCTGATCGGCTCGCTGTATGCCGGCGATGGCCGCCCCGCGCCCATGCGCGGACTGTCCGGAGATCTGTCGCTCGACGATCAAGGCCGAGTCCATCGAACGCTGCCGCTCGCGCAGTTTCGCAATGGCCAGCCGGCCGCCATCGACGCACCGCCGATCATCGGCTCTTCTTCGAACAGTCTCAGCGGCCGACACTGAATGCAGCTCGAGTGCGGGCGCCTCTGGGAGTCGCGGGCGGCCGACTACCTCGAAGCCCACGGCCTGCGTGTGGTTGCGCGCGGGTTTCGCTGCCGCGTCGGCGAACTCGACCTGGTGTGTCAGGACGGCCGCCATCTCGTGGTTGTCGAGGTTCGCGCGCGAGGCAGCGGCTCTCTGACGTCCGCGGTCGAGAGCATCGGACCGAGCAAACGTCGGCGAATCGTGCAGGCGACACGCTATCTGTTGCTGCGCCATCGCGAATGGCACGCCGCACCGATTCGTTTCGACGTCGTCGCGTTCGATGGCATCGACAGGCCGACGCCCGAGATCCGCTGGATCAGGAACGCATTCGACGGCAGTTGAAGCGCCGGGACGTTCGAGGCAGAGTGTCGGCGAATAGCTTCTGCCAGTTCCAGCATGGACGAACGAGTACGCCGTCATTTCCAAGAGAGCATCGCGACCAAACAGGCCGCGATAGAGCTCGCTCCCACGATTTCTACGGCGGCAGCGCTCATGACGCGTTGCTTGCTCGAGGACGGCAAAATTCTGTCGTGCGGCAACGGCGGCTCGGCCGCCGACGCTCAGCACTTCTCCAGCGAGCTCTTGAACCGATTCGAGCTGGAGCGGCCCGGTTTACCGGCCCTGGCGCTGACGACGGACAGCTCCACCATCACTTCCATCGCAAACGATTATGCGTTCGTCGAGGTGTTCGCCAAGCAAGTGCGAGCCCTCGGCCAACCCGCCGACGTTCTGCTCGCGATTTCGACGTCGGGCAATTCAGAGAACGTCGTGCGCGCGATTCACGCAGCCCACGAACGCGGCGTGAAAGTAGTGGCGCTCACAGGCCGCGACGGTGGCGCGATTGCGGGCGCACTCGGCGGCAGTGACATCGAAATCCGCGTGCCCGCAGAACGCACGTGCCGGATTCAGGAAGTACATCTCCTGATCATTCACTGCCTCTGCGATCTCATCGACGCGGAGCTGCTCGAGCCGCACTGAAGCGCAGCGTTTTACTTGATGACGGTGAGCCGCGGGCGAGGCTTGTCGCCGCTATTCGACGCCGGTGGTTGTGGCGCGCCGCCGTCGGGCGTGGGCGTTGTCGGCGGCGTGGTGTCCTCGTCGCTGAACAGCATTCCCTGCCCTGTTTCTCGTGCGTAGATGCCGAGAACGGCGACGACCGGCACCGCAAGCTGCTGAGCAACGCCGTTGAAGCGAGCCTCGAACGCCACGACGTCGTTGCCGAGTGAGAGCGCACGGGTGGCGGAAGGACTCACGTTCAGCACGATCTTGCCGTCCTGCACGTGACCCGGCGGCACGCGCACGCCGTCACGACCTGCGTCGACGACAATGTGGGGCGTGAAACCGTTATCGACCATCCATTCGTGCATGGCACGCAGCAGGTAAGGCCGCTGCTTGGTCGGAGACGTGGCTACTGCCGTAGCTCCCGCTCGAAGTCGGTCAGGCTCTGCTGGAACGAGGGCCGAGAGAAAACTTCGTCCATGTAGCGCTGAATCGGGCGAGCCTGCGCAGGCAGCTTGATGCCGAACAACGGCAGGCGCCAGAGGATCGGCGCGATCGTGCAATCGACAAGCGAAAACTCGTCGCTCAAGAAGTACTTCTTGGCCGCGAAGATCTCGACGCTCGACAGGATGCTCTCTTCGAGCGCCTTGACGGCGCGGCCGGTCGGCTTGCGCTCGAGTGCGGCACCGACCTCTTCCGCCAATGAATACCAGTCACGCTCGATGCGATACAACGCGAGCCGAAACTGCGCGCGCGTGACCGGATCTACCGGCATGAGCGGCGGGTGCGGGAACCGTTCGTCGAGGTACTCCATGATCACGCGCGAGTCGTACAGCACGAGATCGCGATCGACGAGCGTTGGCACGCTGTTATACGGGTTCAGGTCGAGAAGATCCTCCGGCAGGTTGCCGTCGTCGACGTCGACGATGTCGATGGTGATGCTCTTCTCGGCCAGGACGATCCGTGTGCGATGGCTCCACGGGTCGGCGGGTTTAGAGAAGAGCGTCATCACCGAGCGACGGTTGGCAATCACCGTCATTTGACGGATCTCCTTAACTTCGCGTGGAGGCGTGAGCTGGGAGGACTAATGGACGTCCTTCCAGATTTCCCTCTTCAGCATATAGGCAATCAGCAAGAAGACCAGCAAAAACGCAATGACGCGAATGCCCAGCTGCTGGCGCTGCATCTTGATGGGCTCGCCGATGTAGTCGAGGAAGTTCACGATGTCGCGCACTACGTTGTCGTATTCCTCGGCGTTCAGGTCGCCCGAACGGACCGACTCGAATCCCTCGAACACCTGCGCCCCGCCGTGCTCGGCATCGGTCGTGAACTTCGCGCGCTGGACGCCCTGAAGCTTCCACAGCACATGCGGCATGGCCGTGCCGGGCAGCACGATATTGTCGACGCCGGTCGGCCGATTCGGCGCGGTATAGAACCCGTGCAGGAATGTGTAGATGTAGTCGGCCCCGCGCGCGCGCGCCATTAGCGACAGATCGGGTGGCGAGCGGCCAAACCAGCGCACCGAGTCTTCGGGCCGCATCGCGTTCGCCATCGTGTCGAACGGCCGCTCACCGGTGAACATCAGATTCTCGACGAGCTGCTTCTCGGTGATCTGCAGATCCTGCGCCATTCGGTTGTAGCGCACGTACTTGGCCGAGTGGCAACCGAGACAGTAGTTCACGAAATATTTCGCGCCGCGCTGCAACGAGCCCACGTTGGCAATGTTGTTGTTCGCGGGCTCGAGCTTAGCGCCTTCCTGTGCGAACGCCACGCCGGTCAGACCCAAGCAGAGAGTTAAGGCGATAACGGCGACTCTCACGGCGTGACCCTCGTCGGAACCGGCTTGGTCTTTTCGTGGCGCGAGTAGAACGGCATCAGCACGAAGAAGGCGAAGTACAGAATCGTGAAAATTCGGCAGAACAGATAGATGGTCTCGGTCGGCCTCTGTAGGCCGCAGTAGCCAAGCCCGATGAAGGCCACGGCAAAGACCATCAACGCGACCTTGTACGCCGTGCCTCGATACCGAATCGACTTCACGCGGCAACGATCGAGCCACGGCAAAAAGAACGGCAGCATCACGGCAGAACCCATCAAGACGACGCCGAGCAGCTTGTTCGGCACCGCACGCAACATCGCGTAAAACGGCGTGAAGTACCACACCGGCGCGATCTCCGGCGGAGTCTGCAAAGGCTGCGCGGGCTCGAAGTTCGCGTGCTCGAGGAAATAACCGCCCATGTCGGGCGCGAAGAACACGACGGCCGCAAAAGCGATCAAGAACACGACGATGATCACTAGATCCTTGCTCGTGTGGTACGGGTGGAACGCCACGCCATCGATCGGCTTGCCGTCCGGCCCTTTGTGCTCCTTGATCTCGATGCCGTCGGGGTTGTTCGACCCTACCTCGTGCAGCGCCATGATGTGCACGACGACGAGCATTACGAGCATCAGCGGCACGGCTATCACGTGGAACGCGAAGAAGCGGTTCAGCGTGATGTCCGAAATATAGAAGTCACCCCGAATCCACTCGGAGAGAGCGTTGCCGACGACCGGTATCGCACCGAACAGCGACACGATGACCTGCGCGCCCCAGTACGACATGTTGCCCCAGGGCAGAAGATAGCCGAAGAACGCTTCGGCCATGAGGCACAGGTAGATGAACATGCCAATGATCCAGACGAGCTCACGCGGCTTTTTGTAGGAGCCGTACAGCAAACCGCGGAACATGTGCAGGTACACGACGATGAAAAACGCCGATGCGCCGGTCGAATGCAGGTAGCGGATCAGCCACCCCCAATTGACGTCGCGCATGATGTACTCGACCGACGCGAACGCATCCGCAGCCGCCGGCTTGTAGTTCATCGTGAGAAAGATGCCGGTGACGAGCTGCAGCACCAGCACGAACGTCGCAAGGACGCCGAACCCGTACCAGACGTTGAAATTCTTCGACGCGTAGTACTCGGTAGCGTGTTCCTTGATGAGCTTGGTCATCGGGAACCGATCGTCGATCCACGCACCGAGCGCACGGAGACCAGACCCCAGGCGATCTAATACGTCAGCCTCGGTGCTCGCCATTTATGAATTCCCTGTGTCGGAACCGATCAAGAGCGTGGTGTCGTTGACGAACCGGTACGCCGGCACCGGCAGATTCAACGGTGCGGGAACGCCCTGGAACACGCGCCCAGCCAGATCGAATCGGGAACCATGGCAGGGGCAGAAGAAGCCGCCCGGCCAATTCGGACCGAGATCCGCCGGAGCCACTTCGAACCGCGGCAGCGGCGCGCAACCGAGGTGGGTGCAGACGCCCTCGAGCACGAGGAACTCAGGACGCAGGCTGCGATATTCGTTGGTCGCATAAGCCGGCTGAGCCGACTCCTTCGACGACGGATCGCGCAGCATCGCCTCGTCCTTCTTGAGCGAGGCGAGCATTTCGTCGGTGCGGTGCACGACGTAGATCGGCCGACCACGCCACTCGATTTTCGCGAGGGCGCCCAGCTCGAGCTTGCTGATGTCGAACTGGACGGGACCGCCCAACGCCTGAGCGCGCGCGCTCGGGTTGAACGACGCCACGAAGGGAACGGCGGTGGCAACAACGCCTGCGCCGCCGGTGACGAGAGTGGCGACCGTCAAGAAGTGTCGCCGAGTGAAACCGGTGCTCTCAGCCACGGAGCACCCCTTGACCAACGGGGCCAAGCATCAGGAAGCCTCCCTCAAACAACTGTGGTATCCGATCCAAAGTGGGCAGCGCACGTCGTCCGGTGTGCGTCGCGTGTTGGTACTTTTTTCGAAGCGCCTCATTATACACAGCGCTTCAACGGCTTGACCACCGAACACTGGGTGCGAGCTGCTAAACTTCGGTCATGTCTCCGCTCTGGAAGGTGGCCACGTTCGTCGCGCAATCGGTCGCGGTCGGATTGGCAATCGCCTTCGCCGTCGTGCTCGTGAAGCCGGAGCTGGTGAACCGCGGCGGGGCGGCCGCCCCCGCGAAATCAAGCTATGCGCAAGCCGTCGCCGCCAGTGCGCCG
This sequence comes from Gammaproteobacteria bacterium, assembly GCA_039933105.1. GTDB lineage: Bacteria > Pseudomonadota > Gammaproteobacteria > Steroidobacterales > Rariloculaceae > FEN-1219. Next base: position 7,308 of record JBDTOT010000010.1, on the reverse strand, counting down.
GCCGTGGCCAACATCTATACCGAGAAGGTGCTCGGCACCGCGCGCAGCCTGCCGGGCGTCACGCTACGCGGTCGGGAGCTCGGCTCCGGCGTCGTGATCGACCCGCGTGGCTACATCGTCACGAATTGGCACGTGATTCGCGACGCGGACGAAGTCCGCGTGCAGCTCGCCGACGGGCGGGTTGCCATACCCACATTGGTCGGCGCGGATCCCGAGACCGAACTCGCCCTCCTGAAGATCGACTTGCCGAACCTGCCCGGCATCGAGCTCGGACGCTCGGACAACCTCGAGGTTGGCGAGGTGGTGCTCGCGATCGGCAATTCGCTAGGCTTGAGCCAAACCGTCACGATGGGGATCGTGAGCGCCAAGGGTCGCGGCCAGCTGGGCGTCACGACTTTCGAGGATTTCATCCAGACCGACGCTGCGATCAACCCCGGCAATTCCGGCGGTGCACTCGTGGACGCGAAAGGCGAGCTCGTCGGCATCAACACGGCGGTGCTCAGCACCGCGCCGGACCAGCCGACGCCCGAAGGCCTGGGATTCGCGATCCCGGTCAACCTGGTACGCGGCGTCATGCAGCAGCTCGTGGCGCACGGCCGCGTGATCCGTGGCTATCTCGGCGTCGACACCGTCGATTTGCCGGCGAGCCAGGCGCACGAACTCGGTATCGACGGCGGCGCGGTACAGGTCACGAATGTCACGGGGCCGGCTGCTGCGGCAGGGCTCAAGCCCGGCGACGTGATAACGCATATCAACGACCAACGTATGTTCACGCAACAACAAGCGATGAACCTGGTCGCGAGCTCGCAGCCCCGCCAGCGAATAAGGATTCGAGCCGCCCACTCCGACGGCAAGGCATTCACCGCCGAGGCGGTGCTCGAAGAACGCCCACCGGTCGGCGGCGGCTAGCTTCTAACGCGCGACGCGGCTGATGTCCGCGCCGAGGATGCCGAGCTTGGCTTCGATGCGCTCGTAGCCACGATCGACGTGATAAATGCGGTCGACCAGCGTCGTGCCCTCGGCCGCGAGCCCCGCCAGCACCAGCGACGCGGACGCGCGCAGGTCGGTGGCCATGACGGGAGCTCCCGTCAACCGCGCAACGCCGCGCGCTATCACGGTATTGCCTTGGATCGAGAGGTTCGCGCCGAGCCGTTGCATCTCGAGCACGTGCTGAAAGCGATTCTCGAAAATCGTTTCGGTGATCGTCGCCGTGCCTTCAGCCACGGCATTCAGCGCACAGAACTGCGCCTGCATGTCCGTGGGAAACCCGGGGTATGGCGCAGTCTTGATGTCGACCGCGAGAGGGCGCCGGCCTTGCATATCGAGCTCGATCCAGTCCGCGCCCGTAGAGATCGTAGCGCCCGCCTGCGTGAGCTTCCGCAATACCGCGTCGAGATGCTCGGGCCGGGCGCGCGTGAGCTTGACTCGCCCGCCGGTGATCGCGGCGGCAACGAGATACGTACCGCTTTCGATGCGGTCCGGCATAACTGCGTAGTTCGTGCCGGTGAGTCGTTCCACACCTTGAATATGGATCGAGTCCGACCCTGCACCCTCGATCTTCGCGCCCATCGACGCGAGGAACGCGGCGAGCTCGCCAATCTCCGGCTCGCGTGCGGCGTTTTCAATGACCGTCTCACCCACGGCGCACACCGCCGCCATCATTAGATTCTCGGTGCCCGTGACGGTCACGGTGTCGAGCACGAGCCGCGCGCCGCGCAAACGCTGGGCGCGGGCGCGGATGTAGCCGTTGTCGATCGTGATGGCCGCACCCATGGCGCGCAGCCCCTCGACATGCAGATTCACGGGCCGGGCTCCGATCGCGCAACCGCCCGGCAACGAGACGTCGGCGTGGCCGAATCGGCCGAGCAGCGGGCCGAGCACGAGGATCGACGCGCGCATCGTCTTCACGAGCTCGTACGGCGCGATGAATTCGTTGATGGTCGACGCATCGACGTCGACGCGATCGCCCTGCTGCGCGATCGTCACACCCAAGCGCTTCAGCAGCTTGATCGTGGTCGCGATGTCGTTCAGCTGAGGGACGTTCGTCAAGACGACCGGCCCGTCGGCGAGCAGCGTGGCGGCGAGAATCGGCAACGCCGCGTTCTTGGCGCCGGACACCGGCAGCTCGCCGCTCAACGGCCGGCCGCCGACGATGGCGAGCTTATCCATGCCCGTTCACCGAGCCGCGCCCCCACTCTTCATTGCGCGCGCGCCTTCCACTCTTCAGGAGTAAACGTTTGCAATGCGAGCGCGTGAATCTCGCGTCCGACACGTGAGCCCAACGTCGCGTACACCATCTGGTGGCGCTGCAGGCTACGTCTACCGGCGAAAGCCGCGCAAATGACCGTCGCTTCGTAATGCCCTTGCCCGTCGGTGTGGACCTGGGCGCTGGAGTCGCCGAGGTTTTGCTCGATCAAGGCGCGAATCTCAGTGGGGTCCATGATGCGATGCGGGAACTCGAGGGAGCGGTAGTCTAGCCTATGCAGACGACGCGCGGCCGGTCACGGCGCACTGGAGCCGATCGCGTACAATCGTGGGAACCGCGGCTGCGCCGCTCTTGGAACGAGCTTGCGAAATACGTTCGTCATGGTCGTGCTGGCGGCGCTCGCGGTCGCGACCTGGCTCTACGGCCGCGCACCGGCCGCCGTCGAGCGCCGGTTCTCCGCCGAAGGCACGCCCCCGCTGGGCTACTACCTGCGCGGGGCGCGTATGCTTGGCACGGACGAGCAGGGTCGAGTCGCCTACAGAATACTGGCGGATAATCTCGAAGAGATGCCGGAGCAACAACGCCTGAAGCTCGACGGCGTGCAGATCGAATACCTGCCGGCAGATGGTGATACTTGGCTCATCTCCGCAACCGCTGGCACCGGCCCCAAGGACGGGTCCGAGCTCGAACTGACCGGCGACGTGAGCCTACGTAGCGAACCGCGCGCCGGCGGCAAACCGATGGTCATCGCAACCCAGGCGTTGCGATTTTTCCCCAACACCTCCAGCGCCGAGTCGGACATGCCGGTCAGCATCAAGGTCGGCGACTGGCACGTCGAAGCGGGCCGGTTTCGAACGCTCTTGAAGGGCAATATCGTGGAGCTAGAATCGAAAGTACATGGAAAATTCGTCCGCTAAAACTTTGGTCTGCGCGCTGCTCGCCGCGATCGTGTGCGCGCCGCTGGGTGCACAGGACGCGGCGCGTTCGGACGATCTCGTGCTCGACTTCGATTCCGGTACGTTCAACCGGCAGACGAACCTATTTGAAGCACGTCGCCCACGCATCGTGCAGGGCAACATGCACATCGAAGCCGACGAGTCTTCGGGCGTCGACGTCGAGCAAAGCTCCGAATGGCGGTTCAAGGGCCACGTCAAGATCACCGTCAACACCGCCGTGCTAGAAGCGGACTCCGCCGTGTTCATGTTCGATGGCAAGCAGCTCACGCACGCCGAGCTTCAGGGCAATCCTGCGTCGTTCACCGAACTCGAGGCGACGCGGCAGAAGCCGGTGCGGGGCGGCGCGCGTAAACTCACCTACGACCACGTCGCGCGCACGCTGCGGCTCTCGGACAACGCATTGGTCAAGAAGGATCAGATCGAGATCCAAGGCTGCGATCTGATCTACGATTTCAAAGCGGAGCGCGTGAGCTCCGGCTCGACGGACTGCGGCGATCAGCTGTTCCGCATCGTCGTGCCGAAGAAGTCCGAGCAACAAGCGCCCGCTGCCGCCCCGCCGCAATGAGCAGGCTCGAAGCGCTCGAAGTGGCCAAGCGCTATCGGCTGCGCCACGTCGTCAAAGACCTCTCGCTGTCGATCGAAAGCGGCGAAGTCGTGGGGTTGCTGGGCCCCAACGGCGCCGGCAAGACGACCGCGTTCTACATGATCGTAGGCCTCATTCGCTGCGATCACGGCAAGATCCGGCTTGCGGGCCGCGACGTCACCAAGATGCCCGTGCATCGGCGTGCGAGGCTGGGCCTCGGCTACCTTCCGCAAGAAGCCTCGGTGTTCCGCAAGCTCAGCGTAGCGGACAACATCCGCGCGATCCTCGAAACGCGGCGCGACTTGGATCGCGTCGGCCGGCAAACCAAGCTCGAGGAGTTGCTCGAAGAACTGCACATCGGCCACGTGCGGGACACACTCGGCGTGAGTCTTTCGGGCGGCGAACGCCGCCGCGTCGAAATCGCGCGCGCGCTCGCGGCGGAACCGAAATTCGTGCTGCTCGACGAACCCTTCGCGGGCGTGGATCCGATCTCTGTCCTCGATATCCAACGCATCATTCGCCATCTCGCGCAACGCGACATCGGCGTACTGATCACGGATCATAATGTGCGCGAAACACTGGGAATCTGCAGCCGCGCCTATATCCTCAACAATGGAACGTTGATGGCGTCGGGCTCGCCCAGCGAGATTCTGTCCAATAAGAGCGTGCGCGAAGTTTATCTAGGAGAAGGATTCTCCCTCTAATCACTCCGGTTAGACTGCCTCCCATGTTGAAACCGTCCCTGCAACTCAGGCTGACTCAACAGCTGACGATGACTCCGCAGCTGCAACAGGCCATTCGCCTGCTGCAACTGCCGATCATGGAGTTGCAGACGCAGATTCAGACCGCTCTCGACGAGAACGTGATGCTCGAGGTCGAGGAGCCGGAAAACCCTAGCGAGACGCCGGAGGCAACCGAGACGACGACGGCCACTGACAGTGACGGTGATGGCGACGGCGGTGCCGACGGCGACGGCGAAATCGACATGGAGATGGCGAGCGCAAGCGAGCCGACCGAAGACTTCACCGAGACGGCGGTCGCCCAGGAATCCGACTGGGAGAATTCGCAAAAGACCGGCCCGTCCGAAACACCGAAGAGCTCCGAGCCGCCGCCGACGATCGAGTACGCCGATCGCTCGGAGGAGACGCTGCGCGATCACCTGCTGTGGCAGCTCGAACTCGAGAATCTCGACCCTCGGGTCACGGCGATCGGCCAAGCCATCATCGACGCGATCAACGACGACGGTTACCTCACCGACGATCTCGACACGATCCGCGTGACGATGGCGCCGGACGTGCTCGCGTCCGTCGAGGAAATCGAGCAGGTGCTCGTAACGCTGATACAACAACTCGACCCGGTGGGCATCGGTGCGCGATCGGTCGGCGAATCCGTGATCCTGCAGCTGAAGCAACTCGACCCCGCGACACCGGGTCTCGAGCTCGCGAAAACAATAGCCGCGGAGCACTTGCCGCTCGTTGCCGAGCAGCAGTATGGTGTCTTGAAGAGGCTGCTGCGCACTACAGACGAAGAGCTGCACGTCGCGATCGCCCTCGTGCGCTCGTGTCAGCCGCGCCCTGGCTCGGCCGTGTTCGCGCCTGCCGCCGAGTACGTGGTGCCCGACGTCTTCGTGCGCCGCCACGATGGCCAGTGGGTCGTGGAGCTCAACAATTCGATTTCGCCGCGGTTGCGAGTGAATCAAATGTACGCTGGCTCGCTCGGGCGCGGCGAGGAGTATGATGCTCTCAAGGCCCAGCTCCAAGAGGCTCGCTGGTTGATCCGCAGCTTGGAAATCCGCAATGAGACGCTGCTGAAGGTCGCGCTCGCGATCGTGCAACGGCAGATGGATTTCCTAGAGCACGGCGACGAACGCATGCGACCCATGGTCCTGCGCGACGTCGCCGAGGCCATCGAGATGCACGAGTCGACCGTCTCGCGCGTCACCACCAACAAATACATGCACACGCCACGAGGCGTGTTCGAGTTTCGCTATTTCTTCTCGAGCCACCTAGCTGGGGAGGAAGGCGAGCAGTCGTCGACCGCGGTGCGTGCGAAGATTCGCAAACTAGTGAGCGGCGAAAACCCGGAAAAGCCACTGAGCGACAGTCAGATCGCACAGATGTTGTCGGCAGGCGGCGTCACGGTCGCGAGACGGACGGTCGCGAAATATCGTGATGCGTTGAAGATCCCGTCATCCAGCGACCGCAAGCGTAAAGCGGTGGGATGACCGGGCGGTTTGATCAGGATGTTACCAACGGAAGGAGCGCAATTATGCAGTTGAGCGTCAGCGGACATCACATCGAGATCACGGAATCACTGCGCGACTACGTCGGTACCAAGCTCGCGAAACTCGAGCGCCACTTCGATCACTTGACCGATATCCATTGCGTATTGACGGTCGAGAAGCTCGAACACAAAGCCGAAGCGACGATTCACGTGGGAGGCGGAACGATTCACGCCGACTCCATCGAAACGAACATGTATGCGGCGATCGATATCCTGGTCGACAGGCTGGACCGACAGGTCAAGAGACACAAAGAAAAACTGACCGACCATCACGCCAAGGAAGTGGAGCGCTTCCGCGGCGTCTAAGGGTCGGCCGGAGACGATGTCATGCGGCTGGTCATCATTAGTGGTGTATCCGGCTCGGGAAAGAGCGTTGCCCTGCACTTCCTCGAGGACTTGGGTTTCTACTGCATCGACAACATCCCCGTAGCCCTGCTGCGTTCGTTCGTCGACGAGATCGTCACGCGCAACGACCCCGCATTTGCCAATGTCGGCATTGGGCTCGATGCGCGCAGCCGCCCTACCGACATTGCGGCGGTACCCTCGCTCGTGCAGCAGCTGCGCGCGGACGGTATTTCCTCCGAAGTCATCTTCCTGCAGACCGATAACAAGGTACTGCTGTCGCGGTTCAGCGAGACGCGCCGCAAACATCCGCTGACGGACAAGGACACGAGCCTCGAGGAAGCCATCGCGAAGGAGCGTGCGCTGCTGGCGCCAATCATCAACACCGCCGAGCTCGTGATCGACACGACCGGAATGACGGTGTACGAGCTGCGCGAGCAGATCCGCGAGCGCGTCGCGCCCCGCACGCCGGGCTCGGTATCGATCCTGATCGAGTCGTTCGGCTATAAGAACGGCCTGCCGCCGAACGCTGATTTCGTGTTCGACGTCCGCTGTCTGCCGAACCCGTACTGGGAGCTGTCGCTACGCCAGCTGAACGGCACGGACGAGCCGGTGAAGACGTTTCTGGATGCGGCGCCTGCGGTACAGGAGATGATCGACGACATCATCGTATTCCTGCACAAATGGATACCGCGCTACCAGGATTCGCAGCGCTCTTACCTCACGGTCGCGATCGGCTGCACCGGTGGAATGCACCGTTCGGTCTACGTCGCCGAAGCCATCGCCGACCGGCTGGGCGGCGCGACGCGCTCGATCCGCACTCACCACAACGAATTGCGGTAGCGAGGCGCGTTTCGCCGGCTAGGACCTGCGCGACATGGGTCTCGCGGGACACGCCGGAAATCGCGTCCTGCGGCTCGGCTGCGCACATCCCTGTG
>JBDTOT010000009.1:0-117492 GCA_039933105.1 Gammaproteobacteria bacterium | reverse complement strand
AACCGAAGGCGCGGCAACCGAAGGCGCGGCCGAGAGCGAGTAACGAGTTCGGTCGCACTCACGATTCGAAGGATCCGTTCCATGGAAATTACACCGGCGCTGGTCAAGGAGCTCCGCGAACGCACGGGCGCGGGCATGATGGACTGCAAGAAGGCCCTGGTCGAAGCTCAAGGTGAGCTCGATCTCGCCGGAGAGCTTCTGCGCAAGGCCGGCGCCGCGAAGGCCGACAAGAAATCGGGACGCGTCGCGGCCGAGGGTCGGGTCGCGCTGAAGAGCGATGCCGGGCGGCACGTGCTGCTCGAGGTCAACTCTGAGACTGACTTCGTCGCGAAGGACGACAACTTCCGGGCGTTCGTCGAACGTCTGGCGGGCGTCGTGCTGGCCGATCGGCCCGCGAGCGTCGAAGAGCTGATGCGTGCGTCGGTCGACGGCCGTACCGTCGAGGAATTGCGCCTCGAGCTCGTGACGAAGGTCGGCGAGAAGATCGCCGTGCGCCGTTTCGAGGTGCTCGAAAGCACCGGTAACGTCGGGACTTACGTGCATGGAACGAGGATTGGCGTGCTCGTCGAGCTCGATGGCGGCACACCGGAGCTAGCGCGCGATCTGGCCATGCAAGTGGCTTCGCTAGCGCCGCGCTACGTTACGAACGATAACGTGCCAACGGATGTGCTCGACAAAGAGCGCGAGATCATCCTTGCGCAGACGGCCGAAGAGAAAAAGCCGCCCGAAATCATCGCGAAGATGGTCGAGGGCAAACTGCGCAAATTCATCGACGACATCACGCTGACGGGCCAGGTCTTCGTGAAGGACGACAAGAAGCGCGTGCGCGATCTGTTGGCCGCGCAGCAGGCAAAGGTCAAGGGCTTCCGCCGCTACGAAGTCGGCGAAGGCATCGAGAAGAAAAGCTCCGACTTCGTGTCCGAGGTCATGGCGCAGGCCCAGCAGAGCCGCTAATCTACGCCCGTTCCTAACATCGGGGGTTTGATGGCGTCGCCCGTCTACCGGCGGATTCTGCTGAAGTTGAGTGGCGAAGCGCTGCTCGGTAGCCATCAATACGGCATCGACCCGGCCGTCATCCGCCGCCTGGCGATAGAAGTTACCGAGGTCGTCGGCCTCGGCGTCCAGGTCGGCCTCGTGATCGGCGGCGGCAATATTTTTCGCGGCGCAGGGCTCGCCGAGGCCGGCATGGATCGCGTGACCGCGGACCAGATGGGCATGCTTGCCACCGTCATCAATTCCCTCGCCATGCAGGATGCGCTCGAACGCCAGGGCACGCTCGCTCGTGTGTTGTCCGCCCTGCAGATCCACGAGGTGTGCGAGGACTACATCCGTCGGCGCGCCGTACGTCATCTCGAGAAAGGGCGCGTCACGATCTTCGCGGCGGGCACCGGCAATCCGTTTTTCACGACCGATACCGCCGCCAGCCTGCGCGCGATCGAGATTGGCGCGGATGTGCTGATCAAGGCCACGAAAGTCGACGGCGTGTATTCCGCGGATCCGATGAAGGATCCGACGGCGGTGCGCTATCGCTCGTTGTCGTTCGATCAGGTGCTGGCAGACGGGTTGCGGGTCATGGATGCCACGGCCATCGTCATGTGCCGCGAGAACAACCTGCCGCTCGTGGTGTTCAACCTCAACAATGCCGGCGACCTCCTCCGCCTCGTGACCGGCGAGCAAATCGGCACTTCCGTCATGAACCAGCTGCCACGCACCGGAACGGGCAGATGATCAACGACATCAAGAAAGCATCCGAACAGCGCATGCACCGCGCGGTCGAGGCGCTCAAGGAAGAGATGCGCCGTATTCGCACCGGCCGAGCCCACGCGGGGCTGCTCGAGCACGTGATGGTCGACTACTACGGCACGCATGTGCCGATCAAACAAACCGCCAACCTCTCCGTCGAGGACGCACGCACGATCGTCGTCGCGCCGTGGGAAAAGCAAATGGTCTCCGCAGTCGAGAAGGCCATCCTCAACTCCGGCCTTGGCCTGAACCCCGTGACCGCCGGGCAGGTTATCCGAGTGCCGCTGCCGCCCATGACCGAGGAACGTCGACGCGAGATCGTGAAGGTCGTCCGTTCCCAAGCCGAGACCGGGCGCGTGGCTGTGCGCACTGCGCGCAGAGAGGCATTGGCCGACTTGAAGGATCTATTGAAGGAGAAACTCGTCACCGAAGACGAGGACCGGCGCGGTCAGGACGAGATCCAGAAACTCACGGACCGCTTCGTTGCCCAGATCGACGCTCTTTTGAAAGACAAAGAAGCGGAGATCATGGAAGTCTGAGCGCCCGTCAGGCGGCTGTTTGCTGATCACGCGAATCATTACTGCCGCTTTCTACGGCGTCGCTATTACTGCCGCCGTGCTGTTCCTCCCGACCCTGGGCGTCGCAACGGTATTCGGAGCGTTGTGGCTCGCTGGCGCGTGGGAATGGGCCGGATTCGCGCGGTTTGGCAGTCGCGGCCACATTGCCTACAGCCTGGTGTTCGCCGCTGCGATGGTCGGCGTGTGGTTCTCCGGTCGCACGTGGGACGTAGCGCTGCTGGCGGTTGCGCTCGCGTTCTGGCTGCTCGCCGTGGTGGCGGTGCTCAGATTTCCGCGCCGGTTCGTGGCCGGTGTCGTCATTGTCAGCGGGTTCGTCGTATTGCTGCCGTCATGGCGGCTGCTCGCGCAGCTGCACGCTGCCGTGCCGCACGGCCGCGGTCTTGCGATGACGTTGCTTGCGATCGTCTGGGCTGCCGACATTGGCGCGTACGCCTTCGGACGTTGGCTCGGGCGCACCAAATTGGCGCCCGCCGTGAGTCCCGGCAAGACCTGGGAGGGGATGGCCGGGGGGGTGCTGCTGGCCGCGCTCGCGGCGGGCGCCGGAGCATTCTGGCTCGACTTGCCCGTAGTTCGGCTAGCAGCGCTCGGAGTAGTGACGGCCCTGGCGTCCGTGCTCGGCGACCTCACGCAAAGCATGTTCAAGCGTAATGTGGGCCTCAAAGACAGCGGCAAGCTGCTGCCGGGGCATGGCGGAGTGCTCGACCGCATCGACAGTCTTACTGCGGCAATCCCGGTGTTCGTAGGCGGGCTGTTGCTATTCGGCATCGCTGTCTGACCAAGGAACTGGACCTGCTCGGCGCGGTCTGTATTCGCAACGCCACCCAGAGTCTTCGCTGTTCGATATGGCGCGATGTCCTGCAGAGCCCATGCGGCCCGGGCTAGAATACCGACCCTCCAGGGGTGCCTGTACAAAGCGGCACTTCGGCTACGGGAAGAATCAATGCTGAGTGTGGTGTGGTTTATCGTCGCGATCAGCGTCCTCGTGGCCGCCCACGAGTTCGGTCACTTCTGGGTTGCGCGCCGCTTGGGCTTCAAGGTTCTGCGTTTCTCGATCGGCTTCGGCAGGCCGTTGGCTGTTTGGCGCAGCAAGCATCCCGATGGCACCGAGTATTGGTTGTCGATGATCCCGCTCGGTGGCTACGTAAAAATGCTCGACGAGCGCGAGACGCCGGTGCCCCCGGCTGACCGTGGCAGGGCATTCAATCAGCGTCCGATCCCGCACCGCATCGCCGTGCTGCTGGCCGGCCCCGCGTTCAATTTTCTGTTCGCGATCCTCGCCTACTGGCTGATGTTCACATCCGGAGTGCCAGGGCTCAAAGCCGTGATTGGCGCGGTCCAGCCCGACTCGGTCGCTGCACGTGCCGGCATCGTGGCGGGTGACGAGATCACCGCGGTCGGTGGTCGCGCAACATCGACGTGGGAAAACGCGACGCTGCGCATATTCGACCAGCTGCTGGCGAGTGCGCGTATCGACCTCACCGTTCTCGAACCCGACGGCAAGACGCGCAACGTGCAACTCGATGTGCGTGGTCGCGAAGCCGAGCTCACTGAACCGGCAGCTTTGTACACCGGCTTGGGTGTGCTGCCAGGCCCCGTGCTGCCAGCCATCATCGACACCGTGACTCCGGACTCGCCTGCCGCGGCAGCGGGGCTAAAGGGAGGCGACGAGGTCGTCGCCGTTGGCGACAAGCCGATCAGCAGCTGGGATCAGTGGGTCAACAACGTCAAACAGCGGCCGGGCGAGACTGTGGACATTCGCGTGCGCCGCGACGGTAGTGACCGAACTTTCAGCGTTACGATCGGCGCCGTGGAAGAGGGTGGGAAGACCATCGGCCGCATCGGCGCTTCGAGGCCAAGTACGTTGCCGCCGCAGTTGATCGAGAGCCTGCGGGCGGAGCAGCGCTACAGCGTGTTCGAGTCGCTGCCACGCGGCATTGAGAAGACGTGGGAGATGAGCGCGCTGACCGTACGCATGCTGGTGCGCATGGTGGTCGGCGACGTATCGCTGAAGAACATGTCCGGGCCGCTGACGATCGCGGACTACGCCGGCGAAAGCGCTCAGGCGGGTCTTGCGCCGTTCTTGAGTTTCCTCGCGGCGGTGAGCATCAGTCTTGGTATCCTGAATCTTCTTCCGATCCCGATGTTGGACGGCGGGCAGGTCGTCTATCAAATCGCCGAGTGGTTCAAGGGCTCGCCGCTGTCGGAGAGAGCACTCGTGCTCGGCCAACAGATCGGCGTGTTCTTCCTGCTCGCGCTCATGAGTTTCGCCTTCTATAACGACTTAAGCAGAATCTTCGGTTCATGATGACTCATCGTCTCGTGCAGCTGGCGGTCTTGATCGCCGGCCTGGGTGCAAGCGTGTCGGGATTCGCGGCCATGGAGCCGTTCACGGTCCGCAATTTTCGCGTCGAAGGAGCCCAACGCATTGCGGAGGGCACCATCTACAACTACTTGCCGATCAATATCGGCGACACCGTCACCGAGCAACGGTTACGCGAAGCCGGTCGCGCGATTTTCCAAACCGGATTCTTCCAGGACTTCGAGTTTCGTCGCGATGGCGACACGCTCGTGATCGTCGTGCTCGAGCGGCCTTCGATTCAAGAATTCACGTTCAAAGGCAACAAGGACATCAAGGACGACGATCTCAAGAAGGTCTTGAACGAGCACGGCTTGACCCAAGGCAAGATTTTCGATCAGTCGACACTCGACGAGCTGACGCAGTCGTTGACCGAAGAGTATTACGGTCGCGGCAAGTACGGCGCCAAGGTCACGCCCAAGGTCGAGCCGCTCGAGGACAACCGCGTTCGCGTGTCGATCACCATTGAAGAAGGTGATCGCGCCAAGATTCGCCAGGTCAACATCGTGGGCAACACAGCCTTCGAGGACAAAGAAATCGTCTCCGCGTTCGAGTTGAAGACTGGTAATTGGTTGTCATTTATCCGCAAGAACGACCGCTACTCGAAGGAAGCCCTCGAAGGCGATCTCGAGAAGCTCAAGTCGTACTACATGGACCGTGGCTACGCGGATTTCCGAGTCGATGACGTGCAGGTCGCAATCTCGCCAGACAAACGCGACATCTTCGTCACCATAAGCATCATCGAGGGCGACGCCTACAAGATCTCCGATATCAAGATGGCGGGCGAGATGGTCGTGCCGGAAGACGATCTGAAGAATCTGATTCTGGCCCAACCGGGCGAGACGTTCTCGCAAGGCCAGTTGACGCGCAGCGAAGAGCTGATGAACCTGCGTCTGGGTCAGGACGGCTATGCCTTTGCCCAAATCAAAGCAGTGCCGGACCTGAACAAAGAGACGAAGGAAGCGGCGGTCACGTTCTTTGTCGAACCGAAGAATCGCGTGTATGTGCGGCGCGTGAACTTCAACGGTACCGATAGCGTCAACGACGAGGTATTCCGTCGTGAGGTGCGCCAGCTCGAAGGCGGCTACCTCTCCAACGCGCTGGTCGATCGATCGAAGATTCTGATCCAGCGCTTGCCCTATGTCGAAAAGGTCGAGGAGAAGTCGAACCCGGTGAGCGGTAGTCCCGATCTCGTCGACGTCGACTTCAACATCAAAGAAGGCCTGCCTGGGCAGTTCGGCGGCAGCCTCGGGTTCTCGGAGACGTACGGCGTTACGCTCGGCGGCAATTTCATTCACTCCAACTTCATGGGCACTGGTAAGCGCGTCGCACTGCAGATTACCGGCGGCAAGTACCAGAAGATTTTCGACGCGAACTTCACCGATCCGTATCGAAACGTCGACGGTGTCGCGCGCACGTTGTCGCTCACGTATCAGCACCTGACACAGTTCACTTCCGTGAGCTCGGATTTCTCGACGACGACGATGAACGCCGGCATCAACTGGGGCTACCCGATCACCGACTACCAGACGCTGCGCTTCGGTTTCTCATATCAGGATGCCGAGCTCGTAACGAGCACGTTCAGCTCCGCGCAGGCACTCGATTGGGTGCGTAGTAACGGCCATTCGTTCACGATCGGCGACCAAGTGGTTGGCACGCACATCCAGAGCCTCGAGCTTTCGGCAGGCTGGTCGTACGACTCACGCAACGCGTCGCTGTTCCCGACGAAAGGCACGAGAGCTGCCATTACCCTGAACGCGTCGGTGCCGGGCAGCGACGTCGAGTACTACGTGGCCGCCATGAACTTCCAGAAGTTCATACCGCTCGGTGAGAAGTGGCGGTTCCGCTTGAACAGCGAACTCTCGTACGGCGATGCCTTTGGCTCCACGACCTCGCTGCCGCCGTTCCGCAATCGCTTCGGCGGCGGTCCGGGTTCGGTGCGTGGTTTCAAGGAGAGCTACCTTGGTCCGCGCGACAATCTCGGCAATCCGTACGGCGGCAACATGGTTGTGGCCAATCAGTTCGAGCTCATCATCCCCACGCCGGCCAAGATCGCGGGGTCGACTCGGGTCGCGCTGTTCTACGACGTCGGCGGCGTGTTTTCGACGGGCGGCGTGAACTTTTATGACAAGCTCGGCGACCCTATCGACTACGGTTTCAAGTATGATAAGTTGAAGAAATCCGTGGGGCTTGGTGTTGAGTGGCTAGCGCCGCTCGGCCTGTTGCGGTTCAGCTACGCAACGCCGCTGAACGCAGACTCCGCAACGGATCGGTTTTTCGGCGACGAGGTGGAGCGCTTCCAGTTCTCCGTCGGCAACGCCTTCTAGGGGTGAAGATTTATATGATCGGTTCCAAATTTCTGGCGCCCGCAGTAATCGCGGTCGTTGCGCTTGTTTCCAGTGCCGCCAATGCGCAGACAGCGCTGAAAATCGGCGTCATTAACGTCAGCCGACTGCTCGAGCAGTCGCCGCAGGCCGAGGCAGTCACCAAAAAGCTCTCTGACGAGTTCGCTCCGCGCCAGCGCGACATTCAAGCGGCGCAGACACGGGTACAGCAGCAGGAAGATCGGTTTCAGAAAGACGCACCCGTCATGGGCGAAGAAGAACGTGTAAACCTCGATCGCCAGATCCGCGACGGTAAACGCGACCTGCAGCGCACGCAGAACGAGTACCTCGAAGATCTGAACGCACGGCGTAACGAGGAAGTCGGCAAGCTGCAGCGCGACGTGCTGCTCAAAGTGCAGGACTACGCGAGTGCGCAGAAATTCGACCTCGTGCTCGGCGATGCGATCTACGTCAGCAAAGCTCTCGATATCACCGAGCAAGTGCTGGCAGTGCTGAAAGGGCCCGGTGCGCCGGCTGCAGCACCGAAGAAGTAACAGCGGCGCGGCGCGGGTGCCGAGCCGACCTGCATGGGCGTGACCCTAGGCGAGCTCGCAGCGAAATTCGGCTGTGAGCTGTACGGCGCAGCCGACCATGTAATTTCTCGTGTCGGCACGCTTGCTGGAGCGGGGCCCGACGCAATCGCTTTTCTCGCCAATCCCGCCTACCGCACACAGCTCGCGACCACTCGCGCGGCCGCCGTCATTCTCGAGGAGCGGAACCGCGCCGAGTGCCCGGTCGCTAGCCTCGTGCACCCGCGGCCGTACCTGATCTACGCACGCGTCGCGAGTTCGTTGTACCCGCCGCCCGCGCCGCGGGCCGGTGTGCACGCGACGGCCGTCGTGGCGTCGGGTGCGCGAGTCGCGCCCACCGCTGAGGTCGGTGCGAACGTCGTCATCGGCGAGGGCGTAACGATCGGCGCCGGCGCAGTCATCGGCGCGGGCTCCGTGCTCGGCGAAGGCGTCAGCATTGGCGCAGGCACGCGACTCGGTCCGCGGGTCGTCGTGTTCGAGCGTGTACGCATCGGCGCGCGCTGCATTTTTCATCCAGGCGCGGTCGTCGGCGCCGACGGATTCGGCTTCGCGCCGGACGCCGGTAAATGGCAGAAGATCCCGCAGGTCGGCAGCGTAACGATCGGTGACGACGTGGAAGTCGGTGCGAACACGACAATCGACCGCGGCGCCATTGAGGATACGGTCATCGAAGACGGGGTTAAGCTCGACAACCTGGTGCAGATCGCGCACAACGTTCGGCTCGGCGCACATACGGTGGTCGCCGCCATGGCGGGTGTCGCGGGCAGCACGAAGATCGGCGAGCGCTGTATGATCGCGGGCGGCGTCATCATCATGAATTCGCTTCAGATCTGCGACGACGTCATGTTCACGTTCGGCAGCGTCGTCACGAAGTCGGTGCGCGAACCCGGCAAATACTCGGGCCAGTTGCCTGCGGAGCCATCGAGCCGGTGGCAGAGGAACGTTGCACGGTTCCGCCAGCTCGATTCGCTGGCCGATCGCGTGAGTGCGACGGAACGCGCCGTGGCGGACTTACAGGAAAAGAAAAAGAATGACTGACCGGAAATCACTCGACATCGAAGCGTTGCTGAAATGCTTACCGCATCGGTATCCGTTTCTCATGGTCGACCGCGTGCTGGAGGTCGTGCCCGGCAAGTCGTTGGTCGCCATCAAGAACGTGACGGCCAACGAAGCCCACTTCCAGGGCCATTTCCCGGAGCACCCCGTGATGCCAGGCGTGCTGATCTTGGAGGCGCTGGCGCAGGCGGGCGGCGTGCTTGCGTGCGAGAGCGTCTCCGCCGAGGAACGCATCGGGATCCTCTATCTCGTCGGCGTCGAGAAATCGCGTTTCAAGCAGATTGTGAGGCCCGGCGACCAGCTGAAGTTGCACGTCGAGCTCACGAAGCACAAACGTACTCTCTGGATGTTCGCCACACGCGCTGAGGTCGACGGCAAGGTCGTCGCCGAAGCGGAGATCATGATGGCGGAAGGCCCCGCGCCTTGATCGACCCGCGAGCAGTTATCGACGCGGCAGCGCGTATCGACGCCGACGTGCGCGTCGGTCCGTACTCGATCGTTGGCGCGGGGGTGCAGATCGGCCGCGGCACACGCATCGAACCGCACGTCGTCATCAAAGGCAAGACGACGATTGGTGTCGACAATCACATCTTCCAGTTTGCGTCGATCGGTGACGATCCACAGGACAAGAAGTACAAAGGCGAGCCTACGGAACTCGTGATCGGCGATCGGAATACCATTCGGGAAAACGTGACGATCAATCGCGGCACGGCGCAAGATCACGCCGTGACGACCATCGGCAGCGACAACTGGATCATGGCGTACGCGCACATTGCTCACGACTGCGTCGTGGGCAACAACACGATCTTCGCGAACAATGCGTCGATCGCGGGCCATGTGCGTGTCGGCGACTACGCGATCCTCGGCGGCTTTACAGCCGTGCATCAGTTCTGCCACATCGGTCCGCACACGTTGACGAGCATGTTCAGCTACGTCACGAAGGACATTCCGGCCTTCGTCACGGTGTCTGGCCGTCCCGCGGAGCCGCGCGGTATCAACGCCGAAGGCCTGAAACGTCGCGGCTTCACGGAGATGCAAGTCCGCAACATCCGCGAAGGCTACCGCGCGCTGTATCGGCAGTCCTTGAAGCTCGAGGAGGCGATCGCCGAGATCGAACGCCGGCTGCCCGACCAGCCCGAGCTCAAGCTGATGCTCGACTCGCTGCGCAGCGGCGGCTCGCGCGGCGTGGCCCGCTAGGGCTTTCACCGATGACGGAAACGGCGCGGCGTCAACCCTGACATGGCCGAGAAGGGAGCACTGCGCATTGCGCTCGTTGCAGCCGAAGCCTCCGGCGATACGCTGGGCGCAGGCCTGATCGAGGCGCTACGCGAACAAGCTCCAGGCGCACAGTTCTTCGGCATGGCGGGCCCGCGCATGGTCGCGGCCGGTTGCGAGCCTTGGAATCGGGCCGAAGAGGTTTCGGTCATGGGTTTCCTGGAGGTGCTCCCGCATCTCAGGCGCATTCTCAAGCTGCGGCGCAAGCTGGTTGAGCGCATCGCGGCGAGCGGCGCGGACGTGTTCATCGGCATCGATGCGCCAGATTTCAACCTGCCTGCAGCCAGTGCGTTGAAGCGCGCCGGGATTCCGGCGGTGCAGTACGTGAGCCCACAGGTGTGGGCGTCGCGTCAGTATCGCGTACGCGGTATACGCGCCGCGGTTGATCTCGTGCTGTGTCTGTTGCCGTTCGAGACCAAGTTCTATGCCGAGCGTGGTGTCAACGCGAAGTTCATAGGCCATCCGTTGGCCGACATGATTCCGCTGACCGTCGACCGGCTGGCCGCTCGCGCTGCGCTCGGGTTTCCCGCTGATCAACCGCTGCTGGCCGTGTTGCCGGGGAGTCGACGTAGCGAGGTCACACGGCTGTCTGCGCCGTTCATGGCCACGGCCGCATGGCTCCGCGAGCGCAAGCCGAATCTGAACGTGGCGGTGGCGCTTGCGAGCGAGCCGCTCGGCGAGCTCTTCCACAGCTCCGCGACGGGCGTGGACGTGAGCTTCGCGAAGTTGATCCCGAATCGCGCGCGCGAGGTCATGGCGGCGGCGGACGTCGTGCTCACGGCGTCTGGCACCGCGAGCCTCGAAGCGCTGTTGTTCAAGCGGCCCATGGTGGTCGCGTACCGCATGGTGCCGCTCAGCTACTGGCTCGTACGGCGCCTCGGGCTTTCAAGGCTTCCGCATTTCTCGCTGCCGAATCTCTTGGCGGGACGGCAGATCGTCCCGGAGTTCGTGCAGGACGAGGTCCGCGCCGACGTGCTTGGACCTGCCGTGCTCGCAGCGCTGGACGGCACTGGGCTTCCGCCCGACTGGTATGATGTCTGCACCGCCATTCACCGACAGTTGCGCTGCGACGCGAGCAAAGCCGCCGCGCGCGAGGTGCTCGAGCTGGTACGGGGAACCCGATGAGTGGTTTCGTTCACCTGCGGGTCCACACGGAATACTCGCTCGTCGATAGCGTCGTCCGCGTCGACGCGCTCGTCCACGCCGCGGCGTCGCAACGCATGCCGGCGTGCGCGATCACAGATCAAGCCAACGTCTCTGCGCTCGTGAAGTTCTACAAGCTCGCGTTCGAGCGCGGCGTGAAGCCGATCTTGGGCGCCGACGTGTGGCTTGCCGAATCGCGTGAGGATCGCGACCCGACACGCTGCACTCTGCTGTGCCAGAACCGCATCGGCTTCAAGCGGCTGTCGTCCCTGCTCACGAAGAGCGCCGTGCTGGGCGTCGTTGCCGGCCGCCACGTGCTGCTGAAAGAGTGGCTCGAGCCCACGGCTCTCGAGGGACTGATCGGCTTGTCCGGTGCGCAGAACGGCGAACTCGGCAAAGCACTTGGGGGCGGGCGTAACGCGCGCGCCGCCGAGGTCCTCGAGCGCTGGCATGAGTTGCTGCCGGGGCGTTTCTATATCGAGTTGCAAAGGCTCGGCCGGCCCGGCGAGCACGAATACCTTTCGCGTGCCGTGGAGCTCGCAGCGGCGAAGGGCGTGCCCGTGGTGGCGACAAACGAGGTCTGCTTTTTGGGGCGCAGCGATTTCGAGGCGCACGAGACTCGCGTCTGCATCGCGCAGGGCGTCACGCTCGACGATCCCGCGCGATCGCGAGCGTACAGCGAAGAGCAGTATCTGAAATCGCAGGCTGAGATGGAAAGCCTGTTCGCCGATCTGCCAGAGGCCATTGCGAACACGGTCGAGATTGCGCGGCGTTGCTCGCTCGAAGTCGACATCGGCAAGGTATTCCTCCCGGACTTCAAGGTCGATGACGGCTCGGCGCCGCGTGACCACTTGAAGCAGGGAGCTGCGGCGGGGCTCGCCACGCGGCTCGCCGCGCTCGGCATTGCGCCCGAAGCGGCCGGCCCGTACCACGAGCGTCTCGTTCGCGAGATCGAAGTGATCTGCAAGATGGGGTTCGAGGGCTATTTCCTCATCGTGGCCGACTTCATCGCGTGGGCTCGTGCCAACTCTATACCCGTTGGGCCCGGCCGCGGCTCGGGAGTCGGGTCGCTGGTCGCGTATGCGCTCGGCATCACGAACTTGGATCCGCTCGCTCACGACTTGCTGTTCGAGCGCTTTTTGAATCCCGAGCGCGTGTCGCTGCCGGACTTCGATATCGACTTCTGCATCGACGGCCGCGACCGAGTAATCGAGTACGTCGCGCATCGTTACGGCCGCGAGCGCGTCGCGCAGATCGTCACCTATGGCACGATGGCGGCGAAGGCGGTGGTCCGCGACGTGGGCCGCGCGCTCGGCATGCCTTACGGCTATGTGGACAGAGTCGCCAAGCTGATTCCGTTTGAGATCGGCATCACGCTCGACAAAGCCATCGCCGACGACGAGGAGCTGCGCAAGGTTTACGAGCAGGACGACGAGATCCGCGGACTCATCGATCTCGCGCGCCAGCTCGAAGGGCTCGCGCGCAATATCGGCACGCATGCGGGCGGTGTGGTCATCGCGCCGAAGCCCGTGACCGAGTACATGCCGCTATACGCCGACGCGGACGGCGCACTGCTGACTCAGCTCGACAAGGACGATCTAGAGGCCATTGGCCTCATCAAGTTCGACTTCCTTGGACTGAAGACGCTCACGATCATCGATCACGCCGTTGCGACCATCAATCGCGTGCGTGCCGAGCGCGGCGAGCCGCCCGTCAATATCGACACGCTCCCGGTCGACGACGTGAAGACCTACGACTTGTTGCGGCAGTGCCGCACGACCGCCGTGTTCCAGCTCGAATCGCTGGGCATGCGCGACCTGATCAAGCGCCTCCAGCCCGATCGGTTCGACGACTTGACCGCAATCGTCGCGCTGTTCCGCCCGGGTCCGATGCAGATGGCCGACGAATTCATCGCCCGCAAACATCGGCGCGACGGCGCGCCGCCGGATTATCTGCACCCGCGGCTCGAAGGCATCTTGAAGCCGACGTATGGCGTGATCCTGTACCAGGAGCAGGTCATGCAGATCGCGCAGGTACTCGCCGGCTACTCGCTCGGCGGCGCCGATCTGCTGCGCCGAGCCATGGGCAAGAAGAAGCCCGAAGAGATGGCATTGCAGCGCGAGGTGTTCGTCAAGGGCTCGGGCGAACGCGGCGTGGAATCGCCGCGCGCGAGCCACATCTTCGACCAGATGGAGACGTTCGCGGGGTACGGCTTCAACAAATCGCACGCGGCCGCCTACGCGTTGATCGCATACCAGACGGCATGGCTCAAGGCGCATTACCCCGAGGCCTACATGGCGGCTGTGTTGACGGCCGAACTCGACAATACCGACAGGCTCGTCGTGTTGAAGGACGAGTTGAAACGCATGGGGATCGTCCTCGAGCCGCCCGACGTGAACCACTCTGTGTTCGCGTTCACGGTGGCTGGCCAGCGGCGCATCAGCTACGGCCTCGGCGCCTTGAAAGGCATGGGGCAGAACGCAGTCGATGTGATCGTCAACGAACGCGACGCGCATGGGCCTTACAAGAGCCTCGTCGATCTGTGCCGGCGTACGGATTTCCAAAAGCTGAATCGCCGCGCGCTCGAAGCGCTCGTGCGTTCCGGCGCCCTGGACGCGCTCGGGCCGAATCGCGCCACGCTGATGCAAGCGATTCCGAACGCGCTTCAAGTGGCGGAGCGCTCGATGCACGCGCAGGCAGCCGGTCAGACGGCGCTATTCGGCGGCGGCGGCGACGGCGACGACGGCGACACGGATCTCGGTCTCGTGATGACGCCCGTGCGCGACTGGACCAAGCGCGAGCGGCTCGATGCAGAGCGCGAGAGTCTCGGCCTGTATCTCACCGGTCATCCGTTCGAGGATTTCGCCGAGCACTGCAAGTACTTCACGCATGGGTCGATCGCGAAGGTGCTTTCCAGCATGCCGGCACAAGTGCAAGCGGAGCCGTGGAAAACGAAGAGAGAAGAAAAGACGGTGGCTGGAGTCGTCACGGAGGTGCGTAAGTTCGGCAATCGCGTGTCGCTGCAGCTCGACGACGACACCGAGCGCATCGAGATCATGCTGTTCGACGAGGTGTTCGCGCAGTCGAAGCACCTGATCGCGAAACACGCCGTGCTGATTGCCGATGGACAGCTGCGCTACGACGATTTCCGCAACGGCTGGAGAATCAACGCGAAGCGCATCCGTTCCGCCGACGACGCAATCGAGGAGTACGCGCGTCGTCTCACGATCCGTTGGCCGAGCGAGCCGGCCGGCGCGGACTTCATTCGCGACCTGCAGCGCATCCTGAAGCCGTTCGCGCGCGGCCGCTGCGAGGTCTGTATCGAGTACAAAGGCGCTAGCGCCGAAGCGGGCCTGACGCTTGGAGAGCAATGGTCGGTGCGCCTCACGCGCGATCTGCGCGAGCAGCTCACGCGCCTCCTCGGCGACGACCGCTACCTGATCCACTACCCCAAGCACTTCGTCTAGCCGACATTCGCAGGGACGCGATTTCCGGCGTGTCCCGAGCGGGGGCCCATTCAGCCGTGGCGCCGCAACGCTTGGCACGACGCCTCTTCTCCGGGTAAGGTGGTGTATGGAGCTGAAATTCCTGGAGTTTGAGCAGGCGATCGCCGAGCTGGAAGCGCGTATCGATGCGTTGAAGTTCGTCGGCGAAGACTCCGAGCTCAATATCGGCGAAGAGATCTTGCGCCTGAAGAACAAGAGCGAGTCGCTCACGCGCAGCATCTTCTCGAACCTCACCGCGTGGCAGATCGCGCAGCTCGCGCGGCACCCGCAACGCCCGTATACGCTCGACTATCTCGACAAGTGCTTCACCGATTACCAGGAGCTGCACGGCGACCGCATGTACGCCGACGATCACTCGCTGATCGGCGGCCTTGCGCGCTTGAACGGCGAAGCCGTGGTCGTCATGGGCCATCAAAAAGGGCGCGACACGAAAGAGCGCGTCTTCCGCAATTACGGCATGGCGCGCCCGGAGGGCTATCGAAAAGGTCTGCGCCTGATGCGCCTCGCCGAGAAGTTTGGCCTGCCACTAATCACATTCATCGACACGCCTGGCGCGTATCCCGGGATCGGTGCGGAAGAGCGCGGCCAGAGCGAGGCCATCGCGCGAAATCTGTTTACGATGGCCAGCCTGAAGTGTCCGATCATCAGCGTCGTCATCGGCGAGGGCGGTTCAGGAGGCGCGCTTGCAATCGGCGTCGCGGACCGCGTGTTGATGTTGCAGTACAGCATCTACGCCGTGATCTCGCCCGAAGGCTGCGCGAGCATTTTGTGGAAGAGCTCCGACAAAGCAGAGTTGGCGGCGGAGGCCATGGGCATAACGGCCGAGCGCCTGCACCTGCTGAAGCTCGTCGACGACGTGATAGGCGAGCCCCTCGGCGGTGCACACCGCGATCCTCAGGCGATGGCCGAGTCACTGAAGGCCACGCTCGTGCAGACCGTTGCCACGTTGCAAGCCGTGCCGATCGACTCTTTGATCGCGCAACGGCGGCGGCGAATCGCAGGCTACGGAGTATTCAAAGAGACTTGAGCTCCGGCGTCGCCGGAGCAGCGTGCGGCGCTAGATGACCTGGTTCGAAGACTCAAAGGAGCGGTACGAAGCCGCGCCGTTCCTGACGGCGTTGCGCTCGGCGATCGAGCAGTGGCCGACACCCGGTGCGCTGCCGCGTTTTCTCGTCGCGTTCAGCGGCGGGGTCGACTCGACGGTGTTGTTGGCAGCTCTCGCGCGTCTCGGTCTTGGCGCGCGACTGCGCGCCGCGCACGTCGACCACGGGCTCAACGCCGATTCCGCCCGTTGGGCTGAGCAATGCGGTGAAGTAGCCGCCCACCTCGGCGTGGCGTTCGAATTTGTGCGCGTGAACGTCGAGGGCATCGCCGATCACGGCCTCGAGGCGGCCGCGCGCGACGCGCGCTATCGCGCCCTCGGCGCTGTGCTCGCGCCTGGCGAGGTGCTTCTGACTGCGCACCACGCGGACGATCAGCTCGAGACGCTGTTGCTGCGCTTCATGCGCGGCAGCGGAGTGCGCGGGCTGCGCGGCATCATCACCTTCGGACCGTTCTGTTCCGGGTTCCTTGGCCGTCCGTTGCTCGAGTTCACGCGCGAGGAGCTGCGGGCGCGGGCACGCGAATGGAATTTGCGTTGGATCGAAGACCCGACCAATCGCGAGCCGCGGCATGACCGCAACTTCCTGCGCCTGAACGTTCTCCCGCAGCTCACTGCGCGCTGGCCGGCTGCGGTGACACACGCTGGCCGGTTGGCCGAGCAGATGAGCGACGCCGAAAGGATTCTCGATGCGGTCGCGGGGCAGGACGCTGCGGGCCTGGACGAGCCCGCGCGCGTGCCCCGGGCCGCCCTCGCGGTGCTCGACGCCGCGCGTCAGCGCAATCTGCTGCGGTACTTGCTGCGGCGTGCGGGGCTTGGTGTGCCGGGTTCCATGAAAATCGAGGAGCTGCGCCACGCACTGCTCGAGGCGCGAGCCGATGCCCAGCCACTCGTTCGTTGGCCGGGCGGGGAGGGGCGCGTATTTGGCGGTCAGCTGCACTTGCTTGCAGCGTTGCCCGCCGCGTCCCCGCGCAACTATTCGGTGCGGCTTGAAGCTCGCGGTCCGTGGTCCGGGCCGGAAGGCACGCTCGCATTCGAACGTGCCTCGGCCGAGCCCGGGCTGCCCGAGTCGTGGCTCGACGAAGGCCTCACGTTGAAGTTTCGTGGTGGCGGCGAGGAGTTTCTGCCGCTCGGCCGGAGACATCGTCAGCCGCTGAAGCGATGGCTGCAGGAAGCCGCCATCCTGCCGTGGATGCGGAGTCGGATTCCGCTGCTCTTTCGCGGCGCGCTGCTGGTCGCCGTCGGTGACCTATGGCTCGCTGCGGAAACGCATGCGATCGAAGCGACCGAGCGACGGTGGCGCGTGAACTGGACGGAACACCCGCCGCTCACGTGATCGTTTGCTGCGGGGCTGGTGGGGCCGAGGTACTTTTGGTACTTTGCAGTTCCGTCGCGATGTACCTAACACTCACTATCGATGGTCGGATACGTGCTCCTGCGAGGAGCGGTGTCCGACCCTCCCGGTTTTGTTGAAATGACACGATTTATCTTCATCACTGGCGGGGTCGTGTCCTCGCTGGGCAAAGGAATTACGTCGGCGGGGCTCGGCGCGATTCTCGAGGCGCGCGGCCTCAAGATCCGGATGATGAAGCTCGATCCGTACATCAACGTGGACCCGGGCACGATGAGCCCGTTCCAGCACGGCGAGGTGTACGTCACCGACGACGGCACGGAGACCGACCTCGACTTGGGGCACTACGAGCGCTTCGTCCGCACGCGGACCAGCCGCACCAGCAACTTCACGACCGGCCGTATCTACTCGAACGTGATCGCCAAGGAGCGTCGCGGCGAGTATCTCGGGGCAACGGTTCAGGTGATCCCGCACATCACCGACGAGATCAAGCGCAGCATCATGAATGGCGCCGAGGGCGCCGACGTTTGCATGGTGGAGATCGGCGGTACGGTGGGCGACATCGAGTCGCTGCCGTTCCTCGAGGCGATCCGACAGATGGGCGTCGAGCTGGGGCGCGATCGCACGCTCTACATCCATCTGACGCTCGTGCCGTACATCTCGGCGGCGTCGGAGATCAAGACGAAGCCAACGCAGCACTCGGTGAAGGAGTTGCGCTCGATCGGCATTCAACCCGACGTGCTGGTCTGCCGCTCGCAGCAGTTCCTGCCTCACGAGCAACGCGCCAAGATCGCGCTGTTTACCAACGTCGAGCAGCGCGCGGTCATCTCGGCGATCGACGTCGATGACATCTACAAGATCCCGATGCTGCTGCACGACCAAGGGCTCGACGCGATTGTCGTCGAAAAGCTCAAGCTCGACGCCAAACCTGCGGATCTCTCGGAATGGAAGGCGGTGGTGCACGCGAAGGCGACGCCCGAAGCAGAGATCACGATCGCGATGGTCGGCAAGTACATCGACCTCAAGGATTCGTACATCTCGCTGAATGAGGCTTTGCGCCACGCGGGCATCCAGACCCGGACGCGCGTGAACATTCAGTACATCGAGTCGGAGAACATCCAGACCGAAGGCACGGGTTGTCTCAACGAAGTCGACGCGATCCTCGTGCCGGGCGGGTTCGGCGAGCGCGGCATCGAGGGCAAGATTGCGGCGGTGAAGTTTGCGCGCGAGAAGAAGGTGCCGTATCTCGGCATCTGCTTGGGACTGCAGATGGCCGTGATCGAGTATGCGCGCAACGTCGCGGGCCTCGAAGGCGCGAACACGACGGAGATCAACCCCCAGACGCCCCATCCCGTGATCGCGCTGATCACCGAATGGCAAGACCGCGACGGCTCGACCCAGGCGCGCACCGTCGGTTCGGAATTGGGCGGCACGATGCGCCTCGGCGCTCAAGTCTGCTTCATCGAGAACGGCACGCTCGCAAAGGCGATCTACGGCAAGGACGAAATCTTCGAGCGGCACCGCCACCGTTTCGAGTTCAACAACCGCTACAAGGAACAGCTGTCTTCCGCGGGCCTAGTGCTCTCGGGCTTCTCGCGCGACGGTCTCGTCGAGCTCATCGAGTTGCCGACGCACCCGTGGTTCTTCGCGACGCAGTTCCACCCGGAGTTCACGTCGAATCCTCGCGATGGCCATCCCCTGTTCACGAGCTTCGTCACCGCCGCGCGCAGCCAGCAAGGACTAAAGTTGCCGCGGGTCGCGAGCGCATGAACCTGGCCGGCTTTCCGGTCGGCGTGCGCGAACCCCTGTTCTTGATTGCCGGCCCCTGCGTGATCGAGAGCGAGGCGCTCGTGCTGTCCACGGCCGAGCGGCTCAAGGCCATCGCGGCGAAGCTCGCGATGCCGTTCGTGTTCAAGGCGTCGTTCGACAAGGCGAATCGCAGCTCGCTTGGCAGCTTTCGCGGCTTAGGCCTGGAGCGGGGCCTCCGGGTGCTCGAGCGGGTGCGCCAGGAGTTCGACGTCCCCGTGCTCACGGACGTGCACGAGGACACGCCACTCGATGAGGTGGCGGCAGTCGTCGATGTGCTGCAGACGCCGGCGTTGCTGTGTCGCCAGACGGAATTCATCGTCGCCGTCGCGAGCCAGGGCAAGCCCGTGAACCTGAAGAAGGGCCAGTTCCTATCGCCCTGGGAAATGCAGAACGTCGTCGACAAGGCACGCTCTACGGGCAACGCGGCTTTGCTCGTGTGCGAACGCGGTGTCTCGTTTGGCTACAACAACCTCGTCGTCGACATGCGCTCGCTCGCGGTATTGCGCGGCACCGGCTGCCCCGTCGTGTTCGACGCCACGCACGCCGTGCAGCTGCCGGGCTCGCGCGGCGACGCGTCCGGCGGCGAGCGCGAGCATGTGCCGGTGCTGGCGCGCGCCGCCGTTGCGGCCGGCATTGCGGGGCTCTTCATGGAAACGCATCCGGATCCCGACGCCGCCTTGAGCGACGGCTCGAACGCCTGGCCGCTCGACCACATGCCCGCGCTGCTCGAGCAGTTGCAGGCCATCGATGCGCTCGTGAAGTCACGGCCCTATATCGAAACCGAATTCCAGCAAGTTCACTGAGCAGTCAGGAGTCCGAATGAGCGCGATCAAGGATGTGGTGGGATTAGAGATCATCGACTCGCGCGGCAATCCAACCGTGGAAGCCGAAGTCGTTCTAGCGAGCGGTGCGCATGGCAGGGCGGCCGTGCCCTCGGGCGCCTCCACCGGATCGCGCGAAGCACACGAACTGCGGGACGGCGACAAGAAACGCTATCTCGGCAAAGGCGTGCTGCAAGCCGTGGCGAACGTCAACGGCGAGATCAAGAAGGCGGTGGTCGGTCTCGATGCCGGCGATCAGGCGAAGCTCGACAAGACCATGATCGATCTCGATGGCACCGAGAACAAGAAGCGGCTCGGAGCGAACGCGATCCTCGCGGTATCGCTTGCGGCGGCCAAAGCGCAGGCGGCCGATCGTGGCATCGCGCTCTACGAGCTGCTGGCTGGCGGCAAGAAGGAGCTCACGATGCCGCTGCCTATGATGAACATCATCAACGGCGGCGCGCATGCCGATAACAGCGTCGACATCCAGGAGTTCATGGTGCTGCCCGTCGGCGCGCCCACCTTCAGCGAGTGCCTGCGTTACGGCATCGAGGTCTTCCACGCGTTGAAGAGCGTGCTGAAGGCCAAGGGCATGAACACCGCCGTCGGCGACGAGGGCGGCTTCGCACCGGACTTGGGGTCGAACGAAGAGGCGCTGCAGACGATCGCAGAGGCCGTCGAAAAGGCGGGTTATACGCTCGGTCGTGACATCTACTTGGGTCTCGACGTCGCGAGCACCGAATTCTTCGCGAACGGCGTGTACACGCTTGAGTCGGAGAACCGCACGTTCAAATCCGCCGAGTTCGCCGACTTCCTCGAGGACCTGGTTGCGCGCTACCCGATCGTCTCGGTCGAGGACGGGATGTCCGAAGGGGACTGGGACGGCTGGGCCATCTTGAGCGAGCGCTTGCGAGACAAGATTCAGCTCGTGGGCGATGACTTGTTCGTCACCAACACCAAGATTCTGCAGGAAGGCATTACCAAGAAAATCGCCAACAGCATCCTGATCAAGCCGAACCAGATCGGCACCTTGACCGAGACGCTGGCGGCGATCGAGATGGCATCGAAGGCGGGCTACTCGGCTGTCGTCTCGCACCGCTCGGGCGAAACGGAGGACGCGACGATCGCCGATATCGCGGTGGCGACGGGTGCGACGCAGATCAAAACCGGTTCGCTCTGTCGGTCGGACCGTCTGGCCAAGTACAATCAGCTGCTGCGCATCGAACATGCGCTCGGCGGGCGAGCGAAGTTCAACGGTGCGGCGGCGTTTCCGGTCTCGCTGTAACGGGCCGGCGGCGGGGTGGCGGCGGAACGGGTGCTGCCGCGGGAGATGGGATGCGCTTCTTGATGGCGGTGCTGGTGGTGGTGGTCGCGCTGCTGCAGGCACGGCTGTGGCTGAGCAACGGCGGGCTCCGCGAAATGTGGCGACTGGAGACTGAGGTCGCCCGGCGGATCGACGACAATTCGCGCCTCAACGCCCGCAATTCGGCCCTCGAAGCCGAGGTGCAGGACTTGAAGCAGGGGCTCGCGGCGGCAGAGGAACGCGCTCGCACCGAGCTCGGCATGATCGAGGGTGGAGAAACCTTCTACCAGATAGCACCGGCCGCGCCGTCATCCGAGCGCTGAGCCAGCGCACTATTTCTTAGGAACGGCCGTTGCGGATTCTGCTTGCCAATGACGACGGGTACCAGGCGCGGGGCCTACGCACACTCGCGCGCCATCTCACGCCCATCGCCGAAGTCATTATCGTGGCGCCCGACCGCAATCGCAGTGGCGCCAGCAATTCGCTGACGCTCGACGCGCCGCTGCGCGTGGAGCGCGTCGAGGACAATCTGTACTACATCAACGGCACGCCTACCGATTGCGTGCACATCGCCGTGACCGGCGGGCTGCTCGACCACCCGCCCGATATGCTGATCTCCGGCATCAATCACGGCGCGAACTTGGGCGACGACGTTCTGTACTCGGGCACGGTGGCCGCTGCGATGGAAGGGCGCTTCTTGGGCATCCCCTCGATTGCCGTCTCGCTGGTGCTCGATGGCAGCGCGAATTTCGATACGGCCGCGACGCTGATGCGCCGTCTGGTCGAGCGCAACGTGACCGATCCAATGCCGGTCGACTCGATCCTGAATATCAACGTACCGGATGTGCCCCCGAGCGAGCTCAGGGGCATTCGCACGACACGGCTTGGGTTTAGGCACAAGTCGGAGCCGGCCATCAAGGCGCTCGATCCGAACCAGCGGCCGATCTGGTGGATCGGTCCCGCCGGCGCCGGTCAGGACGCAGGGCCAGGAACCGATTTCCATGCGGTCGCGGCGGGCTACGTGTCGGTGTCGCCGATCAAGGTGGACCTCACGGCCCACGCCGCGCTCGACAAAGTCGCCAGTTGGTTCGACCGCCTGTGATCGACAACCGGGACCGCAGCGGCATCGGCATGACGTCCGCGCGAACGCGCGAACGGTTGATCGACCGTCTGAAGGCGGAAGGCATCAAGAATCCCGCGGTGCTCGACCGCATGCGAGCGGTGCCGCGCCACCTGTTTGTCGACGAAGCGCTCGCGAGCCGCGCGTACGAAGACACGGCGTTGCCGATCGGCTTCAGTCAGACGATCTCGCAGCCGTACATCGTTGCCGCGATGACGCAGGCGCTGATCGAGGGAGCGGGCGGCCGCAAGCTCATCCGCGTGCTCGAGATCGGTACGGGTTGCGGCTATCAGACCGCGGTGCTCGCGCCATTCGCGCAGCACGTCTACAGCGTGGAGCGGATTCAGCCGTTGCTCGAGCGCGCGCGCGGCATCTTGCGCGAGCTTCGCATCAGCAACGTCAGCGTGCGGCATGCCGATGGTTGGCACGGCTGGCCGAGTCAGGCGCCGTTTCAGGGTATTCTCGCCGCGGCGGCGCCGGAGCACGTGCCGCCGGAGTTGTGCGCCCAGCTCGACGAAGGCGGCGTGCTCGTCATCCCGATTGGCGAGCGTGGCCGGCAGACGCTCGTGCGAGTCACGCGAGCGGGCAGCGAGTTCAATCGCGAGGAGCTGATGCCTGTGAGCTTCGTGCCGTTCGTCGACGGCACGTCGACATGACCGTGCGCCGCGCGCGCGACGGCAACGTCGGCGCGGCGGTGAAGCTCTGCGTCGTGCTGTTGCTCGCGGTCGCCGCAGGTTGCTCGAGCTTGGCACCGACCGAGCACGAGCCGACGCGCGTCTCGCGTGCGTCCGTGCACGTCGTGCGCCGCGGCGAGACGCTCTATCAGATCGCCTGGCAACATCGGCTGGATCAACGCGACCTCGCCCGCTGGAACGGTATCCGCAATCCCGACGCGCTGCGCGTGGGGCAGCGTCTCGTGCTGGCGCCGCCGCGCACGACCGCCGTAGCGCGGCGCTCGGCTCGCGCGACGCCGAGCCGCACCTCGCCACCGCCGCCGGTTCCGCCACCGCAACCAATGCCGGCCTGGCTCTGGCCCACGGACGGGGCCGTCGTCATGGGGTTCGGTTCGCCCAACGGAATCGCCAGCGGCATCGCGATCGGCGGCCGCGAAGGGCAGCCGGTGCGTGCGGCTGCGGCGGGCCACGTCGTGTATGCCGGGAGCGGCCTCATCGGCTATGGCCAGCTCGTCATTCTCAAGCACAACGACACGTATCTCAGCGCATACGGACACAACAGTCGGCTGCTCGTCAGTCAGGGTCAGGACGTGACCGCGGGTGCCACGATTGCGCTGATGGGCGTGGGACCGGAGCGCCAACCGCGGCTGCATTTCGAGATTCGTCGCGACGGGGTCCCCGTCGATCCGCTGCAGTTCTTGCGACCGGTCGCGCGTTAGGGATTGAAAAGCGCTGCAACGACGCGGCGCTGTTCCTGTAGAAGCACGTTGAACGTGCGGCACGCGGCCGGCGTGCTCATGATCTCGAGACCCACGCGTTGCTCGGCGAGGGCCGCCATGAGATCTACGTCCGGCAGAAACTTGTCGGTGCCCGTGCCGAGCAGCAAGATCGTCGGCGCGAAAGCGAGCGCGGGTGCGAGATCGTCGAGCGTGAGCGCGGTCGGTGTGGCCGTCGTCCAGCCCTCGACGATCGCGTCGGCGCTGACGATGAGGTTGCCCGTAAGCCAACGCTCGGCGATGCGCAGCCGGCCCGATTCCCAGGCCCTGATGATGTGTTGCGGTCCGCCGGCGCGCGTCAGCTGCATGATTCAATGGTAGTATTTGCGCCGCCAAACTGCACGACCGCCCCGATGGAACCCAATCAAATTGCTCCCGCCATTGTTGCTCTGAAAGAGCGATCGGCCGCTCTGCGGAGGTATCTTTGACTATGACGCGAAGCGGGAGCGTCTCGAAGAAGTCAATCGCGAGCTCGAAGACCCGAAGGTCTGGTCAGATTCCGAGCGCGCGCAGAATCTAGGGCGTGAACGCGCGGTGCTCGAAGGCGTCGTCGGTACGCTGGGCCGCGTCGACAAGACGCTCGACGAAGCCGCGGAGCTCGCCGTGCTCGCGCGTGAGGAAGCCGACGAGAGCACGCTAAACGACGTGATCGGTCAGGTGCAGGGCATCGAGCAACAGATCGAAACGCTCGAATTCCGGCGCATGTTCTCCGGCAAGATGGATGCGCACAACGCTTTTCTCGACATCCAAGCGGGTTCCGGCGGCAC
This sequence comes from Gammaproteobacteria bacterium, assembly GCA_039933105.1. Taxonomy (GTDB): domain Bacteria; phylum Pseudomonadota; class Gammaproteobacteria; order Steroidobacterales; family Rariloculaceae; genus FEN-1219. Next base: position 93,201 of record JBDTOT010000009.1, on the reverse strand, counting down.
TGAGGCTCAAGACTGGGCGGAGATGCTGTTCCGTATGTACCTGAAGTGGGCGGAAAAGCACGGCTACACGGTCGACGTGCTCGAGCAGTCCGCGGGCGAGGTCGCAGGCATCAAGAGCGCCACGATCCATTTGAGCGGCGAGTACGCGTTCGGCTGGTTGCGCACCGAGACCGGCGTACACCGGCTAGTGCGCAAGTCGCCGTTCGATTCTGGGAATCGCCGTCACACGTCGTTTGCGTCCGTGTTCGTGTCGCCCGAGATCGAAGACGACATCGAGATCGAACTGAACCCCGCGGATTTGCGAGTCGACGTGTTCCGCGCGAGCGGCGCCGGCGGTCAGCACGTGAACAAGACCGAGTCGGCGATCCGTATCACGCACATTCCGACCGGCATCGTCGTGCAGTGTCAGAACGAGCGCTCCCAGCACAAGAACCGCGCCACGGCCATGAACCAGATGCGCGCGAAACTTTACGAGCATGAAGAGCAGAAGCGGCGCGCGGAGGCGCAGATCATCGAGGACAACAAGGCCGACATTGGTTGGGGCAGCCAAATTCGTTCTTACGTGCTCGACCAGTCGCGGATCAAAGATCTGCGCACGAATTTCGAGACTTCGCGGCCGCAAAACGTGCTCGATGGCGATCTCGACGAATTTTTACAGGAGAGCCTGAAACAGGGCTTGTAAGGAACGAGCGATGGCGGACAACGACGAACCGGAGAATAGGCTGATCGCGGAGCGCCGCGCGAAGCTCGTGCGCATGCGCGAGACGGGCAACGCCTATCCGAACGACTTTCGCCGCGACGCGCTCGCGGCCGAGTTGCTCGCGGCGTACCAGTCGCACACCGCGGAGTCGCTCGTGGCCACGCCGACGGAGGTGCGTGTCGCGGGCCGGCTCATGGTCAAGCGCGTGATGGGCGGCACGAGCTTCGTGAAGTTGCAGGATCGCTCGGGCCAGATCCAGCTGATGTTGAAGCGCGATCGGCTCACGGAGCCCGTGTACGCCGAATTCAAGAAGTGGGACTTGGGCGACATCGTGGCGGCGCGCGGCGAGCTGATCAAGACGAAAACCGGTGAGCTGTCGCTCGACGCGGCCGAGATCCGCTTGCTGTCGAAGTCGCTGCGGCCGCTGCCCGAGAAGTGGCATGGCATCACGGACCCGGAGACGAAGCTGCGCCAGCGCTACGTCGACCTGATCATGAGTGAAGAAACGCGCGAGGTGTTTCGGCGGCGCAGTGAGCTCGTGCGCTTCGTGCGCGGCTTTCTCGACGCGCTCGACTTTACCGAGGTCGAGACGCCGATGATGCAGGCGATCCCCGGCGGCGCCACGGCACGGCCGTTCATCACGCATCACAACGCGTTCGACATCGATTTGTATTTGCGCATCGCTCCCGAGCTGTATCTGAAGCGCTTGGTCGTGGGCGGTTTCGAGCGTGTGTACGAGCTTTCGCGCGTGTTCCGCAACGAAGGCGTGTCGACGCGCCACAACCCCGAGTTCACGATGCTCGAGTTATATCAGGCCTACGCCGGCCCGCGGGACTTGATGACGCTCACCGAGAGTCTGCTGCGTGGTGCCGCCCGCGCACTGACGGGCAGTGACGTCGTCGAATACCAGGGCGAGAGTTTCGATCTTGGAGCGCCGTTCGCCGAGGTTACGGTCGAGGCGGCGCTCGAGAGCGCGAATCCCGCGCTCACCGGCCGCGTTCGCGATCGCGCGGCGCTCGCTGCCGAGTGCGTGAAGCACGGCATCGAGGTGCAGGCTCAATCTGGTGCCGGGCGGCTCCAGTACGATCTGTTCGAGAAGACCGTCGAGCCCACGCTGCGCGGGCCCGTGTTCATGACGCAGTACCCAGCCGAGGTTTCGCCGCTCGCGCGCAGTAACGACGCCGATCCGTTCTTGACCGACAGGTTCGAGCTGTTCATCGGCGGCCGTGAGCTCGCGAACGGATTTGCGGAGCTCAACGATCCGGAAGAGCAGGCCGCGCGGTTCCACGCGCAGGCGCACGCCAAAGCCGCGGGCGACGAGGAGGCGATGTTCTTCGACGCCGACTACGTGCGCGCGCTCGAATACGGTATGCCGCCCACCGCGGGGTTAGGTCTAGGTATCGACCGGCTCGCGATGCTGCTCACGAACTCGCCGTCGATTCGCGACGTATTGCTGTTCCCGCAGCTGAAGCCCGAGGCCTAGCGCTTCGGCACGGCGAACGGCAAGGGCAGCTCGCGCAAGGCCGCACCCGCGACTGCGAGTGCGCCATCGGCAGCCGCGTGATCCACGACGGCGAGCAATTCGCAGCCTGCCGTTGTTGGCGCGCTGCGCACGACTTCGCCCACAGCGTCGCCGCCCGTAGCGGTCACTGCTGCGCCGATTGCGGGCGCCGTGGCAGCCATTGAGTACCGGTGCACGCGACGCTTCACGTCGCCCAGGTTGTGCACCCGCGCCACGACTTCCTGGCCCGGATAGCAGCCTTTGTCGAACGCGACGGCGCCGAGCACGTCGAGGTTCAGCATTTGCGCGACGAAGCGGTCGACCATCGCCGGCACGATCGCGGGCAGCCCGAGCCGAATCTCGGCGAGCGCTGCCGCGCTCGGCGGCGTTCGCGTGAGGTTGGGTTCGAGGGCGGCGAGGGCGGCGCTTCCGCCCAGCACTTGCCAGTAGTCTGCTGCGACGCAGAGCCAGTGCAGGCTGCCACGCGCGATCACGGTGTCCGGAGCCGCGGTGGTCGGCAGGCCGCGCCCCGTTAGCCAGTCCGGCGTTGGGTCGAGCAGCGCCGCTACCGCGACATCGTCCGCGACACGCAGCGTCAGGGCGGAGCGCAGCACGAACATGCGCAAACGCTTCAGCAGGTCCTCGACTCCGTCGGAGGGCGTCGCGAGCAGCCACCGGGTAGGCTCAGGCCACACGCGAACCAGCGCGCGCGCCCGACCGCGAGCATCGAGCCAGCCCGCAAGGGGGGCTGAGTTGGCGGCGCCCGAGGCGACGGTCTGGCTCAACTGCGCCTGCAGGAACTTGCCCGCGTCGGCGCCGCGTACCTCGACGCAAGTGGAGTCGCTGAGCAAGCTGAGGGTGGGCATCGCGTTGCGTTCGGCGCCGAACCGCTTAGATCGCCGTGAAATAGCGCGCTGAAGCGGAGAGGCGTAGTGCGGAGTCTAGGCGTTTCTGGCAAACTTTGCGCATGGCTGATGAGCGCGGACAGGAGCAGGTGGCGGACGTATCTTCGCCAGCCGTTGCGCCCCGGACCGCGGTCGTTTCGCCAGTACAGCCAGCCGTCGCCCCCGCGAATACCCTGCCCCCGCCTCGCGAAATTGGCGGCCCGAAAGGGCTTGAGCCAACGCGTTATGGCGACTGGGAGCGCGCCGGCCGCTGCATCGATTTTTGAGCGGTACCCGTCGGCAAAGCACGCAAATCTTAGGAGATCCTCTTACCATGCCAGGCGCTTCGCGGCCGTTGTCGCCGTATTGGATCTACCGGTGGCAGATCACGATGTGGCTGTCGAGTCTGCATCGCATCACCGGCCTCTTGCTGTCGCTGGGAGCGGTAGCCCTTGCCGCGTGGCTCATCGCGCTCGCGAGCGGCCCCGCGGCGTTCGCCGACGTGCAGGCCGTGTACGCCAGCCCCTGGTTCAAGGTGCCGCTGATCGCTTGGACGTTCTGCTTCTGCCTGCATCTCACGAATGGTGTGCGCCACCTGTGTTGGGACGCCGGCGTCGGCTTCGATCGCGGCGCGATCCGGGCGAGCGGATGGACTGTCCTGCTCGTGACGCTCGTCGCCACCGCGACGTTTGCCTTGCTCGTCATCGTTTGAGGGCCCGCCGATGAGTCTCGTCACACCTTTGAATCGCGTGCTTGGCTTGGGCAACGCGCATGGCGCAGCCGAGCACTGGTGGGTGCAACGGGTGACGGCCGTGGCGCTCATACCTCTTGCGTTGTGGTTTGCCGTGGGGCTCACGACGCTGCCGGACTTCAGCTATCTCACTGTGGCGGCTTGGGCGCACAGGCCGGTCACCAGCATCCTCTTGATCCTGTTCGTCGGGGCAGCCGCCTACCACTCCTTCCTCGGAGTGCAGGTGGTGATCGAGGACTATGTAACCGGCAAGGCATCCCGCGTCGCATTTCTGATGGCGTCCGCCTTCGGACATACGGGATTGGCCGTAGCGGCTGTGTTCTCGATTTTGAAAATCGCTTTCGGATCCTAGCAATGACCAAAGAATACGAATTCATCGACCACCACTACGACGTGGTCGTCGTTGGCGCCGGCGGCGCCGGTTTGCGCGCTACGCTCGGCTTGGCCGAGCAAGGCCTCTCCACGGCGTGCGTCACGAAGGTGTTCCCTACGCGTAGCCACACAGTGGCAGCGCAAGGCGGCATCAGTGCGGCGCTCGGCAACATGGGCGAGGACGATTGGCGCTGGCACATGTACGACACGGTCAAGGGCTCCGATTGGCTCGGTGACCAGGATGCGATCGAGTACATGTGCAAGGAGGCGCCTGCTGCCGTTATCGAGCTCGAGCACTACGGTGTGCCCTTCTCACGCACGGAGGACGGGCGCATCTATCAGCGGCCCTTCGGCGGTATGACGACGCGCTACGGCCAGGGCACGGCTCAGCGCACCTGCGCCGCGGCGGACCGCACCGGCCACGCAATGCTGCACACGCTGTATCAGCAGTCGTTGAAGCATTCGGCGGAGTTCTTCATCGAGTACTTCGCGATCGATCTGATCATGGAGAACGGCGAGTGCAAGGGGCTCGCCGCGATCGACTTGGCAACGGGCCGGTTGCACCGGTTCCGCTCGCAGATGGTCATTCTCGCGACAGGCGGGTACGGCCGCGCGTACTTCTCGTGCACGTCGGCGCACACCTGCACGGGCGACGGCAACGCGATGGCCGCTCGCGCGGGGTTGCCGCTCGAGGATCTCGAGTTCGTGCAGTTCCACCCGACCGGCATCTATGGCGCGGGCTGTCTGATCACCGAAGGTTCGCGCGGCGAGGGCGGGTATCTCACGAACTCGAACGGCGAGCGCTTCATGGAGCGCTACGCGCCGAACGCGAAAGATTTGGCGTCGCGCGACGTGGTGAGTCGCTCGATCACGATCGAGATTCGCGAAGGGCGCGGCGTGGGCCAGCACAAGGACCACGTGCATCTGCATCTCGAGCATCTCGGCCGCGAGGTCATCGAAGAGCGGCTGCCTGGCATTTCGGAAACGGCGAAGATTTTCGCCGGCGTCGACGTCACGAAGCAGCCGATCCCGGTGCTGCCGACCGTGCACTACAACATGGGCGGCGTGCCGACCAACTATCACGGGGAGGTCGTCACGAAGGACGCGAACGGTGGCGAGCAGATTGTCCTGGGGCTCATGGCTGTCGGCGAAGCCGCGTGCGTGTCGGTGCACGGCGCGAACCGGCTTGGCTCGAACTCGTTGATCGATCTCGTCGTGTTCGGCCGCGCCGCCGCGCAGCGTTGCGGCAAGGTCCTCGAGCGAGGGTCGCGGCCGCGCGCATTCGCGGCGGGTGCCGGTGACGCAGGTGTGGCGCGCCTCGACAAGCTGCGCAATGCGAAGGGCAAGACGGCCACGGCCAAGATTCGGCTCGAAATGCAGCGCGTCATGCAGAATCACGCGGCGGTGTTTCGCACCGGCGAGTCGTTGCAGGAAGGCGTCGACAAGCTCGAGCAAGTGTTTGCGTCGTTCGCCGACGTCAGCGTGAGCGATCGCTCGTTGATCTGGAACACCGATCTCGTGGAGACGATGGAGCTCGACAACCTTCTGCTGCAGGCCATGGGCACGATCAAGTCCGCGCTGAATCGCAAAGAGAGCCGCGGTGCGCAGGCTCGCGAGGACTTCCCCAATCGCGACGACGTGAATTGGATGAAGCACACGCTCACGTGGATCGACGCGAGTGGCGACGTCAAGTTCGACTATCGTCCCGTGCAAATGAACACGCTGACCGACGAAGTGAAGCCGATCCCGCCCAAGGCGCGGACGTATTGAGACCGGTTTCGGAAGTAAGGAAGGAAAATGCAGCTCACGTTACCGCAGAACTCGAAGGTCAAGCCGGGTAAGAACCATGGCGGGGCCGCTGGTGCTACGAACGTCAAGAAGTTCTCGATCTACCGCTACGATCCGAGCACGGGCGAAAACCCGCACCTCGACAGCTACGACGTCGACATGGATCACTGCGCGCCGATGGTTTTGGACGCGCTGATCAAGATCAAGAACGAGATCGACTCTACGCTCACGTTCCGCCGCTCGTGCCGCGAGGGCATCTGCGGATCGTGCGCCATGAACATCGACGGCCTGAACACGCTCGCCTGTTTGAAGCCGATCGAGGACTGCAAAGGCACCGTCAAGATCTATCCGCTGCCGCACCTGCCGGTCGTGAAGGATCTCGTGCCGGATCTCACCACCTTCTATGCGCAGTACGCGGCCGTGAAGCCGTGGCTCGAGTCGACGACGCCGCCGCCGCCCGATCGCGAACGGTTGCAGTCGAAGGAAGACCAGGAAAAGATCGACTCGCCCTCGGCCTGCATCCTGTGCGCCTGTTGCTCGACGTCGTGCCCGAGCTATTGGTGGAACGGCGATCGTTATCTCGGTCCTGCGGCGTTGCTGCAGGCCTATCGCTGGATTGTCGACACGCGCGACGAGAGCACGGGCGAACGCTTGGATCAGCTCGAGGACGCGTTTCGGCTGTATCGCTGCCACACGATATTGAATTGCACGCAGGCGTGCCCGAAGGATCTGAATCCCGGCAAGGCGATCGCCGAGATCAAGAAGATGATCGCCGAGCGGCGGCTGTAGCGTAGGGCGTTTACGGCAATGGATTCGCGCGTCGCTCGGCTCAAATGGCGGTGCCGCCGGGGCATGCGGGAGCTCGACGCCGTGCTGGGTGCGTTCGTCGACGCTGAAGGCTCTCGGCTCGACGCCACGGATATTACCTGCTTCGAGGCGATTCTAGAGCTGCCGGATCCGACGTTGCACGCGTACCTTGTGTTGCGCAGTGTTCCAGACGACGCCGCCACCGCCGCCCTCATCGAGCGCATTCGCGCGAATCATCGTCCTTACGCCTGAGCCATCGCGCTTGCTGTTCCTGTGGTGGCTTGCGCTTCACGGGTTGCTGTTGGGCACCGCGGCACTCATCGGCGCCGCCTGGTGGCTCAAGGGCCTCTGCGCGCTCGCAGTGGCCGTGCACGCTGTCCTCCGCCGGCCGGCGCCTACGCCGACGCCGATCCTGATAGCCGAAGACGGGTCGTGCTGCGTGCCCGGGCTCGAGACGGCGTGGCTCGTGCCGGGGCCGCGGACTCGCCTCGCGGCCCATTGGTTACGCCTGTCGCTCGTGGGCGGTGTCAGTCAACGCGACATATTGTTGTGTGTGGACCAGATCGACGCCCAAAGCTGGGCGCGCCTCAACGCCCGGCTACGTAGCCGGCCTGTTGCGGGAACGACGGCGCAGAACCGTGCTCAAACGACCCGTCAGCCGGATCTGCGCTAGAATCGTTAAGCACAGGTGCAGGGGTCCCGGCGCCGTCCCCCATCGAGTCGTCCGCGAACTTTTCGGTGCAGCATGAGGTCTACCGAGCAGCGTTTGACAGAGCAAGCCCAAAGACACCCAGCGGGTAGCGGTGCTGCGGACCTGGCGCTGATCAAACGCGTGCAGCAGGGCGACAGATCGGCTTTCGATCTGTTGGTAATCAAATATCAGCACAAGATAGTCAAGCTGATAATGCGCTACGTTCGCGACTCCTCCGAGGCCTTAGATGTCGCTCAAGAGGCGTTCCTGAAGGCTTACCGTGCCGCGCCGTCCTTTCGCGGCGAGAGCGCGTTTTACACGTGGCTCTATCGCATCGCGATCAACACCGCCAAGAATCATCTGGTCGCCATTGGCCGCAAGCCAATCAGTTACGACCTTGATACCCAGGATCCCGAGCAATCATCGATCCTGAACCAGCTTCGCGACCTCGATACGCCGGAAGGTCTTGCGCAGTCCGAAGAGATGCGCAGCATCATCAATCGGGTGATTCATGGCCTGCCTGAAGAGCTTCGTACCGCGATCCTGCTGCGCGAGATCGAAGGCATGAGTTACGAGGAAATCGCCCAAACCATGGAGTGTCCGGTGGGTACCGTGCGGTCCCGCATTTTCCGCGCACGCGAAGCCATCGACAAAGCCATCGGCCCGTTGTTGTAGCCACCACTTTCGTTTACGCCGCCGTATGACAGAACAAATCAACGACCAGATCTCGGCCTTCATCGACGATGAGCTATCCGCAGAAGAGAGCGCATTGCTCGTCCGGCGGTTCGAGCGGGAGCCGAATGTTCGCGCGCGAGCACTGCGGTACACAATGATCGGTGCGGCGCTGCGTGGCGAGTTGCTACAACCGCATTCGTCGATGCTGCGTCGCCGCATCACGGCCGCCTTGGACGGTGCGGTGACAACGACGGAGCGGCTCGCCGCGCCGCGTGGGTCCGCGCGTTACGCGCGCCCGCTACTCGGGCTCGGAATTGCGGCGGCCGTTGCGGTGGCTGCGATCGGCACGCTGCGCCTCGTGAACGAAGCGGGCGTGGCACCGAACGGCGCCATCGGCGGCACGGTGCTCGCTCGCGATCAGGTCGTCGCGCCGAGCTATGTCGTGCCGCAGGATGCCACGCCCGCCGGTCCGGTCACGTCGCCGATTCGGCTCACCAATTATCTGATCCACCACAGCGAATATGCGTCGGGGCTCGGTCGGGCGTCGGTCAGCTCGAACGTGGTGGGTGCGACCGTGGAACCCATGCCGACGCAGGCCGAGGACACCGAGTTGCAATGGCACTGATGCCGCGCTCCCTCGTCCGCTCACCGCTGTTGCTGCTGACGCTGGTCGGGGGCCACGCAATGGCGCAGGAGGCGGGCAAGTGGATTGACCGCATGAATCGGGCGGTCGATGAGTTGAACTACCGCGGTACGTTCGTGCACGTCATCGACGGCACAGCCGAGATCATGAACATTGTGCATCGCAATGTCGCGGGTAACAGCGGCGAGCGCATATCGTCCGAGGCGCCGCGGCGCGAAATCGTCCGCGAAAATGATCAGGTGAAGTGGATCCTGCCGGACCAAAAGCTCGTGCTGCTCGAGACTCGTAAGGACGTGAGTCCACTCGTGTCCGCGTTGCCGAGTTACTCGGCCGATTTGGAGCCTCACTACGAGATCAATCTGCGCGCCGCCACACGAATCGCGAATCGTCCGGCGCAGGTGCTCGAGATCAAACCGCGCGACGAGTTCCGCTACGGCTACCTGCTCTGGCTCGATCAGGAAACGGCTATGCCGCTGAAGTCGCAGCTCATGGACGAGCGCGGGCGTACCGTTGAGCAGATTCTCTTCACCGAAATCGACATGGCAAGCGACGTTGCCGCTAGCGACCTGGAACCCACGATCAACACGACGGGGTTCTCGACGCTGCGGCCGCCAGATCTGGTGCCGTCCTTGGCGGCCAATGTGCCGTGGCGTGCCTCTGCGGTGCCGGGCGGGTTCAGGCTTTCGGCGGCGACGCAAAGCCCGATGCCGGGGTCGAAATATCCGGTCGAGCACCTCGTGTATTCCGACGGGCTCGCCACGGTGTCGGTGTTCATCGAGGATCCGAAGACCAAGGCTGAGGTCAACGACGGTTTCTCGAAGGTCGGCAGCACTAACACCTTCTCGCTGACGCTACGTGGGCGTAAGGTCACCGCCGTCGGCGAAGTGCCGCGGCAAACGGTTCGCACCATCGCATCCTCGCTGGTCGCCGAATAATCGTGGCGACGGCCGAATCCTCCCGCGGTTACGCGGCCTCGCTGGCGAGCTGAAAGGGCATGCACAAGCTAGTGCTCTACAGCCGGCCAGAGTGCCATCTATGCGATGCCGTGGTGCAGCGCCTGCAGCCGCTGCTCGCGAACCGGCCCGTCGAACTCGAAATCGTCGACGTCGACAGCAGCGTGGCGCTCGAGCGGCGCTACGGGCTACGGATCCCCGTGCTCGTCGCGGGCGACGTAGAGGTCTCGGGTTACCCGCTCGACGAGGCCCGTGTTCGCCAATACCTCGAGTCGCTCTGAAGGGCGCCGCCCGCCCGCTCGCCGATACCGCTATAATCCGCGCGCCCTCGCCGGGCGGCGCGCAAGACACCATGGACCGGATTCGAAACTTCTCGATCATCGCTCACGTTGACCACGGCAAGTCGACGCTTGCCGATCGGCTCATTCAGCTTTGCGGCGGCCTCACGGAACGGGAGATGGAGGCCCAGGTCCTAGACTCGATGGACCTGGAGCGCGAGCGCGGCATTACGATCAAGGCGCAGAGCGTCGCATTGCGGTACCGCGCGCGCGACGGGCTCGAGTACAAGTTGAACCTCATCGATACCCCGGGGCACGTCGACTTCTCGTACGAGGTGTCGCGATCGCTCGCTGCGTGCGAAGGCGCCTTGCTTGTCGTCGACGCCGGGCAGGGCGTGGAGGCTCAGAGCGTCGCGAACTGCTACACGGCCATCGAGCAGGGTCTCGAGGTCGTCCCGGTCATCAACAAGATCGATCTGCCGACCGCGGACCCCGAACGCGTCATTACCCAGATCGAAGACATCATCGGCATCGAGGCAACGGACGCGCTGTGTATCAGCGCCAAGACCGGTTTGGGTGTCGAGGAGCTGCTCGAGCGGATCGTAGAACGCATTCCGCCGCCGCGTGGCAGCGAAGAGGCGCCGCTGCAGGCACTGATCATCGACTCGTGGTTCGACAGCTACGTTGGCGTGGTATCGCTCGTCCGCGTCATGAACGGCGTCGTTCGCAAGGATTCGAAAGTCATCGTGCATTCGACGCAGCGCAAGTATGACGTCGAGCGCCTCGGTGTCTTCACCCCTCGGCCCACGGAGCGCGAAGAGTTGCGTGCCGGCGAGGTGGGGTTCCTGGTCGCGGCGATTCGGGAGATCGATGCCGCGCCCGTCGGCGACACGATTGTCGATGCCAATGTCCCCGACGTTCCTGCATTGCCCGGTTTCGCGAAGATCCAGCCGCGCGTGTTCGCGGGCATGTTTCCGGTGGTGTCCGACGACTACGAGAATTTCCGGGAAGCCCTTCAAAAGTTGGCGCTGAACGACTCGTCGCTGGTGTTCGAGCCGGAGGTCAGCGCCGCGCTCGGCTTCGGTATGCGCTGCGGCTTCTTGGGTCTTTTGCACATGGAGATCGTCCAGGAGCGCTTGGAGCGCCACTACAACCTGTCGCTGATCACTACCGCGCCGACCGTCGTCTACGAGGTCCAGCTGCAGAACGGCGAGACCATCAAGGTCGAAAATCCTGCCGATCTGCCGGAGCCTCACAAGATCATGGAGATTCGCGAACCGATAATTCTCGCGAACATTCTCGTGCCTCAGGAATACCTCGGCGCCGTGATCCAGCTCTGCATCGAGAAGCGTGGCACGCAGAAAGGCTTGCAGTACTCCGGCAAGCAGGTACAGATCGAGTTCGAGCTGCCGCTGGCCGAGGTCGTGCTCGACTTCTTCGATCGGTTGAAATCCGTGAGCCGAGGGTACGCGTCGTTCGACTATGACTTCCTGCGCTTCGAAGCGGCGCCGCTCGTGAAGCTCGACATTCTGATCAACAAAGATAAGGTCGACGCGATGGCATTCATTGCGCATCGCGACGGCATCGAGCGCAAAGGTCGCAAGATCGTCGAGACATTGAAGGACGTGATTCCGCGCCAGCAATTCGAGGTGGCCATCCAGGCGGCTATCGGTTCGCAGATCGTCGCGCGCAGCACCGTGAAGGCGTATCGCAAGGACGTTACCGCAAAACTCTACGGCGGCGACGTCACGCGCAAGCGCAAGTTGCTCGAGAAGCAGAAGGCCGGCAAGAAACGCATGAAGCAAGTCGGCTCCGTGGAGATACCGCAAGAGGCGTTCCTAGCCGTGTTGCAGGTCGATAAGAAATGACCAATACTCGATTCGCGTTGCGCTGGAGCGAAGGTGGATAGCTTGGATTTCGCGTTGATACTCGTGGTGTTGACCACGGTGGCCGGTGTGATCTGGGCAATCGACGCGTTGTTCTTCGCCAAAGCGCGATTCGGTGCCGCGTCTCGAGGCAGCGAAGTCAGCGAGCCCGTCCTCGTCGAGTACGCGAAGTCGTTCTTCCCCATACTGCTCGTCGTGCTTGTGATCCGGTCCTTCCTGTTCGAGCCGTTCCGGATTCCGTCCGGATCCATGATGCCTACCCTGGTCGAGGGAGACTTCATTTTTGTGAGCAAGTTCGCGTATGGGCTTCGGCTGCCGGTTGTAAATAACAAGTTGGTCCAGATTGGTGAGCCGCAGCACGGCGATGTCGTGGTTTTCCGGCTACCGTCTGACCCGAGTGTGAACTACATCAAGCGCGTGGTCGGACTTCCGGGCGACGTCGTGGACTACGATCCGGTGAAGCGGCGGGTCTTCCTGAATGGCGAACTGGTGCCGATCGAGCTCGATGGACGCTACGAGGATGATTCGAACATTGTGGTGGGTCATGAACAGCTCGGTGCGCATAATCATCGCGTGCTGCTCACGGAGAATCGGCCGAGCCCCGGCGGTAAGTATGTCGTTCCGGCAGGGCACTATTTCATGATGGGCGACAATCGAGACAACAGTCAGGACAGCCGTTTCCCGCAAGTGCAGTTCGTTCCGGAAGCCAATTTGGTCGGACGTGCGGTCGGTGTCTGGATGAATTGGCAGTGGATCAACGGACGGCCTCAGTGGCCGCAATGGAACAGGATCGGGAGAGGTATCGAATGACCAGCTCACGACATGCTCAGGCGGGCGTCACCGCTTTAGGTTTCCTGATTCTCGCGTCGCTCGTCGGCGTCGTGGGCCTCGGTGCGATCAAAATCGTGCCCATGTATATCAAGAACATGCGCATGGACACGATCCTCAACGAGATCCAGAAAGAAATGAGTGGCCAGGGCGCGAATCCGACGACGATCCGGTACGCGCTTGCGAAGCGGTTTTCCGTCGAAGACATCAACATGGACTTCGACAAGATACAGATCGCGCAGAGCAAGGAAGGCTATTCCCTGCGTATCGTGTATGAAAACCGTGCGCCGTACGTGGCGGACATCTATCTCGTGGTTGCCTACAACAAGCAGGTCGAGATTCGGCGGTGAGCTCTCGGGCGCGCTGGGCGGAGACCAAGCTGCGCTATTCGTTTGTGGACCCCGCACTGCTCGAGCAGGCGCTGACACATCGCAGCGCGTCGAAGAACAACAACGAGCGTCTCGAATATCTCGGTGACTCTTTCTTGAATTTCGCGATCGCGCGGCGGCTTTACGCTGTGCGGCCGGAGGATACGGAAGGCGATTTGAGCCGCGCGCGCGCGGCGCTCGTGAGAGAGCAGACGCTGACTGCCATAGGACAGTCGCTCGGCATCGACGAGGAAGTCGCGCTCGGCGCGGGGGAGCTGCGTAGCGGCGGCGCGCAGCGCGGCGCGATGCTCGCAGACGCGGTCGAAGCAGTGATAGGCGCGGTGCTGCTTGACGGCGGCACGGTGGCAGCGGAAGCTTTGATCGATTGGCTGTTCGCCGAGCAGATTGCCGCGTTGCCGGATGCGGCCACGCTGAAGGACGCCAAGACGCGCCTCCAGGAATGGCTACAAGGCAGGGGCTTGCACCTACCGGTCTATGCGATCGAGTCCGTGCAGGGCCGCGATCACGAGCAAACATTTGTCGTCAGTTGCGAAGTCACGGAAAAGCATGCGTACACCACAGGTCACGGACCGAGCCGCCGCCGCGCTGAGCAAGAAGCCGCCGCGGCCATGTTGGCGGTACTGACCAGTGAGCGAGACGGATAGCACAACGGCCGGGCGCTGCGGTCTGGTGGCGATTGTCGGGCGTCCCAACGTCGGCAAATCCACTCTGCTCAACGCCCTCATCGGCGAGAAGCTCAGCATCGTCACCGATAAGCCGCACACCACGCGACAGCGCGTGCTCGGCGTGTTGAACCGCGGCGTCGATCAGGCCGTGTTCATCGATACACCCGGTCATGCCCGGCGCACCCAGCGCGTGTTGCACAGGCTCATGGCGCGACAAATTCACCAGGCCCTCGACGATTGCGACGTGGCGTTGCTCGTTGTCGAGGCGAAGGGGCTCGTGAGCCAGGATCGCATCCTGATCGACATGGTCAAGGACCGATACGACCGGACTTTCCTGGTGGTGAACAAGATCGACGCGCTCGCAAGCAAAATCGAGCTGCTGCCGACGCTCGACAAGCTCGGTGGTCTGCCATTCGCCGCTTTGGTGCCCGTGGCGGCGAAGACCGGTGAGAATCTCGACCGGCTGGTCGCGCAGATCTTCGAACACTTGCCGCAGGGGCCGGCGCTGTTCCCACAGGGCATGGTTACCGACCGCGATCTGTCGTTCCGAATCGCGGAGACCATCCGCGAGAAACTCATGAGACTCGTCCATCAAGAGGTGCCGTACGGCCTCACGGTCGAGGTCGAGCATCTCGGGTACAACGAGGAAGGCCAGCGTCTCGTGCATGCGCTCGTCTTGCTCGAGCGCGAGAGCCAAAAGAAGATCGTCATCGGCAAAGGGGGCGGCGTGCTGAAGCAGGCCGGCTCCGAAGCGAGGATCGAGCTCAGGAGCCTACTCGGCGAACGCGTGCATCTCGAGCTGTGGGTCAAAGTGCGCGAGCATTGGGCCGACAGCGAGCGCGAGCTGCAGCGGCTCGGCTTCGAGGTGTAATGGCCGAACGCGAACAAGTGCTGCTCGAGCCGGGGTTCGTGCTTCACCAGCGACCCTATCTCAACACAAGCCAGCTGCTCGAATGTGTGACGGCAAATCATGGTCGGGTAGGGCTCGTGGCCCGCGGCTCGCGACGTCCCATCAGCGGCCAACGCGCGCTGCTTCAGCCATTCGTGCCGCTGCGCTTATCGTGGTTGCGGCGTGGTGATCTCGGGCGCCTGACGCAGGTGGAGGCCGCGGGTGCGAGCTACGATCTCGCGGCGCAGCGTCTGCTCGGTGGTTACTACGCGAACGAGTTGCTGCTGCGGCTCACCGCTCGTAGCGATCCCAACGCCGAGATTTTTTCCTGCTATAGTCGCTGCCTCGCGGAGCTGGCCGAAACCAAAGTCGTGGCGCGGCCTCTGCGTGTTTTCGAGTTGGGCTTGCTGCACGCGCTCGGCTACGGCGTAGAGCTACAGAGCGAAGCTTCGAGCGGCGCGCCTCTCAGGCCCGAAACACGGTATGTGTTCGAGATCGAACAAGGCCTGCGTTGCGCTGACACCGGCGCGCAAGCCGACGACGACATTTATATTGGGCGCGATCTGATCGCGTTGCGTGAGAGCAGGCTCGACGACGACGGGAGCTTGCGCGCGGCGCAACGGTTGCTCGGCCGCGTATTACGCGTTCACTTGGGCGAGCGGCCATTGCAGAGCCGCCTGGTATTGCAGGACATCGTGAGTCGCGGACTGTAGCTTCGTTTTCAAGATGGCACACCCGGCATCCATTCATCTCGGCGTGAATGTCGATCATGTCGCAACCTTGCGGCAGGCACGCGGCACACGGTATCCAGATCCGGTCGCGGCTGCGCTGGTTGCCGAGCAATCGGGCGCGGACAGTATCACCGTCCATCTGCGCGAGGATCGGCGCCACATTCAGGCGCGCGACGTCGAGGTGTTGCTGCGCACCGTCCAGACGCGCGTGAATCTCGAGATGGCGGTGACCGACACCATGGTCGACTTTGCCGTTCTGCACCGGCCGTCCGATTGTTGCTTGGTGCCAGAGCGGCGCGCAGAGCTCACCACCGAGGGCGGACTCGACGTGGCCGGGCAGCGGGAGCGCGTCGCGGCCGCGTGCCGCAAGCTCGCCGAACATGGTATTCGCGTGTCTCTGTTCATCGACCCCGACGAGGCGCAGGTCGCTGCGAGCGCCGAGGCGGGCGCGCCCGTGGTGGAGCTGCACACCGGCGCGTATGCGGAGGCGAGCGGCCCGGCCGCTGCAATCGAGCTGGAGCGAATCCGCACCGCGGCGCAGCGTGCGAGCAGAATGGGGCTCACCGTCCACGCGGGCCACGGTTTGAACTATCAAAATGTAGCGGCGGTGGCTGCGATGGCGGAAATAGTTGAGCTGAACATCGGTCACGCCATCGTGGCGCAGGCGTTGTTCGATGGGTTCGCAGGCGCCGTGGCGAAAATGAAGGCGTTGATGGTGGCGGCCCGCTCGTGATCTTCGGCATCGGTACGGATATTTTGCAAGCGGAGCGGGTCGAGAAGACCTGGCAACAGTTTGGCGAGCACTTCGCGCGACGCCTGCTACTCGACGAGGAGTACGCGCTGTTCAAGAAGGCAAAGCGGCCCGTACGTTTTCTCGCGATGCGGTTTGCGGCGAAAGAAGCGGTCGTGAAGGCGATGGGCACGGGGTTCGCAAACGGCATGTGGATCCGTGACGTCGGCATGCTGCCGAACGCGCTGGGTCAGCCGCAGGTCATTTACTCGGAACGTGGGAAGGCCGTGTGCCGCAGACTCGGAGTAGGCAGCGGGCACCTTACGCTGAGCGACGAAGCGGGGCTGATCGTCGCGGTCGCCGTGCTGATGAAAGCCGAGATCGACAACTTGAAATAGGTTAGAGCGCGTTTGAACACACTCGTATTCGATATCGAAACCGTGCCGGACGTCGAGCTCGGCCGCAGGCTGTATGACCTCGGGGACTTGAGCGATGCCGACGTGGCGACGGTCATGTTCACGAAACAACGGCAGATCAGAGGCAGCGATTTCCTGCCGCCGCCTCAGCAGCGCATCGTTGCCATCTCCGCCGTCATGCGCAGCCGCGACGGTATCAAGATCTTCAGCCTCGGCGAGGAGCAGTCTCCGGAACGCGAGATCGTTCAGCGGTTCTTCGACGGTCTCGAGCGGTATACGCCCGACCTCGTTTCGTGGAACGGCTCGGGTTTCGATCTGCCCGTGCTGAACTATCGCGCGTTGAAGCACGGCGTCAACGCACACAAGTACTGGGAAGTTGGCGAGAGCGATCGCGACTTTCGCTACAACAACTACCTCTCCCGATTCCATTGGCGGCACATGGATCTGATGGACGTGCTGTCCGGCTACGGCGCGAGCAGCCGCGCCTCGCTCGACGCGGCGGCGCAGCTGATCGGTTTGCCGGGCAAGCTCGGCATCGGTGGTGCGCACGTGTGGTCCGCATATCAGCGCGGTGAGCTCGCCGCTATTCGTGACTACTGCGAGACCGACGTGCTGAATACGTACCTGATCTATCTGCGCTTCCAGCTCGTCCGCGGTGAACTCGACCCCGTGGCGTACCAGGGCGAGTTGCAGCAGGTCGAAGCGAAGCTCGAACAGTCGGATCGGCCGCACCTGAAGCTGTACCTCGAGATGTGGCGAAAGACGCGTGCGGGGTGACGCAGAGACAGTCACCGCCACCATCGTCGATCTGACGCACGATGGCGAGGGAGTGGCGGACGTCGATGGGCGCCGCGTATTCGTGCCGGACGCGCTGCCGGGCGAACGCGTCGAGATCGTGCTGCGCAAGCGCCGGCGCAAGCTCGTGGAAGCGTCTCTCGTGCGCGTACTGGAGCCTTCGCCTGACCGCGTGACACCGGGATGCGAGTACTTCGGCCGCTGCGGCGGCTGCGCGCTCCAGCATCTGGCGCACTCTGCGCAGATCACCTTCAAGCAAAACGCCGTGGCGCAAGCGCTCACGCGTATCGGGCGCACCGGGCCCGAAGAATGGCTGCCTCCAGTCGCAAGCCCACCGTGGCGCTACCGCCGCCGCGCGCGGCTCGGCGCGAAGTACGTTGCGGGTAAGGAGCGCGCGCTGGTCGGATTTCGCGAGCGCGCCGGCACCTATCTCACCGATATGCAGCACTGCCCGGTGCTCGCGCCGCCGCTAGACGGTCTGCTCGGCGAGCTGGGGGGCTTGATCGCCGGCACCAGCATTCGCGAGCGAGTGCCGCAGATCGAGGCGGCCGTGGTCGACGGCGTCACTGCGCTCGTGCTGCGGGTGCTCGAGCCCCCTACGGCCGCCGACAAGCAAGCGTTCCTCGACTTCGGCGTGCGCCACGGCATCGACATCTACCTGCAGCCCGGCGGCCCCGGTACGATCGCGCCGCTAGGTGAAGCTCGGATCTTGAGCTACAAACTCGAGGCGTTCGGCCTCACGCTGCAATTCCTGCCGACGGATTTCGTGCAGGTCAATGCGGCGATCAACGCCGAGCTCGTTGCGACAGCGATCAAGCTTGCGGCGATCGAAACCACGGACCGAGTGCTCGATCTCTACTGCGGACTCGGTAATTTCAGCCTGCCGCTCGCGCAGCGCGCGAGAGAGCTGCTCGGGGTGGAAGGCGAGGCAGGCCTCGTCGCGCGCGCCGTGCGCAACGCCACGTTGAACGGCATCGCCAACACGCGTTTCATCACCGCCGATCTTTCGAAGAGTGACTGGAGCTTCTATCGCGAGGCGTGGGACATCGTCGTGCTCGATCCGCCGCGCACGGGCGCGGAAGTGCCGATCGCTGAGCTCGCGCGCAGCAATCCGCGCCGCATCGTCTACGTGTCTTGCCACCCGGCCACGCTCGCGCGCGATGCCGGCGTCCTGGTGCATCAACGCGGCTACAAGCTGAAGGTGGCACGCGTGTTCGACATGTTCCCGCACACCAACCACATCGAGGCGCTCGCAATGTTCGAGCGCTCTTGAGGGCACGTCACTCGACGTGCAGCACACTGCGACGCGGCAGGTCCTTCGTGCGCACGACACCGATCCGCCCCGCGCCGCGATTCGTGAGGAACAGAGCACCGTTCAGCTCCGTTGCGCCGGTCACGTAATTCACGACGGGCGTGCCCTTGCCCGCGATCAACGTGCGCGACTTCAGCGTCCGCGGATCGAGCTTCGCGACGACCCAGTCATTGGGGCACTGAGCGCCGGTGCAGTTCGCGATGTTCGCGACGGGCGCCACCTGTCCGCCGACCAGGATCGAGCCGTCGGCGGCCCACTTCAGGTTGTCGGGTAGATAGTCGAGTTTGACGGACTCAGGCGCTGTGCGGCCGTCGCGACGGATGCGCACGATCTCACCGCCGGACCACGCGCTGACGAGCAGCGAGCGCCCGTCGGGCGTCTCGAGAATGCCGTTGCCGCCGCGAAGGCGGATGCCGGGCAACTCGCGCAGCCCGGAGCGGGGCTGCCACTCATACACGCCGCCGAGCGCCTCGCCTGCCACGTGCCGCAGCATTCGGTCGGCGCTGCCATCGTCCATGCTGGCGATCGCGACGCCGCCGTCGCGCAACGCGGCGACTGCGTTTGCGTCGGTGTGTTCGGGCATGGGAATGCAGCCGACCCAGGTCGCCACTGGCGCTGCGCCCGCCGAATCGAGCTCGAACACTTCGATGGACTCGCGCCCGCCGCTATGCACGGCATACAGCACTGCGCGATTGCGGCCCGTGGCGCGCAGCGCCAAGCCGCCCGTGGAGAACGTCGCCACGTCGGGCGGACCGGCGCAGGCGGCGTAGGTACGCTCGTCAGGCCGGTTCGCGGCGCCCGCCGGATACAACACCTCGACGCGGCCGCTCGCCGTGTCGATTCGCTTCAGTGTGTTCGGCGTGCCGAAGCCGAGACCGCTCGCGATGAGCCAACGAGTCCCGGGCACCGCCACGCTGTCCTCTGCGGCGTCGGCGCCGCAGATGAACGTCATCACGCCCGTCGCGGAGCAATCTTGCGCCGCCGCGCGCGTCGCCGGTGCGAGACACGCCGCGCTCGCAGCGAGCAGCAACGCAGGCAAGAACACATCGCGAATCGACATCGGCCCCCCTTGGCCGCGGGTGGCGCAGCGCGTAAACCAATGCTAACGTGAACGTTAACATTCTGCTCCGCTGCCGCAACAGAATAAGAAGACTAAGGGGGGTCCGACCGTGGCAAATCCTGTTGAATCGTCCGATTCAGACGCCGCCTGGCCGAGCGCCAGGGCGGGTTGGTGGCTCGTCACTTTGATGGCGTTGGCGTCCGTCGTATCGCAATTCGACCGCACCGTCATCAATCTCACGGTCGGCCCGCTGAAGCAGGCGTTCTCGTTGAACGACACGCAGTTCGCGATGCTGCAGAGCGTCGCGTTCGGAATTTTTTATACGCTCGCGTGCGTGCCGCTCGGTTGGCTCGCGGACCGTTACCAGCGGCGCGTGATCATGGGCGTGTCGCTGCTGTTCTTCAGCTTGTTCGCGATCAGCTCCGGTTTCGCGCGCAGCTACGCGCAGCTGTTCCTGACGCGCGTCGGTGTGGGTGTAGGCGAGGCCACGGTCACGCCGGCCGGCCTCTCGATGATGAGCGACTACTTTCCGCGCGAGAAGCTCGGTCGCGCCATTGGCGCCTTCTTCATGAGCGCACCCGTGGGGCAGGCCGTGGGCCTGATCGCCGGCGGCTTTCTGCTGCAGTGGCTCGCGACGTCGTCGGTGCTTTCGAGCGGGCTCCTCGAAGGGTTCGAACCTTGGCAGGCCGCGTTCTTGATCATTGGCACGCCGGGCCTGCTGCTCGTCCCGCTGTTCCTGCTATTGAAGGAGCCCGAGCGGCGCGGCGGCAGCGCTCAGATGCCACTTACGCCGAGAGAGGTCTTCGCGCTCGTGCGCGAGCGCGGCCGCGCCTTGGCGCCCATGTTTGCGGGCTTCTGCATGGTTACGCTCGTGTCGTACACGTTTTTCGTCTGGACGCCGTCGCTGTTCCAACGCACGTTCGATTGGAATCCGCGGCAGGCGGGTCTCGCGTTCGGCTTAATCGTGTTGACGTTCGGCACAGCGGGCGCGTACTTCGGGGGCTGGATGACGGATCGGCTCTCACGCCGCGGTCATCTCGATGCGCCGCTGAAAGTGGCCGCGTTCGGTTTCATCGGCTGCGGTGTGTTCGGTGGGCTTGCGCCGCTGATGCCGTCGCCGGAGCTTGCGCTCGCGTTACTTGCGCCGGCCATCTTTCTATCCAACACGCCGTACGCATGTGCGGGCACGTCGATTCAGCTGATCGTGCCGAACCGCGCGCGCGCGCAGGTCACAGCCCTCTACATCACGCTGATCACGCTCGTGGGTCTCGGCGTGGGGCCCACGGTGGTGGGGCTCATGACGGATTACGTGTTCAAGAATCCGGCCGACATTCGATACTCACTCGCGATCGTGGTCGCGGTGCCGGCGCCGATCATGTTCACGCTGCTGGCCCTGGCCTGGCGCCCCTACCGCGTGTTGCGCGGCGGGGCGTAGGCGAGCGCCCTAGAACCTAGAACCGATCGGTGATCGGCACTTTCACGAAGCCTTCGGGGTAGCCCTCGACTTCTTTGCCGACGATCGTGAAGTCTTTCTTCTTCAAGCTGAAACGCTGCTCGAGCTCCATGTAGCCGTGCGGGTCGAACAGTGGCGTGGCGCTCATGCCCATGATGCCGGTCGCGTCCTTCTTGTCGCAGGTGTATAGCGACCCTTGCTGCGCGAAGTTGTGCCGCCCGTGCTCGAGCATGCCGTCCATAGCGGCCTTCAACGTGTAGTGCATCGTCAGGAAGTTGAAGCCTAGTGGGTAGATGTCTTCGACGGTAACCTCGGCCACGCCGTCCTTGCCGGCGACGTCCGGATACATCTTCCAGCCCGGCACCTTGCTCGCCACGTAGGCGGCATCCTTCAGGTTGGTGAGCTTCACCACCGTGGTCATCTTCGCGCCGAGCTTCACCGCTTCGCGGCAGCGCGCGATCCCCTCGTCGAGTTCCGTCGCCGGATCGGCGTTCGTGCGTGCGATCAAGAAACAGTCCGTGCCCTCGAGCGCCGCGAGCGCGGCCCTGACCTTCGCGTAGTAGGCCTCTCGCGGTAATAGCTTCGTCGACTCTTCCATGTCGGCCGAGTCCTCGAGCTGCAATGCCTGGGCGCCCGCCATCGCCATGCGTTTCGCAGAGCGGTAAACCGCGAGCGGTCCGCCGAAGCCATCTTCGATGTCTGCTGCGAGAGGCAAGGAGCACGTGTGCGAGATGCGGCTCGTGATCCACTCGACGTCGGCGAGCCCAGAGAAGCCGTAGTCGAGTACGCCGTTCATAGCGATCGAGACTTCACCGCCCGAGAGCATCATGGCTTTGAAGCCGACCATCTCCACGGCGCGCGCGGAGGCGCAATCGTAGACGCATGGCGCCACGATGCAGCTCTTCGCTTCTTCCAACACCTGCCGAAGGGTTTTCTTTGTCATTGTCGTTCCTTTGTTGTTCGTGAGTCGTCAGGCTACTGCCGTGGGCAGCGGCTTGCCGGCGAAATAGGCGTCGAGGTTCGCGAGCATCATGTCCGCCATGTGCTTGCGCCCCTCGATCGTGCCGCTTGCCATGTGGGGAGTCAGCACGGTCTTCGGGCTCTGCCGCAGCGACTCCGGAACGTGTGGCTCGTTCTGGTACACATCGAGCGCGGCACCGGCGATTGTTCCGGCGTCGAGCGCAGCGGAGAGCGCCGCCTCGTCCACGACGGATCCACGCGCGACATTAACGACGTAGCTCTGCGGCCCGAGCGCGGTAAAAACGGATGCACCGATCAGGTGACGTGTCGCGGCATTCGCGGGGCACGTCACGACGAGCACGTCCGACTGCCGTGCGAGTACCAGCAGATCCGGCTCGTACGCGTAGTCCACGGGTTTTCGGTTCGGGCCCGTGTACGCGATGGGGCCGAAGGGCGAAAGGCGGGCGGCCACCGTCGAGCCGATGCTCCCAAGGCCCACGATGCCGAACGTGCATCCGGTGACTCTGCGCGTGAGCGGCATGTCGCCCTGCGGCCATCGGCCCACGCGCACGTACGCATCGGCCGCGGGTAAGCCGCGCAGCAGGCTGATCACGAGGCCCACGGCAAGATCGGCCGTGTCCAGAGTCGGTGCGCCTGGTGTGTTGCCTACGCGAACCCCACGGGAGAGTGCGAACGTGAGGTCGACCTTGTCGATGCCAACGCCGTTCACCGACACGATTCCGAGCGCCGGCAATGCGGCCATGAGGTCATTCGCGCAACCAAACTGCGCGCCCGTTGCGATCGCGCGAACGTTGGCCGCGTGGCCCGTGAGCCACGTTGCCTGCGCGGCGGAATCGAATTCCCACCACCGCACGATCTCGAAGCGGGCGTTCAGCGCCGACTCGAGGTAGTGGGAGAAGGGACATAGTTGCAAGGCAACCGGCCGCAGAGAGCTCATGCGATCTTCCTAAACAACGGCGACCATGCCGCCGTCGACGTACAGTGTCTGGCCGTTCACGAAGTCGGACGCGCTAGACGCAAGGAACACCACGGCGCCGTGTAAGTCCTCGAGCTTGCCCCAACGTCCGGCGGGAGTGCGCTTGCGCAGCCACTCGTCGAACACGGGATCTTCCATCAGCGCTTTCGTCAGCGGCGTTGCGAAGTAGCCGGGGGCGAGCGCGTTGATCTGCAATCCGTAGCGCGCCCAGTCGGCACACATGCCCTTCGTCAGATTTTTCACCGCGCCTTTCGTCGCCGTGTACGGCGCGATGCCGGGGCGTGCGAGCTCGCACTGCACGCTACCGATGTTGATGATCTTGCCGCGGCCGCGCGCGATCATGTGCGGTGCCACCGCTTTGCTCACGTAGTACACGCTGTCGACGTTCGTGCTCATCAGCTCGCGCCAGTCCGCGTCGCTGAAGTTCTCGAGCGATGCGCGGCGCTGTAGACCTGCGTTGTTCACGAGAATGTCGATCGGTGCAACGCTCGCTTCGATCGTGGCAATGCCGGCGTTGACCTGTGCCGCGTCCGTGACGTCGAACGTCGCGATGTCCACCTCACCGCCGTGCTTACGCAACTCGATGGCGGCGGCTTCGAGCGCGGGTTGCGACCGGCCGTTGATCACGACGCCGGCACCGGCTTGCGCGAGTGCAGTGGCGAGCGCAAAACCAATGCCGCGGCCGGCGCCAGTGATGAGGGCCGTTCGCCCGGCCAGGCTGAAAGGAGTGGTCGGCTGCATTCGAAGGCGAATCTTGTTAACGTGCACATTCTAGCGCACGACAGGGTATTTGCATGCTCGCGGCGGTGTGTCACGGCGCCAAAGATGTCCGGGTCGAGCCGCGAACGGAGCAACCGCTCGCGCCCGATGAGGTTCGCGTCGCGGTCGCCTACGGCGGCATCTGCGGCTCGGACCTGCACTACTACCATCGCGGCGCCGTCGGCGATTTTTTCGTTCGCGAGCCGCTGACGCTCGGGCACGAGGTGTCCGGTGTCGTCGTCGAGGTCGGCTCCGGCGTGAGAGGCATCGAGCCCGGCAGCAAAGCCGCTCTCGACCCCGCGCGCCCGTGTCTCACGTGCCATTACTGCCGCGCCGGTCGCGCGAACCTGTGCACGAACATGCTGTTCTTGGGAAGCGCGGGGCGCTTCCCGCACGTGCAGGGTGGGTTCGCGCAGCACCTCGTGCTGCGTCAGGACCAGATCGTGCCGGTACCTCCCACCACGGACTTGCTACGACTGTCGGTCGCGGAGCCGTTGTCCGTGGGCTTGCACGCCGTGAATCGCGCCGGGCCGCTGCTCGGGAAGCGCGTGCTCGTGACGGGCTCCGGCCCGATCGGCTTGCTGACGGCGCGCGCGGCGCGGTTCGCCGGCGCCGCCGAGGTCGTCTCGACGGACGTCGAAGACGCGCCGCTTGCGGTTGCGAAGACACAGATGGGCGCCACGCGCACGGTGAACGTCGCCCGCGAGGCAACCGGTCTCGCCGAGTTCGAAGTCGATGGAGGTTACTTCGACGTGGCACTCGAGGTGTCGGGCGCCGCCGTGGCCCTCGCATCATTATTTAAGGTCATCCGTCGCGGCGGCCGCATCGTGCAGGTGGGCATGCTGCCGCCGGGCACGGCCCCCGTGCCGGTCAATGTGCTGCAGACGCGCGAGATCGAGTTCGTGGGTGCGTTTCGCGCCAACGACGAGTTCCGGCGCGCCGTTGAGCTGATCGTTGCCGAGACCATCGACGTGGCGCCGATCCTGTCCGGCACCTATCCGCTGGCGGACGCAGTCGCGGCGCTCGAGCGGGCGGGGGATCGGTCGAGAGTCGTGAAGCTACATCTCGCCATCAACGAGGGCTTCCAATGATCACCCGCACGGCCATCTTCGAGGGCCGCATCAAACCGGGCTGCGAGGCTCGTTTCTTCGCAGGCGTGGAGCAGCGGCTTGCTCCGTTGTGGCGTAAGTTTCCGCACGCGCGCAACGTACGTCTTTTGAAGGTGGCGACGGCCGACGCCGACGCCCCGCCCATCGTCATGATCCAGCAGATCGATTACCCCTCGCGGGCGGCCCTGGACGAGGCCGTTGCCTCGCCGGCCCGGGCCGAGGCGCGCGCTTTGACGCTCGAACTCATGGAGATGTTCGAAGGTCGCTTCTATCATGTGGTAAGCGAAGGCAACGCGGTAGAAGACTCCGCGTAACGACCGCCCCGGCAGGAGTCGGCGGGGTCGTAGAGCAATCATGACCCGGTCAGGCAAAAAACGAGTCGATAACGGCGGCGAAGGCCGCGCGCGGGGCGGTCGCCGGCCTACGATCCGCGAGGTGTCGCGGCTCGCCGGCGTGTCCCACATGACGGTGTCGCGCGTGATCCGCGATCTCGACCTCGTGCAGCCCGAGACGCGCGCCCGCGTGCACAAGGCGATCGCCGACTTGGGTTACGTGCCCGACCGCGCGGCCGGCAGCCTGGCGAGCCGCCGCACCGGCTTCATCGCATTGATGCTGCCGACGCTGACGAACACGAACTTTGCCGCCGTGGCCCACGGATTGACCGACGCGCTACGTCTCGCCGACTACCATCTGCTGATCGCGTACACCGAGTACTCCGTGAGCGAGGAGGAGCGGCAGCTGAAGAACCTGCTCGCGCGCCGGCCGGAGGCGATCGTGCTGACGGGCTCGATCCACAGCCGCGCCGCTGAAAAGATGCTACTCGCGTCCGGCATCCCGATCATCGAGATCGCAGACCTGCCGCCCCGGCCGATCGAGCACGCTATCGGCTTCTCGAACTACGAAGTGGGGCGCACCGCAGCGCGTTACCTGATCGGCAAAGGTTTCGAGCGAATCGGTGCGACCGCGAGTTCGAACGAAGGCGACGTGATCGATCATCGCGGCGAGGAGCGAATGCGCGGCTTCGAGGACGAGCTCAAGGTCCACGGGCGGCCGCTGGATCTCGTATCGCGGCACGGGCACGCGCCCGTGAGCTTCGACCACGGCGCGTCCGTCGCGCCCCTGTTGCTCGAGAAGCGCATCGACGCGGTGTTCGCCGTGTCAGACCTGTCCGCGGTCGGCATCGTCATGGAGTGCCAGCGCCGCGGTGTGATCGTGCCCGATGACCTATCCGTCGTCGGTTTCGGCGACTTCGAGATTGGCCGCGAGATCAATCCGGCGTTGACGACGATTCACGTGGACTTTCACGCGCTGGGACTCCGCACCGGCCGTCTCATTCTGGACCTGCTGCCGCCCGGCACCGGGAGGACGGCGCAGATCGTGGACGTGGGCCTCACGCTCGTCGAGCGCGCGTCGGTGCGCGGAAGTTAGCGATGCAGGCCGCGGTCATCGGTGTCGGCGTGATGGGCTCTGCAATCGCAGGACGGCTGCTCGACGTGGGTGTCGCGGTTTCGGTGTACGACGTGGCGGCGGAAAAATGCCGCGCGGTCGAGGCGCGCGGCGCGCGAGTGGCGGCGTCGCCGCGCGATGCCGCGGCCACCGCGGAGTTCACAATCACGAGTTTGAACAGCGCCGACGTAGTAGAACGCGCGGTGTTTGGCTCCGAAGGCGTGGCCGCCGGCGCGGCGAAAGACAAACTGCTCATCGACATGTCGAGCATCGACCCCGGCCGCACGACCACGCTGGCAACGCGCCTCGCAGCGGAGACGGGCATGGGGTTCGTGGACGCGCCGTTATCCGGGGGCGCGCCCGCGGCCGCGCGCGGCGCATTGACGCTGATGGTGGGCGGCAGCGCGGCCGACGTCGCGCGTGCGGAGCCGCTGCTGAAGCAGCTCTCCGCGCGCTTCACGCATTTCGGTGGCCCAGGCTCCGGCCAGACCGTGAAGCTCATCAATCAGATTTTTTGCGCGACGCATTTTTTTGCGGTGGCGGAGGCCGTGCGCTTCGCCGAGCAGCACGGCGTCGACGCAACGAAAATTCCAGCCGCGCTCGCAGGTGGCCGCGCCGACTCGCGGATCATGCAGGAGTTCATGGCGAAGTTTGCGCGCCGGGATTTCACGCCCACGGGACGCATCGACAACATGCTGAAGGACTTGGAGACGGTGCAGTCTGCCGCGCTGGCGAAGCGCGTGCCGCTGCCGGTCACGTCGCTGATCACGGATCTGCACCGCATGCTCGTGGCCGCGGGGCTGGGCCCTGCGGACAGCGCGGAGTACATGCGGCTGTTCGACCTCGGCGCCGACCGGCCGAAGTGACCCGCGCGATCGTCATCATGGGCGTCAGCGGCTGCGGCAAGACGACGCTCGGTCGCGAGCTCGCCGCCGCGCTCGGTGTGCCCTTTGTCGAAGGCGATTCGCTGCACCCCCAGGCCAACGTCGCGAAGATGCGCGCCGGTATTCCGCTCGACGATAAGGATCGCGAGCCGTTTCTTGCGCGCGTGGCCGACGCGCTCGTGGCGGCGCGGCCGTGCGGCGCCGTGGTCTCTTGCTCGGCGCTGAAGCGCAGCTACCGTGACCTGATTCGCGCGCGCGCCGGCGCCGTGACGTTCGTGTGGCCACGCCTCGAACGCGACGCACTCGCCGCGCGTCTCCAGCCGCGGCGTGACCATTACATGCCGGCGTCCCTGCTCGATAGCCAGCTCGCTGTGCTCGAACCGCCGACGGCAGACGAGCACGCGATCGTGGTCGACGGCGCCGAGCCGACGGCCGCGCAAGCCGCGCATGCGCTCGCGGTGCTCGATCACGAACCCGAACTCTCGAAGGAACACCAACGATGAATGAGCCGCAGTGCGACGTCGGGCTGATTGGCCTCGCCGTCATGGGCGAGAACCTGGCGCTGAACATGGAAAGCAAAGGCTTTCGTGTGTGCGTCCACAACCGCACTAGCGCCAAGGTGGCGCAGTTCGTGGCAGGCCGCGGCCGCGGCAAGAAGTTCGTCGGTGCCACGACGCTCGAGGCGTTCGTCGCGGCGCTCGCCCGACCGCGCAAGATCATCATGCTCGTGAAGGCCGGCGAGGCCGTCGATGAGCTGATCGCGCATCTGACGCCGCTACTCGCAGCCGGCGACATCCTGATCGACGGGGGTAACAGCCTCTTCACCGACACGATTCGGCGCACGCATGAGGTTGAGGCCAAGGGCCTGCTCTACGTCGGCTCGGGCGTGTCAGGCGGCGAGGAGGGAGCTCTCAAAGGGCCTTCGCTGATGCCGGGCGGCAGCGCCGCGGCTTGGCCGCATATCCGGCCCCTCTTCGAGGCGATCGCGGCACGAACGTCGGAAGGTGCTCCCTGCTGCGCGTGGATGGGCGCCGACGGCGCCGGCCATTTCGTGAAGATGGTGCACAACGGCATCGAATACGGCGACATGCAGATCATCTGCGAGACGTACGACCTCATGAAGCGCGGCCTCGCGATGAGCAACGCCGAGATGGCGAGCGTATTCGCGGATTGGAACACGGGAGAGCTCGACAGCTACCTCATCGAGATCACGCGCGACATCCTCGCGTTTCGCGACGAGCGCGGGGAGGCCGTGCTCGATTCGATCTTGGACGTGGCCGGCCAGAAGGGCACGGGCAAGTGGACCGTGACGGCGGCTCTCGAGGAGGGCATGCCACTGACGTTGATCGGCGAGGCCGTGTTCGCGCGCTGCCTCGCGGCAACGAAGGACGAGCGCGTGGCTGCGGCGCAGCGGCTCGGGCCGAGTGGCGGCCCATTGAGCGGTGAGCGGCAAACAATGATCGATGACCTGCGCCAGGCGCTGTACGCGGCCAAGCTCATCAGCTACGCGCAGGGGTATCAGCTGCTGCGTGCCGCCGCGCGCGCGCACCGCTGGACGCTCGACTTCGGCGCGATCGCGCAGACATGGCGCGGCGGCTGCATCATCCGGTCGGCATTCTTGGGCGACATCAAGAAGGCGTTCGACCGTGACAATGGCCTGACGAACCTGCTGCTCGATCCGTTTTTCGAGCAGGCCGTCGAGAGCCGACAAGCGGCGTGGCGCCGCGTCGTCATCGCGGCCATCGGCGCCGGCATTCCGGTGCCTTGTCTCGGCGCCGCGCTCGCGTTTTGGGACGGTTACCGCGCCGAGCGACTACCGGCGAATCTGTTGCAGGCGCAGCGCGACTACTTCGGCGCGCATCAGTACGAGCGTATCGATGCGCCGCGCGGACAGTTCTTCCACACGAACTGGACGGGGCGAGGCGGAGCCACGACCTCGCAGGCCTATACGACCTGAGATCGCGCTCCGCGCACGCCCCTTCCCACTGCCCGCTACGCTGCCGGCTGCTGCTGGGGGGGGCAGCGCGCTGCGTTGCGGTTCGTGCTCTGCCACGGCGGACGCGCCAATCAAAGCTGCGAACGACGTGCCGTGATATCGCAAATGCGAAGTAGCGTTGCGCCGATACGACGAACGAACCAAACGGTTCGTAGAGGAGTTCGCATTTAGGCAAGTCTGCTGCGCGCGCGCGGCGGACCATCACCTCCGAAGGCCCCGGGTGGGAGCGCGTGTGTTTGCTACAACACGTGCAATCGAGGGCCGCGTCGTAGGGGGATGAAGATGCTGAACCATTTCGGTGGCCGTACGCGTTTCGCGCGGCGACTACTGTCGCTCGCCGGTGTTGCCGTGGCGGCGCTTGTGTTGCTGACGTTCGCACGCGTGCCCGTCGCGCAGGAAGGCACGACCGCGGCCACCCTGGCGGCGAGTTTGAGCACGCGACTCGACGCGCTCGATCCGCAGGTGCGCTACCTCAAGGATCGCAAAGACATCTTCGACGTACTGAAGCGTTACACGCGCGGTGCGGATCGGCACGACAAGGATCTCGTGCGCGGAGCCTTCTGGCCCGAAGCCGCGATCAGCTTCGGCACGCAGATGACGCGGGACCAGTATGTCGATTGGGAAGAGAACGAGCTCGCCGGCTACGCGGCGCACCAGCATCACATCACTGGCCAAACGATCGACATCGACGGTGATACGGCGCATGTGGAGAGCTACGTCGTGTACTTCCTCGTGCCGCGCGATCGCGGCGCCGACACCGCTGGCGCGGCAACCATGGGCAAAGCGAACACGAAAGAGAAGACCCGTTTGGGGAGCGGTCGCTACATAGAGCGCTGGGAGCGCCGCAACGGCGATTGGAAGATCCTCGTACGCGAATACGTAGAGGACCTGGCGTTGCTCGGCGACACCGTCGATCTTTGTACCAGCGGTGGTTGCCTCGGCAGTTGGGACAAGAACGATTTGTCGTACGCACGGCCGCTGCAGTACCAGACCACGGAGCAGCGGCAAACCCGCGGCGCTGTGAACAAAGAGCCGCACAACCCGCAAGGCAAGGGCCGCTGATGCGCCGCGCGATCTTGGGCGGTGTCCTCGTGGTCGCCGCTGTTGCCGCGTGCAGCCGCGGCGGCACCGACACGGGCAAAGCCGCTGCGGATCTCGCCGTGCTACACGCGTTGGACACTAAGCTCGCGAAGCTCGAGGCGGACGTCGCCTCGATGGCAACGTATCAGGCCATCTGGGACAACGAGCTGAACTACACGCGCGGCCTCGATCGGCATGACGTGGAGTTGATGCCGAAGTCGTTCTGGCCGGAGGCGTCGATCAGCTATAGCACACAGGTCAAGGTGGCTGACATTTCCTCGTATGCCAATAACGGGCACTCGAACGCGGCGGCGCACCAACATCACGTCACGGGTTTGACGCTTGATGTGGACGGCAACACGGCGCACGAAGAGGGTTACATCCTGTATTCGTCGGATATGCCGCGAAACAAGGCGCTCGACACGCCCGGTGCGCCGACGCCGGGCCGTGCTCTCGTGGGCGGCAAGCTGACGTCGCTCGGCACGGGGCGCTACGAGAATCGCTACGAACGCCGCGACGGCCAGTGGCGAATGATCGTCCACGAGTACACCCACGACATCACCATGCTGCTGCAGCCCGTCGACCTCTGCGCGACGGCATGCCTCGGCCGCTGGGATCGCTCCGACATCTCGTATCTGCGGCCTTTGAATCCGCTGAGCGCAGAAGACTGGGCAGCGCGCGCCGAGCAGAGTCGCAGCCCGCACGCAGCGCCGGCCGTTGCAGCGCGATGACACTTAGAAGTTTGGTTACTAAAGCAGGAGATTACAGTGAGGGGTAAGTTACTCAATTCGCTGGCCACGGCCAGCATCACCGTGCTCGGGGCCGCGGGCTCCCAGACGGCACTCGGTCAGCAGGGCGCAAGCGCCCAGAGCGGTGGCGGCCTCGAAGAGATCGTCGTCACGGCGACGCGGCGCTCGGCAAATCTGCAAGACGTCCCAATCTCGATCGTCGCGATGACGAACGCAGATCTGACGATGCAGGGCATCGACTCGATCCAGAAGTTGCAGGGCACCGTCCCGAATCTGAGCATCATCGGCGGCACGAACGGCCCGACGTCGGAAGTCGGTTTCTCGATCCGCGGTATTCCACGCGTCGGCTTCTACATCGATGGCATCTGGCAGCCGTATACGTCCGGTTTGGCGGATTTTAATCTGCAGGACATCGAGCGCATCGAAGTGCTGCGTGGTCCGCAGGGCACGCTGTACGGCCGCGACTCGACGGGCGGCGCCATTCGCGTTGTGACGAGCGAGCCGGGCGATCAGTTCGCCGCCAAGGGATCCGTCGCACTCGGCAGCTACGATCGCCGCGATGCGATCATCGGCATCGATGTGCCGATCACCGATACACTGAAGTCGCGCATCTCTGCTTCGTCCTTGAACCGCAACGGCTACGTGCACAGCATCGGGAACAACAAGGACTACGGCCAGGTCGACATGACGAACGTGGCCGGTGACCTGGTCTGGTCGCCGACCGAAAAGTTCAAGCTGCGCGCGAAGTACAGCGACAACATGTCGCATCCGACGGACGCGCGCATCTCACGCTGGGCCGTGCCGCAGGGCGCGAAGCTCGTCGGCTTCGAGCGGGGTGCGATCGATCTGTACACGTTGTCGGGCCACCCAGTCGACGCGGTGCACAACGTGGCCGGTTATCCGGGCGGCCTTCTCGGCGAGTGGGAGAACAACCTCAATGCGTGGGAGCCGGCGACGATCCATACGAAGCAGGGCTCCGTCGAGGCAACGTGGAACCTCACGGACAAGATGACGTTGAAGTCGTGGACCGGCTCGATCTACGAGGAACAACACCAGCTTCTCGATTGGGACATGTCGCCGTACGAAATCGTCGAAACGTACCAGAACAATAAATCCGCTCTGCGCAGCCAGGAACTCCAGCTTTCCGGCACCAAAGGTCGCATCGACTGGGTCGGTGGCTTCTACTACTGGCGCCAGACCAGCGATGCGCACAATCCGTTCTGGGGCTTCGAGGAATTCGCCGACGGCCGATTCAGCACGGCAGCCGTGTTGGCGACTCCGCAGTGCCAGGCGGCGACGACGCTCGCGACTTGCGCTCAGGCCATCAACGTCTATCAGAACAGTATCGGTAACACCGAGCAGTTGCTGCACCGGTCGGAAGACGGGTACGCGGCATTCGGTGAGGTCGACATCCATCTGAACGACAAGCTCGACCTCACGGCCGGCATGCGCTACCACAAGCAGGACAAGGTCGCGGTCAACGAAGCGCCGATCGTCGGTGTTACGAGCCCGGTTCCGGCGCACGTCGGGCCGTTCGTGAGCGGTGATCCATGGGCCGGCACTCCGCTAACCACGGACTCGGTCACGTTCGATAAGTTGACGACCCGCCTCTCGCTGAAGCGTAAGTTCAGCGCCAACGTCATGGGCTACGTCAGCTATTCGGAGGGGTTCAACGCCGGTGGCGCGGATCCGGTCACGACTGGAACTGGTCGACGCCTCGTGAAATACGATCCTGAAACCATCAAGACCTACGAGGTCGGTTTCCGGTCGGATCTCGCGAACGGTCGCATCCGCCTCAACGCGTCGGTCTTCCACACGATGTGGGACGACGTCCAGATCCGGTCGAACTTCGTGGATCCGTCGATCGGCGTGTACGCCGTCACGATCATCACGCAGAACGCCGCGGGTGCGGAAGCGAACGGCATCGAGGGCGAGTTCACCTGGTTGGCGACGCAGAAGCTGAAGGTCAACTTCAACTTGGGACTGCTCGACACGGGGTACAAGACCTTCCTGCTGGATCCCACTCAGTCACCGGTGGGCGTGGGCAGCGACTTCGCGCAAGCGCCGAAGCAAACGTATAACGTGGGCTTGCAGCACGAGGCCAGGTTGAAGAGCGGCGCGGGTCTCACGACGCGTGTCGACTACAACTACGTCAGTGGTTTTCAGCGTTACGCGGATCCGAAGTACCACCCGCAGTACCTGGGCTTCCCGTTCCGCTACGAAGCGGGCGACTACGGCCTGGTGAACGCGCGGTTGCAGTACGTGCCCGCGGGCGATGCGCGTTGGGAAGTGTCGTTGTTCGGCACCAACCTCACGGACAAGCAGGTCGTGAACGGGGGCTTCTACGGCTCGATCTGGGAGCTCGATTGGTCGACGGTCGAACGTCCGCGTGAGTTCGGCGTCGAGATGAAGATGAACTTCAGGTAAGACACAACGACGCGCCGCAGCGGCTACTTTCGGCCGCTGCGGCGTGCTTCGTCGACGCAGGACGCGTTGCGGAATGGCGAACAACAATAAACGGCGACAGTCGTCGCGGATCGCGTTCCTGGCTGTGCTTGCAATGGTGTTTGGACGGTTCGCAGCGGCCGAGACGGTGTTGATCACCGGCGCCAATTCCGGCATCGGCCTCGAATTCACGAAACAGTACGCGGCGCAGGGCTGGACCGTGATCGCGACTCATCGTCGTGATACGCCGCCGAAAGAGCTGGCCGATCTTGCGCGCGAACGCCACAACGTTCGCATCGAAAAGATGGACGTCGCGAGCGTCGAGCAGGTCGAGGCGTTGGCGACGAAATTGCGCGGGCAGCCGATCGATCTGTTGATCAACAATGCGGGCATTTTCAGTTTCCTCGATTGGATGGCGCCTTCGGATCCGAACCAGCAGTTCGGAACGCTGAACTACGAGCAGTTCGATGAGTTCATGCACATCAACGTGCGTGGCCCACTCGTGGTGTCCGAGGCGTTCATCGATAACGTGAAGGCTAGCAAGCAAAAGAAGATCGTCATGATCACGTCGACGCTCGGGACGATCAGCACGCCAGAAGTTGCGACACGAATTTTGTGGTACGGCACGAGCAAGGCGGCGCAGAAAAAGCCACTGTCACTCTGGCCGAAGTATTGAAGGACACGGACGTGATCGTCGTGCCGATGCATCCCGGGTCCGTCCGCGTCGAGAAACAAACGGACCTGAAGAACCCAGGCATGCTCGACACGCAGGACTCCGTGCGCCAGATGATTACTACGATCGCAAAGCTCGCGAAGCGCGACAGCGGCAAGTTCCTGCTGTACGACGGCTCGAGTCTACCGTGGTGAGCCGATGGGTCCTTTGCAACGCAATAGGCCAAGAGCACACTCGGGCGTTGCGGCATGCGTAACGATCCGAGTGGGGGAAGCATGGGTAGCTTTTCAATCGCAGTAGGCGCCGAGTTCGCGGGTCATTCCGTCGATAGCTGGCGCACCGATCCTGAGCTCAAGCGCGCGATGGCGTATTCCACGCTCGGGCCGAACTACCTGCCGGGCGCCAAAATGTTCTTCCGCGTGGAGTCCGTCGGCGACATGGTGGCGTCGGCCACAGTGGCGTCGTCGGCGCTGGCGTACGAGACAATCCCGACGCGCGCAATGAGCAACCGGCTGCGTCACTTCTGTGTATTCATGGCGAACAAGCCTCGTAGGGTGACCGTCGGCGACGAGAGCTTCGTGCAACACGCAGGAGAGTGCGTGTTGTCGGACTCGGCCGCCGGTGTCGCAGGCGAGTATCGCGAGGCGCATGCGGGCCTGTGTCTCAGCATTCCGTTCGCGCTGCTGGAACGTCACCTGCCCGTCGCCGACGACATCGATTGCTTGCGCATGGGCAGCAACAACGTGCTTTCGAGTCTGATCTCGCGGCTGCTTGTTGCGGTCTGGAGCGCAGTCGATTCGGGCCGCGCAAGCACCGATGGCGTCGTCGCTGCCGACGCATTGCTGAAGTTGCTCGCCCACGGTTACGGTCGAGTTGCGCGCCGTGGCCGCGTGGATCCCTTCAAGAAACTCCGCTGCGAGCAGATCAAAGAGCTGATTGGAACGGAGTTGCGCAATCCCGCGTTGTCGGTGCACGCCGTGGCTGAGCGCATCGGCGTCACGACGCGCTATCTGCAGCTCTTGTTCGCCGAAGAAGGTGAGTGTGCTTCCGAGTACATCCGTCGGGAACGGCTGCGAGCGTGCTTGCTCGACCTCCGGCATGCCGATTTCGATCACCAGAGCATCACGGACATCGCGTTCTCGTGGGGCTTCAACAGCGCCGCGCATTTCTCGTCGGCGTTTCGCAAGGAGTTCGGTTTGAGTCCGCGCGACTATCGCCATTGCGATCTCGACCGGCTCGCAGAGGCGCTGGCCGTCGATGTCGAGGCGCCGTTCGTACAAGCATTACAGCTCGTGAGCCGCCCGGTGGCCGACGCGGACACGGACGTCCGCGGTAGAGCAACGCCGGGAGCGGTTGCCGAGGCGCGCACGGTGCTCGCCGCGTAACTTCAGTTGATTAACTAGAGCAGCATTCGAACAAAGTAGGAGAAGAGGCAAATGATTCGTTTTCGCGCGTCAGGGATGGTGGTGACAGCTTTCGTGTGCAGCGCATTCGCGCTAATGCGACCGGCTGCCGCGGAGACGGTATTGATCACAGGAGCGAACTCGGGACTAGGTCTCGAATTCGCCAAGCAGTACGCTGCCAAGGGGTGGACCGTGATCGCCACGCATCGGCGCCACGACATGCCGGAGACGCTGGCGCCGTTGGCCGCGAAGTATCCGAACGTGCGCGTCGAGCACATGGACGTATCGAACATCGAGGATGTGAAAGCTTCGGCCGCAAAACTGAAGGGCGTGCCCATCGACGTGCTCATCAACAACGCCGGCGTGTATAGCGACCGCTCGGCGTGCAAGTCCGAAACCTGCACCGGCGCCGGCGACACGCAAACTTTCGGGAACCTCGACTACGCGCTGTTCGACACGATCATGGCCACGAACGTGCGGGGCCCGTTGATCGTCTCCGAGAGCCTTATCGACAACGTGCGCGCGAGCAAGAAGAAAATGATCATCGCGATCAGCTCGACGAACGGCTCGCTCAGCAAGCCGCTACCGGGGCCGCAAGGCATCGCGTATCGGTCGAGCAAGTCAGCGTTGAACCGCGCCATGCAGCTCGTCGCCGTCAAGACGAAGGCAGAGGGCATCACGGTGCTGATGCTGCATCCCGGCACCGTGGTGACGGAGCGCCTCGAGAGCAATCGCGGTCAGCCAAACACGGTCGACATGGAGCCGAGTGTCACGGGGATGATCAAGATCATCGACAAGGCGACGATCAAAGACACGGGGCGTTTCCTGCAGTTCGACGGAACGACCGCGCCCTGGTAAACCGGGTTCGAACGCGCACTCGGTTCGTGGCGTAACAGAGACGCGGCGCCGCTGTCCGTGGCTTACGCCAGTGGTAGGATGCGGCGACGCCGGGCCACGATGGCCCGCCGCTTTTGCCAAGGCGCATGCCCCGCGAGATTGAGCGCAAATTCCTCCTGAAAAACGACGCGTGGCGCCCGCTCGCGCATCGCCGGCAAGCCATGAGCCAAGGCTACTTGGCCGGCACCGAGCGCGTGTCCCTACGAGTCCGCATCGCTGGCGATCGAGCCCACCTGAACATCAAGTCCGGCGGGCTGGTCGCGTCTCGCCTGGAATATGAGTACGAGATCCCGGTCGGCGAGGGGCGGGAGCTGCTCTCGCTGTGCCCGGGGCCGCTCGTCGAGAAGACCCGTCACTACGTCGAGTTCGAAGGGTTCGAATGGGAGGTCGACGAGTTCGGCGGCACCAACACGGGCCTCGTCGTGGCGGAGCTCGAGCTCGACGCCGAGGACCAGGTATTTGGGCGTCCCGCGTGGCTCGGCCAAGAGGTCACCCACCTGCGCCGCTACTACAACGTGAGCCTGGTCGAGCATCCCTTCAGCGCATGGACCGACGCAGAACGACGCCCCTGAGTATTACCATCTTGCTCGCGGCGCAGGAGCTTCACCTGTCGCGCGACGGTCGGCCGTGGAAGATCTACTCCGTGTCGACGTCGAAACACGGCGCCGGCGAAGTCAAAGGCAGCCTAAAAACACCGCGCGGCCTGCACGTGATTCGCGCCAAGATCGGTACTGCCGCGCCGGCCAACGCCGTGTTTCGTGGCAGGCGGCCGACCGGCGAGATCTACACGCCGCAGCTCGAAGTGCAGTTCCCGGAGCGCGACTGGATCCTCACGCGGATCCTGTGGCTGTCCGGCACCGAGGTTGGGAGGAACCGCCTCGGCAATGTGGATACAATGCGCCGCTACATTTATATCCACGGGATGCCGGACAGCGAGCCGCTCGGCGTGCCGGGCTCGATCGGGTGTGTTCGCATGCGTAACGCCGATATCGTCGAGCTGTTCGACCTCGTTTCCCCGGGAACGAGCGTCGAGATCTCGTAGCGGCAGCTCGAGGACGGATCGTGTCGCTTGGCCCGTTGATGATCGACCTGCGCGGTACCGCGATCGCTGCGGACGAGCGCGAATGGCTGCAGTCACCGCTCGTCGGCGGAGTCATTCTCTTCACGCGCAACTTCGCGAGCCTCGCCCAGATCCGCGATCTCGTCGCCGATATCCATGCGCTTCGCCAGCCGCCGCTGCTCGTGACCGTCGACCACGAGGGTGGACGGGTGCAGCGCTTTCGCGAGCCGTTTTTCAGGCTTCCGCCGCTGCGCACGCTCGGACATCTCTACGACGAAGATCGCGACAAGGCGCTTAAGACCGCCGGCGCATTCGGTTGGCTCATGGCGGCCGAGCTGCGCGCTGTGGGCATCGACATGAGTTTCACGCCATGTGTCGACCTCGATCTCGGCTTGTCCGAGATCATCGGCGACCGCGCGTTCCACTCGGATGCACGAGCGGTGGCC
Organism: Gammaproteobacteria bacterium; assembly: GCA_039933105.1. GTDB lineage: Bacteria > Pseudomonadota > Gammaproteobacteria > Steroidobacterales > Rariloculaceae > FEN-1219. Next base: position 55,100 of record JBDTOT010000009.1, on the reverse strand, counting down.
GCGTTGGCGCGGCGGTTCACTGCGGGCGCGAAGCGCGCGGGGATGGCGGTCACGGCCAAGCACTTCCCGACGCATGCGGGCGCGCGCAGCGATTCTCACACGGAGTTCGCCGTCGACCGGCGCGGCTACGACGAGATCACTGACGACCTGCTGCCGTACCACGAGCTGATCCGTGCCGGTCTGCCGGCGGCCATGATCGCGCACGTGAGCTTTCCCGCCGTCGACGAGAAGCCCGCGAGCCTGTCGAGCTGGTGGATCAACGATCAGCTGCGTGGTGTGCTCGGCTTTAAGGGCGCCGTCATCACCGACGATGTCAGTATGGTCGGCGCGGCGGTTGTCGGGCCCGTCGAGCAGCGCGTGCGGCTCGCGCTAGATGTCGGTTGCGATCTCGTGTTGCTGTGCAACTCGCCCGAGCAGGTGCCCGTGGTGCTCGAATCGTTGAAGGGGTTTGTGAATCCGGCGGCACAGCTGCGCCTCACGCGCTTGCATGGCCGCGGCACGTTCGACTGGGAGACTCTGCATGCGTCGGCCGAGTGGCAAACAGCGAGCGCCGCGGTCGGCGCCCTCACGAAGCGCCCGAAGCTCGACCTTGAAGGCTGACGCCGCGGCGCGTGCGAGCGCAGCGCTCGCCGTGCGGCGGCGCGCGCGCCGGCTGTATTCGACCGCCGAAGTCATGCGCGCCATCCATCGCATGGCTGCTGAAGCCACGTCACGCTTGCGGCACGCGAACCCCGTCGTGTTGGCCGTGATGCACGGTGGCGCGTTCGCCGCTGTAGAAATGTGTAAGCGCTTCGATTTTCCACACGAGTTCGACTATGTGCATGTGACGCGATACGGCGGCGGAGTGGCACCGCGTGAGCTTGCGTGGCGCGTGCGGCCGAGCGCGCAGCTGAAGGGACGTACTGTGCTCGTCGTCGACGACATTCTCGATCGCGGCCACACGCTGCGCGCGCTGAAGCAAGAGCTCACGCGCGTCGGCGTCGCGAAGCAATATGCGGCTGCGCTCGTAGTGAAACGCGTCGCGAAGGCGGGCCGTCGTCCGAAGGTCGACTTCGCGGGCTTGCCGGTCGATGATGTCTATGTATTCGGCTGCGGCATGGACTATTTTGGGTACTGGCGCGAGCTGCGGGCCCTCTACGCTATCGACGGGAGCACGGAGCATGAGTGAGTCCAGCGCCCTGATCGTCGGCAGCGGCTTCGAGCGGCTCGGACTCGAGGTGGTCGCACGCAGCCCGACGAAAACGCCGTACGGCGAGCCAAGCAGCCCGGTGTTCACGGTCCGGATCGGCGCCATGCGTGTCGCGTGCATCGCTCGCCACGGCGAGGGCCACGCGTTTGCGCCGCACGAAATCAACTATCGCGCGAACCTCTGGGCATTGCAGCAACGCGGGATTCGCGCGTGCATCGGCGTCAACACCGTCGGCGCGATCGCTCCCGATCTATTGCCTGGTGACCTGGCCGTGCCCGACCAGCTCATCGACTACACCTCCGGTCGTGTCGCGTCATTCGGCGGTGCGGGCGCACCCGTCGTGCACGCGGAGTTCGCCGAACCGTTTTCGCCTCTGTTGCGCGGGCGGATCACCGCGGCGTTAGCGGACTGCGGCTACCCGCCGCATGCGGGCACGTACGGAGTCACGCAAGGGCCGCGGCTCGAGACCGCGGCCGAGATCAACCGCATGCAGCGCGACGGGTGTGCAATGGTGGGTATGACGGCCATGCCGGAGGCCGTACTGGCGCGCGAGCTTGGCATCGACTATGCGGTCTGTGCCGTCGTCTTGAATTACGCCGCGGGGCGTGGCGTGGACGCGGGGTCCATCGATGGCCAAATCCATCGGTTCATGGAGGCCGGACTCGAGCGCCTCGCGACCGTTCTCGGCAGGGTCTTCGACGGCTCCAGCCCCTGGGCATTGTGATGCGCTTCCTAGACCGGTCGGACCGTCTGATCGAACATAATCGGCATGGAAATCGGCAGGGACGCACGCGGTATCAAATCCCTCAGCCGCCACTTCCTCGAGCAAGTCGTTGCCCTGAGTTCGGAGGGGATCCTGGTGGTCGATGCCCAGGATTCGGGTCTGCCGGTCATCTACGCTAACTCCGCGTACGAAAACCTGACCGGCTACTCAACCGCTGAGCTCGTGGGTCGTCCTTGGTCGATGCTGGGGCGCGAAGCGGATGACGATCCCGAGTTGCAACGGCTTCGGGCTGCGATCGGCCGTGCCGAGGCATGTCGCGTCACTCTCGCGGACCTGCGCAAGAACGGCAGCGCGTGGGTCGTCGACGTCCACGTCGCGCCGCTGACGAACGCGCGCGGCGAAATCCGCTACTTCGTTTGTGCGCACAGCGCGGGAGCGGCGCGCGCCGTCGCCAATGGTCGCGACGCGGCGAGCGCAGCGCCAGAACCTGGCGATAACAACGGCGAGCTTACGTTGCTGCAACGTGAGCTCGGTCGAGCACGACAAAAGATCGCGAGCTTGGATCGTATCGATCCGACGACCGGTCTGCTGCGGTTCGGTCACTTTCAGGAAACGCTGCGGCGCGATCTCTCCGTGGCGCGGCGCGACAAACGTTTCGTAACATTGCTGGTATTCGAGATCGTCGAGCTCGAGGTGTATCGGCAGACGTTCGGCGGCAAAGCTGCGGATTCGGCCCAGCGCATGATCGGCGCGCAGATCACGCGCACGTTGCGTCGTGCGGGCGATCTTTGCGCGCGGTACGACGATACGGCGTTGGTAGCGGCCGTCATCGGCCAGACACCGGACGATGTACGCCATCTCGTGGATCAGATCGCCGCTAACGTGCGCCAGCTCGGGTTGCACAACCCGCGTGCACGTTTGGGGCGGCACATTTCGGTTCGACCGGTGCTGATCGGCTGCCCGCCCGGGACGCAGGACGATGCGGAAACGCTCGTCACGCGGGCACTCGCGGAGCAGCGCTCGAGCGCGCGTGCTGCGACGCCGAAAACGTCGGCGTCAAGCCGCGGGTCGGCGGCCCGTTGAATTCGAGTTGGCGGGTTGCACCGGCGTGACCTTTACGAGCACCCCGAACGCCGGGTGATCGAAGTAATGCAGCTCGCCGCTACGCGTTTGCCGTTCCGTGGTGAGGCGATAACGCGGCGCGAATGTAATCTCACGCAGCTCGTCCCCGATGGGTTCCGGGGCCACGGCGGCAGCCGCGCCATCCTGGTACGAAATGTCGAGGCTCACATGCAAGAAGCGGCTGAGATAGACGCGGACATTGCCGCGCGGATTCGTCACACCGAGCAACGTCAGATCGAACGGTTTTGCACGATCCTCAGGTAGGCCCGGCTGCACCCAACCGGCGTGCAACACGGCGCGGTAGGCGCCGCTATTCGTCAGCTTGCGGTACTCTGCGTTCAGCTGCAGCTGATCGGGCGTCAGCATCCGGAATGCGAGCGGGTCGTCCGCGGGCGCGACTTGCGTCAGAGCCGTCGCTTGATCCGGAGTCGACGGTGGGCTCGGTTCCACGTACAGCGGCACATCGAGCAACGATTCGGTCTGATTCGCACGCAGCGGTGCGAGGTCCTGCGGGAAACGTTCCTCGCCAGCGTCGAAATCGCGATTCGCGAGCACGATGATCTCGACCTGATACAACGGCGGCGTCGGTGTTGCGCTGGGCTGTGCGACGGCGGGTCCGCCGCATACCGTGGCGATCAATGCGGCGAACCGGGCAACGTGAAGCTTCATGCCGGCAGTATAACGCGCACCGGTCGCTACGCTGCGGCAGCCGTGAGGTTCGCCGGGGCCAAGCGGCGCAGCAGTTTCTCGACTGCCGGCAACCGTTGTTCAGGCGTCTCGAGCTGCCAGCCGAAGCGCAGCGTGAACGATCCCACCAGCCGGTAACGCTTGGGCTCGCCTTCGATCAGCTTCAAAAGCTTCAGCGGCTCGATCTTCGAGCGTTCGGCGAAGCGCACGTTGCCGCCCTCGGTGCCGGCTTGGATCTTGGCCACGCCGAGTTGTTGCGCGAGCAGCTTCAACGACGTGATCGCGAATAACGTTTTCAGCGGTGGCGGCAGCAGGCCGAAACGGTCGATGAGCTCCACCTGCAACTGGTCGAGCTCGGCGTTCGAGCGAGCGTTCGCTATTCGTTTGTAGTGCACGAGGCGCATGTGGACGTCGGGCATGTAGTCCTCTGGGATCAGCGCCGTGAGACCGATCTCGATTTCTGGGCCGTGCGAGAACGGATCCTCGAGGTCGGGTTCGCGACCCTCGCGCAGCGCGGCCACCGCTCGCCCGAGCAGCTCGTTGTACAGCGTGAAACCGATGGCCTGGATCTGGCCGCTTTGGCCCGCGCCGAGCAGCTCGCCTGCGCCGCGGATTTCGAGGTCATGGGTTGCGAGCGTAAATCCGGAGCCCAGCTCTTCGAGCGATGCGATGGCCTCGAGGCGCTTCACGGCGTCGGGCGATAGCGCACGCAGCGGTGGCGCCAGCATGTACGCGTAAGCCTGGTGATGCGAGCGACCTACGCGACCGCGTAGCTGGTGCAGCTGCGCGAGGCCGAGCATGTCCGCGCGATCGATGATGATAGTGTTCGCGGTTGGAATGTCGATACCGCTTTCGATGATCGTCGTGCACACGAGCACGCTGAACTGGCGATGGTAGAAGTCGAGCATCACCGACTCGAGCTCGCGTTCCGACATCTGGCCATGGCCGACACGGATCTCGGCCTCGGGCAGTAGCTTCCGCAGATTTGTCGCCACGCCTTCGATGTTCTCGACGCGGTTGTGCACGAAGTAGATTTGCCCGCCGCGACGCAGCTCGCGCAGCGCGGCTTCGCGGATTTGCCGGTCGCTCCACTCGCCGACGAAGGTCTTGACCGCGAGGCGGGCCGCCGGCGGCGTCGCAATGATGGACAAGTCGCGCAGGCCGCCGAGCGTCATGTTCAGCGTGCGCGGAATCGGCGTGGCGGTGAGCGTCAGCACGTGAACCTCAGCGCGCAGGCGTTTGAGGCGTTCCTTGTCCTTTACGCCGAAGCGATGTTCCTCGTCGACGATCACGAGCCCCAGGCGTTTGAATCGCATGCTGCCCTGTAGCAGCTTGTGCGTGCCGATCACGATGTCGACGGTGCCTTCTGCCAGGCCCGCCATCGCTACGGCCGCGGCGCTACCACTGCGGAATCGCGACAACAGTTCGATACGCACGGGCCAGTCGGCAAAGCGGTCCTGGAACGTGCGGAAGTGCTGGTCCGCCAGCAGCGTCGTCGGCACGAGCACGGCCACTTGATAGCCTGCCTGCACGACGGCGAATGCGGAGCGCAGCGCCACTTCTGTCTTGCCGAAACCGACGTCGCCGCACACGACGCGATCCATCGGCTGGCCGCTACCGAGATCCTGCAATACGCGGTCGATCACGGTCTGCTGATCTTCGGTTTCCTCGAATGGGAACTGCATCGCGAAGCGTTGGTAGCCCGCGTCATCGAATTCCATTTTCGTGCCGGTGCGCGCGGCGCGCTGTGCGTAGAGATTCAACAGCTCGGCCGCCGTGTCGCGCGCTTGCTGCGCTGCTTTCTTCTTTGCCTTGGCCCACTGGTCCGTGCCGAGGCGGTGGAGCGGCGCTTCCTCGGCCGACGCACCGGTGTAGCGCGTCACGAGATTCAGGCTTTGCACGGGTACGTAGATCTTGTCGCCGCCCGCGTACTCGAGCAGCAGGAACTCGGTCAGCAGGCCGTCGACGTCCAGCGTTGTGAGGCCCCGATACCGGCCTACGCCGTAGTCCTCGTGCACGACGGGTGCGCCGACGTGCAGATCCGTCAGCTCACGGATGATGGATTCCGGATCGCGCGCACGCCGTTTGCGCTGGCGTTGGCGCGGTCGTTCCAGACCTAAGTCCGTCGCGGTGATGACGCGCAGTTTGCGCGCGCCGATCCGCAAGCCGTCGCCGAGCTCGGCGACCGTTACGCCGAGCGGTGCCGTGTCGGCAACGAACTCGCGCCAGCTACCGTAGACATGCGGAGCGTAACCGCGGCCGCGCAACAGCTCGAGCAGCATCTCGCGGTGTCCCGGCGAGGACGTCGCGAGCAACGTGCGCTCGCCGTCGCCCGCCGTGAGCCAGCGCTCGATACGATCGTCGGTCGGAGTGATACCGCCCGCGAGTCCGTGCGTCGCGCCGGCGTTGGCGGTGTCGGCATCGGGCGAGGCGTTCGTCAGCAGAGTCAGCGTCGGTCGGACATCGATCTGCGCTCGTAACTCGGCAGGAGAGAAGAACGCCTGCTGAGGCGCGAGGATCGGCCGCTCGATGTCGCCGCGCAGTTGCTCGTAGCGCTCCTCGATCAACTGCCAGCCGGCATCGAGGCCTTCGAGCGCACCGCCGACGATGACGAACAATGTGTCGTCGCCCAAGTAGTCGAATAAGGAGCTGGTCGCCGTGAAGAACAGCGGCAGGTAGTACTCGATACCCGCCGGCAGCTGCGCATCGGAAATCGTCCGATACAGGGGGCAGCGGCCCGGCTCGACGGGGAAAAGATCGCGGAAGCGCTCACGAAACGACTTGATCGCGGCATCGTCGAACGGGAACTCGCGCGCGGGCAGGATCTCGATTCGTTCCCGCTTGCCGGCCGAGAGCTGTGTCTGCGGATCGAACGTGCGCAGCGTCTCGATCTCGTTGTCGAACAGGTCGATGCGCACGGGCGCATCGCTGCCGGCAGGAAACACGTCGAACACAGCTCCGCGCACGGCGAAGTCGCCGGGTTCCGCCACTTGCTCCACGCGCAGGTAGCCGTGGGCGGAGAGCCGCTTGATCATCGCCGCGTGCTCGAACTGGTCGCCGACCGAAAGGTGCAGCGATCGAGACACGATGAAGTCCGGAGCCGGCAGTCGCGTGAGCAGCGCGCCGGCCTCGACGACCAGCGTCTCCCGTTCGCCGCGGGCCAGTCGGTATAGGCAGCGCAGCCGGTCGGCCAGGAGATCCTGCGGCGGGGAAATCGGCTCGTAAGGTAACGTCTCGTAATCAGGGAAGCGGTGCGCGCCGCGGCTGCCGAAGAACATAAGCTCGCGCTCGAAACGCTCCGCATCGGCCGCGGAGCCTGCTATCACGCACACAGGTCCGGCGTGCCGCGCAGCCGCCTCTGCGGCGGCAAGGCTGAGCGCGCTGCCATGTAGCTCGGCCCAGGTGCGCCGTGGCGCTCCGGGGGTCGGCAGGGGTAGTTCTGGGAGGACGAGATGGCGTTCCATGGCGTTCGAATCGAGCGAGAGTCAGCGCGCGATTATCCCACAGGACAGTTCTCGCCCACGCGTTCGCGCGCTCCGCACTTGGAGAATCCGCGCGTCCTATGCTATCTATAGCGCCATGTCTGCAGCCCCGGCCCGCCATTACTTTTGGTATTACGGGTTTCCAAAGCCACTGGCGGAGGAAGGGTTGCGGTCGGTCTGAAGAAGTAACGATCGAAAGAATACCCGAAAGCCGCCAGCGAACCTGGCGGCTTTTTTGTGCCGCTCGGGAATGCGGGCCAGTAGGGATGGAGAAACTGTATGCCGCCTCATACCGATGATCTACGCATCCGCAGCTTCGCGCCGTTGTCCTCGCCGGCCGAGCTGCTGCGTGAGCTGCCCTGTACCGAACTGATCTCGACCCATGTCGCGAACGCTCGGCGCGCCCTGCACGCGATTCTGCATGGCGAGGACGATCGCCTCGCTGTGGTGATTGGGCCGTGCTCGATTCACGATCCGGTCGCCGCCATGGACTACGCTCAGCGACTGAAACCGCTGCGCGAATCGCTCAAGGGATCGCTCGAGATCGTGATGCGCGTGTATTTCGAGAAACCGCGCACGACGATCGGTTGGAAGGGCCTCATCAACGACCCCGACCTCGACGGCAGCTACAACATCAACAAGGGACTCCGCCTCGCGCGCGGTCTCCTGTGTGAGATCAGCGAGCTCGGGTTGCCGGCTGGCGTCGAATACCTAGACACGATCTCGCCGCAGTACATCTCGGATCTCGTTGCGTGGGGCGCGATCGGCGCGCGTACCACCGAGAGCCAGATCCATCGCGAGATGGCGTCGGGCCTGTCGTGCCCGGTGGGCTTCAAGAACGGCACGGACGGCAATGTGAAAATTGCCGTGGACGCCGTCGGCGCGGCATCGCACCCGCACCATTTTCTGGCCGTGACCAAGGAAGGATTGGCAACGGTGGCGGCGACCGCCGGCAATCCGGACGGGCACGTGATTCTGCGTGGCGGTAAGGCACCGAACTATGGCGCTGACGACGTCGCTGCGGCGTGCAAGCTGCTCGAGCAGGCGGGTTTGCCTGCGCGTCTAATGATCGACGCGAGCCACGCAAACAGTTCGAAACGCGCCGAGAATCAGCCCGCAGTCGTGGGCGAGATCGCGGCGCAGGTTGCGCACGGCGAACGGCGCATCGTCGGGGTCATGGTGGAGAGCCACATCGTCGCAGGTCGGCAGGATCTCGTGCCGGGGAAGCCGCTGGTGTACGGGCAGAGCATCACGGATGGCTGCATCGACTGGCCAAGCTCGGTGGGCGTTCTCGAGCGGCTCGCGGATGCCGTGCAAGCTCGACGGCGTGCGCGGGCCAACGCTGCGTAACGGAGACGCGACTCGTGCACATCGGCCCACACGCGATCGAGCCCAAGTTGATTCTGGCCCCCATGGCGGGTGTGACGGATAAGCCGTTCCGTCTGCTCAGCAAACAGCTCGGCGCAGGCTACGCGGTGTCGGAGATGACGACGTCGGACCCGCGGTTGTGGCGTACGCGCAAAAGCCAACGACGCCTCGATCACGAGGGCGAACCCGCGCCGATCGGCGTGCAGATCGCAGGTGCGGATCCCGCCGTCCTTGCTGCGGCCGCGCGACATGCGGTCGAGCATGGCGCCCAGATCGTCGACATCAACATGGGGTGTCCGGCGAAGAAGGTCTGCAACGCGTGGGCCGGTTCTGCGCTGCTGCAGGACGAAGCGTTGGTCGCGCGAATCTTGACTGCGGTTGTGCACGCGGTCGCCGTGCCGGTGACGCTCAAGATCCGCACCGGCTGGAACAGCGCGAACCGCAACGGCGTGGCCGTGGCGCGCATCGCGGCGGATTCCGGCATCGCAGCGCTGGCCGTGCACGGACGCACGCGCGATATGTTGTACACCGGCCAAGCGGAATACGAAACGATTGCGGCGATCAAACAGGCCGTGCGTATCCCCGTGATCGCGAACGGGGACGTGACTTCCGCAGCAAAAGCGCGCGACGTGCTGGCGAGCACGGGCGCCGACGCGTTGATGATTGGCCGGGCCGCGCAGGGGAGGCCGTGGATCTTTCGCGAGATCGCCCATTTCCTCGCGACCGGAAGCGAGCTGCCCCCGCCGTCGCCCCGCGAAGTGTGCGAGATTCTGTTGGGGCATGTGCGTGCGCTGCACGAGTTTTACGGCGAACCCGCCGGGGTGCGTATCGCGCGCAAGCACCTCGGGTGGTATGCGAAGGATCGGCCCGAGAACGCGGCGTTTCGCGATATCGTGAATCGCGCCGAGACTGCCGCGGAGCAGTTGCGACTCGCAGCCGATTACTTCGGCGCGCTCGAGACAGTGGGCTGCGCGCCCGCGCTCAGCGTTGCGGCGTAGCCGCCGCCGATCGTATCTTCGCGCGACATAAACGGCCGGAGAAGGCAGATTTTGTCGTCTCGGAAGCTGCGCGTCAGCCCGACTGGCGAACCCCTGACAGCCCTCCGAACCGCCGGTCGCGGCTCGCGAATTCGCGCAGCGCGGCTTCGAATGCTGGCTCGTCGAAGTCCGGCCAGAACGTGTTGGTGAACACGAGCTCGGCGTAGGCGCACTCCCAAAGCATGAAGTCGCTGAGGCGCTGTTCGCCTCCGGTCCGGATCAGTAGATCTACCGGCGGACCAACCTCCGCATGCATGGCCGCGGCGAGATGCCGCTCGAATTCCTCGGGCGGACACTCGCGGCGAATGCTTGCGGCGGCGGCGCTGATCGCCGCGCGCGCGGAATAGTCGATCGCGAGACGCAGGTGGAGTTTTGAGCCGTGCGCCGTGATGCGCTCTGTGTGCTCGATCGTGTTCACGAGATCGTGGCTGAGCCGATCTCGCCTTCCGATCACACTCAGTCGAACACCGTTGTCGAGGCAGCGAGCCGTTTCGCTGACGAGATAGCGCTTCAGCAAGCGCATGAGACTCGAGACCTCGAGAGCGGGCCGCGACCAATTGTTCGATGCGAACGCATAGAGCGTCAGCACATCGACTGCGTCGCCGCGGGTCGCGGCCTCTACTATTTTTCGCACGGTCTTCGCGCCTGCGCGATGTCCCGCTGTGCGCGGCAACCCGCGCCGTTCGGCCCAGCGGCCGTTGCCATCCATAATGATCGCGGTATGCATGAGAGTCTTTAGGTGCCTTTGGCTGCCTGGATCAGCGCTTCCATGTGTTCGAGATGCCGCGCGAACATCCGCTTGCCCTTGGCGGTCAAGCTGAATTCGGTCTTAGGTACTCGCGCCGCGAACTTCTTCTTGCAGGTGACGTAGCCTGCGTCCTCGAGTTTGCGCGCGTGAATGCTCAGATTGCCGTCGGAGGTTTGCAGGATCTCCTTGAGCTCGCCGAAGCTCATGCTTCGGTTGACACTGAGTGCGCTCATGATGCCGAGCCGAACCCGCTCATAGATCAAACGATCTGTTTCGCCAGTCTCGCGATCGGCGAAATAGCCAGCCACGGCTCGCAAGCGCTGCTGCTCGGGAGCAGCGGCCGACGCGCTTTGCCGTTTCGTCATCGGCTTAGCCACCGTGACGCCTCAGAATAGCGGCGCCGAGCGCGAGATGAATGCCGCCGAACCCGAGTGCGAGCACGACGTGAGCCGAGCCTAGCGGCAACCAAAGGGTAGCCGTGCCGAGTGCCATGAACGCCACGCCGGCAGTGAATACCGCCGGAACGGCGAATAGTCCGCAGGCGGTGAGACCGGTGCCGTACAACAGCAGCCAGGCCCCGGTGATCAAGTCGCGATCGACGCGGCCAACGAGCGCCGCGGTAAGGATTGCGCCGGACAAGAAAGCCGGCGCCAGGGTCATGAAGAACCGCCGCGCCACGGCGCGTCGCAGGCTCAGTCCCTGCGCATGAGCTTTCTGCTCCATGAAGTACAAGGCGAGGGCGCAAGCAACGGCCGCTGCGCCTACCCACACGGCGAGCCAGTGCGGCGCTAACGGCGGATAGGACTCGGCTGCTACGGCCACGAGGGCTGTGATGCCCATCGCGATGCAGCCTTTGCCTGGCACGGTGGTGAAGGTGTGTGCCGCCTCTATCGTACGACGAATGTATTGCAGGTTCTCGACAGCACCCGAGTCGATCGGCGTGGGACCTGCTTCGCGAGGACGGTTTGGGTTTGCGCTCATCGTGGCTACCTAAAATAACCGCGCTACGGTCGCTGTCAAGTACTTTGCATCACAAAGCTTCCCATATGTGAACTGCGTCGCAGAACGGGTCACTTTAGGTGCGAAGTCCCTCGGCCTTGTAAGCCGCGAGCACTGCGGGTCGCGCGAGTACGCGCTCCACGTACGCGGTAACGTTTTTTAGGTCGTTGAGGTCCAGCTTCACTAGCCTGGCCCAGCGCGTGACGTTGAACAGGTACGCGTCGGCGGCCGTTCTGCGTGCAACATCGCAGATGTACTGGCAGATCACGGGGCCTTCGGTCAGGCGCTCGCCCTTGTCGAGTTCGAGCAATGGCACGTAGCCTTTCGGATTGATCGTGTAGTAGTCGACGTTTATGCTCGGTCCGATGCGTGGCCGAGTCCATGCGCTCGAGCGTGAACGGCAGGCCCGTCTCGTGCAGCAGGATGTGCGGCGTCAGCGAGCAAGCGCCGCGAGAGTAATAGAGTTTCACTCGTGATCTCCTGACGAGGGCGTCAGTGGCCGCCGCCCTTGCTGTCGGTGAGGATCAGGCCGACGAAGAACGGCGCCAACAGCCATCGGCTGCGGAACACCAGCGATTCCAGCACCGCTTCAACCCTACTCATTAGTCTTCTTTGCCCCGGTGCGGTGATTGCAGCGGCGACTATAGCATTGGGCCGAATGGCGCTGCGCGGCGCTACTTGACGGCGACGACCTTGAACGCGCCCGTCGGCGTATCGGAGTCGCCGGCATCGACGTGCAATACGCGGTTGCGCCCTGACTGCTTGGCGCGGTACAGCGCTTCGTCCGCCGCTTGGATCAAACCGGCGAGACTGCGTTTGCTTCCTGGTGGTGCGATGGCCGAGCCAACGCTCACGGTCACAACCTGCGCAGCCGCAGAGTGCGAATGCGGAATGCCGAGCGTTAGCGTCTCGCGGCGGATCTGATCCGCCAGAGCTGCCGGCTCCGTTCCGGATGGGGCGTACAGGACGAGCGCGAATTCTTCGCCGCCATAGCGGGCGCAGAAATCGAGCGGCCGCTTCGCCGCGCGCGCGATGATCGTTGCGACTTGGCGAATGCAGTGATCGCCCGCTTGGTGGCCGTAGTGGTCGTTGAACAATTTGAAGTGATCGATATCGACCAGGATCACTTGCAGCGGCTCTAGGTCACGCCGCGCCTGCTGCCACAGCCGGTTCGCAAGCGTGTCGAACATTCGGCGGTTGTACAGCCCGCTCAACCCGTCGCGTTCGGCGATGTTGTTCAGAATTTGAGTCTCGATGAAGTTCGCTCGCAGTAACCGCTCCACGCGCAGGGCCGACAGAACGGCCATCAAACCAGTGGCAAACAGCACGGCAGCCGCAAACTCGAGGTCAGCCGTCGGCACTCCGAGGAAAGTGCCGGCGCTCAAGAAAGCCACCATGAGCCCCACCGCGGCGATCACGACGCCGCGAAATAGCAGGCCCAGGAACAGCGTTGCGTAGACGATCACGAGCACGTCGCCCATCTGGAACAGGGGATTGCCGGACGCGGCGGCGATCGCACTTATCCACATCACGCTGACGCCATGGACGATGATCGATGTCGCGGCGATCTGCTGGAAATAGCGTTGCCACGGCTCCAAGAACGTCGCCGCAAGAATCAGCGCGAGCGCCGGGCACGCGACGCCGATGCGAAGGACATAGATGGGTTGTAGGGCCGATTCGGAGAACGGCGTCATGGCGCCCAGCATGTTGATGGCGGTCATCACCACGATCAGACCGAGGTAGATGGCCGTGGAGGCGCGCGTGCGCGGCAGGTTGCGAGCGAGATGCCAGGCGCGGAACCGCAGTTCGACGGGCGCGATAAACCGCAGACGCTGGATGGCGTTCTGGGTCTCGTCGTCGATCAGGGTGGCCTCGACGATTGCCGACTCCTGCGAGATCCGCACGCCTACCACTCTCCCCAGTAATTGCAGCCTCTAAGCTTACACATGCCACAAGGTCTGCCCGCAAAAGGTGCGTCGCGTTCGTGATGCGGTTCGCACTCGGGGCCGCCGACCGCAGCCTTCACAGGCTGAGTGCTGAGAGCCAGTCGTCGAAACACGCCCGACCGCGCTGCTCGAGCGCCGGGCTGAAGCGCTGGGTGTCGGCACGCAACTGAGGCACGCTGATGGCGGGCGTGCCCGCAATCTCGCACGCGTGACCCACGAACCAGGCTTCGAGCGACTGACCGCACGCCTCCGCGTGGAACTGCAGCGCGAGGGCGTGACGGCCAGCGCTGAATGCCTGGTTGCGGCACGCCGGCGTGGAGGCGAGACGCACGGCGCCCGCCGGAAGGTCGAAGGTGTCGCCGTGCCAGTGCAATACCGGCGTGGCGAGATGCCGGAGACAGGACGAGGCTCCATCGCTAGTGAACTCCAACGGCGCCCAGCCAATTTCCTTCACACCGGACGCGTACACGCGCGCGCCGAGGGCTCTCGCCATCAACTGGCTGCCGAGACAGATGCCGAGCGTGGGCTTGTTGGCCGCGAGCCGCCGCTGAAGTAGCGCGATCTCCGTGTCGATGAACGGATAGCGATCGTTTTCATAGACGCCGATCGGTCCGCCGAGCACGACGAGCAGGTCCGGCGCGAGAGCGTCGATCTCGCTCAAGTCCGCTGTCGGGGCCTCGACGTACCGGATCGTGTGCTTGCGTTCTGCGAGCAACGGGCCGAGCAAGCCGAGATCCTCGAACGGCACGTGGCGAATCGCGAGCGTTTGCGGCACGGCGTGTATGCTCTTTCGAGGAGAGATTCGATGGTACACGAGATCTGGCAGTGTCCCGACGACGCGATGGCCGCGCTCGTGCTCGCGCACGGTGCAGGCGCCGGAATGCGGCACCGCAACATGCAGGCGATCGCCGACGCGTTCGCGCTATGCGGCATCGCGACGTTGCGCTTCGACTTCCCGTTCATGGAAGCAGGGCGCAAGCGAGTCGATCCACCCGCGGTTGCCACGGCAAGAATTGCTGCCGCATTTCGCAGCGCGGGCGAGCGCACGCGCTTGCCGCTGTGGATTGGCGGACATTCGTTTGGCGGCCGCATGGCATCGCATGCCGTACTGACGGAAGGAATCGCGCCGGTAGGGCTGGTGTTCTGTTCGTTTCCGTTGCACGTCGCCGGCAAGCCGGGCGTGGAGCGCGCGCGTCACTTGGAAAACATTCGTCTGCCCATGCTGTTCTTGTCGGGCACTCGCGACGCCCTTGCGACACCGGCGCTGCTCGAGCACGTCGTGCAGGCATTGCCCACGGCGAAACTGCATTGGCTCGATTCCGCCGATCACGGCTATCGCGTGCTGCAACGCGAGCGAGGCGACAAAGGCAGCGTGTTCGCCGAGATGGCAGGCGAGGCGCGTGCATTCGTCGACGCTCACTAACGGCGATTGCAACCGCGCGTTTCGCGGCGGAGAATTGCTTGAGGGCGCAGCCGCAGAACCCGTGGCTCACGAGGTAGGGGGACACGATGCTCGTCACGCGTACAGCAACACTTGGCATGCTCGGGATTGCGGTCGTCGCCGCGGGGTGCAGCCGGCCCGCCGCGGATTCCGAATTGGTTCCGTTGCGTGCCCACGTTGCCGCGCTCGAGCACCGCAAGACGCTGCTTCAGGACGTGGACGCGCTCGAGCGGCTGCAGGGCGCGTACGGCTACTACCTCGATCGCGGGTTGTGGGACGAAGTGGCGAACCTTTTCGCCGACGACGGCACGATCGAGGTCGCGCTCGACGGTGTGTACGTGGGTAAACCCCGCGTGCGCGAGTACCTGTATGCGCTCGGCGGCGGCCGTGAGGGGCTCGCGGCCGGCGTGCTCGACGAGCATTTGCAAGTCATGCCCGTCATCTCCGTTGCGACCGATGGCCGCACGGCGAAGGCGCGCTGGCGTGGCATCGTGCTCAACGGCAAGCAGGGCGGCGACGCGTTCTGGGGCGAGGGCCCTTATGAGAACGAGTACGTGAAGGAAGCGGGCGTCTGGAAGATCAAGACGCTGCACTGGTACCAGGCGCTATTCGCTCCGTACGCGGGGGGCTGGCAGAACCAGCCGGACCCCACGCTCGGCAAGCGTGTGTCGTCTACGTTACCGCCGGACCGGCCGTCGTCGGTCGACTACAAGACGTGGCCGGACACGTATGTGCCGCCGTTCAGCTTCCCGAACCCCGTGTCCAAATACGTCGCGAGCGAATAGGCGGCCTCATGCGTAACACAGCTCGCGCCTTGTGGATGGGTCTCGCCGGTGGCGTTGCGTTGATCGTGTTCTTTGCCAGCCATGCGCCACGCGCACAGTCGCGAGATTCTTCCGAGCTCGCGGCGCTGGCGGCCCGCGTGAGAGCGCTCGAGCGCGAGACCGCGTTGCTCGAGGACCAGGACACCGTCAAGAAGCTGCAGCGCGTCTACGGCTTCTACACTGACAAGCAACTCTGGAGCCAGGCGGCGGATCTCTTCGCGGCCGATGGCACGATCGAAGTGGGTGGCCGTGGCGTGTACGTAGGCCGCGAGCGCGTGCTCGCGTTCTTGCGCACGAATGGCCCGGAGCTGCCGCAAGCGGGCCGTCTTTTCGATCAGATGCAGCTGCAGCCCGTGATCCATGTGGCCGCCGACGGCCGCACGGCCAAGGCGCGCTGGCACATGTTCGCGCAAGAGGCGCAGCACAACGAGTACGCGCGCTGGGGTCTCGGTGTGTTCGAGAACGAGTACGTGAAGGACAACGGAGTCTGGAAGATCCAGCGCCTGCATCTCTTCACGACGATGTACACGCCGTACGAAGAAGGCTGGGCCAAAACAGCGATTCCGAATGCAGGCCCCATGGCCGACTTGCCGCCGGATCGACCGCCGAGCATCGCGTACGAAACGTTTCCGGCAGCGTTCGACGTGCCGTTCCACTACGACAATCCTGTGACAGGCAAGCCGGCGCCGCAGGCCGACGTTGCCAGTGCGACGCGCGAGGAGAGTGCGAGCGCAATCGAAGCTCGGCTCAAGGCGCTCGATCGTCGCGTTGGTCTGCTCGACGACGTGCGTCAGCTCGAGCGCATGAACTCGATCTATGGCTACTACCTGGCGCATCTGCAGTGGGACGACCTCACGGGCATGTTCTCTCCGACCGGTACGATCGAGATCGCCATGCGCGGAATCTATGCGGGCTCGAAAAGCGTGCGGCGCAACTTGAATCTGTATGGCCAGGCTACCGACAGCCAGTTTGGCTTGCAGCACAATCACATGCAGTTCCAGCCCGTGATCGATGTGACGCCGGATGGCCAGAGCGCGAAGATGCGCTCCCGTGCGCTCAGCATCATGGGCCAGTACGAACGCTACGCTCAGTGGATGGGTGGCGTGTACGAGAACGACTACGTGAAGGAAGGCGGCGTGTGGAAGATCAAGCGCGACCAGGTGTTCAACACCTACTTCGTGCCGTATGCGGTCGGCTGGAAGACCGTGCAGCCACGGCCGCCGCCTGGCATCAGTAAAGACAACCCGCCAGATCTGCCGCCGTCACACCCGTTCGAGATGTACCCGTCGGCATTCCTGCCGCCGTTTCATTACGGCAATCCGGTCACGGGCAAAACGGTCTCATGGCCGGCAGTGCAGTAGTGGCGCCGGGAGTATAGTGAAGGCACTTTTTGGGGCGGGCGCGAACCCAGCGCCGTAGGAGTGAATGCCATGACCGACCAGAAAACCGAGATCGATCGTCGTTCCTTCGTTGCGGGCGCCATCGGCGCGGCGGCCGGAATCGGCATGCTCGCGCAGAGCGCGCAAGCGCAGCCGCCCGCAGGCCGCGAGCTCGGCACTACGGCGGGCGGCGCCATTCCGCCCGAGATGCGTCGCCCCACGCGGCTATATCGGCTCGAGGCGGACGTGCACGACTGCGAGATCACCGGCAAGATCCCCTCGGACTTGAATGGCGCGTTCTACCGCGTCGGCCCGGATGTGCAGTACCCGCTGCATCCGCGCGACATCCCGTTCGACGGCGAAGGCCACGTCAGCATGTTCCGCATCAAGAACGGCCGTGTGGACTACAAGAGCCGCATGGTGCGCAATGAGCGCTACCTCGCGAACGACAAAGCGGGCCGCCAGCTATTCCCGATGTACCGGAATCCGTCGATGGACGATCCGAGCGTGAAGGGGTTGAGCCGCAGTACGGCGAACACGCACATCATCAATCACCGGAACTATCTGCTCGCGCTGAAGGAAGATAGCCCGCCGGCCGCGCTGGATCTGCTGACGCTCGAGACCAAGGTCCCGACGTACACGTTCGACGGCCAGCTGCCGAGCAAAACGTTTACCGCGCATCCGAAGCTCGACTCGTTGACCGGCAACATGGTGGCGTTCGGCTACGAGGCCGAAGGCTTCGGCAGCAAGACCGTGTCGATCTTCGAGTTCACGCCGCAAGGCAAGCTCGTGTGGAACGCAAAAGTCGAAGTGCCGTACGTCGGCATGCTGCACGACTTCGCCGTCACCGAGAAACACATCGTGCTGTACGTGATTCCGTTGGCCATGGACCAGAAGCAGATGGACAGCGGCGGCCCGCACTGGTCGTGGGACAACTCGCTGCCGACGTACTTCGGTTTCGTTCGTCGCGGCGGCGACGGCAAGGACGTGCAGTTCATCAAGGGGCCCACGCGTAGCGCCACGCACATCATGGGCACCTTCGACGACGGCAAGAAGCTGTTCGTCGACGTCGAGATGTCGATGTCGAACCCGTTCCCGTTCATGCCGATGCACGATGGATCGCACTGGGATCCGGTCGCTGGCTCGAGTCACATCACGCGGCTCACGGTCGACGTGTCGAAGAAGCGGCCTTCGGCGTACGACATTGCGCAGCTGTATCCGCACGTCGGCGCGCTGCCGCGCCAGGACGATCGCTACAACACCGTCGCATACCGTTACGGATTTCTGCCGTGTCCGGATCCGGAAGCGAAGCCGGGCACCGGCGGTGCGTGCTACGCGCGGTTCGATCATCAGACGCGCAAGGCCACGTTGTTCAACGCCGGCACCGAGTCGTCCCTGGCGGAATGCTGTTTCGCGCCGCGCAGCGCGACTGCGCCGGAAGGCTCGGGATACCTCATGGGTCTTGCGACGCGCAACACCGAAGGCGGCCGCGCCGACCTCGTGATCCTCGACGCCGAGCACCTGAACGACGGGCCGGTAGCCACGGTGCATTTGCCGATGCGTGCGGTCGGGCAGATTCACGGCTGGTGGGTGCCTGAGGCTCAGCTGCCGAAAGCATAGCTTTAGCTAATGTGCGGCGGCGCAGTGCGCCGCCGCCACCATGAGCAAGCTTCTTTTCGACTTCGCTGTCGAGCCGCTCGCACCCGGCGCCGCGCTGCTTCGCGGTTTCGCCGCACCGCTCGATGCGGCGCTCGCAGACGTCGTGCGCAGCGTGTCCGCGGCGGCGCCGTTTCGGCAGATGACCACGCCCGGCGGCTTCAAGATGTCGGTCGCAATGACGAACTGCGGCGCGTTCGGATGGGTATCGGACGCAGGCGGCTATCGATACACGTCCACGGATCCGGATAGCGGGCTAGTCTGGCCCGCGTTGCCGCCGGTGCTGGCGGATCTCGCCAGCCGCGCCGCCGTCGCCGCCGGATTCGACGGGTTCACGCCCGACGCCTGTCTAGTAAATCGCTACGCGCCGGGGGCGCGGCTCACGCTTCATCAAGACAAAAATGAACGCGATATGAGTCAGCCGATTGTCTCGGTCTCCCTCGGCGTACCGGCCACGTTCTTGTTCGGTGGAACGAAGCGCAACGAACGCGTGCTGCGCATGAATCTCACGCACGGTGACGTCGTCGTATGGGGCGGACCGGCGCGATTGCGGTATCACGGTGTGGCCACGCTCAAAGCCGACCAGCATCCCTTCGCCGGCGCCGAGCGCATCAACCTGACGCTACGACGCGCTCGCTAGCTAGGCCGCGAGTACGTGCCGATCAAGCGGTTCATGCCGAGCACGTCTGGCTCGATGGCCTTGAACAGATCGTGCATCGAAAGCCCCCCCGGCAACTTCGCGTCTGACTTCAGCGCGAGCAACCAGAAATAGTAGTGATGGACGCCATGGCCTTCTGGCGGTAGCGGCCCGCTGTACTGAGCCTTGCCGACAGTGCTCACGCCGCTCGTATGGCCTTTGTCCGCTTCCGCGAGCTTCGAAACATTGCCGGGAATGTTGTACAGCACCCAGTGTACGAAGCCGTACATGACCGGCGTCACGAGCGGAGCGTCGGGATCGTGGCACACGAGCGCGTAGGCCTTAGTTCCCGCGGGCGCGCCCGTCCATTCGAGCGCCGGGGACACGTCCTCGGCCTCGCCCGTGTGTTTTTTCGGAATGCGGCCGAGCGGCTTGAAGGCGGGGCTGGTCAGCTGCATCGACGACGGCGCGAAACCCATGAACGTGCCCCTTCATTGGTAATGGCCAATGGTGACACGAGTGGCGCAATCGGTGCAGGCCGGCTTTCTTCCTCGTCAGTCGCGTCGGCGAGCGACGAGGCGTTCGCGACTGCGCGCGAGCGTCGCCAATTTATCGGCGTCGCTCGCCGTGCTCCAGGCGATGATCTCTTCGAGGGAACGACCGCAGCCCATGCAGACGTCGCGCTCGTCGAGGCAACAGTTGCGCACGCAGGGCGAGGCGAGCGGGTCTGTGGGCAATGGATGCATGCCCGAGCATCATACGAACTGGCGGCGTGCGGAGCGACCGCTGTTCGCCGGCTCTGAGATCGACGTCTCGGGCCGAACGGGCGGTGTGCGAAAGTTCACGTCCGCGGGTAGCCTTGCGGCGGTGCACGACGTGGTGTTACATGACGACCCTCCCCGCGAGTCGGCAGCTCAGGCGATAGACGATGAACGCAACACTCCATTATCTGTACGACCCGCTGTGCGGCTGGTGCTACGGTGCGGAGCCGCTCGCCAAGGCAGCGGAGGGCATCGTCGGGCTGAACTTACGGTTGCATGCGGGCGCGCTGTGGCCGGAGCCGACGCAGTTGCCCGAGAACATGCGGCTCTACATCCAGCAGGCGGATGCGCGGATTGCACAGATGAGCGGCCAGCCGTTCGGCGAGCAGTACCTGAATCACCTGCTGCTCGACCCCACGCTGGTGCTCGATTCGCGCCCCGTAGTGGCCGCCGTCCTCGCCGCGCAGCAACTCGATCCCGCGAAGACGCTGCCGATGCTGCGCGGCATTCAGCACGCGCACTACGAGCGGGGACAGCACGTGGTGCAGGAGGCGACGCTCGTCGACATCGCCAAGAGCGTGGGCCTCGATGTGGCCGCATTCGCGGCGGCTTTGCGCTCCGTGCCGGTCGATCGACACATCGCCGAGTCGCGCGAGTTCATGAATAGGATTGGCGCGCAGGGGTTTCCTACATTCGTGCTGCAGGTCGGCGACGATTGGGTTGCTGTGCCGCACGGGCGTTTCGCGGCCGCGCCGGCGAAATTCGCCGAGTGGCTCGACACTCAGCTCAAGAATCGCGCCGCGACGCACTGAGAGACAAATGACCGCGCTGTCGATTCTCGATCTTGCGTTTGTGACCGAAGGCGCCACGCCTGCCGACGCGCTGCATCACTCGCTCGATCTCGCGCGGCACGCGGAGCAGTGGGGCTACACGCGCTTCTGGCTGGCCGAGCACCACAACATGATCGGCGTCGCGAGCGCTGCAACCTCGGTCGCAATCGGTTATGTGGCGGGCGGCACGAAGACGATCCGCGTCGGTGCCGGCGGCATCATGTTGCCGAACCATTCGCCCCTCGTAATCGCGGAACAGTTCGGCACACTCGAGTCGCTATATCCCAACCGCATCGATCTCGGTCTTGGCCGTGCACCTGGAACGGATCAGCTCACGCTGCGCGCGCTGCGGCGCGACTATTCCAGCGCGGATTCATTCCCGCAGGATGTCGTCGAGCTGCAAGCGCTGCTCGGTCCTTCTCAGCCCGACCAACACGTGCAGGCTGTGCCTGGCACTGGCACGAACGTCCCGCTGTGGATCTTGGGGTCGAGCTTGTACGGCGCGCAGCTCGCCGCCGCGCTCGGCTTGCCGTATGCGTTCGCTTCGCACTTCGCGCCGGACGAGCTCTACCGCGCCGTGGAGATGTATCGCGCGAATTTCCGGCCATCCACGCAGCTTGCGCAGCCGTACGTCGTGGTGGGGGCGAACGTGATCGTGGCCGACACGGACGCCGAAGCGCAGAGACTGTTCACGTCGCCGCAACAAGCGTTCACGAACATGCTGCGTGGGGCGCGCGGCAAGCTACAGCCGCCGATCGACGACATCGAAAAGTACTGGACGCCGCGCGAGAAGGCGCAAGCCTCGCGCATGCTGACGTGCGCGTTCATCGGCTCGCCCGACACCGTGCGCGCGGGCCTAGGCAAGTTCATCGCCGACACGGGAGCGGACGAGGTCATCGTGGCTGCCGCTGTTTACGAGCATGCGGCGCGGCTGCGCTCCTATGAGTTACTCGCGCAGACCATGGGCGCTGCGCAATGACGGCGCTACTTCGCCGGCATCAGTTCGCGCAGCCCGATTACTTCCGCCGTGATCATGCCTTTGATCGTCTTCTCGCGGTCCGGAGCGAAGAGGGGCGAGTGCAGGGAAGGGAGTTCGACGCCGGCTTTCTGCGCGGCGTCGTATTTCGATTGCTCTGTGGCGCCCACGCGTAGCATCAACGTCGGCACACCGGCGCCTTGGAATTCGGAGAAATCCTCGCTGGCCATCTCGGGCGGCGTGTCGCGTACCTGCTCACGACCGAGCTCTCGTACCAAAGCCGCGGCCACGCGCTTCGTCAGCTCCGGATCATTAATCAGCGCGTTCGCGCCTTCGATGCGCTCGATCCGCGGTTCCTGAGGCGCGCCGGCCGCCGCGGCTTCGGCCTTCGTGATGCGCTCGATGGCCTTCAGCAGGTGCGCGCGCACCGGGTCTGTCAGCGACCGTACGCTCAAGCCTAGCGTCGCGTCCGCGGGAATGATGTTGTTCTTGGTACCGCCATGCAGCGTGCCGACGGTGACCACTGCCGAGTCGAACGGCGACACTTCGCGCGACACGATCGTCTGCAGCGCAAGCACCGTGCGCGCGGCGATGACGATCGGATCTACGGTGGTCTCTGGGCGCGCACCGTGTCCGCCCGCGCCGTAGATGGTGATCTTCAGCGTGTCGACGTTGCTCAGGATCGGGCCCGCGTGATAGCCAACGACGCCTGCAGGAATCCGGGGGTCGTCGTGCGCCGCGAGCGCGTAGTGCGGACGCGGGAAGCGCGTGAAGAGCCCGTCCGCCAGCATCCTGGCAGCACCTGAAACAGTTTCCTCGGCGGGCTGGCCGATCAGCACGAGCGTGCCCCGCCAGCGGTTGCGGGTGCTCGCCATGATGCGCGCGGCGCCCATCCAGGATGCCATGTGGATGTCGTGGCCGCAGGCATGCATCACGCCGACTTCCGCGCCGCTGTCGTCTTTGGCGCGCACGGTGCTTGCGTAGGGGAGGCCCGTCTTTTCCTCGACGGGCAACGCGTCGAGCTCGGTGCGCAGCATGACCACGGGGCCGGTGCCGTTCTTGAGCACGCCGACGACTCCGGTGCCGCCCACTCCGGTCGTGACGTCGTAGCCGAGCTCGCGTAAGCCCGCCGCAAGCTTCTCCGCCGTCCGCGTCTCATGGGACGAGAGCTCCGGGTTGCGGTGCAGATCCAAATAGAGTGCCTCGGACTGCGCGTACACCGCGTCGACCTCCGAACCGACTGCGGAAGCGCCGTGCGCCGCGTGAGCCGCGAGCAGCAAGGAGGCAAAGCCGATCAGCGAATGCTTCATACGATCACCCTTTGCTGCGGGAATCGGCAGCGCGACGCATGGACAACTTTGGTTCGCATCTTGCCTCGCCCACCTGGCTCGCGTCGATAAGCAGTAAGATCGCTGCGGGAACGTGGGGATCGCAATGGGGCACGAATTTCGCGCGCGGTTGAAGCGCGGCGACCGGCTACTCGGCACGATGGTCACGCTCGCGAGTGCGGCAACGGCCGAGATACTCGCAGGTTTGGGCTTCGATTGGCTGTTCGTCGACGGTGAGCATGGCCCGCTCGAAACCGCCGAGCTCGCGGCGATTCTGCAAGTCGCCGGCGACAAAACAGCCTGCATCGTGCGTGTGCCCGAAGCCGCCGAAGTGCCGATCAAGAAGGCGCTCGATCTCGGCGCCGCCGGCATCATCGTGCCGCAGGTCAACACGGCGGAGCAGGCGGCGGACGTGGTCCGCTACGCACGCTACGCGCCGGAGGGCGCTCGCGGCGTGGGGCTTGCGCGCGCGCACGGCTACGGTCAACGGTTTCGCGAATACCTCGATGCCGCGAATCGTGACATCGCGGTCATTGTGCAGGCCGAGCACGCGCTGGCCGTGGAGAATATCGATGCGATCGTGCGCGTGCCGGGCGTCGACGCCGTGCTGCTCGGCCCGTACGACCTGTCGGCCAGCCTCGGCAAGATGGGGCAGATCGACGACCCCGTCGTGGTGCGCGCGATCCGCCGCGTGACCGACGCCTGCCGCTCGGTCGGGATGCCGCTCGGCTATTTCGGCGTCACGACGGCGGCCGTGGCGCCTTACGCCGCGCAGGGCTACACGCTGATCGTGGCGGGGGTCGACACGCTGTTTCTAGGCAACGCCGCCAAGACCTTGCTCGCGGAGCTGAAGGCACTGCATCCATAACGGGTCGTTCGCGCATCTACACGCAGCCGAGCTCACGGTTGCGCATGGATTGAGGAGGTGGACGATGACTAGCTCGCTACGGTTTTTAGCTATTTCTGTGCTTTTCGTGGTTGGCGCGTGCGCTCGGGCGCAGACGGCCAGCGGCACGTTCGATCGCACGTTGAACGTGGCGGAGCCACTCGAGCTCGACGTCCAAACCGGCTCTGGCTCGATCGACATCCGCGCGGGCGCCGCGGGCAAAGTCGAGGTTCATGGCGAGATCCGCGTCGGCGGCTGGAAAATTTCGGGTGTCGACGAGATCGTGAAAAAGATCGAGGCGTCGCCGCCGATCGAGCTCGACGGCAACCGGCTGCGAATCGGCCGTCTCGACGAAGGGCTTTGGCAGAAGAACGTTTCGATCAGCTACACGATCGTCGTGCCCGCAGCTACGCAGCTGCGATCACATACAGGCTCAGGCTCGCAGGCGGCGAGCGGTCTCGCCGGGCCTGTCGTCGTCGAGTCCGGCTCGGGTTCGGTGACGCTCACGGACATTGGCGGTGCGGCCGAAGCTCGCACCGGCAGCGGCTCGATTCATGCGCACGGCATCGGCGGCGCGTTCACGGGCGCCGCCGGGAGCGGCCGGATCGAGGTCGCGCTGACGGGGCGCGGCGATGTCGCCGTTTCGACCGGCTCGGGCAGCGTGGAGCTAACGGGTGTCGACGGCGCGGCTCGCGTCCGGACCGGCAGCGGCTCCCTCAGTGTCGAAGGCAAGCCCACCGGGCCGTGGGAACTCGATACGGGCTCGGGCTCGGCGCACGCGCGCGTGGCGTCCGACGCAGCATTTACGATCGACGCGAAGGCCGGCTCAGGCGGCGTGAGGACGAGTCAGGCGGTCACGATTGTCGGCGGCACCCAGCGCGGAGAGCTGCAAGGGCAGGTCCGCGGCGGTGGGCCGACGGTGCGCATCCGCACGGGTTCCGGCGGCATCAACATCGACTGACTACTGCGCCAGGCCTGACGCAGTATTCACTTCCAGCGCGCGTCCTCGGCAGGTTTCGCCGGGTCGGGCTTGATGTTCAGTGCCGCGCAGTGGTGGTACGAGAAGCCGCCTTCGCGCACGCCGGGGTGCTCGGCCATGAACTCGATGACCTGCAGCTGACAGCCGTCGCACGTGATGTTCGGGACCGTGATCTCGGTCTCCCACTTCCCAGTCGCCTTCTCGGTGTGCGGCCACAGGCCGTCGAGGAGCACTGGCGGACGCGGATTCTTCGCGACCTCGGCGGACAGCGAGCGCGCCCCTTTTTCCGTGGCGTGCATCTTCACTGCGGGGTCCGCGGGCAACAGGTTGCGCTTGCGCGCAAGCGCCACGCGGTAGTGGCCGGGATGGAATACGGTTTCTTCGACGACGATCTTGAGTTTCTGCCCGCCGGTGACGGCGGTGACGGCCTTCGTCGTCGTGCCGGGATCTGCGAGCGTGCCGCCGCACGGCGCGAGCTTCTGCGGGTCGCCCTTGTCGTCTTCGACCAGCCACGACGCCGGCTCGAGAAGCTTGAAGTGCGCGTTGACGACGGGCGCGATGGCGGCGCCGAGCACAGCAACAGGTAACCCTAAAATCCACTTTTTCACGACGACCCCCCGAGGATTGCGGATTGCGCCGCATTCTAGCGGCGCCAAGCCCGCGCTGTCCTCAAGATTTACTGGGTGGGGTATGCTTTTGGCCCCGCGAAACCACACAGAGCCCTGAATGACCTCGAAGACCATCAAACGCCGCCACGCCGCCGTGCGCGACGACATCGCCGATCTCGTTACGCGTCGCCCCTTGCCGGGTGCGGAGGTCGAGCAGGTCGATCCGTTCCTATTCCTGAACCATCATGGCCCGCAGGTGTATCCGCAGCGCAATCACGGCCTACCTTTCGGCCCGCATCCGCACCGCGGCTTCGAGACCGTGACGTTCATTCTGACGGGTGAGCTCGCGCATCGCGATAGCGCCGGTGGCGAGAGCATCATCAAAGAGGGCGGTATCCAGTGGATGACGGCCGGCCGCGGCCTGGTGCATGCCGAGATTTCGCCGGACGATTTCAAGCGCGTCGGCGGGCCGCTCGAGATTCTTCAGCTGTGGGTCAATTTGCCGCCGCGATTGAAGATGACGACGCCGCGCTACATTGGCCTGCAGCGCGATGAGATTCCGGCGATCGCCACTCCGGACGGCAAGGGCACGGTGCATCTCACCTCAGGTGAGTATCTCGGTAAACCCGGTGCGATGAAGCCGCTGCTCGACATCTTCCTCGGCGTCGTGGAGCTGAAAGCCGGCGGGCGCGTGTCGTTTCCGGACGTCGCGGGCCGCAATGTGTTCCTGTACGTCGTGCGCGGCGAGATCGAGGTCGCGGGCGAGGCGGCGCCGCACTGGCACCTGATCGAGCTGAACGAGGACGGCGACTCCGTCGACATCGAAGCCAAGACCGACGCCACGCTGCTGTTCGGTCACGCGGAGCCGATCGGCGCGCCGGTCGTGGCGCACGGCCCCTTCGTCATGAACTCGCGCGACGAGATCATGCAGGCCATCAACGATTATCAGGCTGGCAAATTCAACGCGATTCCGGAAGGCCGTGCGTGACGCGAGCCGCGCCGGTTCGTAACGTAATCTTCGACTTCGGCGGCGTGCTCGTGAACTGGCAGCCGGAAGCGATCATCTCGAGCTTCTACGCCGAGGTTGCTCTGCGCGATGCGATCCGCACGCATGCATTCCAGCACGAGGACTGGCTGGAGATGGATCGCGGCACGCTCGACGAGCCGACGTTGGTTCGACGCTTCGCAGCGCGCATGCAGCGGCCCGAGACCGAGATGGCGGCGCTGTTGGACCACGTGCGCGCATCGCTGACGCCGATCGATCCGAGCGTGACGCTGCTCGGGGAGTTGCGCGAGCGCGGCTTCAACCTGTACGGATTGTCGAACATGTCCGAGCCCATGTTCGGGCATCTGAAGTCGTCGCACCCCTTCTTCGATCTGTTCCACGGCATCGTCGTGTCGGCGGCCGTGAGATCCGTGAAACCCGAGGCGGCGATCTACGAGCAGCTGCGGTTGCAATTCGGGCTCGACTTCGGCGAGTCGGTGTTCATCGACGATCTGCCCCGTAACGTCGAGAGTGCGCGGGCGCTGGGTCTGCGGGCGATCCGGTTCGAGAGCACGGCGCAGGTTCGCCGCGAGCTCGAGCCGTTGCTCACACCAGCTAGCGCGTAGTCTTCGCAGCGGCTTGGCCGCTGACCGGCGTGGTGGCACAGTAGCCGCACGATGCGCGCCAAACCCCTGCTGCTCGCGCTGACCGCCTGCTTGATTGGCGAGCTCGCGAGCGCGCAGTTCGGCCGGCCGCCGCCGCCCGAGCCGAAGGGCGGGCCGCCCGACGCCGAGTTCCACATGGCGCGTCTCGCCTATGCGTCGAGCGGCTGCGCGGGCTCCCGCGGCTACTGCAATCCATGGTGGGCCATCGACTACCCCGAAGCCGAGGCGCATTTCCTGCCCGCCGTCGAGCGCATGACGCGCATCGAGGTCGCGCCCGACAGTCGCCACCTGACGCTCGCGGACGACGATCTCTATATGTACCCGTGGCTGTTTCTCCAGCAACCTGGACGCGGCCGCTGGCACCCGCAGGGTGAGGAAGCGTTGCGCTTGCGGGAGTACCTTCTGCGCGGCGGGTTTCTCGTCGTCGACGATTTTCATGGCGAGTCCGAATGGACTTCGTTTCACGAGGCGATGAAAGACGTTCTGCCGGACTATTCGATCGTCGACATCCCGGATAACGACGCAGTGCTCAGCATCCTGTTCAGCCACGACAAGCGCACGCAGATTCCGGGCGAGCGCCATCTGTACTGGCAGCGCATGGAGGGTCCCCCGCACTGGCGCGGCATCTACGACAGCCATGGCCGCCTCATGGTGGCGATCAATCACAACAGCGACATGGGCGACGCGTGGGAGCATGCCGACGATCCGCGTTACCCGGCGCCGATGACGGCGACGGCGTACCGATTCGGCGTCAACTACGTCGTGTATGCGATGACGCATTGAGCCGCACGGGCTCGGGGGCCGTACACGCCTGACGCGGGACGGGCGCGACCGAGGCCGTGATGCTGATCCAGCGGTTGGGTTCGCGCCCGGTGGCGAGCGCCGGTCTTAGCGCTCGCCACCGTCGTCACGCTCGCGCAGCGCGCGAGATCGGCATCCGCATGGTGCTTAGCGCGCGAGCCCCGCGCAATGAAGAGCATGCTCGTCGGCCAGATGCTGGCACTCGTCGCGATCGGCGTGTCGCTGGGCATTGTCGGTGTGGCGCCCTGGCGCGGCTCATGGAATGCTGCTGTTCGGCGTCGCCGCGACCTGTTTCGGCCGTGGCCGCAGTGCCGTTCGCGGTCGCCGGGCTCACAGGCCACCTACCGATGGTGGAGACATTCGGCAAAACTCCGAAAACGCAGATTGTGCCGCTCACGGAAAGGGTCATAATCAGTGACCGTCCCGAGTACGGTCTCGTTCACCGGTTACGCACGCCCAGCTTCGACGTAGTGCTTTCGAGTAATGGCCAACTTCGTTCAGCAAACACGGGCGCGGCGCGATAACGCTCGCCGCAGGACTCCACATAGGAAACGAACCATGCTTACGAACAATTCCGACAAGGATTGGGAGCACCTCGGCAAAATAGACGCTTATCACGCCGTGGCCACGAAGGAGCAATACCGTAAAGGGAATCTGAACGCCGACACTTTCAGCGAGTTCTTTGAATCTGGCAGGCGGCAGTGCGATACGGTCTTCGAGATCGTCGAGCAGCACCTCGCCGCCGGCTTTCGCCCGATGCGCACATTAGAATTCGGATGCGGCGTCGGCCGCATGCTCATACCATTAGCCGAGCGGTGCCCGCATGTAGTCGGGGTGGATGTTTCGGAATCGATGCTCGTCGAGGCAAAACGGAAGTGCGAAGAGCGTGGCATAACCAATGTCGAACTCGTCCGTGGAGACGACGAGCTTAGGGGCGTTTCGGGGGATTTCGACTTCATTCATTCGCACGTCGTCCTTCAGCACATCCCGACGAAGCGAGGCGAACGCATAACCGCGCGATTGGTCGAACTGTTACGCCCGGGCGGCGTAGCCGTGCTGCACTTCGCATACGCTACGGAGAAATCGCGACTTAGGCGAAGCATCCCGTGGATGCGCAAGAGCGTGCCGGCCGTTCACGGTGTCCTCAATCTGCTCGAGGGCAAGGCCTTTGGCTATCCCTTGATGCAGAGTAACCGATACAACTTGAATACGATATTCCGTCTGTTGCAGGCCAAAGGTTGCGACCATTCCTACGTGCGCTTCACGAGCTATCCGGCCAACTATGGAGTGATACTGTTCTTTCAGAAGACAGCGCTTCCGTCATTGTAGGCGTGTACTTTGAGAGCGCCGTCGTTATCCGTACTATCTGGCAGGGTCCCCCGCACTGGCGTGGCATTTACGATGGCCATGGCCGCCTCATGGTGGCGATCAATCACAACAGCGACATGGGCGACGCGTGGGAGCATGCCGACGATCCGCGTTACCCGGCGCCGATGACGGCGACGGCGTACCGATTCGGCGTCAACTACGTCGTGTATGCGATGACGCATTGAGCCGCACGGGCTCGGTGGCCATGCACGAGCCCGCCGGCGGTCTGCTCCCGTAGTTCCCCGCGGGGCGGGTCCTTCGGCGACGCGTGTTACGAGTGCGTAGCGCCGACGGCACTACCGAGGGGCACGAAAATCCGCCGTTTGCCGGAACGCTCGGAGGAAATCTCCGCGACCTGCTGCCACTCGAAGGACACTCCGCCGCCGAACGCCACCGCCAGCTGCTGTTGCAGCCCGGGCACGTGTTCGGCGGCGCGATCGTGGCGTGCAACCCATAACACCAGAAAGCGGTCGACGCTCTCCTGGATCACCTTGAATTGCACGATGTGCTCTTGCGCGTACTCGAACACGACCACGAGCAGAGGTGTGTTGACCACGCGGCCGGCCGGAGTAATCACGAGATCAGACGAACGCCCGAGCACCTCGGCGAATCGCGGGAAGTGATTGCCGCACGGGCACGGCGCCCTGTCGACTGCCCAGGAGCCGAGATCACCGATGCGATAGCGAACGAGCGGCATCGCGTCGTTGCGGAAAGCGGTGACGATGATGTTTCCCGTCTCGCCTGGCTCGGTTGCAACGCCGTCTTCCCGGAGGATCTCGACATAGAAACGTGCGAGATCAACGTGATATCCATTCTGTGCGCCACACTCGAAGCCGATGTGCATCGCCTCGCTGCCACCGTAGTCGCGATACACCGTAGCCCCGAAAGCTCGCTCTACATCCTGCGCTTGCCGTTGCGACAAGCCCTCTCCGAGCGTCGTGACCAGCGGGATCTTGCACTCCAGGCCCCGCCGCAAGACTTCCTGTGCGAACAGGTGGATCGAGGACGAGTAGCCTCGCAGATACGAAATCCGTTCGCGTCGCAGACGGTCTACCATCGCGGGTACGTGCTCCATTCGAAAGTCCGCTGCGGTAAAACCGATCTCGTGCCTGCCGACGAGCGCATAACCAAGCTTGAGCAGTCCCGTTGGCGGCTTCGGCTCGACTTTGAGCGTGGCTCGCCCCATGTGCCGCCTCCAGCCAACGGCCATCAAGTTGAGCTCCTGGGCCGCGCTTTCGGCTTCCGACGCCTCCTGGGTGACGGGAAATTTGAATGGTTCACCCGTCGAGCCCGACGTGAACGTCCATATCACGTTCTGCTGAACCGCGGGCGCGCCGTACCACGACTCCGCGTCCCGACGAAAGTCATCCTTGGTCAACAGCGGGAGATCGCGCCACGATTCGGCCGTGATCGGCAAGCCGACCCCCCGGCGGCTCAACAGACCGCGATAGCCGGGGCTTGCGAGCGCCATGCGGTTGGCGAAACGCTGCGCGCTCTCTAGAGAGTTCTGCCACGCGTCCGCGGCGGAGCCTGCGCGCGCCAGACGCTGTGCGCGGATTTCGTGCACCCGTTGGCGGCGAAATAGAGCACGCAACACCAGTTGTGCTGTTGCCTGGACGAACCCGCCCAGTGTTCTGAAAAAACGTCCCACACACGTAGTATAGGTCGCGGATGATTCATAGGTCTTTGCGCTGGCTGCGAAACACCTGCTCGGATGTAGCATCCTGGCGCGCACGCCGTCGTTGGGACGCAGCGCAGTATGGTGCGCCGTCGCAGGACCTCGCGGAGATCCGCGGCACCCTCGAAAGAGTCTTGACCGGCAATATCCTGGCGTTCTGGAATCCGAAGGCGATCGATCGGGAAAACGGGGGGTACCGCCTCAATCACGACGCGCTAGGGGAATGGCAAGGGCGCTCGGGCAACCGAGAGCTGGTGGGCCAAGCACGTACGCTGTGGTTTTTTGCGCGGTTGATGACGACGCCGTATCGATCGAAGGCCTATGACTCCGCGGCACGGCATGGATTCGATTTTCTTCGCGATCGTTTGTGGGACGAGCAGTTCGGCGGATTCTTTTGGGAGGTCGACAGCACCGGACGCGTGCCCACCAAAGTCGACAAACACTTATACGGCCAGGCCTTTGGTTTATACGCCCTCGCGGAGTATGCAATTGCGACGGGAGACGCGCGGGCGGAGGCCATGGCGCGGCAGCTTTACGGGCTGTTAGAGCAGCATGCCCACGACATTGCCAACGGCGGTTATCGAGAATTTTTTCGGCGTGATTGGAGCGCCGCAGAACCGGCATTCGTCACGTACATGCAGAATCGGGCAGACGTCAAGCAACTGAACACTCACGTCCATTTGCTCGAAGCGTTCACCCGCTACAGCCATTTGGTGCGCGAGCCGGCCGTTCGGGATCGCCTGACCGAACTGATCGTGGTCATGAGCAACACCGTCGTCCGCAAGGGCGCCATCGCCTGCACGGATGTTCACGACTCGGCGTGGGTGCCCTCGACGACTCCGGCGCACTCCCTGGTGACCTACGGTCACGACTTGGAAAACATCTGGCTACTGATCGAAGCCTGCGAGGCAGTCGCGCTGCCGAACGCGCTTCTGCGCGACTTGTACGAAAGCCTCTTTCACAACGCGTGGCGATTCGGGTTCGATCATCGGCGGGGCGGCTTCTTCTACCAGGGGCCGCTCCGGAAATCCGTAACGGCCAGGCAAAAGGTCTGGTGGGTACAGGCGGAGGCTCTCCTGTGCGCGCTGCACATGTATCGCTTGACGCGTAAGGAGGTCTACTTTCGGTGTTTTCGCGAAACGCTGGACTGGATAACCCGTCGGCAGATCGATTGGACCGTGGGCGAATGGCATGGGCGGATCGAGACCGACGGCACATCGTCCGGCGGCAAGAGCGGGGATCGGACCGGCAGGTGGAAGACTCCGTATCACAATGGCCGCGCGATCATTCGATGCCTGGAGTTGCTTGGCGATGAGGACGTGGAGGTCGTTACCCGTCATTTGCCATAACAGATACGGGTGGTTGTAGCCCGTTCCGAAGAATCGGTACACTTCATAAATCTGTCACATTGGCAGCCGCGGTCAGGGATTCTCGAAACAGTCGCGGGACGGCTCGCCTGCCGCACCGCCGCGATTCGATAACAAAAAGGGAGAAACGGCTCATGGCACTGCGAACTTACGGGGTCAATGCACCGCTCGTAGCCACTGAGAAACTCGACAAGGAAGTCATGGTGGTGCACCTCGCGAAGGGCAACTACTACAGCCTGACTGGGACCGGCGCCGCGATCTGGGATCTGCTCACGTCGGGTTGCAGCGAAACAGCGATTGCGAGTGCGATGGCCGAGACGTACACGGGCGACCCGGTCGCCATCCAGCAAAGTATCGAACGTTTCGTATCCGAGTTGTGCGCCGAGGAGTTGCTCGTCGTGAGCGACCTCGCAGCCACGGACGTGGCGCAACCTCAGGCGCTGCCTGCGGACGGAGACCGGCCGAACTTCGCGGCGCCGCAGTTGGAAAAATATACCGACATGCAGGAGCTGCTCTTAATCGACCCCATCCACGAAGTGAACGACGATCACGGCTGGCCGAAGATGAAGCCGTGACCTGCCGCGCAGGCGGGCGTTTCGGTCGGTACGTTCAGCGGACGTGGATGTGAGACGCGAAAGCGCATCGAAGGTGTCGCCCGCGGAGTTCTTTGCCGAGGTTAGGCAGCAATTCGATTCCGCGCAATCGGATGGCGCTACGATCTACGAGTATGCGTACGAGGTTGCCGGATTCACGGTGGCTCTGCGTTTTCTCGGTACGGCGCTGTTGCCCGTCATCACGCCCGCGCTCTCGCATCTACGCGTGGAATCGAGCTCGCGGACGCCGCCGGATCTGACGATATGCCTCTGGGACGCCGACTCGACCGGCGTGCCACTGCCGCCCAGGCCATGGGGCGAGAACGACACGCTCTCGCGGGGGGACATTCGCGGCTTCGAGGATCCCGTGATTCGAACCGCCTATACGCTTGGCCCGAATGCCCTGAGCATGCTCGACACGGCAGCCAACGTGGCTATGTTCTGCACCACGTCTGCTGCGCACATTCCCACGGATTATCGGGGTTCGCCGCTGCTCGTGATTCTGAGCTGGTGGACGAGCATCAAGGGTTTGCAATACGTGCATGCGGGTGCGGTCGGAACGCCCGCCGGCGGCGTGCTGCTCGTGGGCAAAGGAGGGTCGGGAAAGTCGACGTCGGCCCTTTCCTGTCTTCAGTCCGACCTCGGATATGCCGCCGACGACTACTGTCTGCTCGATATGCGGGCGGATCCTCCCCGCGTTCACAGCATCTACAACTCCGCGAAACTGGAAGCCGGGCACATCAAGGTGTTTCCCCACTTGCTGCCGCTCGTGAGCAATCCGGACGATCTCGGCGTCGCGAAGGCGGTCATCTACCTGAACGATCATCATCCGGAGAAGCTCACGCGGGGATTTCCCGTCAAGAGCATTTTCATCCCGAGAGTCACCGGCAAGGTGGACACGCACATCACGCCCGCGTCGCATGTCGACGGCCTGCGCGCACTCGCGCCGAGCACGCTTTTCCAACTCTCCGGTACGGGCGGGCAGAATTTCGCGCTCATGGCGAATTTCGCGCGGCGCGTACCCAGCCATTTTCTCGATGCCGGCACCGATCTCGAGCAGATTCCCGCGGTCATCAAGAAATTCCTCGCTCAAGCCTGACGTTCGATGCGCGTGCTCTTCTGGTCCGAGCTATTCCGTCCCGACATAGGCGGCGTAGAAATCTGGAGCGCGCAGCTCATCCATGCGTTGCAGGCCAGAGGCCACGAATGCCTGGCCGTCGCGTGCCAGGGCCCGAACCCCATGCCGGAAAAATCCACGTTCGAAGGCATCCCGGTCCATCGATTCAGCTTTCATACTGCCTTGTTGCGGAGAGATCTGACGGCGATCAAGGAACTGGTCGCGCAGATCGCGGCGCTCAAGCGCCAATTCGAGCCCGACGTGATCCACGTCAACTCCAGCCAGCCGAGCGTGCTGTTCCACGAGAGGTCGGCGGCCGCGGTCGCGTGTGCAACCCTGATGACCGTTCATGAACCGCCGATGCTGCACACAGGCAACTCGATGCTGGCGCGGCTCCTACGAGGGGCGGATTGGGTCGTCGGCGTTTCGCAGGCCATGCTCGACGATGCGCTATGTCTCGTCCCCGAAATCGCCGCCAGAAGTTCGGTCATCCACAACGCCATAGATGACGAACGCCCGCAGGTTTCGCCTCTCGATTCCGGGGCCTCCAATCTGCTATGCGTGGCACGGCTCGTGAAAGAGAAGGGCTTCGACGTTGCGATTCGCGCCTTGGCGGACGTGCGCGACAATGACCCGAACGTGCGGATGACGATCGCGGGCGACGGCCCGGAACGAGCCAACTTGGAGAGTCTGGCGGCTGAGCTCGGTGTTGCCGAGTCGATCCGATTCGCAGGATGGGTGACGCCGGCCGAGGTAGGCACGCTGCTGCAAGAGGCGTTCATGGTTCTCATTCCCTCGCGCTGGCGGGAACCGTTCGGGCTGATCGCGTTGCAAGCCGCCGAAGCCGGCCGGCCGGTGATCGCCTCCCGGGTAGGCGGTTTGCCCGAAATCGTGGTCGATCGTGTCACCGGAGTTCTGGTGCCGCCCGACGACAGCGTGGCGCTCGGAGTTGCGATTCGCGAGCTGTTGGCGAATCGAGCCGACGCCTCTCGTATGGGCGCTGCCGCCCGGCACCACAAACGCAGTAAATTCGACTATGGCGAATTCGTTGAGTCGTACGAGCGTTTGTACGGCCGGATCGGCGGCGGTGGCGGCGTACGCGTGATGGGCCGTTGAGCATGGCCGGTAAGCCCGTGCACATCCTTTGGGAGGGTACGCAACTCGCCCCTCACTCGTTCGCGCTGGTCAACCGGCAGCATTGCGGAAACTTGCTCGATTGGGACGTGGCCGAGTTGACGCTCATTCCGTACGAGACGGACCAGTTCTCGCCCGAGCCAGGAACGAGGCTGGCTCACCTGATGGCCCACGATGTGCGCCGCAGGGGCTTGAACCTCCGGGAGCGCGCGCAGCGGCCGCATGTCTGGATTTGCCACACGTGGCCGCCGCGGCGCAAACCGCCCGGCGGAGATCGCAGGGTCGTGATGCTGCCCTGGGAATATTCGCGGCTGCCGATCACGCACGTCGAGACGCTCAAGACAGCTCACGAGATTTGGACTCCGTCGACATTTTCCGCACGAGCAATCGTCGATTCGGGCGTCGGCGTGCCCGTGCACGTGGTCCCGAATGGAGTGGAACCACGCGTCTTCAAACCCGACGGCGAGCGCTACCCGCTGGCCGACGAACATCGGTTCATTTTTCTCTATGTCGGCGGAACCATCTACCGCAAGGGAATCGATCTTCTCCTGCAGGCGTATGCGGCGACATTCTCCCGAGACGACGACGTTTGCCTCGTCATCAAGGACGTAGGCACCAGGACACTGTATCGGGGACAGACTGCGCAGAGCCTGATCCGGGAGTTCCAAGCTAAACAGAACGCACCGGCAATTCTCTACCTCGACGAAGAGTTGACTCAGGAGCAGTTGGCCGCCCTGTATCGGCGCAGCGACGTGCTGGTCGCTCCGTACCGCGGAGAAGGGTTTTCCCTGCCGACGTTGGAGTCCATGGCGTGCGGCACGCCGGCGATCGTCACGCGCGGCGGGGCGACGGATGATTTCGTGGATGCCGAGAATGGCTGGCAAGTTCCTTCGAGGCAAATCTCCGTCGGCAATTCGATCTACGGGGACGACCTCGGCGGCGAGGGTTTTCTTCTCGAGCCCCAGCCCGAAGAGTTGGCGGCAATCTTGAAGCACGTCTCGCAGTTCCCCGACGAGGTGCGCGCCAAGGGCGTCCAAGCCGCCCGAACTGCGCGCAATTGGAGTTGGGAAAAAGCGACCCTCGAATTGCTGCGGCGAGTCGACGCGCTATGCGGCACGCAAACCGCGCGCGCAGCGCAATTGAAGCTGGCCAGCATGGAGGGTTCCAATGACGCATGAGCGTTCGGTTAGCGTCGTGATTCCCGTTTACAACGGCGAACGTTACCTCGCAGAAGCCATCGAAAGCGCGCTTGGTCAATCCGCGATCCCTATCGAAGTCGTCGTGGTTGACGACGGGTCGGCCGACAACAGCGGCGGCGTCGCTCGAGCCTTCCAACCGCGTGTCAGGTATCACCTGCAGCCGAATATGGGTGCGGCCGCCGCGCGAAATACCGGTGTTGGACTGACGACCGGACATTTCATCGCATTTCTCGACGCTGACGACCGTTGGCTAACGAACAAGCTCGAGCTACAGTTGAACGCGTTCGAGCAACGACCCGATCTCGATATGGTGTTTTGTCAGGTCGATGAATTCGTGAGCCCGGATTCGGAAATGGCGCGCACCGGCAGCGTCCAATTGAGAAAAGCCGTTCCGGCTTTCTATCCTTCAGGTCTTCTCGTCAAACGCCAGGCTTTCGACCGCGTTGGTCTGTTTGCCACGGACTGCGGGGTTGGCGAGTTCATCGATTGGTATGCCCGTGCGAACGACGCAAGCCTTACGAATATCGCGCTGCCGAGCTCGTTGGTGGAGCGTCGCATCCACGACACCAATCAGGGAGTCACGAAACGCGACTCGTACAATTCGGAATACCTCAGGATCCTGAAGAGGGCGCTGGATCGCCGCCGCGCGAAGCAGGGCAGCTAGGGGGAGCGCCTCGGATCGCGGGATTGTTTGCGCAACCGTTTGCGCAGCAGATACCAAGCCGGACTCACGATGTAGTCGTGAAGGGGCACGATCAGATAATACGCCCACGCCATGGAACGGCTGAGCGGAAAACGCTGTTCGTGCACCGTGTTGGGGGTCGTGGTGGTTCGGATCAAATACCGTAGCTTGTCGCGGATACCTTCTCTCAGGCTGAACAATATCGGCGAGAACACCGCCGGCCCCTGCCGCGTCCACACGTTGTCTATGCGCGGTGGCCAGAGAACCTTGACGACTCTTGCGGCGATGCCAGGAACCTGCCGGTCTGCGTCGATGCGTTGAATCACGTGATCAGGCAGTGCGACATCGAGAAGTGTGCGCGCGAGGTGCAGACCGACCCTGAGCATTCGCGCGCTCCCGCTGCTGGCAGCCCTCTCGAAACAGGCACTCCAATTGAGATCGGGCCACGTCCGTACGGTCTCCGCAACATCGCTGACCATCTGAATCCGTTGCCAGCGCCCCTTCCCTCCGCACACGCATAGCACCAACAACATGTCTTCAGGACCAAACGTGAGCAGCTTCGAGCCGTCGAATGGGATCTCCTGGGCTCTTGACCACAGGGAGGGATAGTCGATGTCGAACGGAAAACGCCTCGCGGTAATCGACCAGTGCGGCTCGACCGTGATCGGACCCGATACGAAGCAGTACTCTTTCTCCTCCCTCTCCATGCGCTCTCTCTGGCCCGGTGTTCCGGTCCAGCGATTCTGATAGCCCTGCTCGCGCAGTACGCCGCAGACGGCATCGAGATCGCCGCGCTTCACGAGAAAGTCCATGTCTCCAAACGTCCGCAGGCGCAGATCGCCATACAGCTGGACCGCCGCCGTCGGGCCTTTGTAGGAAATCACTTCGAGGCTTCTCTGCAGAAACAGAGCGTCGAGGCGCACGAGCTCTTCGGCGAACCGGCGGTTGCGGCCTGCCGTGGTCAGGCTGCGGATCGCCAGCTGGCGAAGTACGTCGACGGGTACGAGATCCGCGGCCTGTAACTGCAAAACGCGATGGACGAGCGGTGTGACCTGATGTCGCTCCGCCGCGCTCAGCACCCGCGCCCAGTCGACAGGGCCGCCTGCGAGCGCGCGGATACGATCTCGATTCAAGGTTGCGCGAGTGCCGCGTGCTGTTTCGAGTAGGAGCCTGATCTCCGTCGGCGTTTGCATCTTCGTTACTTTTTTGCGAGCGAAACGACGTGCTTGACGATTCCCTTCATGTCGCTGACATTCCAGCGAAGCTTCAGGTACTCGACTAGGGAGAGTGACTCGTTGCGCGCGGCTGACAACCTCTTCAGGCTTCGGTACTCGAGGCGCGACAACCGAATTCGCCGCCACAGCGAAGGTGCGCCGCGCTTGAGCCGGTATTCTTCTTCCTGCCGAGGCGTCACGAGCGGCGTGTGCCGAAGGGCCGCGAGATATCCATCCGGCAGTGCAACGGCAAAATCGCGTGCAAGGTATTCGAGTGTATCGGCGAGTGGGAGCGTCGAGCCGGCAGTCGCACCGATTCGTGCGACTGCCGACCAATCGGGTTCCTGTTTGCCGAATCGGATCGCGATCAAGGTCTCCAGCAGGCGCTGATACATGCTGGTGTAGTGCCACATGCGCTCTGGCGCCGCCGCCTCCAGAAGCTGGTCGGTGTGACCCGGCACCTCGAACATGCCCGCGTCCGATTCGACGCGCTCGACCCGACTAAAGAATCCATTGTCCTGCGCCGGCGCACAAGACAGCTGCACGAGGAAGCCGCTGCGCGTGAACTCGATGCCCCGCAATGCGGCCTCGGCGAACGCGGGCGGACGCGCGCTGACCCAACCCATCTCGCGCAGCGTGACCATAGTCTGCTCGACCTCCCGATCGGCGACCAGCAGGTGAAATCGATCCAGCGGATAGCAGGCTCGGGCTTTGACCACTGCCGCGGTCTGCTTCGAGGCCACGGCACGCACCCCGTTTGCCTTCAGCCGGTCGAGAAGCGGCCGAACCTGCTCCAACAGCAAGGTATTGGAGTACCAAGCTCTGCGGTAAAGACCCTGAACTCTCGAATCAACGGACGTGTCCGCCGCCATGTTGAGGTGTAGCTGCGGCACGGTTCGCTGCGATTCGGCATCGATTTCGTCAAGCGGCACCCGGTCTTGCCACAGGCGCCAGGCAGTTTCTGCCTGTGCGCCGGTCGCAAAAGCCGCTTGCAGCAGTAATAGTTTGTCGGTTCCCAGATCTTGCATCACGGCCGGCGTCGGAGTGTTTTGACCCTGGTCGCATTTTTGGTCACGGCTAAGTCTAAGCCGCGCCCTCCTTCCAGCGAAATAGCCGGATTGCGAGCGCCAGACCAATTGCGAGTCGGGTGACGCCCCCGATTACAGTCGGGATCTGCTCCGCCCGCGAGAGTCCCGTGACGATGAGCTCACG
This sequence comes from Gammaproteobacteria bacterium, assembly GCA_039933105.1. Lineage (GTDB taxonomy): Bacteria > Pseudomonadota > Gammaproteobacteria > Steroidobacterales > Rariloculaceae > FEN-1219. Next base: position 15,478 of record JBDTOT010000009.1, on the reverse strand, counting down.
CAAGCAGCATGCCGACGATCCACGTCATCCCGTGCGATGACGGCAACGGCGTACAGGTTCGGCGTGAACGTCGTGTACGCGATGACGCACTGAGCCCCGCAGGCTTGCTATCGCGACACGCCCGGCACGCTGTGCCATTCGCCGCTCGAGGACTCGAGCTCGTAGCGATCCGAGAGCGGAAATCCCGGCGCGCGCATCGTCGTGAGGCGCGGATCGAAGTGAACGGACGTCGCGTACCGCGGCTCGGTCGCCGTCAGCGACCCGGCGGCAAGACTGCCGTAGATCACGAGCTTCCCGGTTCGTCGAGAACGGTAACTGCGCACGGCGAACTGGCCGCGTGCGTAGATCGACGCGTAGATCTCGAGATCGCCGGGGCCTGTTAGGTCGGGCTCGCCGATCTCGACCGAGCGTTCCGCGACGAGGCCTAAGTAGTCGCTCGCGCCCGGCTCGCGGGGATCGTGCGCGTAGCGCAGGTCATGTGCGATCACGATTCGGTTCGGCGTGTACACGAGCACCGTGCCTTTGACTGTGCCGTGTACCTGCAGCGTTACGCCGTCGGCGCCGATCAGATAGTGCGGACGCTCCGTGAGGGCGCGCCGCTGCTCGGGCTCGCTGGCGCCGATAGTGCGCCAGCCGTAGGAGCCATCCTCATAGAACGTGACGGCGGCGTCGTGCTCGAAGCGCTGCACGTCGTCGCCGGCGGCGGCGGGCGGTTGCTGTGGCGCCAGGCCGATCCGGCGAACCATGGTCTCGAGCCCGCCGGGAAACATCGCGCGGCGATTCACGAAACCGACTCCGCCGAAAGCGTCGCCGTCGGTCTCGATGTCATGCGCGGCGAGTGTCACCTTGCCGCGGAACACGGGCTGCACTCCCGGTCCCCCACTTACGTGAATCTGCGAGTTCGAGTGGAACCGGCCGTCGATCTCGTCGTCGTGGATCGCGACGCTCGGGTCCCAGCGGTCGACGAACTGTGCGAAGTTCGAGAACGCCACGCGCGTCATTCGCAGTTCCGTGAGCATTCGGTTGCCGCCAAGCTCGGTCGTGACTTCGACAACGATGTGGTCCATACCCATCGGATCCGTCGCCGGCTGTCGGTGCAGCACGGCCGTGTAACGTTGGCCGTCTTCGCGCCAGGTCAACTGTGTATCAGGCGTATCCGCGGTGATGCTCCCTGTCCATGACGACAGGTGCTTCGTGAGCATCTTCCGTTCCGTGTTCGCGAGCGGCTTGCCGTGCGCGTCGGGTAACGCTGTCGATGCATCGTCGAACGTGTCCGCCGCGGGCTGCGCTGCGAGCGCTGAGACCTCCGCTTCGACGGGTGCCAGGTCGGTGGTTGCAGGGTCTTCGACAGGCGCGGTCGGCGGCGTTTGTTCCGCGGCGATCGTCGTGTTCGGTGGCGTTTCGGCCGGTGCGTCCGGCTCTGGCGGCGCGGCCGCTGGGGGCGGCACCGACGCGGTGGCGAGTGTCTGCTGCGGCGGCGGGTCGCGTAACGGCGCAACGGGCGGAGGCGGTGGCGGCTCGCTCGCGGTCTCGGCAGGCGCTACGACACCGCTCACGAACTCGGCTTCGATGATCGGCGGCATCGGCGGCGGCGGTCCGCGGCCGGATCCCGCGGCGATCAGAATGACAACCAGCAGCGCGTGCACGACCGCCGATACGACGGTCGCGCGACTCATGCGTAGCAGCCTTGGCTGCCGCATTGTCCGCGGCCTCGGTGTTCTTGAATCCCGGCCCCAGCTTCGCGCCGGGGTCGTGCGATTGCAACCGGCGATGCCGGGGCGTGCGGGCCCTCACATCTCGACACGGGCGCTACGTTCACGACGCGCTTGGACCCTCGGCCGGGCACTACGAGCTGGCCGTGTTTGGGACCAACTTGACCGACGAGTACTATCTGAACTCGGGCTTCTTCCACTCGCTGTGGGACATCGATTTTGCGTCGGTCGGGCGACCGCGCGAGGTCGGTGTGGAACTCAAGATTCGGTTCCATTAGAGGGGAACGATGGACGAGCTCCGTATTTCGACGACGCAATGGCTAGCCACGCTATCGGCCAGCCGCCCTCGGGCGGTTGGCCGGCGGTGGTGGGTCGTCGCGGCGAGCGCCGTGTGGTTGCTGCAAGCGTGCAGCGTGGACCGCAACGCCGATCTGAACGGCCTGCGCGCCGACGAGATCAACTACAACTGGCACGTGCGGCCGATCCTCTCGGAAAACTGTTTCCGCTGCCACGGCCCCGATCCCGCGGCGCGCAAAGCGGATTTGCGGCTCGACATTGGTGAAAACGCGAAGCGGGAGTTGCCGAAGTCGCCCGGCAAGTACGCGATCGTCGCGGGCCACGCGGACAAGAGCGAGCTCGTGCGCCGGATCACGTCGCAGGATCCTGAAGAGCGGATGCCGCCGGAGTCGGCGCACAAGACGCTTTCGAAACAACAGATCGCGATACTCGCGCAGTGGATCGACAACGGCGCCGAGTACCGACCGCACTGGGCCTTCATCGAGCCCCAGCGCCCGAAGGTGCCGAGCACTAAGCTCGATGCGCGTGCGAAGAACGACATCGATCGCTTCATATACCAACGGCTCGAGCGCGAACGCCTCGCCCCGGCGGCGGAGGCCGATAAGGAAACGCTGATCAACCGCGTGTCGCTGACGTTGACGGGTCTGCCGCCGACGCTCGAGCAAGTCGACGCGTTCCTCGCCGATGCGTCGCCCGACGCGTACGAGAAGGTCGTCGACGGTCTGCTCGCGTCGCCCGCGTACTCGGAGCACATGGCCGCGTACTGGATGGACCTCGCGCGCTTCAGCGAGTCCGACGGTTTCCTCGACGATCACCACGACCGTTATCTCTGGCCGTGGCGCGACTGGGTCATCGACGCGTTCGCGCGAAACATGCCGTTCGACGAGTTCGGCACGTGGCAGCTCGCGGGCGATCTGATGCCGAAGCCGACGCGCGAGCAGACGCTCGCCACGGCGTACCTGCGCGTCGGCAAGCGCACGACCGAGAACGGCGCCATCGACGCCGAGTACAAAGCCGAATACATGATCGAGCGCACGGACAATGCACTCGGCACTGCGTTCCTTGGCCTCACCGTCGGCTGCGCGCGCTGCCACGACCACAAGTACGATCCGATCAAGCAGAAGGACTACTACTCGCTCGGCGCATTCTTCAACAACAACGATGAGCCGGGCGTGTATGCGCCGGGCTTCAGCGGCATTCAGGGCGGCCCAACGCTGCCGTGGCCGACGCCGCAGTTGCAAACGGAGTGGGAGCGTGCCGCCGCGGCCGTCGCCCCGCTCGAAACCGCGTACGCGCAAGCACGGCATGACGTCAGCGCGGCGGCCGATGGCCAGGCCGCGAAACTCGCGGCGGCGCCGGCGGCGATCGCCGCTACGATCCGCAACGCTCTCGCGGCGTCGCTGGCCGCGCACTATGCGTTCGAGTCGGCGCGCCCGGCAAAGATCACCGATCTGCCGGAGCCGCGGCCGGAGAACGTGCCGCCGTCTGCGCTCACGGTATTCCGGCGCAACGCGTTCGCGGGCCCGCCGGGCCCACCGCCTCCTGCCAGCAAAGCGCCCGGGCAGCGAGCAGTCGCCGCCGTTCTCCGCGTTCCGCGCAACTACAACGCGGAGTCGCTGACGCTGTCGCCGGCCGAGACGCGTGGTACCCCGCCGGCCGTCGTGCAATCGCCGGTGTTCAAACCGGGCGTGCGTGGCCAGGCGCTGTTCTTCGACGAGACAAATCGCGGATTTCTCGGCCGCGATGTCGGGTGGTACGACCGCACGGATCCCTTCAGCATCGACTTCTGGTTCTACGTGGGCGCGCAGTACGAGAACGTGCCCGTGCTGAACCATCTGGCGGAGCAGAACTCGGGCCGGACGGGATACCGGCTCACGATCGACAACGGCAAGCTGTGGGCGTCGCTCGCGCACTCGCCCCCGGCGAACATGATCGCGATCGAGACCGACGACGCGCTGCCGATCGGTGCATGGTCGCACCTCACGTTGACGTACGACGGATCGAGCCGTGCGGCGGGACTCAAGCTGTACGTGAACGGCGCCCCTGCGGTGACGCACGTGGAGCACGATCACCTGACGCGCACGATTCTGCCGTTCTCGACGGGCGATGTGTTCGATCCATTCGTGGGCCTGGCCTTCGGCACGCGGTTCCGCGAAAAGGCGCCGGTCGGCAGCGGCATCGACGAGCTCAAGCTGTTCAATCGCGATCTTACGCCCGTCGAAATCGCGTTCCTGCAGGACGAACAACGCGCCGTAACGCGGTCCGCGAGCGATCTCGCGGAGTTGCTCGTGGCTACCGACGCGAAAGTACAGGCCGCGCGCAAGACGCTGACGGCCGCGCGCGCGAAAGAGAACGAGCTCGCGACGGCTATACCGCAGGTGCTCGTGATGGGCGACGCGCCGAAGCCGATCCCGACGTTCGTTCTGAATCGCGGCGTCTACAGCGCGCTCGGCGATCGCGTCTACCCGCACGGCTTGGATGCCGTGCTGAAGTGGGACGAACAGCTGCCGCAGAATCGGCTCGGGCTCGCGAAATGGGTGTTCGATCCGCGCAATCCGCTCACGGCGCGCGTGTTCGTGAACCGCCTCTGGCAGCTGCATTTCGGCCGCGGCATAGTCGAGACGGCCGAGGACTTCGGTTCGCAGGGTTCGATCCCGACGCATCCCGAGCTGCTCGACTGGCTCGCCGTGGAATTCGTCGAGTCCGGCTGGGACGTGAAAGCGCTGCACAAACGCATGGTGATGTCGGCCACGTATCGTCAGAGCTCTGACGCGAGCGACGAGCAGCTCGCGCGTGACGCGCGTAACGAACTCTACGCGCGCGGCCCGCGCTGGCGAATGACGGCCGAGATGGTGCGTGACAACGCGCTCGCCGCCAGCGGCTTACTGGTCGCGAAGGTCGGCGGTCCGAGCGTCCTGCCGTATCAACCCGAAGGCATCTGGAATCCGCTGAACAGCTTCTATCCATACCCGGCCGCGGCGAACGTACCGCAGGACGACTTGCACCGCCGCACGTTGTACACGTTCGTGAAGCGCAATGCGTTGCACCCGGCGCTGCGCATCTTTGACTTCAAGAACCGCACCGAGAGCGTCGCGCGCCGACGCAGCTCGAACACGCCGCTCCAGGCGCTCGTTCTCTTGAACGATCCGCAGTTCGTCGAAGCGTATCGGTCGCTCGCGGCCGAGGCGTTGAAGTCGTCGCCGGACGTCGACGCGCAGCTGGCGCGCCTGTATCGCCTCGGGGCACGCGCCGCGCCAGGAGCTCAGCACCTCGATCTCCTGCGTACCCATTATCGTGCGCAACGCGATGAGTTCGCAGCCGATACGGCGAAGCGCGACGCGCTGCTGAAGGCCGGCGTCACGCCGCTCGACGCGGCTCTCGATCCCACGGCACTCGCGGCGCTGACGAACGTCGCTGCCGTCGTCATGAATTCCCCGGATGCGTTCACCGTAAGGTGAGGACCCTGCCATGAAGAAACCGGATTGCTGCAACGTAGACGAATCGCGACGCTCCTTTCTGCTGCGTTCGATCGGCGGGCTCGGGGCGTTGTCGCTGCTCGATCTCATGGGCGGTCGTGCGCTCGGGGCGGGCACGGAGACGATGAACGTCGGCGTGCTCGGCAGCGGCCCGCTGCAAGCACGCGCGAAACGCGTGATTTGCCTACACATGCTGGGCGCGATCTCGCACGTCGATACCTTCGATTACAAGCCGATGCTCGTGAAGATGCACGGCCAGGATCTGCCGGAGTCGGTGCGGAACACTCAGCGCCTCTCGACGATGTCAGGCGGTCAATCCGCGTTTCCGATCGTTGGGCCGTTGCGCCCGTTCCGCCAATACGGCGAGAGCGGGGCGTGGGTCAGCGACTTCCTGCCGTACACGGGGGCGATCGCCGACGACCTTTGCTTCGTGAAGAGCGTGCACACGGAGCACGTGAACCACGATCCGGCGTCGAAGTTCCTGCACACCGGCTTTCAACTCGCCGGGCGGCCGTCGGCCGGTGCATGGGTTAGCTATGCGCTCGGCGCGGACAATCGTGATTTACCGAACTTCATCGTCATGAACTCCGGCATCTCGGTCGGCGTACCGCAGGACTCCGCGATCTGGAGTTCCGGGTTCCTTCCGTCGCATCACCAGGGGGTGGAGTTTCGTGCGGCCGCCGATCCGGTGCTGTACGTGAATAACCCTCAGGGCATCGATCGCCCCGACCGTCGCGCGATGCTCGATACCCTTGGTGAGCTCGCGTTGCTGCAGCACGAGCAGTCGCACGACCCCGAGATCCTGTCGCGCATGAGCCAGTACGAAATGGCGTATCGCATGCAGGCTTCGGTGCCCGAGGTGGCCGACATCCGCGACGAGCCCGAGTCGGTGCTTGCGATGTACGGGCCTGACGTCAAGAAGCCCGGCACGTTCGCACGCAACTGCTTGATCGCGCGCCGGCTCGCGGAGCGCGGTGTGAAATATCAGGTGCTGTTCGGCATGGGTTGGGACCATCACCTCGCCATCAAGCAGGCTCTCCCCGTGCGTTGCCAGGAGATCGATCAGCCTTCCGCCGCGCTCGTCATGGACCTGAAGCAGCGCGGCCTGCTCGACGACACGCTCGTGATGTTCGGCAGCGAATTCGGGCGCACGCCGTTCGCGCAAGGGCAGATCGACAACCCACTCGTGGGTCGCGATCACCACGGCGGTTGCTTCACGTGGTGGTTCGCGGGCGGCGGAGTGAAAGCCGGCCATTCGCACGGTGAGACCGACGACTTCAGCTACAACGTGGTCAAAGATGGTGTGCACATCCATGATCTGAACGCCACGCTGATGGCGTTGCTCGGCATCGATCACGAACGGCTCACCTACAGGTTCCAAGGCCGCGACTACCGTTTGACCGACGTCCATGGCAAGGTCGTGAAAGAGATCATTGCCTAAGGCGTCCCGATGAGCGATTTCCTGTTCTTCCTGGGCCGGTTCCACGTGCTCGCGTTGCACTTGCCGATCGGCATCGTCATCGTGGCCGTGGTGCTCGATTTCGTTGCGCGGCGCGAGCGGTACAGGGCGTTGGCGCAGGCGTCGCCGTTCCTGTGGGGCGCTGCGGCGGTGTCCGCGGTGGTGACGGTGGCGCTCGGCTATCTGCACTTCGCGGAAGGCGGATTCGCCGGGCCCTCGGGTAACGCGCATCGGCTGCTCGGCACCATCACGGCGGCCGTCATTCTATTCGGCTGGTGGCTCGCGACGAGGCCCGCGGCCCCGTGGCTCAAGCTCGTGATCGGCGTGTTGGCGCTCGGGCTCGTGAGTGCAACAGGTCACTACGGCGGCAACCTCACGCACGGTTCGACGTTCATGCTGGAGTACGCGCCGGGTTTCCTGCGCCCATTGCTCGGCGCCGAAACGAAGCGGCCGCGGCCCACGAGCGTCGCAGCCGCGGATCCCTATCTCGACGTGGTGCAGCCGCTTCTGTACCAGCGCTGCGGCAGCTGCCACAACGGCGATAAGCGCGAAGGCAGCTTCAGCATGGCGAGCTACGAGTCGACGCTCGCAGGCGGTGACACGGGCCGCGCCATCGTCCCTGGCGACGTCGAACGCAGTGAGCTGTATTTCCGCATCACGCGCCCGGCGGACGACGAGAACGTCATGCCGGCCGAGGGCAAGACGCCGCCGACGAAAGACCAGATCGCCATCCTGAAGTGGTGGATCGAGAAGGGCGCGCCGCACGGGAAGACGATCGGCGAGGTCGGCACCGACGCGGCCATCGAGCCGTTGCTCGCGGCACAGCTAGGCATCGGCGGCGCAGCGGCAGCGGAGACCAAGCCTTCGGCAGCCGTTGCCGCGGATCAGGAGCTAGTCGGCAAGTTGTTTGCCGCCGGGTTCCTCGTGCGTCAGGTGTCGCAGAGCGATCCCAGGCTCGTCGTCCGTGTGAACTCGCCGGGCACGGAGCTCGACGAAGGCGCGCTCGCGGTGCTCGCGGCAGCGGGAGCGCAGATCGCGGATCTGAACCTGCAGAACGCCGCGCTCGACGACGACGATCTCACGGCGCTCGGCGATCTCGCCGGATTATCCGAGCTACGGTTGAGCCGCAACCAGATCACGGATCGCGGCCTGGCGACGCTGGTGCGGTTGCCTAAGCTCGCCTCGCTGAATCTGTACGGCAACGCCGGTGTAACGGATGCGGGCATCGACGCGCTGGGCCGAATCGCGGCGTTGCGGCAGGTCTATCTGTGGCAAACCGGCGTCACTGCGGCCGGGGTGGCCAAGCTGCGCGCGGCGCGTCCCGACGTTGCCGTGCAGCTCGATGCCGCAGGCGGCATTGCCGCCGTCGCGGCCGGTTCACCAGCGAAGAAATAGGGCGCAAAAAAAGAACGCCGCATTGCTGCGGCGTTCTCGTTTACGCACGGCTTATTCAGCCGAAGCGCGCAATCTCACCAGCGACCGCCACCGCCGCCGCCACCGCCGCCGCCGTAACCCCCACGGCCGCCGCCACCGCCGCCGCCACCTGGCGCCTTCGGTTTGGCCTCGTTGACCTTGATCTGACGGCCATCGACCGATTCGCCGTTCATTTGTTGGATCGCGGCCTGTGCTTCTGCATCCGTCGCCATTTCGACGAAGCCGAAGCCCTTGCTCTGACCGGTGTCACGATCCGTGATCAATGCGACGGAATCGACCGTGCCGCATTTGCTAAAGGCTTCGCGAAGGCTCTGCTCGGTGCTCGAATACGGCAAGTTGCCGACATACAATTTTCTGCCCATGGTTACCCTCCCAGGTAGCGCGCTCGCTCAAGAGAACTTAGGCACCATGCCAGCAGACTTCTTGGAAGCGATCGGGAACCGCCGGATGATCCAAGCAAAATGGTCAAAAGTAAAGTGGATTGTTGCCCCAAAGTGGGCCGTTGCCCGGATTTCTAACTGGCCGGTTCGATACGCAGGACGGCACCGTCGTCATCGTCGATCAGCACGTACAGCAGGCCGTCCGGCCCCTCGCGAACATCTCGCATCCGGTGACGCCAGTCGGTCAAGAGGGCTTCCCGACGCAGTTCCTCCATCTTTTCGTTGAACAATATTCTCTGGATCTGGCCGGTGCCGATGACCTCGCCGTACCGTAACCCGCCGACGAACAAGTCACCCTTCCACTTCGGCAGCTTGTCGCCCGTATAGAACGTAAGGCCGGAAACGGCGATCGCGGGAGTCCAGTACACGACGGGGTCGATGAACCCTTCGCGCTGGAATTTCTGCGAGTGCCAGGGGCCCTGATACGTCCGGCCGAGGCTCACGAGGGGCCAGCCGTAATTGCCGCCGGGCACGAGAATGTTGACCTCGTCGCCGCCGTTGGGTCCGTTCTCGCATTCCCAGATCTGGCCCGTGACGGGATGCACGGCCAAGCCGAGGGGAGAGCGGTGGCCGAGCGTGTAGATCTCGGGCCGATAGCCCGCGCGGCCGACGAATGGGTTGTCCTTCGGCACGGTGCCGTCGTCGTTCAAGCGCAGGATCTTGCCCGCCAACGTGCTCGGGTCCTGCGCGTCGCCGCCCGCCGTCGACATATACAGCTTGCCGTCGCGGCCGAACACGAGCCGCGAGATCGTGCCCGAGTCCGGCGGCGTGACGAACAAGTCGCGCGTGCCGACGAGTTGCTTGCCGTCCCAACGGCCGCGAGCGAGCGCGAGCGCGCCTTTGTCGTCCGGCAGCGGCTTGTGGTACGTCAGGTAGACGAACTTGTTCTCCGCGAACTTCGGATGCAGCGTCACCTCGAGCAGACCCGAACGGCGCGCCGTCTTCACGTCCGGCACTCCTTTGACGGGTTCGGGATCGAGTACGCCGTTGCGTACCACGCGCAAGCCACCATGCGTCTGCGTCACGAGCCACACGTCATTCGACACGAACGCGATGCTCCACGGATGTTCGATGCCGCGTGTGACGACGCTGACTTTGATCTTCATGCCCTCGGCGGTCGCGTACTCGACCGGTTTAGTAGGCATGGCCGGAATCGGCATTTCCGGCGCCACCGGAATACCGTTCGCAAACGGCACCGTTTGCTGGGCCGAGACGCTCGCGATCAGAAACGTTGCGGCGAATGCCGCGCAGGCGTTACGCATGAAAATCCCCCTCGCAGTGTGATGCCGGCGGCAGCGCGTCTCAGCCGTAGTTCTCAGAGCGCGCGTTCAGGACGGGCCGGTTCCGAATGAATTGCGTCATGAGCCACTTCTCGGCGTCGCGCGGCGGCAGGCCGGCATGCACCATGCGCAGGTCGGGTTGGCCATCGGGCAACGCGTTGCTGAACACGATCGCGGCGCGTTTACCGCCGTGATAACGCAGGCTGAGTTGCGGGAAATCGGTCTCGCCGCCTTCGTAGTCGTCGTTCAAGTACACGAGGAACGTCGCGATACGCTGGCCGCGCTCGCGAATCTCCTGCTCGTAGTTCGGGGTCTTCGGATTGACGAAATCGTAGTGGTTCGTGATTTGCTCGCCGATGGCGTAGTGGAGCACCGTGGCGCCTTCCATGTGGTGCAGCGGAACTCCGCTCGCGATGCTCATGCGTGACTGCACAGCCACCTGCACGAGATCGGCCTGCACCAGATCGAAGCCGGCGGCGGAGTTCGTGCGCATGTGATCGGCCATGTCCTTGCGGTTTCCGGGGTCATAGATCAGAGCGCGCTGCAGCTTCGGCTGCGCACGTTCGATCAGCCACGCGCAGATCGGGTCCGTGACGAACTCCGGAAATATGCGCACGAGCGGATTGGGAGATAGCGTCGTTCCGGCGGGGCACGTCTGCCAGAAACGCGTGTCGATGCCTCCCGCGAGCAACTTCCAGTCACTGATCGTTGCCGCCACACTCAGGGGTTGATGAGCTAGCACGGCCACCTGTTTGCGTGCCGATTCTGATCCGCGCTCGGCCGCGAATACGAGCAAGGCGATCGCCTCGGTCCAGCTTTGCGGCATGTGCGCGCCGAGGGCCTTCAGCACGGCAAGCCGGAGCGCGGCCTCGGCGTTGCCGGCGACCGCGGCGTCGACCAGCATCTTGGCGCCGTCTTGCGGCAGCAGAGGCGCGCGATCGCCGATGATCAAGCGCTTGCCGAGCTCCGTCATTGCCTCGAAGTCGCCGCCCTGTGTGGCGCGCGCGAGCGCGTTGACAGCGTCGTCGTGGCGGCCGGCCTGGTCGTGTTGCTCGGCGAGATCGATGGCGGCGCTCATGGGCTGTTATCTAATGTGTGGCCATCTACGGCCGAAAAGCCTGTCACAAACCGCTACCAGCGACAAGCCACGGCCGAGCGGGTGTAGTGTGACTTGTACCAATAGCCGCAGGGGCCTCGAGGTTGCATCATGCTCATCCACGCATGAGCGCGACACCTCCCACCCCAGCGCCGCCGACATTCGCCGAGCTGTTCACGCCGAAACTCGTGACTGTCTTCCGCGAGGGCTATCGCCTCGCGCATCTGCGCGCGGACGTGGTCGCCGGGCTCACGGTGGCCATCGTGGCGCTGCCGTTGTCGATGGCCATCGCAATCGCGTCGGGCGCGTCACCGGCTCAGGGCCTGTACACCGCGATCGTCGGTGGGTTCGTCATCTCGTTATTGGGCGGCAGTCGTTTCCAGGTCGGCGGGCCGGCCGGAGCTTTCATCGTGCTCGTGTCGAGCGCGGTGCACGTATATGGCATGGATGGCGTGCTGCTCGCGACGATCCTCGCTGGGTTCATATTGGCCGCCGTCGGGTTCCTGCGGCTCGGCACGTACATCAAGTTCATTCCGTATCCCGTCACCGTGGGCTTCACGGCCGGCATCGCCGTCATCATCTTCTCCAGCCAGATAAAGGATCTGCTCGGTTTGCGGCTGGTGGAGCAGGAGCCGGGCGAACTGCTCGACAAGCTGCCGATGTTGTGGAAGTACGCCGGCACATTCGAGCCGCGCGCGGTTGCGCTGTCGCTCGCGACGATCGCCGTGATCGTCGGGCTCAGGAAGCTGCGCCCGCACTGGCCGGGCATGTTGATTGCGGTGGCCGGCGCCGCCGCCGCGACCGCCGTGTTCGGCCTTTCCGTGACGACGATCGGCTCGCAGTTCGGTGGCATTCCGAACACCTTCCCATTGCCGGCGCTGCCTGCGATCAATCTGGCGAAGATCCGCGGCGTGCTGCCCACGGCCGTCAGCTTTGCGCTGCTGGGCTCGATCGAGTCGCTGCTGTCGGCCGTCGTTGCGGACAGCATGACCGGCCGCCGGCATCGCTCGAACTGCGAGCTCGTGGCGCAGGGCGCCGCGAACATCGCGTCAGCGTTGTTCGGCGGTATCTGCGTTACGGGTGCCATCGCGCGCACGGCGACGAATATCCGCGCGGGCGCTCACGGGCCCGTCGCCGGCATGCTGCATTCCGCGTTCTTGCTGGCGTTTCTGTTGCTCGCCGCGCGCCTCGCGAGTTTCATTCCGCTTGCGGCGTTGGCCGGTGTGCTCGCGACCGTCGCGTGGAACATGGCGGAGAAGGGCGCGTTCGTGAATTTGCTGCGTGCGTCTCGCGGCGATGCGGCTGTGCTGCTCGCGACGTTTCTGCTGACGATCTTCCGTAGCCTCTCCGAAGCCATCGTCGTGGGCTTTGCGCTCGGCTCCGTGCTGTTCATCCACAGGATGTCGCGCGCCACGGCGATTGCCGCGCACACGCCGTTCGTCGAAGAAGACCAGGCCGATACACCGCGCACGACGCGCGAACCCTACGACGAAACACTCGCCAACGACCAGCGCGTCGTCGTGTACCGCATCACGGGCGCGTTCTTCTTCGGCGCCGCCGCTTCCATAGGCTCTGTCCTCGACCGCGTCTCGGCGACGCAGCGTGCGCTCGTGATCGATCTGGCGGCAGTGCCTTTCTTGGATTCCACGGCAGCGAACATGCTCGAGGGCCTTGCGCGCAAGGCGTCGCGCCGGAGCGTGCGGCTCGTGCTCACGGGCACCACACACGAAATTCGCGAGGGGTTGTTTGCGCACGGCCTCAAGCCGCCGCTGGTGCGCTACGAGCGCTCCATCGACGCGGCGCTCCGCAGACTCTCAGCGAACGAAGAACGCGAGCATCTCGGCGACGAGGGCGTCCGGTAATTCCTCGGCTATGTAGTGGCCGCTCGGCAGAGGGCGGCCCGTGACGTTGCCGGCGCACTTCATCTGCCAGTCCGCGATCGGCGTGAACAGCTTGTGCACGACGCCGCGTTCGCCCCACAACACGCGCGTGGCGCACTTGATGCGCTTCGCGTCGTCGGCGCGGTCGTGATCGAGATCGAGCGTGGCCGCGGCGCGATAGTCCTCGCACATCGCGTGGATCGCGTCCGGCGTGAAGCAGCGCTCGTACTCTGCGAGCGCTCGTGGATCGAACAACGCCGTTCCGCTGGAACCCCAGCCACCCATTTTCGAGCGCAGATAGAAAACCGGATCGGCGCCGATCAGCCGTTCCGGCAGCGGGGCCGACTGGATCAGGAAGAACCAGTGGTAGTACGCGCGCGCGAATTCCATCGTCGTGTTGTCGTACATCGTGAGCGTGGGCGAGATGTCGAGCAGCAACACGGCGCGCACCGCTTCGGGATGATCGAGCGCGAGCCGGTGCGTGACGCGCGCACCTCGATCGTGTCCGCACACGGCGAACCGCGCGAAGCCGAAACCGCGCATCAGCTCCACGCAGTCCAACGCCATCGTGCGCTTGCTATAGGCGGAGTGATCCGCCGGGCCTTCGGGCTTGTCGGAATCCCCGTAACCGCGCAGGTCGGGAAGCACGAGCGCGAATTTCTCGCGCAGCCGCGGCGCGACGCGATGCCACATCGCGTGCGTCTGCGGGAAGCCGTGCAATAGCAGCAAGGGCGGGCGGGTTTCGCCGGCGACGACATCGTGGCGTACGTTCAAGGCGATGCCGTTCGTCTGCCGGCGCTCGAGGCGAAAATCTGTGGGGAACAGGTCGGTCATTGTCGAAAGGCTCAGTTTTTGGGCCGGCGTACCGGCCGGTTCGGGCTTCAAGCATCCGGACGAGCGGCCCAGGAATCAAGAGCCGACGGCGCGTGACATAACCGCGGGCTGTGTGAACACCGTCTCAGTTCAGGCGGCATTGCTCAAGGGGGGCGTCTGCCGGGCCGATCACACATAGGTTGAGTAGCTAAGTACCTGCAATGCCCCGACGAGCTTCCCAGAACAGATCCCGTGCACAGAGCGCCGCGCAGCCAGCGGATGCGGCTGCGAAGTCGCGCGGCACGGTCTTGTTCGTGGAAGCAGAGGAAGCACTGCGAACCAAGCTAGAGCACGCGGCGAGCGATGCTGGCTACCTGGCGTTGACCGCTGCAACCGGCGAAAGCGCGGCGCGCGTGCTGGACGAGCACGAGGTCGACCTCGTGTTGTCCGAGATCGCGGTCCCGGAAGCCGGTGACGTCGAAGTCGTATACCTGCCGAAAGCCTGGCAGGCCGACGGCGAGCTCGAGGCGCTGCTCGCGCAGGCGATGAAGATGTGCGTCTTACGGCGCGAGCGCGACCGGCTGCTCGCTCTCACACAGACACAGAACGCCGAGCTTGTAACGCTGAACGAGTCGCTCGAGAAAAAAGTCGCACAGCGCACGGCCGAGCTCACCAAGACCGCGGATCTGCTCGCCGCCGCCAACCGCGACATCCAAACCAGCTTCGATGCCACCGTGCAGGTGTTCGCGAGCTTGATCCAGGCCGGTACACGCGACACGGTCAGCGTGCGCCGGATTGCAGAACACGCGCAGGCCACCGCCAAAGCACTAGGACTCACGGAGCTGCAGCAGCGGCACGTGCATCTCGCCGGGCTGCTGTGCGATCTCGGTAAGCTCGTGCTGCCGGAGTCGCTGATCAGAACAGCGGTGGTCGCGATGACCGACGAGCAGGCTGCCGAGTTCAAGCGCCATACTGTGCATGCCGAGACGATCCTGTTACCACTGAAGCCGCTGGCGCCTGTGGCGGCCATTCTGCGGGCACACAACGAGCGACTGGACGGGCAGGGCTATCCCGACGGACTCGTCGGCGACGCGATCCCGATCGAGGCGAAAGTGCTGCACGTAGCAAAAGACTATGACGCGCTGCTGCGCCGGCTGATGCTGCCCGAAGCCCTGACGCCGGCCGAGGCGATCCACTATCTGCGCGACCACGTCGGCAGTTGGTACGACGGCACGGTCGTGACCGCGTTTCTAACCGTGTTGAACGCCGCGGGAGCAGACGACGACCAGCGCGAGCTGCGCGTATCGGTTCAAGGACTCAAGCCCGGCATGAGTGTGACGCGCGATCTCGTGAGCGCGCACGGGGTGCTGATCGTGGCGCGCGGCCACAAGCTCGACGCGCAATCGATCGCGACACTGCAGCGTATCGCCGACGGCAGCACGGAGTTTCTGGTCTACGTGCAGCGCTAGGCGGCCGGCAGGTGCTTCAGCAGGTTGCGCGTGTGGCGTGCAACGTTGGCGAGCCAGTCGCGTTGCAGCTCGCAGCCCGTGCGGATGTAGTCGAGCAATCCGCCGGGGTCCTTACCAAACAC